>NZ_JADDIX010000018.1:135835-154748 GCF_015070855.1 Pseudomonas lopnurensis
GCGCTTGCGACGGCCCGAAGGGTGACCGCCAGGGATGGCAGCCACAAAAAAGGCCCGGCCGGATTTCCCGGTCGGGCCTTTCCATCGCCAGGAGCTAGAGCGATGGATAATCGGTGTAGCCGATCGGTCCCTGAGCGTAGAACAGCTCAGGCCTGGGCTCGTTCAGCGGAGCGTTCCGGCGCAGCCGTTCGACCAGATCGGGGTTGGCGATGTAGGGAATGCCGAACGCGACCGCATCGGCCTTGCCTTCGGCCAGCCAGGCGTTGGCCTGTTCCTGGGTGAATCGTTCGTTGGCGATGTAGACGCCGCCGAAGATCTGCTTCAACTGCGGGCCGAGGCTGTCTTCGCCGACTTTCTCGCGGGTGCAGATGAATGCGACGCCGCGCTTGCCCAGCTCGCGGGCCACGTGGCCAAAGGTTTCGGCGCGGTTTGAATCGCCCATGTCATGGGAATCGGCGCGCGGCGCCAGGTGTACGCCGACGCGGCCGGCGCCCCATACCGAGATGACGGCATCGGTCACTTCCAACAGTAGGCGGGCACGGTTTTCCAGCGCGCCACCGTAGGCGTCGGTACGCTTGTTGGTGCTGTCCTGCAGAAACTGGTCGAGCAGGTAGCCGTTGGCGCCATGGATCTCCACGCCGTCGAAGCCGGCTTCCTTGGCGTTCTCGGCACCCTTGCGGTAGGCCTCGATGATGCCGGGAATTTCCTCGGTCTCCAGCGCCCGTGGCGTCTCGTAGTCCTTCATCGGGCGGACCAGGCTGACATGCCCGGCTGGCTTGATGGCGCTGGGCGCGACCGGCAGTTGGCCGTCGAGGTAGAGCGGATCCGAGATGCGCCCGACGTGCCAGAGTTGCAGGACGATCTTGCCGCCCTTGGCGTGCACGGCATCGGTGATCCTCTTCCAACCCTGGACCTGCTCGGCGGACCAGATGCCGGGCGTATCTGGATAGCCGACGCCCATCGGCGTCACCGAGGTGGCCTCGCTGATGATCAGGCCGGCATCGGCGCGCTGCGCGTAGTATTCGGCCATCAGCTCGCCCGGTACGCGGCCGGGCTCGGCGCGGCAGCGGGTCAAGGGCGCCATGATGATGCGGTTGGACAGTTCCAGGTCGCCGATCTTGATCGGGTCGAAGAGTGTGGGCATAGCCGTGCTGCTCCTGTACGCGAGGGTGGTTCGATGAAAGCGGTCAGAACCTGTTCATGATCTGCTGCGCGTCGGCCCTGCGGCGTTAAAAACAGGCTCGGCAAGCCGTTTGCGGCTAACGCGCTTCAGTGCGGCCCCGAAGGGGCGAGCGAAGCGAGTCATCTCATTTACACCCGTAAACTCCGCTTGATTCGCTACGCTCACCCTGCGGGCCAGCCTTCGGCCGTTACTCCGCTGCGCTACGTCTCTCGCCTGTTTTTGTGGGGCCGCCGAGGCCTTGCAGGTTTCTAGCTCGCGAGATCGTGAACAGGCTCTCAGAGGTCCTGGCCGATACGCTCGACGAAGGCCTGGATGGCCTCGTCGTTGCGCTTGAAGAAGTGCCACTGGCCAATCTTCCGGCTGCTGATCAGCCCGGCTTTCTGCAGGGTGGCCAGGTGTGCCGATACCGTCGATTGCGAAAGACCCGCGCGCTGGTCGATCTGCCCGGCGCAGACGCCGTTTTCCAGCGAGTGATGCTGCTCGGCGAAGTAGCGCTGCGGCTCCTTGAGCCAGCGCAGGATGTCGCGGCGCAGGGGATGGGCGAGCGCCTTGATGATGTCGTCGAAATCGTCGGGCATGGTCGGTTCTGCAGGCGTATATCGTGATGGGGCGAACTATATATCGGGAGAAGGCGATATGATATCGATTCGGCTGATGGTGCCTATCGTCGGTATCGATGATGCGGCCGCGCTGCGGCTATCCGCTCAAGCCGCCGCGCGCTCCTGTAGAATCGCCTGCTGAGTTTTCCAGGGTGTCTTTCTATGCGTATCGGCCATGGCTTCGACGTACACCGCTTCGGCGAGGGCAGCTTCATCACGCTCGGCGGCGTGCGAATTCCACACCGGTTCGGGCTGCTGGCCCATTCCGACGGCGACGTGCTGCTGCATGCCTTGAGCGACGCGCTGCTCGGCGCGGCGGCGCTGGGCGATATCGGCAAGCATTTCCCGGATACCGATCCGCAGTTCAAGGGCGCCGACAGCCGCGTGCTGCTGCGTCATGTGCTGGCGCAGGTGCAGGCCAAGGGCTGGCAAGTCGGCAATGTCGACGCCACCATCGTCGCCCAGGCGCCGAAGATGGCGCCGCATATCGAAAGCATGCGCACGCTGATCGCCGAGGATCTGCAGGTGGCGCTGGACCAGGTCAACGTCAAGGCCACCACCACCGAGAAGCTCGGTTTCACCGGGCGCGAGGAGGGGATCGCCGTCCACGCGGTCGCCTTGCTGGTCCGCGCATGACCGAGGAGCAACTGCTCGGGCCGCGTGCCCATGGCGAGCCTTGCGGCAGTGCGGTGCTGAAGGCCGTCGCCGAGGATTTCCAGGTCGACGAGGTGCTCGACATTCCCTTGTCCGGTGAAGGCGAACACCTGTGGCTGTGGGTGGAAAAGCGCAATCTGAACACCGAGGAGGCCGCCAGGCGCATCGCCCGCGCCGCCGGGGTGCCGTTGAAGATGATCAGCTATGCCGGGCTGAAGGACCGCCAGGCGCTCACCCGCCAGTGGTTCAGCCTGCACCTGCCGGGCAAGGCCGATCCCGATCTGGCCGCGGCCGAAGGCGAAGGCCTGACGATCCTCCAGCGCACCCGCCACCAGCGCAAGCTGCAGCGCGGCGCGCATTCGGCCAACGGCTTCACCCTGCGCCTGACCGAGCTTCGCGGCGAGCATGTGGCGCTCGATGCCCGCCTGGAGCGGCTCAAGGCCCAGGGCGTGCCCAACTACTTCGGCCTGCAGCGCTTCGGCTACCAGGGCGGCAACCTGCACGGCGCTCGCGACTTCGCCGGAAAAGGGGAGTTGCCGGTGCAGCGCAACCTGCGCTCGCGCCTGCTCTCGGCCGGGCGCAGCTACCTGTTCAATCGTGTGCTCGCCGAGCGCGTCGCCGACGGCAGTTGGAGCCAGGCGAGGGTAGGGGATCTGCTGGCATTCACCGACAGTCGTAGTTTCTTTCCCGCCGGTGAGGCCGAGTGCAGCGATCCGCGGCTGGCGATCCTCGACCTGCACCCCACCGGTCCGCTATGGGGCGAAGGCGGCTCGCCGGCGGGCGGCGGAATCCTGGCGCTGGAGCGGCGGGTCGCCGATGGCGAGGCGGCGATCGCCAATTGGTTGGCGCAAGCCGGCATGAAGCACGAACGGCGCATTCTTCGCCTCCCCATCGGCGGTTTGTCATGGCATTATCCCGAGCCTGACATTCTGCAACTGGAATTCGTCCTGCCGACCGGATGCTTCGCCACCGCCGTGGTGCGCGAGCTGGTCAGCCTGGCAGGGCAGACGGACATCTGATGCGTATTCTGATCGCCAACGACGACGGGGTGTATGCGCCCGGGCTCGCCGCGCTTTACGACGCGCTGGCGGATTATGCCGAGTGCAAGGTGGTAGCGCCGATCCAGGACATGAGCGGAGCCAGCAGCGCGCTCACCCTGGACCGCCCGCTGCATCCCGTGAGCATGCCCAACGGTTTCATCGGCCTGAACGGCTCGCCTACCGATTGCGTGCACCTGGGCCTCAACGGCCTGCTCGACGAGACCCCGGACATGGTGGTTTCGGGAATCAACCTCGGCGCCAACCTGGGCGACGACGTGCTCTATTCCGGCACGGTCGCCGCGGCCATCGAGGGACGCTTCACCGGCCGCCCGGCGTTCGCTTTCTCGCTGATTTCGCGCTCGCCGGAGAACCTGCCGACGGCCGCCTATATCGCGCGCACGCTGGTCGAGAAGCACGATCAGCTCGAATTGCCGCCGCGCACCGTGCTCAGCGTGAATGTGCCGAACCTGCCGCTGGACCATATCCGCGGCATCCAGCTCACCCGCCTGGGGCACCGCAGCCGGGCCAAACCGCCGGTCAAGCAGGCCAACCCGCGCGGCAAGGTGGGCTACTGGATCTCGGTCGCCGGCGATGTCGAAGACGGCGGCCCGGGCACCGATTTCCACGCCGTCATGCAGGGCTACGTGTCGATCACGCCGCTGCAACTGGACCGGACCTTCCGCGAGGCCTTCCACGGGCTCGAGAACTGGCTGGGAGGTGTGCTGTGAGCCTGCGTGGACAAGACCGCCTGCTGCACCACGGCTCCGGCATGACCTCGCAGCGGACCCGCGATCGCCTGATCCAGCGCCTCTACGAGGAGGGGCTGTCCAACCCCCACGTGCTCGAGGTGATACGCCGCACGCCGCGCCATCTGTTCGTCGACGAGGCCCTGGCACATCGGGCCTACGAGGACACTGCGCTGCCCATCGGCCACAACCAGACGATTTCCCAGCCGTTCATGGTCGCGCGCATGAGCGAACTGCTGTTGGCCGACGGCCCGCTGGACAAGGTCCTGGAGATCGGCACCGGTTCGGGCTACCAGACTGCCGTGCTGGCGCAACTGGTCGAGCGAGTCTTCTCGGTCGAGCGCATTCAGGCGTTGCAGGATCGTGCCAAGGAGCGCCTGGCCGAACTCAAGCTGCGTAACGTGGTCTTTCGCTGGGGCGATGGTTGGGAGGGCTGGCCGGCACTGGCGCCCTACAACGGCATCATCGTCACCGCGGCGGCCGCCGACGTGCCGCAGGCCCTGCTCGATCAACTGGCGCCCGGTGGGCGGCTGGTGATTCCGGTGGGTGCCGGCGAGGTCCAGCAACTCATGCTGATCATTCGAGAGGAAAACGGCTTTTCCCGCCGTCTTCTGGATACCGTACGTTTCGTGCCGCTGCTCAATGGACCCGTAGTTTGATCATTCAGCGGAAGGAAACATGAAGAACGCTTTGTTGTTGTACGCCAAGGGCATGGCCATGGGCGCGGCGGACGTGGTGCCTGGCGTATCGGGCGGTACGGTCGCCTTTATCTCGGGCATCTACGACGAACTGCTTCATTCGATCGCCTCGGTACCGCTCGCGCTCAAGCCCCTGTTGCGTGGGCGTATCACCGAGGCCTGGAAGTTGGCCAACGCGGGTTTTCTGCTGACGTTGCTGGCAGGCATCCTGACCAGTGTTTTCAGTCTGGCCAGGTTGATCACGTACCTGCTCGAGCAGCACCCGATTCCGGTGTGGTCGTTCTTCTTCGGGCTGATCCTGGTATCCGTACACCTGGTCGGGAAGGAAATCCAACGTCGCAACTGGATGAGCGCTATCAGTTTCGTTCTCGGTATCCTGTTCGCATACTGGATCACCGTAGCGGTGCCCGTACAGTGGGGCAGTGACAAGATCAGTCTGTTCTTCGCCGGTGCCATTGCGATCTGCGCCATGATTCTTCCGGGCATTTCCGGCAGTTTCATATTGGTGCTGATGGGGCTCTATCCCTTCGTGCTGGGTGCCGTGGAGTCGCTGGATATCGGTGTGCTGGTGGTCTTCGCATGCGGTTGCGCGTTCGGCATACTCAGTTTCGCCAAACTGTTGAGCTGGACGCTGGATCGCTGGCGCGATATCACCCTGGCGTTTCTCACCGGCTTGATGCTGGGCTCGCTGAACAAGGTCTGGCCCTGGAAGGAAACCCTGACCTGGCAGATCGATCGGCACGGGGAACCTTCTCCTTTGCTGCAGCAGAACCTTCTCCCCTCGACTTACGGGGATCTGACAGGACATGATCCTCAGTTGCTGCTGGCGGTGCTGTTGGCAATCCTGGGCATCTCGCTGGTGCTGGGGCTCGAGTGGTTCGCCGGCCGGCGCCAGCCGATAACGGAAAGCGCCTGAACGGACTTGTCTATGAAAGGGAGCGGGTATTGAGGCTCACAGCGATTCAGCGATGGATTCGCGATCCCATGGTCCGTTCGTTCCTGGGCGCACTGCTGATCGGCTCGACGCTCGTCGGTTGCGCTTCATCACCCAGCGGAGGGGTGCAGGTCGTCGACCGCAACAGTCGCGATCGCGTCACCACCGGCCACTACATCGTCCAGCGTGGCGATACGCTGTGGTCGATCGCCTTCCGCTTCGGCTGGGACTGGCGCGATCTGGCGCGGGTGAACGGCATCCAGCCACCGCATGTCATCTATCCGGGGCAGCGAATCCGCTTCTCCGCCAGCACAGCGCCTGCCGTCGCCGCCACCCCGCGTCCTGCCCCACCGGTGCCGAAGCCCGCGCCATCGACCCCGACCGTGGTGGCCACGCCGGTGCCGCGTCAACCCGCTCTCAGCACGACGCCCAGCCCGCCGGTGAGCAAACCCGCGACCACACCGGTGACGCCGGTCACGCGCTCGGCAAGCGGCTGGGCGTGGCCGGCGAACGGCACGATCATCGGCCGTTTTTCCTCAAACGGCAGTTTGAATAAAGGAATTGATATCGCCGGGGAATTAGGACAGCCTGTCTTAGCTGCTTCTGATGGAACTGTGGTGTACGCCGGTAGTGGATTACGGGGTTACGGCGAACTTGTGATCATCAAGCACAGCGATACCTATGTAAGCGCCTACGGTCATAACCGCAGGCTGCTGGTGCGGGAGGGCCAACAAGTCAAGGCTGGGCAAAGTATTGCCGAGATGGGATCGACGGGAACCGACCGGGTGAAGCTGCATTTCGAGATTCGTCGCCAGGGCAAACCCGTGGACCCCCTGCAATATCTGCCGAGACGTTGACCTGACGCCCGCCCTGTTCCGGCACTGGGATGGGCTCGAGTATTGCCAGGGATTGCGTGCTGCCCGAGCCTGTTGTCGAACTCAGAACAGGACAACAATAAATGGCACTCGAAAAAGAAGCGCTGGAGTTTGACGTCGACGATGCGGTCCTACTCATGGAGCCCGCCACACCCTTCGACCGAGCCAGCGATGTAACGCGAACCTCGGCTGCTGGCAAGGCCAAGCAACACAAGTTCATCGACTACAACCGGGCGCTCGACGCGACCCAGTTGTACCTCAACGAAATCGGTTTCTCCCCCCTCCTGACGCCCGAAGAAGAAGTGCACTTCGCCCGCCTGGCGCAGAAGGGCGATCCGGCGGGGCGCAAGCGCATGATCGAGAGCAACCTGCGCCTGGTGGTGAAGATCGCGCGGCGTTACGTCAACCGTGGCCTGTCGCTGCTCGATCTGGTCGAGGAGGGCAACCTCGGGCTGATTCGCGCGGTGGAGAAGTTCGACCCGGAACGGGGCTTCCGTTTTTCCACCTACGCCACCTGGTGGATCCGGCAGACCATCGAGCGGGCGATCATGAACCAGACCCGCACGATTCGCCTGCCGATCCACGTGGTCAAGGAACTGAACGTCTACCTCCGGGCTGCTCGCGAACTGACGCAGAAGCTCGACCACGAGCCCAGCCCGGAAGAGATCGCCAACCTGCTGGAAAAGCCGGTGGGCGAGGTCAAGCGCATGCTCGGGCTGAACGAACGCGTCACTTCGGTGGACGTTTCCCTCGGGCCGGATACCGACAAGACCCTGCTCGACACCCTGACCGACGACAAGCCGACCGATCCCTGCGAATTGCTGCTCGACGACGATCTTTCGGCGAGTATCGACCAGTGGCTGTCCGATCTCACAGAAAAGCAGCGTGAAGTGGTCATTCGCCGCTTCGGCCTGCGTGGTCACGAAGCCTGCACGCTGGAAGAGGTCGGCCAGGAAATCGGGCTGACCCGCGAGCGCGTCCGGCAGATCCAGGTGGAAGCACTGCGGCGTCTTCGTGAAATCCTCGAGCGCAACGGGCTGTCCAGTGACGCCTTGTTCCAGTAGACGCATCAAGGGGGCTGGATGTAGTTCCAGCCCTGGAAAGAAGGTGCCGCCTCGGGACTACACCCTGGCGGCATTTCTGTTTCCTCTGTCCGCCGTTACAAGCCTCGTGGCCGAATGGACGATTGTCGGTCTAATCCCTATGCGCCTTTTTTTCCCTTCTGCCGCTTTCGCTTGTGAGCATTTGCTTACACGGTCTGTAGGAAAAGGATGCGTATTCGCCCGGCTGAATCGCTCTAGCTGCCGTTATTTTTATGTAACTAATTGATTTTAAATAATATTATCGAGAAGGCGAAGTGCTCAACTCCGAGCCTAGGGGATTTTTCACCCGTTGTGGCTGTCGTCGGGATCATTAATATCGCGCTTGTGCTTAAGGATAAGCACAGGCCTTCAGGGAGAGGGTCAGGAACCATCGCTGGATGCGATGCCATCAGGATGATGAGCAGGATGTCAGGGAGCACGGAAGGAGGCGGGCGGGGATCAAATCCCGCCCCTTTTTTTGTCCGCAGAAAAGTTCCCGCTGAACCGCTGTGAGCCCTCGTGGCCTAACTATGTTCACAGCCACCACGCGGGAGAACAGCGATGAACGGCAAAGAGCAGAACGGCCAGCCGGGCGAAGATCAGGACGACGTCGTCCGCCATCCTGACGAGGCCGACGAGGACCAGCTCGACGAAGCGCTGGAAGAAACCTTCCCGGCCAGCGACCCGATATCGCCTTGAGCGCTGCCATCCGAGCGAGTCTGCCAACCAGTCAACCGCGCTGAAGGGACGCAGTGCGCTCCAGCAGCACCGGCATGATTCGCTCGCGCAGCAAGGGCGCCAGGTCGTCACGCGCCGGAGCGTTCAGCTCCAGCCAATCCAGTTCTTCGAGTTCCGCCTGTGGCTGCACGGCATGAGGCAGGCGCGCCATAAACACGTCGGCCTGTACCCAGTGCCCCGGCTCGTTGGCGGCGGGCGCCTGGTAATGCCCCAGTTCCTCGAAGGCATCGTCGCCCAGGTGCAGGTGCAGCTCCTCGCCGAGTTCCCGCCTGAGCGTTTGCAATGGGCTTTCGCCCGGCTCCGCCTTGCCACCGGGCAGCATGAAGAAGCGGCTGCCGCGTTTGCGTGCAAGCAGCATGCGCCCGGCCTCGTCGAACAGGCAGGCTATGGCGATGGTCAGGGTCGGTCTGGACATGGGCGGCATCCGGTCGTTGAGCAGGGCGATCAGCGTCTTGCTTCGTTGGTAGCGTGCGAGGCGGTCGCTCAGGGATTCCGGCAGCTGGGCGGTGGGGAAGAACCCCAGCCTTGCATAGAACTCGCATAGCCGCGGCTGGCAGAACAGCCAGACCGGGCCCTCGACGGTGGCCAAGGCCGCTCGAACCAGGCGCGCGCCGATGCCCCGGTTGCGTTCCTGCGGATTCACCAGCAAGCCGCTCAGGAAATGCCCCTGCGCGACAGGTGTCAGGCAGAGCCCGGCATGGATTTCGCCGCGTCTGGCGACCCAGCATTTCGCTTCGCGGTGCACGCGGTGTCGGCTGTTATGGGCGCGATAGAACCTGATCAGTAATGGCACTAGCGACGAGGGAAGTGGCTGATAGTCGAGGGCTGGCATGTCCGTTCGGTCGTTCTCGGCGGCCCGCTAGTCTAGCGTCTGATGCACAGCGCCGAAATCGTCGTCCTGAAACAGGCAGGGCAAAAACGCGCTATGCGCTCAACGGGTCGAAAACGGCGCTGAAAGTTCGTGGCTGAAGACAAGCGGCGCGAGTCCGGGCGAAAACCGACGCTTTATAGCCTGCCATCCTGAAGGTCACCTTCGGGCCTTCGCTACGACGTCAAAAATCCTCCTGGAGGTTTTCTCGTCCAGTTCTCCAGCTTTCCGGCTCCAGCGCGCTTTATCGAATGGCCGTTGTGCAATAAGGCGCCACGGGCGACGCCTTGATGTAGCAGGAGCCGCTCGTCCGCTCATGGCATCTTTGCGCCACATACGGGCTCTCATTTAGGCGCTTCCAACGACCGGGACGACACGATGTTGGATCTACTGATGGTGCTGGCTTTCGTTCTCTACGGTCTAGCCGTTGGCATGCGCACGCGCCGCAAGGCGTCGCAGAACCTGCACGAGTACTTTCTCGCCGGGCGCACGATCAAGGGCTGGCGTGCCGGAGTGTCCATGGCCGCGACCCAGTTCGCCGGCGACACGCCGCTACTGGTCAGCGGTCTGGTCGCTACCGCCGGCGTGTTCGCCTTGTGGCGGCTGTGGATCTATGGGCTGGCGTTTCTGCTACTGGCCTGGGTTTTCGCTTCCGGCTGGCGCCGTGCGGGCGTGCTCACCGACGCCGAGCTGACGCGGGTACGCTACAGCGGCCCGGCCGTTGTTCCGCTGCGCCTGTTCAAGGCGATCTACTACGGCACGGTGATCAATTGCGTGGTGCTGGCGATGGTGCTGGTGGCGGCGATCCGCATTGCCGAGGTGTTCCTGCCCTGGCACGACTGGTTGCCCAGCGGTTTCTATCGGGGCCTCCTCGAGGCGGTCGAGGCAAGCGGCCTGCGCCTGGGCGAAAGTATCAGCGGGCTCGACCCATCGACCACCAGCGCCAACAACCTGATCTCGATCATGCTGATTCTGGCATTTACAGCCATGTACTCGATCACCGGCGGCCTGCGCGCGGTGGTGCAGACCGATGTGATGCAGCTGGGCGTAGCGATGCTGGGGACCCTGGGCTATGCCTGGTTCGTGGTCGACGCCGTCGGTGGGCTGGGAGGGATGAGCGACCGGCTCGTCGAACTGTACGGCGTCGAGCGGGCGGGCCAACTGCTGTCCTTCGCGCCGAGCGATACCGGGGAAGCCTTCATGCCATTTCTGGTCATCGTCGGCCTGCAGTGGCTGTTCCAGATGAATGCCGACGGTACCGGCTACCTGGCACAACGCTGCATGGCTTGCCCGACGGACCGCCAGGCGCGTATCGCCGGCCTGCTCTTCACCTGGCTGCAGATATTCCTGCGCAGCCTGATGTGGCTGGCGATCGCCATCGGTTTGCTGGTGCTTTACCCGTTCAGTGCCGAGGAGGCCAGCGGTGCCGGCTTCACCGCCGCGCGCGAGGCGCTGTTCGTCACCGGCATCGATGAATTGCTGCCGCCCGGCGTGCGCGGTCTGATGCTGATAGGGCTGCTGGCGGCGCTGGCCTCGACGGTGGATACCCACCTCAACTGGGGCGCATCCTACTGGAGCAATGATGTGTACGGCGGCGTGGTGGCGCCCAGGCTGCTCAGACGCAAGCCCAGAGACCGGGAATTGGTGATGGTGGCGCGCCTGTCCAATGTGCTGATCCTGCTGATCGCCATGGTCATCATGGCCAACCTCGGTTCGATCCAGACGGCCTGGTTCATTTCCCTGCTGTTCGGCGCGGGGATGGGGTCGGTACTGGTGCTGCGCTGGTTGTGGGAGCGAATCAATCTCTACTCCGAGTTGGCCGCGATGCTGGCCTCGCTGATCACCGCGCCGTTGCTGCTGTATTTCCTCGGCACCGATCCGGCACGGGAGTGGTTGCGCCTGGGTGTCATGTCGCTGGTGACCTGCACCGCGGCGGTTCTGGTCAGTTTCGTCACGCCGGCAACGGACGAGGAAACCCTGGATCGGTTCTATCGGCAGGTCCGTCCGTTCGGCTTCTGGGGGCGTACGGCCGCGCGCTGTGGGGTGACGCGGGCCGCTTCACTGAAGGCGCTCGGCAGCCGCCTGTTCGCCGTGGCGCTCACCGCGGTGTCCGTTTACGCGCTGTTGTTCGGCGTGGGCCGCTTGCTGTTTCCACATCCGCACGGCGATCCGTGGCTGGCCTGGAGCTGCGTGGCCGTGGGCCTGGCGTTGCTGCCGGTCTGGCTCTACCTGGGCTTGAGCAGGCATTTCGATGATCGGGGCGATGGCGGTGAGGGCGTGGATTCGGGCCCGGAACGTTCCAATTAAGTTCGCGTGAGAGTCTTCGATATCCCATCGGAGCGGAGCGGTATATAGCGAGGCTGATACTGAAGTAATCGCAACTGTCGTTTCGCTTGTTTATCGGGCGAAAGCGAATATGCCCAAGGCTGGGTAATATCAAATTGATTTCAATATTCTGCAGAATTCGATATTAATCATCCGATTAAGGCGATTTTTTCCTGCTTTGCATTAAATATGTGTCATTCGTCGATTTCTCCAGGCGAAGAGCCAGTTTGCATGCTTGTCTCAGTGTACGCAGTACGCTCCTGGTGTTTGCGTAATTTCAATAGACAGAGCAAGAGGTGCCGTCATGAACCGACTCTTGAAAACTTCCCTCATTGTTGCTGCCATGCTTCCCGCCGTTGCGGGTGCTGCTCCGATGACCGGGGATCGTGAAATCACATTGGGTGGCGCGGGAAGTAGCGACAAGGACTTCGATGATACCGTGTTCTCCGTTCAGGGTAGTTGGGGCCAGTATCTCTCCGAATCGTCCCTGTGGGGCGTTCGGCAAACCATCAACGCGCGTGATGCGGAGGGCGAAAGTACCAAGTTCGATGGTTCGACCCGAGTGTTCTACGACTACCATTTCGGGACCGGCAAGGCCCGCCCATTCATCGGTGCCAGCATTGGCGGGGTCTACGGCGATCAGGTCGACGACACCTTCATGGCGGGGCCGGAAGTGGGCCTCAAATACTGGGTACAGGACAAGACGTTCATCACCGCAATGGCCGAATATCAGTTCCTGTTCAAGAGTGGCAGTGACGCCCAGGACCGTTACGATGACGGCGTATTCCTTTACAGTGTCGGTATCGGTTTCAATTATTGAAGCCGCTTGCGGCGCGATGCCATATCGGTGTCGCGCCGTATCGATGTGTTACTTCGCTTGCTTGCCGTTTCGCTTGTTTGCTGCTGAGGCTTCGCTTGTTCGGTTCGGGGCACCTGGTCGGAGTCGATAAAGTTCGCTTTATTGCGGTTCAGCCTTGCACCAACTGTTGAAGGAAGTTCTTTAATGCCAGGCCGGGCTCGTCATCTTCCGAGGCGATCATGCGAATACCCCATTGGCTGAGAATTTCTTCCTGCACTGGATTCGGCTTGTGTGAGAATACATAGGAAATAGGCCGGACACCGAGCGCCTCATGTTCGTTCCAGATTTTCGACAATTTGTGGAAGAGCAGGCGGATATTGGTATCCGACAGGCTGTAGCCAATGAACAGTACGGCCTTGCTCAAGGTATCCGCGCGCAGTTTGATATCCAGCGGCGTCTCGAACTGCAGGCGCTGGTAGTAGCTGGTTTCGTCGAGAACGATCGAGGCGTCATCGTCGAAATCGCCGTGGAACTTGACGATCTGTCGCACCCCGTCGTGGGCCTTGGTCAGGTCGCTGGCGTTGGCGATCTTCACGTACTCGACGGCGTAGGCGTCGTGGGCGTACTCCAGCCAGCGATCGTAGTTGGTGGTGTAGATCGCCGGAAAACGGCCATGGACGATCAGGCGGTGGATCTCCGAATCGCGTATTTCGATGTCCTTGTGCCATTCGCGGTCCATCCAGCTGCGCAGTGGCCCGATATTGCCTTTCCTGATCCGGTAGTACTCGGCAAGGGCGAGGAAGTTGCCGTAGGTATTGAACACCTCCGGGTCGTAATCGAGCTGCACGGCGATTTCATCGATCAGCTCCTTCCACGGTGGCAGCCCGATATTGGCGGACACCCCCGAGCCGACGAACAGAATCAGACGGTTGTTGCGGTAGGCGTCCTTGAGCAGGTCCATGGCTATTCAGTGTCCTTTGAGGAAACCGACGAAGGCATCGAGCGCGTGCCTGCGCATGGATAGCCCGTTCTTCCGCCCACCGAGTTCGGCGAACGTGCGGCTCTGGCCATCCGGGATGAATACGTCGTCCCATTCGAAACCGCCGCGGCCGGCCGGCTTCGGCGAGATCCTGCCGGCGACTACGCCCTCGAAGAAATGCCGCTTGCGGCCGTCACAATAGCCGATCAGCGTCTTCGCCTCGGCTGCCGGGTCGTCCAGGCGGCTGATCAGTTCGGAGAACCGCTCGGCCTGCAGCCGCTCCCAGAAAATCTGCGTCAGGCCACCGGGAAAGCCGTTGAGGCTCCTGATGAACAGCCCGGTATGTTCGACGAATACCGGTTTGCCGATCAGCTTGAAGGCCGCCAGCAGCTTATCGCTGACCAGTTGCTGTAGGTCCTCGGTGCGCAGCTCCTCGATGCGTACCGGGAAGGGCAGCACCTCGATGCCGCTGGGCTCGAGAATCTCGCGGACTTCGCGGATCTTTTGCTGGTTGATGGAGGCAAAGCGGATCTTCATGCTGCTCCTGTCTGTGGGCGAGGGCCCGCAAGGCGCCATGCCTGCGTTGCTATTTTTGACGCGGGCTAGGTCGGTCGGTTCTGGACCGGCCGGCCAATTGCGAGAACAGGAGAGGCCGACGATGCGCCTATGGTCATTGCACCCGCAATATCTGGATGCCAAGGGACTGGTCGCTCTTTGGCGCGAGGCCCTGCTGGCACAGGCGGTGCTGAATGGGCAGACCCGCGGCTACCGGCAGCATCCGCAGCTGTGGCGCTTCGAGCGGTGCACCGTGCCTGCCATGCAGGTCGCCGGCTATCTGCAGGCCGTGTACGCCGAAGCGCAGCGGCGGGGCTATCGCTTCGATGCGCAGAAGATCGGTGCCGTCGCCAGGCTCGAACCGATGCCGGTCACTCGCGGGCAACTGGAGTACGAGCGCAGGCACCTGATGGCCAAACTGGCGATACGCCAGCCGGCGCTGCTCGAAGCGCTGCAGGACGAGGATCGCCCGGCGCCGCATCCGCTGTTCCATCTCGTCGAGGGGCCGGTGGAAGCCTGGGAAGTGCCGAGCAGGGGCTGATCAGCCCTGGCGGCCCTGCGCTGGACACATGGACTGCACCATGAGGATGCGTTCGGCAGGTACTTTCAATTGGCGCAGCAGGTACTCGGCGAACGGGGCGGAGTAGGGCTGACGGGTGATGGCCTGCTCCATGCAGAACAGCCATGCGTCCCGCTCGGCCTCGCCGATTTTCCAGCGAGTGTGAAATTGCGGGATGTGGATGCTGCCGAACGTCTCGGCATAGCGGCGCGGCCCGCCCAGCCAGCCGCTGAGAAAGCTCACCAGCTTTTCCCGGGCCAGCTCCAGCTCCTCGGGGTACAGCCTGCGGACCGTTACCGCCCGCGGGTCTTCGTCCATCACTCGATAGAACTCCGCCACCAGGCGCTCCAGGCGCTCCAGGCCTTTCTGGCCTCCGGCGGCCTGGAACGAGGCGTCGCCTACGCCGAATACGGGCGTTTCGCTGACTGTCATTGGGGCTGTTTCCGTTTCGTCGCAAGCCGAAGGGCCGGGCCGGTTCTTGCGCGGCGCTGCGTCATGCGTCGTTCATTTGCAATAACCACAAGATCGCCTGGAGCGTTTTTGCGCGCAAGTGCCTGCGGGGCGAAATGATGCTCGCTTGTGCCAGATCAATACAAGAGCGAGCCGTGCCCACGGCGGCCACCGAGCTGGTCTATGCTGAAAGTCACTCAACGATGGAGAGGGACCATGCGCAAAGTTCTGCTTGCATTCGACGGCTCGGAAAATGCCAAACGCGCCCTGCAATACGTCATCGATTTCGCGCGCGACAGCGGACTGGCGCTCGATGTCCATGTGCTCAATGCGCAGCACGAGCCGATCATCTACGGCGAATACGTCACCTCGGCGATGATCGACGAGCTCAATAAAGGCCTGATGACCAAGTCGCAGAACATTCTCGACGGGGCCGCGGCGATGCTGCAGGGCAGTGGCCTGACCTATGAAACGCACGCGGTGTTCGGCAACGTGGCCGACCAGATCAACGATGCGGTCAAGCGCCTGGGCTGCGATACCGTCGTGATGGGCACCCGCGGCCTCGGCAGCTTCACCGGCCTGCTGCTGGGTTCGGTGGCGAACCGGGTGATCCATGAGGTCTCGGTCCCGGTTCTGCTGGTCAAGTAAGCGGCCGCGGTGCGTGACGCCTGATCAGCCCTGCTTGCCCTTGAGCAGGTCGGCCAGGTTGGCGAAGGCCTTGAAGGTTTCCTTCGGTCCCAGGTCGCTGCCTGGCCGGGCTTCGGCCTGGTACTGATTGTCGGTGTAGCGGGAGTGCTCGTTGTCGTGGCAGTACAGGCAGAGCAGCTCCCAGTTGGAACCGTCTTCCGGGTTGTTGTCGTGGTTGTGGTCCTTGTGGTGGACCGTCAGCTCGCTGAGGCGCTTGCCGGAAAATTCCCGCGCGCAGCGCCCGCAGACCCAGGGGTACATCTTCAGGGCTTTTTCCCGGTAGCCCTGTTCGCGCTGGCTATAGGGCGTGGTGGGCTTGTTGTTGCTCATCGTTCACCTGCTCGTCGGAGTGCCTTTCTCGCAATATAGACGCCAGCGCTCAGTCAGCCAGGCCGACGTAGACATTCTGCACGTCGTCATGGGCGTCGATCGCTTCGAGGAAGGTTTCGACTTCCTCCAGTTCCGCGCCGGACAGACTCATCGGATTCTTCGGACGGTAGCCCAGTTGTGCCGCCTGCACGCTGAAGCCGAATTCCGGCAGCGCCTTGCATACCGCGTCGAGATCGGTCGGCTCGGTGATGAACAGTGTGGCGCCGTCTTCGGCGGGCTCGAAATCCTGGGCGCCGGCTTCGATGGCGGCCACGTCGGCGTCGGCATCGCCTACGGGGCTCGCCTCGATCATGCCGACGTGGTCGAAGTCCCAGCTCACCGAACCGGAAGACCCCAGTTGGCCCTTGCGGAACAGCACACGGATTTCCGCCACGGTGCGGTTCAGGTTGTCGGTCAGGCACTCGACGATCAGCGGTACCTGGTGCGGGGCGAAACCTTCGTAGAGGGTGCGCTCGTAGTGGACCACCTCGCCGCTCAGGCCAGCGCCCTTCTTGATGGCGCGCTCCAGGGTGTCCTTGGGCATCGAGGCCTTCTTGGCCTGCTCGACCACCAGGCGCAGGCGGGGATTCATGTCCGGGTCCGGGCCGCTACGGGCCGCGATCATGATTTCTTTCGACAGCTTGCCGAATATTCTGCCCTTGGCGTTCGCCGCGGCTTCCTTGTGTTTCGCTTTCCACTGTGCGCCCATGGTCGTTCTCGTCTGAGGTGGATGAACCAGCCGCCGATTCTATCGGTTCTATCGAGGTTTCGTCGCCGGCGAAGGCGAACGGGACGCTGGCCTGGCGACGATGCACGGGAGGCAGTCTGTGCTCGAGCGGACTGTATCGGCCAATTTTCGGCCCACTGTATGGGCATATCGGTTCGCCGCACGACTCTAATGGGAATCTTGCCCATCGTCGGATGCGTCGTCATGTCACCCAGGGATCTGTTGCTCGCGCTGGTCGTCATCATCGTCTGGGGCCTGAATTTCGTGGTGATCATGATCGGCCTGCACGACGTACCGCCCATGCTGCTGGGCGCGCTGCGCTTCATGCTGGCGGCGGTACCAGCGGTGTTCTTCATCCAGCGGCCACAGGTGCCGCTGCGCTGGCTGCTGGCCTACGGGCTGACCATTTCGCTGGGGCAGTTCGCCTTCCTGTTCTCGGCGATGAAGGTGGGCATGCCCGCCGGGCTGGCCTCGCTGGTGCTGCAGTCGCAGGCCTTCTTCACGCTGTTCTTCGCCGCGCTGTTTCTCGGCGAGCGCCTGCGGCTGGCCAATCTGCTGGGGCTGCTGGTGGCAGCGGCGGGGCTGGTGCTGATCGGTGCGCAAGGTGATCGCGGCATGACGCTGGCCGGCTTCGTGCTGACCCTCGGCGCGGCCTCGATGTGGGCCTTGGGCAACATCGTCACGCGCAAGCTCGGCAAGGTGAACCTGGTCGGCCTGGTGGTGTGGGGCAGCCTGGTACCGCCGCTGCCGTTTCTGGCACTGTCCTTGTGGCTGGAAGGGCCGGCGGCCATAGCGATCGCTTTGCGTGGCATCGGTATGGACACCGTGCTGGTGCTGATCTATCTGGCGTTCGGCGCGACCATACTCGGCTATGGGCTGTGGAGCCGCCTGCTGTCGCGTTACCCGGCCAGCCAGGTAGCGCCTTTTTCTCTGCTGGTGCCGGTGGTGGGGCTGACGTCCGCAACATTGCTGCTGGGCGAAAGGCTGGGCCCGCTGCAACTGGCCGGCGCGTTGCTGGTGATGCTGGGGCTGGTGGTCAACGTCTGGGGTGGCTGGCTGTACGGCTGGCTGCGGCTGCGCTTGGCCTGAGCGCTACAGCAAAGCGCCCCGCGCCAGTCACTCGGGCGGGGCGTTACGGGATTGGAATTAATTTAGTGCGTAGCAGCGTGAGCCCCTAGCAGGGTGGTGGAGCCATTCTTCTTGTCACGCTTGGCCATGCGTTTTTCCTGCGCGGTTTTCAGCGGCTTCTTCTTGCCGCTCTTCTTCGCATCCATTCCCTTGCTCATGGTGTTCACCTCTGATCGTGGCGGGACGTATCCTGGTGCGCGAACAGACCGTCGTTTTTGCGGGTGGAGGGGGCGCAACTGGCGCGCCTTCGTCCGGCCTGGTGCCTTCCATGACAAGCTGCAGTATGACACTGCGGCGCAGCTTTGCACGCAATGCTTTTGGGCGCAGCGGGGCCAGGTAGTCATCGCGGGAGAACAGGCCGTTGCGACTGGTGCCGGCTTCGGGTTGGCTCATGCGGAATCCTTGGGTTGCAGGTACTCGGTGCCGTCCAGGCGGTGGAGCGTGGCGCGATCCAGCTCCGGGGTCGGGTCGTCGGCGCGTAGCTCGATCACCTCGCCGTCGGTTAGCAGCCCGCTGGGGCCAAGGGCGTAGGCGAGCCCACGGGGGCCGCCGATCACGTTCTCAAGGCCGGCCAGCAGGGCTACCGGGCTGTGGTAGCGCAGGCGCAATGAGGCGCGGGTCAGCGGGCGGGCGAAGGGGCCGCTCAGGCACAGGCCCTGGCCCTCGCCCGCGGGTATCCAGGTGCAGCGGCTACTGCCTAGCCAGGTGGCGCCCAGGTCGGTTGGCGTGCCCCGGGTATCGGTCACTTGGCGCTCTCGGTCGATCATTCAGTCCGTGGGCCAGTTGGACCTGGTCGGTCTGGGATCGAGGGGCAGCGCGGCCCTGGCTGCCGCCTCGGCGGCTTCCCTGAGGGTGCGTTCCTCGGCCAGCTCGATTTCGCGCTCGGCGATGGCCTGCTCCAGTTCGGGAGAGCGCCTG
>NZ_JADDIX010000019.1:0-1729 GCF_015070855.1 Pseudomonas lopnurensis
CATGAACTGCTTGAGGTCGGTCAGCGCCGGGTTGGTTTCGATCAGGTACTTGTGCGGTTGCGTGACCTGTGTGACCGGTACGCCCTGGGCGCGGGGGATGTCGCCAGCGCCGCCTTCCTGGCCGTCGAGGGCCACCTGAGTGGCGGATGGCACCTCGCTGCTGGCCCGTTCGCCCGCCTGTTGCGGGGTGGCGCTCACTGTCGGCGGCGCCACCTGGCTGCCGGTATCGATGGGGCCGACCTGGGGTACGGAAGTCTGGCCAGCGGCGGACGGCGCATCGAGCCGCACGTCGACGCCTCGCAGTTCGGAGGCGCCGACCTGGGTTTGCGCCGTGCTTACCGCCTCCACGGCCACGCCCGCCGGCGCCTCGCCGAACGCGCCAACGGCTTGCGGCGTCTGGGCCGCCGAAGCGGCTGGCTGGCCATCGAGCTGCACGACGCCAGACTGCCCCGGCAGGGTGCCGGCCTGCTCGCGTTCGCCTACCTGCACCTGGGTATCGGCTAGTTCGCTGGTGCCGACGGTCACACGGCCCGCCGCATCGACGGACAGGCCGGAAGCACCCAACCCATCCACTTCCCGGGTGCCCGGCTGGTTACCCAGCTGCACGCCAGTCGCCGTACCGGGCAGGCCCGACGCCTGTTCCCGTTCGCCGGCCTGCAGCTGCGCGCCAGCGACCTGCAGTTCGCCCAGTTGGCCGACACGGACGTCGTCGGAGCGGACGCCGCCAACGGCCTCGCGCTGCACCTGGTCGAGGGTAGCGCCGGAGAGGGCCCAATCCTGCTCGGCGATGGCGTCGCGTACCTGGCCTTCGCTGCCGCCCTGGTCGCTGAGGCGGAACAGGCCGTTCTGCCCGGTGGGCAGGCTGAAGCCGGGCAGGGTCAGGGGGTTGACTTGTTGCTGGGCGAGGTCGGGGGGCAGTTGGGCATTCAAGCGAACGAATGTCGTACCCGATTGCAGAGGCGCGGTATCGACAGAAAGCTGGTTGCCTTGTCCATGAACGTAATCGTGGAAGACGACGCCATTATCCAATCGTTCGGAGGCCTGGATAACGACATCCCCACCCGCCTGAATGACGGCGTGCTGCGTGGCTCCTTCACTGGTTGATACTTCGACATCGCTCAGCAATGTGGTGCGGGAGTCAAAAGCATCAGGCAAAGCAAGAAGATTGTCAGGGTCGTATTGTGATTTTTGGAATCCGCCTTTGCTGTACACCAAGCCGCTTAGCGTTCCGACAACGGCCCCACTCTGTACATCCCGATAGGACACGTATCCATAGCCATCGAACTCCTCATAGATGGGCCTGGCCAGCCTGATTTCCCCCTTGCTGTTGACGTAATAAACCAAGGGGAAATCGGGATTGTTACGGCGATTGTAAGGAAGGACATAAGCATCGACGAAGCGGTGCACAGTACCATCCGTGACCCCTCCATGCCTGTAGGTACGGGTACGCTCGATGGTTCCTGAAACCGCCCCCTGGTTGCTGAAACGCTCGGTCTGTATTTCGATGTCGCCCGCTGCGGATACAGTACTCAGCAGATTGCTGAATGAGGTACCTGCGAAACGGAAGTCGCCGCCCGCCGTAATACTGGAAGGTGCCCCGGCAACGACCTCGCTCTGATAGGTCTCCCTGACCACATAGTCGACCGTGTAGTGGTCACCGGAGCAGTCGTAACAACGCACCGCGAAAAAGGGGACAGATTTATTTATTGAGCAACCCCATTAGCCAGAA
>NZ_JADDIX010000019.1:1779-13928 GCF_015070855.1 Pseudomonas lopnurensis
CACCTTTTTGCTGTGGTGTACGCGCAGGTTATCGAGAATCAGGAACACCTTGCGGCCCTGCGCATCACGAATCAGTCGACCCAGGAAGCGAATCAGCACTGGGGCTGTCAGCGTTTCCCGATACAGCATGAAGCGCAGCTTGCCTCGATTGGTCACGGTGGAAATCATGTTGGTGGAAAAACGACTGCCACTGACCTGGCGCACCGGCGTTTCACCAATAGGGGCGTAGCTGCGACCGGCATGGCTGTCACTGCGCATGCCGGTTTCGTCACCCCACTGAATCTCGCCATTCTCGGCCTTGGCCCGCTGTGCGATGCGTGGATATTCATTATCCAGCCAGCGCTGAACCACTTCAGGTTTCTGCTGATAAGCCCGATGCAGTGGTCGCTGCGGGGTGTAGCCCCAACGCTTGAGGTATTCACCAACCGTTCGAACCGGCATGAGAAAACCACAGCGCTGGCGGATCAGTTCGCGCACGGCATCACGCGTCCAGAGTGCAAAGCCGAGCTTGAGCTGGTCGGGCATCTTATCGGTCATCAATGTGCGAACCAGCACTTCCTGACTGGGGCTCAAACTGCGGCGATCACCCTGGCGCACACCGCGCTGGCCGCCGGCAATGGCAGCCTTTTCGCCTTTGTGTTCTGCGACCTGCGCCCAGTGAGCGATGGTGCGCGGGTGAACACCAACCGCTTCGCCAATAGCCTTGTAGGTATAACCCTGCTCACGCATGCGTAGGGCTGTGGAGCGCNTTTCACGCTGTTCTTGAGGGCTGAGTTTGCGGGCATCTGTTTTCATGGGGACAGATCATCCAATATGCCCTATTTATTTGCCAGGTTAATACCTCAAACCTGCCCTGGTTGCCGGCTTGATCGAGATGACCGACCCCGCGTCGCCACGTAGTCCAGTACAGAAGTACCGGCGAACTGGCTTTTTAAGTAAGCCTTAAAAGGCTTGTGTGGGGCCTAGGCATCTCTTATCGGTGCTTGATTGATGGCATGATGATGTCCATCACTTCCATCGTTCATTCGCTGAATGATGATTGCCGCAATAGTTAAGCAGGGAATGCCCGTTTGATGTCGCCACTTCCTCAACCCAAGGGCCTGATATTCGATCTTGAGGTGGTGCCGCCCAAGAACAATCAACCTGCCCGGATCATAATGGTCGGTGCCCTTCGGCCTGACTCAGGGGCAGAGCTGGAGCTGAAGGTTTCTGGAAACTCGTCCCCAGCCTTGCAGCAGTTGGATGCATTGTCCGAGGGGGCGAGCCTCTTGCTCGGGCACAATGTCATCGACCATGATCTGCCTATCTTGCGCCAACACTCGCCCGGTATGGTTTTGCATGCCTTGCCTGTCATCGACACGCTGCGTCTGTCACCGCTGGCGTTTCCACAAAATCCGTATCACCGGCTGGTCAAGGATTACAAGCTTATCCGCGACAGCCTCAACTCGCCTTTGTCTGATTGCCGCTCGACGCTGGTTCTTTTTCAGGATCAACGCCAGGCTTTCACACAGTTGAACGAGACCAACCAGGCGGAACTTCTCTGCTACCAAGCGTTGCTGGCACCAAGTATGAAGGGAGATCTGGGGGCCTTCTTCGCGTCCTTGACTGGTCAGTCTCCGGTATCTGTAACCGAGCTCAGAAGGCTGGTTCCGCAATTGCTGCAAGAGACGGATCCGTCGCAGCCGCGGGATTTGAAGGTATGTCGAGAACGATTGGAGCAACTGCTCAACGAGGATCTTCAACGGGAAGAATTGCATTGGCCGCTGGCCTATGCACTGGCCTGGCTTCGGGTTTCTGGCGGCAATTCGGTTTTAGCGCCTTGGGTTCGCCATCAGTTTCCGGAGGTTGGCCGGCTGATCTCGGAGCTGCGTGACGTGCCGTGTGAGCGAGAGGATTGTCAGTACTGCCAGACGACTCATGACCCACGCCACGAACTGAAGCGCTATTTCGGCTTTCCAGATTTCCGATACGAGCGGCCAGGGGAGAGTCTTCAGCACGATATCATGTTGGCTGGCATGCGTGGCCAGCACGTACTGGCCATCCTGGCGACCGGCGGGGGCAAGTCGCTGTGCTATCAGTTGCCGGCGCTGAACCGCTTCCATCGTAACGGCAGCCTTACCGTCATCGTCTCGCCGTTGCAGTCGTTGATGAAGGATCAGGTGGACGGGCTGCTGGAGCGCAATGTCCAGTGTGCCGCGGCCCTTAATGGTCTGCTGACCATGCCAGAGCGCGCGGAGGTATTGGAACAGATCCAGATGGGCGATGTCGGCATTCTGTTGGTGTCGCCCGAGCAGTTCCGCAACAAGGCTTTCCGGCGGGCGATCCGTCAACGTCAGGTCGGTGCCTGGATTTTCGATGAGGCGCACTGCCTGTCGAAATGGGGCAGTGACTTTCGGCCGGATTACCTTTATGTCTCCCGCTTCATCCGGGAGTACACCGGTGACCACCCGCTGGCGCAGATCGGCTGTTTTACCGCGACGGCCAAGCCCGATGTGCTCGCGGATATCCAGAGCCACTTCAGGGAAAGCCTGGGCATTGAATTCAAGGTGTTCCCTGGAGGGCACGAGCGAACCAATCTGCATTTCGACGTGCTGCCCTGCATCAGAGCAGAGAAGTGGTCGCGTACGAACCGATTGCTGCATGAGCACTTGGACAGCCAGGAAGGCGGTGCGGTTGTCTTCGTTTCCAGCCGCAAGAGTGCAGAGGATCTGTCCGATTTCCTGATTGGCCAAGGATGGCCTTGCAAGCACTTCCATGCCGGTCTTGAGCCCAACACCAAAACGGATATCCAGGACGATTTCAAGGCCGGGCAACTGAGGATCATCGTTGCTACCAACGCCTTCGGGATGGGTGTGGACAAAGCCGATATTCGCCTCGTCGTGCATGCCGACATACCAGGCTCGCTGGAGAACTACCTGCAGGAGGCTGGTAGGGCTGGGCGTGATCAGGGCGATGCGCGCTGTGTGCTGTTGTACGACCCGCAGGACATCGAAACCCAGTTCGGCATGAGCGAGCGCTCGAAGCTCAGCATCCGCGACATCCAGCAGATCCTGCGCAAGTTGCGTAACGAGAGCAATCGGCGAAAGGGCGGCAAGCTGGTCATCACGGCGGGTGAAATCCTCTTGGACGATGACGTTGAAACCAGCTTCTCCGCGGATGAGCGTGATGCCGAAACCAAGGTCGTTACGGCGGTTGCCTGGCTGGAGCGTGGTGATTACCTCAAGCGTGAGGAAAACCATACGCAGATTTTCCCGGCACGACTGGATGTGAGCGAGGAAGATGCCGAGAAACGCTTGCTGAAGGCCAAGTTGCCGCAACGTCGATTGGAGGAGTTCAGGGCTATTCTGCGCTTTCTCTACGGCGCCGATGCTGATGAACGGGTGAACACCGACCAGTTGATGCAGTTGACCAGTCTTGAATCGGAAGAGGTTGCCAGCGCACTCAAGCAATTGGAGGAGATGGGGCTGCTGGTCAACGACTCGCAGATAACGCTGTATGTGCGCCATGGTGTGACGGGGGCTTCCAGTCAGCGCCTACAAAACACCCTGGAGCTGGAAAAGGCATTGCTGCAGTGCTTGCCAGAGCAGGCGCCGGATGCCGAGCACGGTGATTGGCAGGATCTGAATCTGCCGGCACTGACCGCTGAACTCAAGGCAACGATGGGACTAGAGGACCTGTTCCCGCTGCATGTGCTGCGGCTGTTGCGCAGCCTGGCCCAGGATCATGACGCCGACGGACAGCAGCGCAGCAGCTTTGAGCTCAGGCAGCTCAATCGTGACTACCTCAAGCTGCGCATCAAGGGTGGTCATTCCTGGGCGAAGATCGTTGGCTTTGGTGACGTGCGGCGCGTATTGGCTAGCAAGTTCCTGGAACTGTTGGTCGGTAAGCTACCGACGGGATTGCGTGGCGCGGATCTGCTGGTCGAAACGAGTTTCGGCGAGTTGCTCCAGGTGATCGAAGCTGACCTCGAACTGCCACACCTGATTCCGCCGAACAGACGTCGCAAGGTAATCGAGCATGTCCTGCTCTATCTGCATCGGCAGGATATTTTGACCCTCAACCACGGCATGACGGTCATGCGCCGGGCCATGACCATCGAGGTCAGGAAGGAAGACAAGCGCAAGACCTTCCTCAAGGAGGACTACCTGCGACTCGACGAGCACTACCGCGAGAAGCGCATCCAGGTTCATGTGATGCGCGAGTATGCGGAAGTGGCGCTGAAGGAAATGGCTGAGGCGTTGCGTCTGGTGCTGGATTATTTCACCGACTCCAAGCAGGCGTTCATCAAGCGCCATTTTGCTGGGCGGGAAGACGTCCTCAAGCTGGCTACCAGCGAGGAGTCGTGGAAGTCGATCATCGAGTCGCTGAGCACTACTCAGAAACTGATCGTCGCCGACGATGACGACATGAATCGGCTAGTGCTGGCCGGGCCGGGCTCCGGCAAGACACGCGTGATCGTGCACCGCATCGCTTACCTGCTGCGAGTGCGGCGAGTGCCAGCGACCAGCATCGTGGCGCTGACCTTCAACCGCCACGCGGCGAACGAGATCCGCAAGCGGTTGTTGGCGCTGGTCGGGGCCGATGCCTACGGCGTCAGCGTTCTGACCTATCACAGCATGGCCATGCGTTTGACCGGCACCCGCTTCGAACGAGGCGATACGGTCGACGAGCGAGCCCTCAAGCAGGTATTGAATGATGCCGTCGAGCTGCTGGAGGGCAAGCGCAATGTAGAAGGAGAAGATGACCTGCGCGAGCAGCTGCTGCGTGGATACCGTTACATCCTGGTCGACGAATATCAGGACATTGATGACCTGCAATATCGTCTAGTAAGTGCTCTGGCTGGGCGGCACGCGGAAGAGGATGGCCGGTTGTGCATCATGGCGGTGGGGGATGATGATCAGAACATCTATGCCTGGCGCGATACCAACAATCGTTATATCGAGCGATTCCGCGAGGACTATGAGGCGTCGACCAGCTTCCTGGTCGATAACTACCGTTCTTCCCTGCGCATCATTGAGGCGGCCAACCAGCTCATTAGCCAGAATTCGGCTCGACTGAAAGAGGCCAATCCCATCCGGATTGATAGGGCTCGGCAGGAGCTGCCTGCCGGCGGGCTATGGGAAGAGCAGGATGAGCAGCGGAAAGGCCGGGTATTGCGACTGCTGATCGACCCGAGTGACCGTGAACGCGGAAATCTGCAGGCTCAGGCGGCCATGGTGGAGTTGGAGCGGTTACTGGTGCTCAAGCAGGGGAGTTGGAACGGCTGTGCGGTTCTGGCTCGGACGCACCGCTATCTGTGGCCAATCCAGGCCTGGTGCGAGCAGCACGATATTCCTTATTTCCTGGCAGCAGACAAGGAAACGGCGTTACCCATTACTCGGCAGCGCAGTTTTGTTGCTGCAATCGACTATCTGCGAGAAATAGAAGGCGCTTTGTGCGCGGCTGACGCATGGCAGCGTTTGTCGGGTAGCAATCAACTGCTTGAAGCCGAGTGGAAGAGTTTTTTCCAGACGGCCTTTGAGCAAATGCGAGGAGAATTGGGCGACTGCCAACTTGGCAGTGGTGCCTTGATCGACTGGCTGTACGACTACGCCCGTGAATTGCGCCAACAGCCGAAGGAAGGCCTCTATCTTGGCACCGTGCATTCGGCCAAAGGTCTGGAGTTCCGCCATGTCGTTCTGCTGGATGGCGGTTGGAGCGCTCAGGTCGATACCCTGGCCGATGAGCGACGTTTGTACTACGTGGGGATGACACGAGCCGAACAGACCCTGACGTTGTGCGAGTTTGCTGACGGCAACCCATTCAGTCGCAGCCTGATGAAGGACGTTCAGCAACACGCCTTCCAGGGACAACCTCTTCCTGAGCTGGAGGTGCGCTTCCAGCAACTCACGCTGAAGGAAATCGACATTGGTTTTGCTGGTCGTCAATCACCGCATGCCCGGATACACAAGGCGATTGAGACACTTCGCGAGGGTGATCCGCTGACGCTGAAGGAAGAGGCTGGCCGCTATCAACTGCTCGATAGACAAGGCAACGTGGTAGGGCGAACCGCCAAGTCGTTCCAGCCACAGATCGGCTTCGATCAATGCGAAGTCGCGGCCGTCATGGTGCGGTTTGCAGAGGATGGTGAGGAACAGTATAAGGATTTGAACAAGTGTGAGCGCTGGGAGGTGGTTGTGCCGAGAGGGAGAGGGTAGGTGAGTTTCTTAAAAAACGGGATCCCGTTAGCTGGCAACATGAGCAACAGGCCCTGCCATCGGTCAACGTGAAGCTGGTTTACCGCATCATGTGGGGTCTGTTGCTAGTGCGCCGTTGAAAATAACAGGGATAGCACGATTCCTGTTGGAATTGAAAAATTTGGCGTGGTCAACGGCATTACTTCGTGCAATGAAATAAAGGAAAAGTTAATGGAGATTGGTGAGTCGGTTGTTCAGTCGGTCATCCTACACCAGGTTGGAAATCGTCTGAGGGAGGAACCGTTGGTTTTGGCGGATCAATGTTTCTCACTGACGGACAGCATTTCGAACCTAATACTTGGCGGCTATTTGCGTGGAATTGTTGGCAGCAAGAATCAGTATGTGCTCACCCATGAAAGCGATTTGGCACTCAACGACGTGGCGCATCACACATCTGCTTTTTTCTCTCAGAAAATTTCCTTCGTGGAGTTCTCGAGGAGTTTAGCCGCCCACTTGTACGCCTCTGCACATCACCCCAATATTGCGGCAGGCGACCTTTTTGTTATTTTGTTTAACAAGCTGAAGGTGGATGGCAAGTATAGTTCTGCAGTTGGGATCTACAAGTCAGAATCAAAACAACAGTACATATCAGCCCGTACAGATGGCGAAACTGGGAAGCTCGAGGTCTCTAGTGGTATTAATCCTGATCTAATTGACAAAGGGGTTCTGATTGTTGAGGGGCTCGAAACTATTTATGCCATTGACCGTTTGAGTAGTCGGACAAAATACTGGATTGATGACTTCCTGAAAGCAAAACAGCTTCCCAATGAAAGTACAAAGTCTGCTGTCACGATTGGAGTGATAGAAAAGGTTCGAGAAAGCATTGAGAGCCCCGTTGCCCGGCAGGAATTCGGTCGAGAATTAGCCGCATTATGCGAAGAAAGAGATGAAATTCTGAGCAATGAAATTAAGGAGGTCTCAGAAAAATATGTCTCCCCCGACGTATGGGATACTGAGCTGGATCGAATTGTTGAGCGAAAAGGCTTGGTGAATTTCGAGGAGGTGAGTGTGTCGACAAAAAGCCTTGGAGCAAAGCTGAAGAAGGCTTTTAGCCGTATCGACCTAGGTAATGACATCGCCTTAACGATCCCAAGTAATCTTTCATTCAAGAATGTGGATTTCGAGGTCAATGGTCAAAAAGTACAAATAAAAATTATGCTGGAGGACAGCAATGGGTGAGTCATCGAAAACCTCTGGCGAAAACGGAGAGAAAATCACAGAAGAGCTTCTGAGGCTGATTGGGTGGAGTAATCTCCTGAAGGGCGTCAGTGTTCCATGCAATAACAAGTCTCATAACCGAGAGCAGAGTCATGGAAATGACTTTGTTTTTATTTATGACAATCCACTTCATGATAGTCGAACTGACGTTGTATATGTTTCCTCTAAAAATTCCAAAAATGGCTATCCTAAAGGCGATCAGGGGGTCAGGACGGCGTTCAAGAAGCACTTGTCCGAGCTTGATGAAATAGTTTGCTGCTCAAAAATCAGTGGTGAGATTTCTCAAAAACTACAGACTTTCCAGGGCCGCAGGCAAAAGAGGCATGTAGGGCTGCTTGTATGGCTTCATGGGGATAGGAAAAGCCTCGATAGAGATATCAAACCGTCGCTGAGTAAGATTCAGCTGGACTTGTCGTCAAACTGCCCGCTTTATCTAGTGGATATGTCGCGGGCCTCCTTCATCAAAGAGGCTATTAGCCATTTCAAGGCAATCGAGCAGGGGAAGGAGTACCACTTCTACTATCCAAAGCTTGGGAATGTCATTGCTTCTGCGGATGAACGTTATGGCGATATACTGCCAATCGAACTCATAGCCTCCGATCTTATCCCTATCAGGTTTATGTTGGGGGAAAAGCCCTCCCTCTGCTTATATGCCAAGCAAGCCTTTTCGGAAGACTCCCTGAAAAAGCTTTGCAGTCTGGCCTTCGATTTTGCGGATGGCTGGGTGGAGGACATTTTTATCGGACTAGAAAGCTACCACCCTGCAGATGACAAGCAGACAAAAGATTCTGTCCTGATGGCCTATCGGGAGAGAAAGGCGAACATCAAGGTGTTTTGCTATAAGGAATCCGTCCTCGATCTTATGGAGTGCTAATCATGGAAACAGCCGCCAAGCAATTTGATTACGAGCGTGCCATGTTGTGGGGGGATCGCTTGCGAATACTGCTAAATAGTGACCACATTAGCCGAGGTGAAATAGTAGAAACCTTAAAAGAAAAAGGAATATTTATTGGGGGGGCTGGCAAGTCAGAAACCGTACCGCTATTAAGTACCTGTCTACTTACTCCCTGTGAGTTCAAACGCCTCATTGAGAAGTCGTTCATTCGCGAATCCGGTAAGAAGTATTCGTCTGATAAATTTAAGCTAACCTCTGCGGAGGTCGACTGGAAAGCCGAACTGCTGGATAACTTCGAGTCAGTAATTGAAGGTATTAAATTGGAGGAGGGTCGTGAATTTGCTTCTGAGCCAGCCATATCAGTTGACTCTGGTGGAGATGTACGAATCACATATGCTCTGCGAATACTGGATTTTAGTGCGGATTTTATAGAGCAAGAAATTGTCTACCCGGGTGAGATTCTTCTGAAGCAATCTGGTGGTAGTCTGGAAATTGAGGCCAATAAACTTAGAACCTCGAAAGATACTAATAAATTTAACGACGCAGTCACTGGTGCTATTGGTAAGTTCTACAAATCAAAAGGTGTGACGACGAACGAAAAGCCAGAGTCTATTCTTTTTGATGACTTCACGAATAGTGAACGTATTCGCTTCTTTCTTCAGTTGACATCCGTGAATTCCCCAGAATTTTCCTTCAAGGAAATCGGAAATTTCGAGATTATCCGTGACCAAGAGGGGGGGGCGTTGCCGAAGGAGCAGAGGATAGAGTGGATGGAGGGACACGTTAATAAAATACAAATAAAAGGCAAGGATTTGGGGAGGGTGTTTCTTCTTGAAGAGCCAGCTTATTACCAATATTATTATCTAGTGAAGATGACAGCTGTTTACGCCTTTAAATTTGGCGCAAATGCTGGTGAGTGCAGTATTGAATTTGCTTTCTCTGGCAAGACATCAAGAGATGATGATTACTCTAGAACAGCCTTCGATTTCAGTATTGAACGACTTCCGCGGCTGGAGGAAGGAAGTAAGAATCAGGTAAGAAAGACCATAATCCAAAAGATTCAAGAGGCAAGGGATGCGGCTTTCAAGCATGTGAAACCGTAGTTATCGATACGTAAGTTAAAGTGTCCGCGCCATTGAGGGGAACCGGGTGGATTGCGTTGCAGGGCGATACCATCAAGTAATCAAGGCATGAGCGTTTCAAGTCTATCTCCCAGAAGCCGCCATGCCTCGGTTTTTTCCTTGGCGTAGTCGTGGTGCAGGTAATGCCGGCGTACCTTGGAACCGCCCAGCAGGTGGTTCTGGCAGCGATCGATGATCTCCAGCGTTACACCGAGCTCCTGCATCATTGTTGCACCGGTGCGCCGCAGGTCATGTGGTGTCCATTCACCCTTGGCACCCTTGCTAAGCACCAATGAGTCGTCATGGTGGCGACCAGTAAGCGGCTTGCTGCGGTTCTTGAAGCGGCACTGCCGGTCGCCGATAAGCTTACTGACCGTCTTGGTGTCGACGTGACTGCTTTCATCCTTGCTAGGGAAGCAGAATGGAGTATGGCCGGTTTCTTCTTTCAGGCGCTTGAACTGGGTCAGCGCGAATGATGATAGAAACACGTGGTGATCCTGACGCTTGCCCTTGTGTCCCTTGGTCGCTTCGGCTGGGATGAACCAGGTGCCTTTCTCCAGATCCACGTGCTGCCATTCGGATTTGAGCAGTTCGCCGATACGGCAGAGGGTGCTCAGGCAGATGTAACCGCTCCATAAACCCCGTCTTTTACTGACGAGCCTGGCCAGTCAGGATGAAGGCGTTGTCGAGCAGTTCCACGGCAGCAGCGTCTCGTAGTCTTCGACACTGCTTGCGGTCGGCAGGCGCTCAAGGATGTGGCGCAGCCAGGCATAGGGTTCCTGGCCGTTGGCCTTGGCGGTTTCGATCAGGCTGTAGACCTGCGCGCTGGCCGTGGCTCCCCTGGGCGTGTCGCTGAACAGCCAGTTCTTGCGCCCGATGACGAACGGGCGGATGGCATTCTCGGCGCGGTTGTTGTCGATCGGCAGGTGACCCGCTTCGATGTAACGCACCAGCCGGTTCCAGTTGCTGGCCAGGTAGTTCACCGCCTTGCCCAGGGCCGTCTGACCGGCGATGTGCGGCTGGGTCTTGTCCAGCCAGACTTTGAGCTGGGCCAGGATCGGCTGGCTGCGTTGCTGGCGAGCTTCATGGCGTTCGGCATCGCTGCTGGCCTTGAGCTCGCGCTCGATACCGTAGAGTTTGCCGATCAGGTTCAGCGCCATGTCAGCGCGACCGGTCTTGCCCTTGGGTTGGACTTTCTGTGCCTCGACGAACTTGCGCCGGGCATGCGCCCAGCAGCCCATACGTTCGATGCCGTCTTGCAGGGCCACGGCGTTGTAGCCGGCGTAGTCGTCGGTCATCAGGTAGCCGCGGTAGCCATCGAGCAGGCGCAGCGGTACGTCCTGCGCGCGGCTGGTGCTGTAGTCGAAAAGGGTCACCGGTTTGCCCGGTGGGCCACCGCTTTGCACCCACATCCAGGACTGGGCCGTGGGATCGCGCCCCGGCTCGTGCAGCACCTGCAGCCGGGTTTCGTCGCAGTGCAACACGGGGTAGTCGAGCAGCGTGTCGCGCATGAGGTTGAGCAGCGGTTGCAGGTGCTCAGCGCATTGGATCACCCAGCGCGCCAGGGTCTGGCGCGGTACGTCGACACCGTGGCGGCTGAGCATCTTCTCGAAGCGATACAGCGGTATGCCGTCGGCGTACTTGGCGGTCAGCAGCATCGCCAGCACGCTGGGGCTCGCCAGGCTCTTTTCGATCAACTGGGCCGGTTTGTCAGCGGTGACCGGGGCTGCTTCGCAGGCCTTACAGGCGTAGGTCTTGCGGATGTGACGGATCACCCGCACCTGCATCGGGATGATTTCCAGCTGCTCGCTGGTCTCTTCGCCGATGACCCGCTTGCGGCAACCGCATTCACAGGTCAGTTCATGCTCGGGCAGCTCGTGGATGATCTCGACGCGTGGCAGATTCGCCGGCAACGACTTGCGCCTGCCACGGCGCTTGGCCGGGGCGACGGTTTCTTCCTCGGTTTCTTCGGCAGCCGCTTCAGGCGCTGCTTCGACCAGTTCCTCGGCCTCGTTGAACATCGCCAGCTGCGGGGAGTCGTCGTCTTCGGGGCTGCGCTCGGACTTTGGCGAAAACAGCTTGCGCCGCAGCAGGGCGACCTGCTCCTGAAGTTGTGCAATGCGAGCATCTTTTGCCGCCGCCTGCTCATTGGCCAGCAGCAGTAACTGCTTGAGCAGGATAGGGTCGTCAGGGGGACTTTCGGGCACGGCAATCATGGCCGTGGATTATACCGGCTCAGGCCACGAAACGTGGCGTCAGTACCTGGTGCGGGCGGTTGCGCCAGAGGTCGATGCCGTCTAGCAGCCAGTTCAATTCATCGACCGTCAGCTCGATGGCCTCGTCCCCGGCCTCGGGCTTGGTCTTGAAGCGCTCGGCCTCCAGGCGCTTGAGCCACAGGCAGAAGCCGTTGCGCTCCCAGTAAAGGATCTTCACCTGGCTGCGGGTGCGGTTGAGAAACACGAACAGCACCGGGTTGAACACCTCTACCTTGATATCCAACTCGACCAGGGCAGCCAGACCGTTGATGGATTTACGGAAGTCGACGGGCTTGGGGTAGAGGTAGACCTTTTGTACCTTGGCGTCGGGACGCATCATGGCGATGGGCTCCAGTGGGAAACGGGAGCACAAGCATTCCCAACGCCAGGGATCATTTGTAGGTGGGGTTTATGGAGCGCTTAC
>NZ_JADDIX010000002.1 GCF_015070855.1 Pseudomonas lopnurensis
CAGCTTTGCCTGGCAGTCGGCCAAAGGCAAGGGCAAGACCGACGAGACGCTGAGCCAGAGCCAACTGATCGCCCAGGGCGACATCGTCATCCAGGCGGTGGAAGGGCTCAACATCGATATCAAGCATATCGACCAGAAGACGGTGAGCCAGAGCATCGACGCCATGGTCAAGGCCGATCCGAACCTGGCCTGGCTGAAGGAGATGGAACAGCGCGGCGATGTGGACTGGCAGCGGGTGAAGGAGATTCATGACTCCTTCAAGTACAGCAGCTCGGGATTGGGGGCTGGGGCGTCGCTGATGATAGCGATTGCGGTGGCGTACTTCACGGCAGGAGCAATGAGCGGGCTTGCTGCCAATGGCGCAACAGCTGCCGGGGCCTCCACTGCTGCAACATCGGCCGGCGGAGCCTGGGCTGCCGGTACGGGGGGCAGCCTCTCGGGGATTGGTTGGGCCAATGCCGCAGTTACGGCAGGTTTGACGGGCATGGCCAGCAATACGGCCATCAGTACCATCAACAACCGGGGCAACCTCGGGGCGATCCTCAAGGACGTGACCTCGGAGGATGCGTTGCGTGGTTATGTGGTAGCGGGTGCCACCGCAGGCCTGACCAATGGACTGTATAACGGCTGGACCGGTACCGAGACCGGCGCCAGCGGCGCCCTGGCCAACAGCGGCAAAGTCATTACGGAAGGCGGGCTGAACAGTTGGAGTGGTATCGGCCAGTTTGCCGGCAACCAATTGCTGCAGAACGGCACCTCCGCCGTCCTTGACCGTGCCCTGGGTGGCGACAGCTCGCTTAGCGATGCCCTGCGCAGCAGCCTGGCCAACACCTTTGCGGCAGCGGGTTTCAACTTGGTGGGGGATCTGACTGCCCCTGGTGAGTGGGACTTCAAAGATGGCAGCCCGGTCAAGGTTGCCATGCATGCCGTGATGGGTGGGCTTGCTGCAGAGGCGGCAGGTGGTGACTTCAAGGCTGGGGCATTGGCTGCAGGGGTGAATGAGCTGCTGGTCGACAGTCTGGCCAAGCAATACGGTGAGATGGACCCCGACCAGAAGAAGAGTCTGCTGGTGATGAACTCGCAGGTGATCGGGATTCTGGCGGTGGCTGCGCAGGGTGGGGATGAGAAGGCGCTGCAGGCTGGGGCTTGGGTGGCGGGGAGTGCTACGCAGTACAACTATTTGAGTCATGCTCAGGAAGAGCAGAAAGAGAAAGAGCTTAAAGAGTGCCAGGATCGTTTCTGTCAGATAGGAACTGAGGCGAAGTGGAATCTGGTTTCCGCACAACAGGATTTGGGACTGGTTGTTGGTGTAGGTGGTGGTATTGGGCTTTCCGCTGCTGAAACCGTAGAAGGTCTCTACCAACTGGTCACCAACCTACCGGAGGTGATGGATACACTGAAATTGCTCGCCAGTTCCTCCGAGTTCAGGCAGCAATTTGGCGATAGCTATTTCGGTGATCTAGAACAGCGCGCAGCACTGCTAACCCAGGCTTACAATGATGCCGGTTGGCAAGGCTCCGTTACGGCGGGCGTTGAGGGCGCACGCTTTGCGGCTGAACTGGTCGGTGTGCTGACGGCGGTGCGAGGAACCGCCCAGGTTGCGGCCAAGCTGCCCTCTGCGGCCAAGAACGTTGTTAATGTTCTTGCCGAGGCACCTGCCCCTAGTGGTTGGAAAGCGCAGGTCGGGGCTGTTGGTGATCTGAGTAAGCTGGATGTGCCGGGTGTTCCAAAGGGTGGACTTCCGCCTTTGCGACAAGCATATGTCAACGAAGTCAAAGCGCTTGAAGACATTGCACTCAACATGCGAGCGGCGGGCGCATCACCCGAGCAGGTTGCTCGTCAACTCCATCAAATGCGTCGAGATTTGGGTGTTCAGTACAAAGATCTCACACCTGCACCGCAACTTGAGGTGATTTACGCTAGGAATCTCGAGAAATACGGCGATAAGTTAGGGCCGGCTGTTGATTGGCTTAGGGATAAAGGCAAGAGTTGGGAACAAATTATTGAGTCTGCAAGCCGGTCTGGCGGCAAGGATTTGGGGTTCTAAGAATGGTCAAAGAGACAGAGACAATTATTCTCGGTGATGAATATGACGATGCCCTCAGAGATGCCCTCCGTGCTGTTCTTCTGAGGAATGGCGCAGTTGGTATTAATAAGTCTTGGGGGGTTGGTGGGTCTCAAGAAATTGAATCCCTGGTCATTAGGCTCGGCAGCGACTTGATAACGATAGAATCAGAAACTTTCGTCGGCCTCACTATTGCTGGACCGAAGGTGGTTGTGGAAGATATTGTTCTGCAAGTGAGGCGGCAGCTGACAGTTTAATGGCCGAAAAAATGCAGCAAGAGCTAGGGGGTATTAACCTGGCAAATAAATAGGGCATATTGGATAATCTGTCCCCATGAAAACAGATGCCCGCAAACTCAGCCCTCA
>NZ_JADDIX010000020.1 GCF_015070855.1 Pseudomonas lopnurensis
GTCAGCCAACGGCAGGAGGGGACGCCGCAAGGCGGCCCGCTCTCGCCGTTGCTGTCGAATATCCTGCTCGATGAACTCGACCGCGAACTGGAACGGCGGGGTCATCGCTTCGTGCGTTATGCCGATGACGCGAACATTTATGTACGCAGTCTACGGGCTGGCGAGCGAGTACTGGCGAGTGTTGAGCGCTTCTTGGATCAACGTCTGAAACTGACGGTGAACCGGGACAAGAGTCGCGTGGCAGGAGCCTGGAAGTGCGACTACCTGGGATATGGGATGAGCTGGCACCCGCAGCCAAGGCTGCGGATAGCAACGATGAGCCTGAAGCGCTTGCGCGACCGACTCAGAGACTTACTGCGTGCAGCACGGGGCCACAAGATGGCGAGCGTCATCGAGCGGCTCAACCCGGTGCTGCGTGGCTGGGCAGGTTACTTCAGGCTCAGCCAGAGCAAGCGTCCACTTGAAGAGCTGGATGGTTGGGTCAGGCACAAGCTTCGCTGTGTCATCTGGCGCCAATGGAGGCAGCCCTCTACGAGGGCGCGTAACCTGATGCGTCTGGGGTTAAGCGAGGAACGCGCCTGCAAATCAGCCTTCAATGGCCGAGGCCCGTGGTGGAACTCGGGTGCGCCGCATATGAATCAGGCGTTGCCGAAGAAGCTCTGGGATCGACTCGGACTGGTCTCGATACTGGATACGATCAACCGGCTTAATCGCATGGCCTGAACCGCCGTATACGGAACCGTATGTACGGTGGTGTGAGAGGACGGCGGCCGCGAGGCCGCCTCCTACTCGATGCTATGTCCCTGTTGCGTGTTGCATGGGCGCCGCACGCCGTTGGGGCGGGGCGCGCAGCCTGAGGAGCGAAGCAGCGAAGCCCAACACGCTCGTGCCGGTCTCAGTTGGGCTTCGCTGCGCTCAGCGCCAACCTGCCCGCGAGCGCCCGATCGCTAATGTCGGCTGTTGCAAGCAATCCGAGCCAGACACTACCAGCAAGACCCTGCAACACGTAACGGAGTTTCATGCTGACGCGCTCAGCGGAGCGCATCGAATCCAGGCTTCAGCCTTCGCCACGTTCGCGGGCGATGGCGCGGTAGCCGATGTCCTTGCGGTAGAAACAGCCGTTCCAGCGGATTTTTTCCGCCAGACGGTAGGCCTGCTGCTGGGCGTCGGAGACGCTGGCGCCGATGGCCGTGGCGCAGAGCACGCGGCCGCCGGCGGTTATCACCTGGCCTTCGCCATTCAACGCGGTGCCGGCATGGAAGACCTTGCCGTCGAGCTGAGCGGCCTCAACCAGGCCCTCGATTACGTCGCCCTTGGTGTAGTCGCCCGGGTAGCCACCGGCGGCCAGCACCACGCCGACGCTCGGGCGCGGGTCCCAGGTCGCCTCGACCTTGTCCAGCGCCCTGGCCAGCGCGGCCTCGACCAGCAGCACCAGCGAGCTTTCCAGGCGCACCATGATCGGCTGGGTTTCCGGGTCGCCGAAGCGGCAGTTGAACTCGATGACCTTGGGCGCGCCGGCCTTGTCGATCATCAGGCCGGCATAGAGGAAGCCGGTGTAGACGTTGCCTTCGGCGGCCATGCCACGCACGGTCGGGTAGATCACCTCGTCCATCACCCGCCGGTGCACTTCGGCGGTGACCACCGGCGCCGGCGAGTAGGCGCCCATGCCGCCGGTATTCGGGCCGCTGTCGCCGTCGCCGACGCGCTTGTGGTCCTGACTGGTGGCCATCGGCAGCACGTGTTCGCCGTCGACCATGACGATGAAGCTGGCCTCTTCGCCATCCAGGAATTGTTCGATGACTACGCGCGCGCCGGCATCGCCGAAGGCATTGCCCGACAGCATGTCGCGCACGGCGTCCTCGGCTTCGTCGAGAGTCATGGCGACGATCACACCCTTGCCAGCGGCCAGGCCGTCGGCCTTGATGACGATGGGTGCGCCTTTCTCGCGCAGGTAGGCCAGCGCTGGCTCGATCTCGGTGAAGTTCTGGTAGTCGGCAGTCGGGATCTTGTGACGCGCCAGGAAATCCTTGGTGAAGGCCTTGGAGCCTTCCAACTGGGCGGCGGCGGCGGTGGGGCCGAAGATATCCAGTTTGCGGCTGCGGAACAGGTCGACAACGCCTTTGACCAGCGGCGCTTCCGGGCCGACGATGGTCAGTTGCACGTTCTTCTCGGCGAAATCGGCCAGTCGTTCGATGGCCAGCACGTCGATGGCGACGTTCTCGCACTTGGCTTCGCTGGCGGTACCGGCGTTGCCCGGGGCGATGAAGACCTTCTCGACGCGCGGATCCTGCGCCACTTTCCAGGCCAGGGCGTGCTCGCGGCCGCCGCTGCCGATGATCAAAACGTTCATAAAGACTCTCCTTCGGAGAGAGCTGCAAGCCTCAAGCCTCAAGCTACAAGCAGAAGCGGGCGCGTGCCTGCTGTTGCTTGCGGCTTGCAGCTTGCAGCTTGCAGCTCGCTGTTAATGCCTGAAATGGCGCATGCCGGTGAACACCATGGCGATGTCGGCTTCGTCGGCCGCGGTGATGACTTCCTCGTCGCGCATCGAGCCGCCCGGCTGGATCACTGCGGTGATGCCGGCCTTGGCCGCGTTGTCGATGCCGTCGCGGAAGGGGAAGAAAGCGTCCGAGGCCATCACCGCACCGGGCACCGGCAGGCCGGCGTGCTCGGCCTTGATCGCGGCGATGCGTGCGGAGTTGACACGGCTCATCTGGCCGGCGCCGACGCCGACGGTCTGCCGGTTCTTGGCGTAGACGATGGCGTTGGACTTGACGAACTTGGCCACTTTCCAGGCGAAGATCAGGTCGTGGATTTCCTGCTCGGTCGGCGCGCGCCGGGTGACGATCTTCAGGTCGGCCTCGGTGATCATGCCGATGTCGCGGCTCTGGATCAGCAGGCCGCCATTGACGCGTTTGTAGTCCCAGCCCGGGCTGCGCTCGGCTGGCCACTCGCCGCATTCCAGCAGGCGCACGTTGGCCTTGCTGGCGACGGCGTCGCGCGCGGCCTGGGATACCTTGGGCGCGATGATCACCTCGACGAACTGGCGCTCGACGATGGCCTGGGCGGTTGCGCCGTCCAGCTCGCGGTTGAAGGCGATGATGCCGCCGAAGGCGGACTCGCTGTCGGTGGCGTAGGCCAGGTCGTAGGCCTTGCGGATGCCGCCTTCGTCTTCCGGGACCACCGCGACGCCGCAGGGGTTGGCGTGCTTGACGATGACGCAGGCCGGCTTGACGAAGCTCTTCACGCATTCCAGCGCGGCATCGGTGTCGGCGACGTTGTTGAACGACAGTTCCTTGCCCTGCAATTGCCTGGCAGTGGCGACGCAGGCCTCGTCCGGCTTCTCGACGTAGAAGGCCGCCTGCTGGTGCGGGTTCTCGCCGTAGCGCATGTCCTGCGCCTTGATGAACTGCATGTTGTAGGTGCGTGGGAACAGGCTGCGCCCTTCGGTGGTGAGGGACTGCGCGGTCTGGTCGATGCCGCCCAGGTAGTTGGCGATCATGCCGTCGTAGGCCGCAGTGTGCTCGAAGGCCTTGAGCGCCAGGTCGAAACGCTGGGCATAGGTCAGGCCGCCGCTTTTCAGGTTCTCGACGACACCGGCGTAGTCCCCGGCATTGACCACGATGGCGACGTCCTTGTGATTCTTCGCCGCGCTGCGAACCATGGTCGGGCCGCCGATGTCGATGTTCTCGATGGCATCCGGCAGAGTGCAGTCGGGCTTGGCCACGGTGGCGGCGAACGGATAGAGGTTGACCGCGACCAGATCGATCGGCGCGATGCCGTGTTCTTCCATCACCGCGCCGTCCAGGTCGCGACGGCCGAGGATGCCGCCGTGGATCTTCGGATGCAGCGTCTTCACCCGGCCGTCCATCATTTCCGGGAAGCCGGTGTAATCGGCGACTTCCACGGCGGCGATGCCGTTCTCGCTGAGCAGCTTGAAGGTGCCGCCGGTGGAGAGGATCTCGACGCCGAGGGCGGCGAGTTCACGGGCGAAGTCAACGACGCCGGTCTTGTCGGACACGCTGATCAGCGCACGGCGGACGGGAAGGCGAACGGAGTGATCGGTCATAACGGTTCCATCAGAGTGAGCCGCAAGCTGCAAGCTACAAGAAAAGCGCGCGTCTGCTTGCGGCTCGAAGCTTGCGGCTCGTGGCTTAGAGAAGGTCGTATTGCTTGAGTTTCTTGCGCAGGGTGCCGCGGTTCAGGCCCAGCAGTTCGGAGGCCTTGGTCTGGTTGCCCTTGACGTAGTGCATCACCGTTTCCAGCAGCGGCGCTTCCACTTCGGAGAGTACGAGGTTGTAAACGTCCGTGACGTCGGCACCTTCGAGACGGGCGAAATAGTTGTGCAGCGCCTTTTCGACGCTGCCGCGCAGCGTCTGGCCTGCTTCGCTCGGCGTATTCAGGTGCTGCTTCAGATTCACGTTGTCACTCACGGATGTCGTTCCACTTACCAATGTTTCATTCAACAGCGTCATGCGGCCACCTCTGTTCCATCCACCGAGCCGGGTCCTGAGCGTTGTTCGGCGAAAAACTGCCGAATGCTGAAGCCCTGTGCATCCCTGTCTTCCAGATGATTGAAACGGGCGCGAAAATCCTTCGCGCCCGGCAGTGTTGCGAGATACCAACCCACATGCTTGCGGGCGATGCGCACGCCCATCACTTCGCCATAGAAGCTGTGCAGCGCCTGCAGATGCTCCAGCAGGACGCTTTCGACTTCTTCCAGTGCCGGCACCGGCATCAACTCGCCGGTACGCAGGTAGTGTTCGATCTCGCGAAAGATCCAGGGTCGGCCCTGAGCCGCGCGACCGATCAGCAGCGCGTCGGCGCCGGTGGCTTCCAGCACCTTGCGTGCCTTCTCCGGCGAGTCGATGTCGCCATTGGCGAACACCGGAATCGACACCGCCTGCTTGATCGCGGCGATGGTGTCGTATTCGGCGTCGCCGGTGTAGAGATCGGCGCGGGTCCGCCCATGCACGGCGAGGGCGGCGATGCCTGACTGCTCGGCGATACGGGCGATGCTGGTGCCGTTCCGGTTCTGCCGATCCCAGCCGGTACGGATCTTCAGCGTCACCGGGACGTCCACCGCGGCCACCACCGCCTCGAGGATTTCGCTGACCAGGCGCTCGTCGCGCATCAGCGCCGAGCCGGCGGCCTTGTTGCAGACCTTCTTCGCCGGGCAGCCCATGTTGATATCGATGATCTGCGCGCCCAGTTCCACGTTGCGCCGGGCCGCCTCGGCAAGCATCTCGGGATCGCCGCCGGCAATCTGCACCGAGCGTGGCTCCGGCTCGCCGGCATGTTGCAGGCGCAGGCGTGACTTGCGGCTGCTCCACAGGCGCACATCGCTGGTGAGCATTTCCGATACCACCAGGGCCGCCCCGAAACGGCGGCACAACCGGCGGAACGGCTGGTCGGTCACGCCGGCCATGGGCGCGAGAATCAACCGGTTGGTCAAGGTGTAAGGGCCGATGCGTACCGCTGACATGAAGATTCCCTGCCTGGAGCCTGCTTGTTAGAGCCTGTTCACGATCTGCCGAGTTGGAGTCCTGCAAGGCGCAACGACCAACGGGAGTAACAGCCGAAGGCTGGCCCGAAGGGTGAGCGACAGCGAATCAAACAGGCGAGGAACGGTCGGCGTCGCGGGCGACTTTACTGATGTAATGAGCATTCCGAGCCTGTTTTTAACGCAGCAGGGCCGACGCGCAGCAGATCCTGAACAGGTTCTTAGGTCGATCGGGACTACAAAAAAGGGTGGGCATAATACCCGCTCCGCATGACGGGTTAAAGGCTGTTTTGAACAAATTCTGAACAGTGCCCAGCTTATCGCCAGGAGTTTGAAAATCGCGCCCGGGCACCGCCACATGCGGTGCGTGATGGCAAGGTTTCTGCTAGGCGGCGTTTCGCTAGTCCGGCGAATGGAAGCTCAGGCTGTAGTTGACCGCCTTCGCGCCCGGATCGAGGATGTCCAGGGCGATGTGGATAGGCACCTGGGGCGGCATCTGGGCCTGTCCTGCCAGCTCGCCGGAAAGGTATTCGCTGGGCTTGAAGCTGCGGCTGGCCAGCAGCTTGCCATTGAGGTCGGCGAAGCGGATTTCCAGCAACGGGAAGGGCTGGGCGAAGGGCGCGCGGTTGTAGAGGATCGCATCGACCACCAGAGCCCCGCTGAAGTCGGGATGGCTGCGTACCACCAGGTTGCTGCTGCGGATCTGGCTGATGTCGACCAGCGCTGGCAACTCGCAGCCCAGTGTCGGGCAGAGCCGTTCGAACCAGGGGCGGTACTGCGCCTGGCGCGACAGTTCGTCGTAGTTGTAGGTCACGTACTGGGCGCCGAGCGCGAGCAGGGCCAGGAGGTTCAGCGTGCCCCAGCCGAACCAGCGACCCCAGGGCTTCTTGCGTTGTTGCCAGTCCAGTTGCAACGGCTCGTCTTCGAGCTCGAACAGCGGTTCGGCACGCAGGTCGGGTTCGCGGCGTGGCGCGCCGGTGTCGGCGGTATCGGCGACCGTTGCCGCGGGCAGGTCGAAGTCCGGCTCGATTCGCTCGGTGCGGGCGTGCTGGGCCTTGGCCGCGGCCAGTGGCCTGGCGCTCATCGCCAGCGGGCTGGGAGGCTGGGGCGCCTCTGCCGTGACCGGGGTGAAGCTGACAGGTTCGGGCTCGCCCTCAGTGCCTGCGTTTGCGGCGGGTTCTTCCGTGCTCGCCGCTTCGGCGTTCAGCAGGATCTCGGCCCAGCTTTCGTCGTGAATGCGTTCCTCTTCCGGCCGTGCGTCGAGAATGCGCGAGGCCGGGCTGGAGGCATGCTGCAATTCGAGAAAATCACGTGACAACTCGAGTTCCTGGCGCTCGAGCTTGGCCAGTTCCTCGTCGAGGTCGAGGCTGTCCAGATCCAGATCGTCATGGATCCACAGGGTCTCGTCAGGCTGGCCTGGCGGCTGCGCCGGTTCAGCCTGGGCTGCGGCGGGCGCCGGCTGACGTTCCTCGGTCCGGGGCGGGAGCGGGTCGCTCAGCGCTTGCTGCGGGTCGAGATCATCACGCAGCAGCTGGCGGGCCGCATTGAACACCCCCATGCAGGCGCCACAGCGCACCGTGCCATGCGCAGCGCGAAGCTGGCTGCGGCTGACGCGAAAACGGGTGCTGCAGTGGGGGCATTGGGTGATGAAGCTGGTCATGCGCGGGTCCGCAGGGAAAGTGCCGGCTAGTCTAGCGCATGCCTGGCGCCCAGCGGCAGTGGCTGGTAACGGCCGCAGGCCGTGCCGGGCGTGCAGGCATTGCGTCTGGGAGCCTGCTTGCAGTGAGCATGACTCGCTTCGCTCGCCCCTTCGGGGGCGTACTGAAGTCCGTTGGCCGCAAGCGGCTTTCCGACCGGGCTGGTGCGCCGACCTGTTTCGAACGCAGCAGGGCCGACGCGCAGCAGATCGTAAACGGGCTCTCAGCGTCGGCGTCTGCCGCTGATGCGCACCCAGCCTTCCTTGTCGGCGGTCGGGTCGAGTTCGAAGGCCTCGTCGTAGGCGGCGCGGACCTCCTCGGCCTGCTCGGCGAGAATGCCGGACAGCGCCAGCCGCCCGCCGGGCTTGACCAGTGCGCCGATGCGCGGCGCGAGGGCCACCAGCGGACCGGCGAGAATGTTGGCCACCACCACGTCGGCGGGCTCCTGCGGTAACTGCTCGGGCAGGTGGAGCACGAAGCGTTCGGCGGCGATGCCGTTGCGCTCGGCATTGTCACGCGAGGCTTCCAGTGCCTGGTTGTCGATGTCGGTGCCGACGGCGCGCTCGGCGCCCAGCAGCAGGCCGGCGATGGCGAGAATCCCCGAGCCGCAACCGAAGTCCAGCAGGGACTGACCCTCCAGATGCTGGGTATCCAGCCATTCGAGGCAGAGCGCGGTGGTCGGGTGCGTGCCGGTGCCGAAGGCCAGTCCCGGATCGAGCAGCAGGTTGACCGCGTCGGGTTCGGGGGCGGCATGCCAGCTGGGCACGATCCACAGGCGACGGCCGAAGCGCATCGGCTGGAAGTTGTCCATCCAGCTGCGCTCCCAGTCCTGGTCCTCGACCCGCTCGACCTGCTGCTCCGGCAGCTCGCCGCCACGCAGCAGCTGCAGGTGGGCGAGCAGGGCGTCGGCGTCGGTATCGGCTTCGAACAGCGCCAGCAGGTGGGTGTGCGACCACAGCGGGGTGGTGCCCAGGTCCGGCTCGAAGATCGGCTGGTCTTCGGCGTCCATGAAGGTCACGGAGACCGCGCCGAGTTCCAGCAGCTGGTCCTCCAGCGCTTCGGCCTGGTCGGGGGTGATGGCAAGGCGGATTTGCAGCCAGGACATGGGAGGCTCCCTTCGGGAGCAGCTTCAAGCTTCAAGCCTCAAGCTGCAAGAATAAAAAAGAAGGAGCGGCCGAGGCCGCTCCAGAGGTCTGCATCATATGCTTGCAGCTTGCAGCTTGCAGCTTGCAGCTTGCAGCTTAGTGCTTGTCCATACCCAGTTTCTTTTCCAGGTAATGGATGTTGACGCCGCCCTTGCAGAAGCCTGGGTCGCGTACCAGGTCGCGGTGCAGTGGGGCGTTGGTCTTGATGCCGTCGACGATCAGTTCGTCCAGGGCGTTGCGCATACGGCCCATGGCTTCGTCGCGGTTGGCGCCGAAGGTGATCAGCTTGCCGATCAGCGAGTCGTAGTGCGGCGGTACCGTGTAGCCATCGTACAGGTGCGAATCGACGCGCACGCCGTTGCCGCCCGGGGCATGGAAATGCTTGACCTTGCCCGGGCTGGGCATGAAGTTGCGCGGGTCTTCGGCGTTGATGCGGCATTCGACGGCGTGGCCGCGGATGACGACGTCTTCCTGCTTGATCGACAGCTTCTGGCCGCCGCCGATCAGCAGCATCTCCTTGACGATGTCGATGCCGGTGACCATCTCGGTAACGGGATGCTCGACCTGTACGCGGGTGTTCATCTCGATGAAGTAGAAGTTGCCGTCTTCATAGAGGAACTCGAACGTCCCGGCGCCGCGGTAGCCGATATCGATACAGGCCTGAACGCAGCGGGCCTGGACCTTGCGGCGGGCTTCTTCGTCGATCAGCGGGGCAGGGGCTTCTTCGATCACCTTCTGGTGACGGCGCTGCAGCGAGCAGTCGCGATCGCCCAGGTGGATGGCGTTACCCTGGCCGTCGGCCAGCACCTGGATTTCCACGTGGCGCGGGTTGGTCAGGAACTTCTCAAGGTAAACCATCGGGTTGCCGAACGCCGCGCCGGCTTCGTTGCGGGTCAGCTTGGCCGAGGCGATCAGGTCCTCTTCCTTGTGCACCACGCGCATGCCGCGACCACCACCGCCACCGGCGGCCTTGATGATCACCGGATAACCCACTTCGCGGGCGATCTGCAGCGCTTTGTGTTCGTCTTCCGGCAGCGGGCCGTCGGACCCCGGTACGGTCGGTACGCCGGCCTGCTTCATCGCATCCTTGGCCGAGACCTTGTCGCCCATCAGGCGGATCACGTCGGCGGTCGGGCCGATGAAGGTGAAGCCGGACTTCTCCACCTGTTCGGCGAAGTCGGCGTTCTCGGCGAGAAAGCCGTAGCCGGGGTGGATGCCGTCGGCGCCGGTCACTTCGGCGGCGGCGATGATGGCCGGGATGCTCAGGTAGGACTGGGCGGAGGAGGCCGGGCCGATGCACACGGACTCGTCGGCCAGCGACACGTGCATCAGGTCACGGTCGGCAGTGGAGTGCACAGCCACGGTCTTGATGCCCAGTTCCTTGCAAGCGCGCAGAACCCGTAGGGCGATCTCACCGCGGTTGGCGATCAGTACTTTTTCCAACATCGCTGGCTCTCCGCGGTTCAAACGATGGTGAACAGCGGCTGGTCGAATTCGACCGGCTGACCATTCTCCACCAGGATGGATTCGATGGTGCCGCTGGTTTCGGCCTCGATGTGGTTCATCATCTTCATGGCTTCGACGATGCACAGGATGTCGCCCTTCTTCACGCTCTGGCCGACGTCGACGAAGGCCTTGGCTTCCGGCGAGGAGGCGCGGTAGAAGGTGCCGACCATCGGCGAGCGAACCACGGTGCCGTTCAGCTTGGGTGCGGCCGGGGCGGCATCGGCAGCCGGTGCGGCCGCTGCGGCTGGCGCCGGAGCAGGCGCGGCCGGAGCCTGGGCGTAGATCGGCTGCTGCATCGCGACCTGCTTGCTGTGGCGGCTGATGCGTACCGACTCTTCACCCTCGTGGATTTCCAATTCGTCGATACCGGACTCTTCCAGCAGTTCGATCAGTTTCTTGACTTTGCGAATATCCATGAAGCATTGACTCCCAGGTAAGTTCAAAGGGCATTGCTGCTCGCGTGTTCAGGGCTCGGCAGGCGAGTCCTCAGGAAGCAGCGAGTTGTTCCAGGGCGGCCTCCAAGGCCAGCCGGTAACCGCTGGCGCCAAGGCCGCAGATCACCCCTACCGCTACGTCGGAGAAGTAGGAGTGATGGCGGAAAGGTTCACGTTTGTGCACGTTGGACAGGTGCACTTCGATGAATGGGATGCTCACGGCCAGCAATGCGTCACGTAACGCGACGCTGGTGTGCGTGAAGGCTGCGGGATTGATCAGGATGAAGTCGACGCCTTCGCTGCGAGCGGCGTGAATGCGCTCGATCAATTCGTATTCGGCGTTGGATTGCAGGTGCAGCAGGTGGTGTCCGGCGTCACGGGCGCGCTGCTCCAGATCCTGGTTGATCTGTGCCAGCGTCACCGCGCCGTAGACGCCCGGCTCGCGGGTGCCGAGCAGATTCAGGTTCGGGCCGTGAAGGACCAGAAGCGTGGCCATGCCTATTCCTTGTTTTTCTAGGTGCGCCGAGCCAGCGGATGGGCGGGCTCGCGGAAAGTGAAAAACTATGCCCGAAGCATGGGCTGACTGTCCAGTCATGTCGCGCGATCGCGTTAAATGCCCGCATTATGGCTGGAGATTGCCGCAAGAGGAGTCTCTAGAGAGACGCTGCGGCGCGGTCCAGACGCTCGGCGAATCCGGCGGCATCGATTTCGCCGACGACGCGCACGTCCATCAGTTCGTTGCCGGCCCGGTCGAAGAAGAGGACCGCCGGCGGGCCGAACAGCTTGTAACGGTCCAGCAGGCTGCGCTGCGCGGCGTTGCTTTCGGTGATGTCGAAGCGGATCAGCCGGTAGTCGGCCAGGCGCGGCGCGATTTGCGGGTTGGCGAAGACTTCGCGTTCGATCACCTTGCAACTGATGCACCAATCGGCATACCAGTCCAGCAACAGGGGCTGGCCGGCTGCGCGGGCAGCGGCCAACTGGGTGTCGAGTTCGCCTGGCGTCGAGATGGTATGCCAGCCTTCGATGGCGGCGCTGCCCTGCGCCATGCCGCTGTTCTTGGGCAGCGGCCGCAGCGGATCGGAGCCGCCCTGCAGGGCGCCGACCCAGGCCGCCAGGGCATACACCAGCAACGCCAGCCCCAGCAATTGGGCGAGCTTCTGCCGCGGCGTCTTGCGGGTGAACTCCAGCGTGCCGAGGAACAGCGCGCTGCCAGCGGCGAGCAAGCCCCACAAGGCCAGCGCCAGCGGGCCGGGCAGCACGCGCTCGAGCATCCACACCGAGACGGCCAGCAGCAGCACGCCGAAAGTGTTGCGCACGCCGATCATCCAGGGCCCGCCCTTGGGCAGCAGCGCGCCGCCGCCGGTGGCGAACAGCACCAGCGGCGCGCCCATGCCCAGCCCCAGGGCGAACAGTTTCAGGCCGCCGCCCAGGGCGTCGCCGCTGGCGCTGATGTAGAGCAGCGCACCGGCCAGCGGTGCGGAAACGCAAGGCGAGACCAGCAGGCTGGAGACCACGCCGAGCAACGCCGCGCCCATGAACGAGCCGCCACGGGCATTGCCGGCGATGCGATCAAGGCGGTTGCTGATGGCCTGCGGCAGACGCAGCTCGAACAGGCCGAACATGGCCAGCGCGAAGGCGACGAAGAACAGCGCGAAGGGCACCAGGACCCACGGCGACTGCAGGCGCGCCTGCAGATTCAGCTCCGCGCCGAACACGCCCATCAGCGCGCCGAGCAGGGCGAAGCCGCCGGCCATCGGCAGGACATAGGCCAGCGACAGCAGGAAGCTGCGCAGGCCGCCGGTCTGGCCACGCAGGACCACGCCGGAGAGGATCGGCAGCATCGGCAGCACGCAGGGGGTGAACGTCAGGCCCAGGCCGGCGAGGAAGAACAGCGCGATGGCGCGCCACGACAGACGACTGTCCTCGGCTGGCTGGGCGCCGGGGGGCGAAGCCGCCGGGCTGGCGCCATCGCCGATGGCGAGCGTTTCGGTTTCCGGCGGATAGCACAGGCCCTTGTCGGCGCAGCCCTGGTAGGACACCTGCAGGTTGAAGGGGCGGTTGTCGGGATTGGATAGCGGCAGCTCGATATCGAGGATGCCGTAGTAGGCTTCGATCTCGCCGAAATAGTCGTCGACTTTCTGCACGCCGGCCGGCAGCTGCGCTTCGCCGAGGCTGACCCCCGGTTCCGTGGTCTGGAAGGCGAAGCGGTGGCGGTAGAGGTAGTAGCCCTCGGCCGCGACGAAACGCAGCGTGATGCGTTCGGGCGTCGCGTCGACCAGGCTCAGCCGGAACGCCTCGCGCACCGGCAGGAAGTCCGCGCTGTTGTTCAGCGCGCCGCCGAAGCTGGCGCTGGGCTTGTTGTCGAACAGGCCGGCGCTGGCAGGGAGCACGAATAGCAGGAGAAGCAGACTCAGCAGGCGACGCATGACGATCTCACGGAAAAGCAGTGGCGGCATGATAACCAAGCCGGGCGCTCGACGCCCGTGTTCAACTGTCGCTCTGCCGATCAGTTTGCAACCAGATGCTGTCGTCCTGCTCTATGCCCGGCAGGGGCCGCAGGGCCTGGCCGGCACATGGCCCGGCAACGCATTCACCTGATTCGATGAGAAACAGTGCACCGTGGGTCGCGCATTGCAGCAGGCTGCCGCTCGCGTCGAGAAAACGGTCGGGCAGCCATTCCAGGGGCACGCCGCGGTGCGGGCAGCGGTTCTCGTAAAGGTAGAGGCGTCCGTCTCGGCGGATCGCGATCACCTTGCGGGCGTCGATGGTAAAGCCGCGACTCTGGCCTTCGCCAAGCTCGGACGTTGCGCACAATCTGATCATCGGGTTCTCCGGTATGAGCGGTGATTATCCCGCAGCGCGAGGCAATGCGCAGCCGAGCTGTGCGCGGCGCTGGCCCGCTGCCCGAACCGGCGCCGCGGCAGGGTTTTCCCGCAGGCGATCCAGCATGACGGCAAGATAGTCGCAGGTTATCGTGGCAGCCTGTCGTCGCGCGCCGGCGTCGTGGTCGCCCCTCGGCTCGCGCAATGCGGTCTGCTGCCGCGTCTGCGGAACGCGGCCACCCATCGTTCATCGATCCTGAGGAGTTCGCCGTGCGCCTTCTGCTACTGCTTGCCTTGAGCATGCTGACCGCCTGCCATTCGCTGCCGCCCTTGCCCGACTGGCAGAGTCCGGAAGGGCGCGAGCATGCCGACCTCGGCTCGATCGCCGATCTGCGCAGCGGCGAAACGCTGACGCCAGGGCAACTGGTGGCACGCCTGGCGGAGGCTGACCGGTTGCTGATCGGCGAGCGTCACGACAACCCGGATCATCATGCCTTGCAGCTGTGGCTGTTGCAGGCCCTGGCCGAGCGACGAGCGTCAGGCAGCCTGTTGCTGGAAATGCTCACGCCGGAGCAGCAGGTGCGGGTGGATGCGGCCAGGACCGACATGCGCGAGGGGCGAGCGCCGGACGATCTGCCCGCCGCACTGGCATGGCAGGACGGTTGGGACTGGCAGCTGTACGGCCCGCTCGTGCGCCATGCGCTGGCGCAGCCCTATCCATTGCTGCATGCCAATCTGGGGCGTGAGGAGATCGCCGCCATCTATCGCGCCGCGCCGCAGCTGCAGGGCCGCGCCAGCGGCGCGGCCGCGGTGCGCGATGCCTTGCTGGCGCAGATCGAGGTGTCGCATTGCGGCATGCTGCCCGCGTCGCAACTGCCGGCCATGCTCGCCGTGCAGCAGCAACGCGATCGGCGCATGGCCGAGCGCGTGCAGGCTGCGCCGAAGCCGGCCATGTTGCTGGCCGGGGCTTTCCATGTGCGGCGCGATCTGGGCGTGCCGCTGCATCTCGAGGATTTGTCCGCCGGCGCTGCGCAGGTATTGATGCTCGCCGAGGTGGGCGAGCGAGTGTCGGCGGAGCAGGCCGATTTCGTCTGGTATACGCCGGCCCAGCAAGCGCAGGACCATTGCGAGCAGCTGCGCACGCGCAGGCCATGATGTGGGCTTCGATGGCGACGGCTTTTCTGCAGGCAAAAAAAGACCCGGCAGAGCCGGGTCAAAACCGTGATTAGCCTGATGAGGAGATAACCCGAAGGCTCGACTGCCTGAGCCTTCTGCTATCGACTGACCTTGCGATCAGTTGTGATAATAATAACAATTCTCATTTCGAAGTCAACCGCCTTTCGTAAAAATAATTTTCTGTCTTCGCTGGCCCCTGCGGCGACCCTATACCGCGATGCTGACGCGTAACTGCGTGACCTCCTTGTTCAGCAGGTCGATGCGGCGGGCCATGCTTTCGATGAGGCTGTGGGCGATGCGCGGGTTGCTCTGCGTCAGGCCGAGGAACTGCTCCTTGGGAATGACCATCACCGTGCAGGGCTCGCTGGCGATCACCGTGGCGCTGCGGCGTTCGCGGGTGAAAACCGCCATGGCGCCGAAGATCTCGTCCTTCTGCACGTCGCCGACCTTCTGCCCGTCGACCACGGCATCGGCGTGGCCGTCGATGATGATGAAGACGTTGTCCGCCTCGTCGCCCTGGCGGATCAGCTCCTCGCCGGTGGCGAAGTGCTTGAAGCCGGTGGCCGGGCGGATTTCCGGCTGCTTGAGGCGGGCAAGGGCATCGCAGAGTAGCGCGGTATGGCCGATCAGGTACTGAAGGAACAACTCCTGGCGGTGTTCGTCGGCATGAATGTGCTGGAACACGGCGCTGCGCGAATAAGGCACCAGGTTGAGCGGCTCGTCGCTGCAGTAGCGCCATTGCGGCAGCTCACTGCCCTGGCGCAGGCCGAGCAGGTCGCCTTCCTGGAGATAGAACAGTGGCTTGTCGTCGATCAGGGCGTGCAGCAGGCCGGTTTCGATGATGAGCAACTGCTGTTGCGCAAGCGCGGCACACAGGTCGTCGCTGGGCTTCAGTTCGATGCGCGGGCCGGACGGCGGCAGCCCTTCCAGTAGTTGAGCGGGGATTCCTTGCAGGCGGTTGATCAGGCGATCGGCGTAGGCCGGTTGCTCCCCGAGTAAATACATGTCGGCGATCCTTGAACGAACGGGCAGGCGGTTGGCAGAGACTCTTTGGCGAACAATAGGCTTGGCCGCCGGGCCGAGTAAATCCTGCGCAGTGGAGGTTGTGAGCTAGCTCTTGTTGTCGTGTTCGCCGTCCAGATGCCGGTTCAGCTCTTCCTTGAGCGGCGTGGGCAATGCCTGCCAGGGCATGTCACGCAACGCACCCTCGATTGCATACAACAGTACTCGCGATGCGCCGAAGCCACGCGCCTTGACGGCCCGATAGGAGCTGACCGAGCCCAGCCGCCGCAGATCTTCCGCCGTGTGAATGCCCGATGCGTGCAGCCATTGCGCCGAGGTCTTGCCGAGATTTCGCAGGGTGAGCAGTTCATCGTGCATGGCGGCATCCTTACGGTGTCAGCGGTTTGGGTAGCCTGTCAGCAAGTGTAGCGGCCAACTGATCCGCCGCAGCCGTTCCGGCGGGCCCCAGGCCGCCGACAGCTGGGGCGCCAGGCGCGCCAGCGGATCCTGGCCATGGACCTGCTGCCATTTCTTCACGGCGGACCAGGTGCGCAGATAGCCAGTGAGCTGGCCGAGGTTCCACTGCGCTTCGATGGCGAAGGCGGGCGTCTCGATGCGTGGGAACGGTGCCTGGATGTCGCGGTAGCCGGCGTCGACACTGGCGCGTCCGTCCGGCCAGTAGCCGCCGAGGATGTCGCTGTACAGATGCTGAATCACGACGTCCAGGGCGGGGGAGACCTGCAGCAGGCTGTAGCACCAGGCGCACAGCAGCCCGCCCGGCTTCAGCGCCAGGCGGGCCTGCTGGAAGAATGCCGGCGTGGCGAACCAGTGCAGCGCCTGGGCGATCACCAGCAGGTCCAGTTGCGTAGGCTGCAGGGGCAGCCGTTCGGCATCGGCGGCGAAGCGCTGCACGCCAGGCCAGCAGCGCTCGGCAGAGAGCTGCTGCGGGCTTGCATCGCAGGCGAGCACCTGGCGGAAGTGCCGGGTCAGCGGCAGGCTGGCCTGACCGTTGCCGGCGGCCAGGTCCAGCGCCAGATCGGTGGCCTCGCACTGGCTGGCCAGCCAGTCGAACAGCGGCTCGGGGTAGGTGGGGCGAAAACGTGCGTAATCGTCGGAGCGGGCCGAGAACAGCTGAACGCTGTCGCTGGCCAGGCGTGATGCCCGGGTTTCGCTGGCAGGCATGTTGGCTTCCCGCGGTTGGATACCGGCAGTATAGAAGCGCCACCGCATTCTGCTCGCGGCGGCGTTTGGCGGTCAGGGCCTGCGGACGCTCTCGCGAGCCAGAGCCCGGCTGCTTTTAACGCAGCCGGGCCGACGCGCGGCGCTCCTGGACAGGTTCTCAGAGCCCGGGCAGGCGCTGGCGGATGCTGGCGACCAGGTCGTCGAGGCTGCCGGCGTCCTGGGTGTCGACCCGCCGGCTGTGCAGCAGTTCGCTTTCGCTCAGTGGCTCGCGGCCGGCCCGCTGGGTCTGCACGACTTCCAGGGTGGCGTCCGACGGATCGATGCCTTCGGCCTGGCGTTGCGCCAGCCACTGCGCGATCACCGCGTCGGGCGCTTCGCAGTCGAGGATCAGGAAGGGTACGCCGGTGGACTCGGCGGCCTGCCAGGCCGCCTGGCGCTGCTGGCGCTTCAGGTAGGCCGCGTCGATCACCACGGAGAAGCCGGCCTGCAAGGCCGTCATGGCGAGCTGGTGCAGGCGCTGGTAAGTTGCCTCGCTGGCCTGCTGGCTGTAGATGCCGGTATCGAGCTGGCCCTGCCGGGCCTCGGGCTGTTCGCCGTGCAGGCGCTTGCGCTCGACGTCCGAGCGCAGGCGCACCGCGCCCAGGGCCTCGACCAGGCGTAGCGCGACGTGGCTCTTGCCGACGGCGGACACGCCATGGGTGATCGCCAGGAAGCGCGAGGGAATGGCGCTGTAGCTTTCCGCCAGGTTGGCGTAGCTGCGGTACTGGCGCAGGATCACCTTGCGCTGCACGGCGTCCTGCTCCTGGTACAGGCGGAACAGGCTGACCTTGGCGCGCACCAGCGCGCGGTAGGCCTTGTACAGATTGAGCAGTTCCAGCGCGGCGTAGTCGCCGGTGCGCTCGAGCCAGCCGTTGATGAAGCGCCGGGCCTGGCACTTCAGGCCTCGATCCTCGAGGTCCATGGCCAGGAACGCGGCATCCGAGGCGATGTCGATCAGGCGGAACGGCTCGTTGAACTCGATGCAGTCGAACAGCACCACCTTGCCGTCGATCAGCGTCGCGTTGCCGAGGTGCAGATCCCCGTGGCATTCGCGAATGAAGCCTTGTTGGCAACGCTGCTCAAGCAGGGGGCGCAGGCGCTGGATGCTGGCTTCGGTCCAGTCTTCCAGTGCGTCGAGCTGCTGCAGGTCGGCCGCTTCGCTGAGCAACGGGCGGATCTGCTCGAAGTTCTGCCGCATCGGAGCGACGATCGCCTCGGCACTGTTCAAGGCATGGTCGGCGGGTACGTGGGGCGTGTTCAGGTGGAAACGGGCGATCTGTTCGGCCAGTGCGTCGATATGCGCATCGGTCAGTTCGCCGCGCGCCTGCACTTCGGCCAGTAGCTGGGTTTGTGGGAATTCGCGCATCTTCAGCACGTATTCGAAGGGCTCGCCTACGCCGTCGATCCGTGGCGCCTCCGGGGAGCCGCTGATCGGCAGGACCTGCAGGTAGAGCTCGGGCGCCATGCGCTGATTCAGCCGCAGCTCCTCCTCGCAGAAATGCTTGCGCGCCGCGAGGTCGGTGAAGTCGAGGAAACCGAAGTCGACCGGCTTCTTCAGTTTGTAGGCATAGGCACCGGTCAGGATGACCCAGGAAATGTGCGTCTCGATGACCCTGAAGCCCTCGACGGGGTGTGGATACAGGGCAGGGTTCTGCAGGGCGGCGATCAGTGTCTGGCTCACGGTCATTCCTTGTTGAAGTTGTTGACGGGGCGTGCGAGTCCACTGCGAAGCAGTCCACACAGTCGAAAGTCGCCGGCATTATGGCCGCTGAGCGCTGCGCTGCAAACCGTCGAGAGGCCGTCTGTCCGCCGCTGTAAAGTGCGTATAATGCGCCGCCATGACTAAACCCCGCTCTTCTCGTACACGCTCGAAACGCCGCTCTGGTGGGGCTCGCCCCTGGCTGGGCTGGGCGATCAAGCTTTCCATCGTCGGCCTGGTGATCCTCGCCGGCTTCGCGATCTATCTGGATGCCGTGGTGCAGGAGAAATTCTCCGGCAAGCGCTGGACCATTCCCGCCAAGGTCTATGCGCGGCCGCTGGAATTGTTCGTCGGGCAGAAACTGGACAAGAACGATTTTCTCGCCGAACTCGATGCCCTGGGTTATCGCCGCGAAAAGGCCGTGAGCGGTCCGGGCGGCGCCTCGGTGGCCGGCAACGACGTGGAACTGCATACCCGGGGTTTCCAGTTCTACGAAGGCAGCGAAGCGTCGCAGCGGCTGCGGGTACGCTTCTCCGGCGATTTCGTCGCTGGGCTGAGTCGCGCCAACGGCGGCGAGATGCCGGTCGCCCGTCTGGAGCCGGTGCTGATCGGCGGGCTGTATCCGGCGCACAACGAGGACCGGATTCTGATCAAGCTCGATCAGGTGCCGCCGTATCTGGTGGAAACGCTGGTGGCCGTCGAGGACCGGGAGTTCTTCAATCATTTCGGCGTTTCGCCCAAGTCGATCGCGCGCGCGGTCTGGGTCAACCTGACTGCCGGCCAGGTGCGCCAGGGCGGCAGTACCCTGACCCAGCAGTTGGTGAAGAACTTCTACCTGACCAACGAGCGCAGCCTCAGCCGCAAGGCCACCGAGGCGATGATGGCGGTGCTGCTGGAGCTGCACTACGACAAGCAGGAGATTCTCGAGGCCTACCTCAACGAGGTGTTCCTCGGTCAGGATGGCCGCCGGGCGATCCACGGCTTCGGCCTGGCCAGCCAGTACTTCTTCGGCCAGCCGCTGGCCGAGCTGAAGCTGCCACAGGTGGCGCTGCTGGTCGGCATGGTCAAGGGCCCGACCTACTACAATCCGCGGCGCAATCCGGAACGGGCGCTGGAACGGCGCAATCTGGTGCTCGACCTGCTGGCCGAACAGCAGGTGGTCAGCGTCGAGGACGCGGCGAAGGCCAAGCAGGCGCCGCTGGGCGTGACCCAGCGCGGCAGCCTGGCGGACAGTTCCTATCCGGCGTTTCTCGACCTGGTCAAGCGCCAGCTGCGCCAGGACTATCGCGACGAGGACCTGACCGAGGAAGGCCTGCGCGTATTCACCAGCTTCGACCCGATCCTCCAGCTGAAGGCCGAGCAGGCCATGAGCGAGACCCTCAAGCGCCTCGGCAAGAGTACCGAAGGCGTCGAGGGCGCGATGATGGTGACCAATCCGGAAACCGGCGAGATCCAGGCCATGCTCGGCAGTCGCCAGCCCGGCTACGCCGGCTTCAACCGCGCGCTGGATGCGGTGCGGCCGATCGGCTCGCTGATCAAGCCGGCCATCTACCTGGCCGCGCTGGAAAAGCCCAGCCAATACACGCTGACCAGCCTGCTGGAGGACGAACCCTTCTCGGTCAAGGGCGCCGACGGGCAAGTCTGGAAACCGCAGAACTATGGCCGCCAGGCCCATGGCACGGTGTATCTGTATCAGGCGCTGGCCAACTCCTACAACCTGTCCACCGCCCGGCTCGGGCTCGATCTGGGCGTGCCGAACGTGCTCAGGACGCTCGAGCGTCTGGGCGCTTCGCCGAAGTGGCCGGCCTATCCGTCGATGCTGCTCGGGGCCGGCGGGCTGCGCCCGATCGAGGTGGCCGACATGTACCAGACGCTGGCCAACGGTGGCTTCAATACGCCGTTGCGCGGCATTCGCAGCGTGCTCACCGCCGATGGCGAGCCGCTCAAGCGTTATCCGTTCCAGATCCAGCAGCGCTTCGATCCCGGCGCGATCTATCTGACCCAGTACGCGCTACAGCGCGCCATGCGCGAAGGCACCGGTCGTTCGGCCTATAATCGCCTGCCGCAATCGTTGAACCTGGCCGGCAAGACCGGGACCACCAACGATTCGCGCGACAGCTGGTTCGCCGGCTTCAGCCAGGATCTGCTGGCAGTGGTCTGGCTCGGCCGCGATGACAACGGCAAGACGTCGCTGACCGGCGCCACGGGGGCGCTGCAGGTGTGGACGGATTTCATGCGTCGTGCCGACCCGCTGCCGTTGCAGACGCCGGTGCCGGACAATGTGGCGTACGCCTGGGTCGACGCGCGAAGCGGCCTGGGGACCGACGAGCGTTGCCCGGATGCGGTGCAGATGCCCTACATCCGTGGCAGCGAACCGGCTCCCGGGCCGGGCTGCGGTCTCCAGGCTCCGGCGGAGTCGGTCATGGACTGGGTGCGCGGCTGGCTGCAATAGGCCGCCCTATGGTACATCCTGGCCGTTTAGTGAAGAGGTCTGAATAGTGAACAAGCAATGGATGTCCGTTCTGGCGGTCGCCGCCCTGATGCAGGGGTGCGCCACCGTCGATCGCCGGGCGATCCCGGTCGTCGATGCGGGTGCGCCGGTCTCCGAAGAGGTGGCGGCGCGCCAGGGCTATCGTGCCCCGGCTGCACCCGCGGCGGCGCAGCAGGAGGATTCAGGTGTCGTGGTGATGGTGCCCCAGGGTGATTCGGCCCCCCTGCAAACCTTCGCCGCGCCGGATACCGCGTTTTCGGGTTCGGTCGATTCGGGCAGTGCGGCGCAGCCGACCTGGCAGCCTGCGCCGTCGATCTCCGCACCGGCCAGCGCGCCCGCGCCGAGTGCGCCCAGCGGCATTCCTTCCTCCAGCAGCGGTCTGGCCGCCGACGAGCAGCTCGACGGGCCGGTGCTGGCGCTGCTGACCACCGCTCAGCAACAGCAGGGCGGCGGCGATCTGAATGGCGCCGCTTCCAGTCTGGAACGCGCCCAGCGCATCGCCCCGCGCGAGCCTCAAGTGCTCTATCGGCTGGCCCAGGTGCGGCTGGCGCAGGGCGATGCAGTGCAGGCCGAGCAGTTGTCCCGTCGCGCGTTGAGCTATGCCAGCGGACGGCCGGCGCTACAGGCGAGTCTTTGGGAACTGATTGCGCAGTCGCGCGAGCGCCAGGGCGATGCGGCGGGTGCCGCGCAGGCACGCGAGCGGGCCAAGGTCAGCCTGTGATGGAGGCGCGCTTGCCGGCGGTGGCGCAGCAGTTGTTGCTGATCGAACGGGAATTGCGTGTGCTCGGGTTGTGGGCGCCGGTACCGCCAACGCCGGAGGCGCTCGCCAGCAGCGAGCCGTTCTGTGTCGATACGCTGCAGTTCGAGCAATGGCTGCAATGGATCTTCCTGCCGCGCATGAAGACGATCATCGAGGGCGGCCTGCCGCTGCCGGCGATTTCCGGCATCCATGCGATGGCTGAAATGGTTTATCGCGAGCGGCAGGTGGCGGGCCTGCTGGCGGCGTTGCGGCGTTTCGACGAGCTGATCGTGAACGCCTGACCATTGACTGAGGGGAGGGGCGCAGAGGTCGTTGCGCCCTGACCGTTGCCCCGATCGCGGCGCACAGGCGCGCCCGTATCAGTTGCAGTTTTCTGTGATTTTCTCTTGGGTTTCCGTGATGCGGGCCTGGCGCTCTTCCTCGGTGATGCGCCTGACCTCGCCATTGTCCTCGACCCGCACGCGCGGATTGTTCTGCAGTTGCGCCAGGTTGGTGCGCAGCGTCTCGCAGTAACGCTTGCGTTCGGCCTCCTGCTCGGTCACCTGCTGCTTGACCTGGCGGTCGATGCTGCGCTGGTCCGCTTCGGCGCCGGTCTCGCCCTGCGGGATGGTTTGCGGCGCCGCTGCCGGCCTTGCCGGGGCGCTCGGCGTGTTGACGGTTTCCACTTGCTGGCCCTGTGGCGGTTGCGCGCCGAAGTGCGTAACCCCCTGGGTATCCACCCACTTGTACACCTGGGCGGCCATGACGTTGCTGCTCAGCGCCAGCAGCAGGCCGCCCGCAAGAAACATGAATCGCATGCTGTTACCTTCGTCTGGATGCGGAAACCGGCTGCCACTATACCCAAAAGCCTGGGCGCCGCTTCTGCACCGCGTCACAGCCGAAAGCGCTCGGACGCAACGGCGGACTTGACTTGCCGGCGCCGAATCCGAACAATCCCAGGCTTGCTGTCCTGAGCCGCCTCGCCGCAAGCGGGCCCGGCTCAGCCTAGACAGACATGAGGTGCTACCCGCGCCGACCTGCATCACCCGCAACGCGTTACCTCGCGCTGGGTGGAGAGCCCGCGACACCAGGGACTCTTCCAATACTGGCTCAGTCAGTGGCTGACGTAGTCGGCGACCACCGTCGCTCATGCCCTGCTGGCAGTAAACCTATTTCTGGCGGCTCCGGCTTGGACCGCTATCTGGCGTTCAGAGGTGAACAACGTGGAACTCTTATCCGGCGCTGAAATGGTCGTCCGCTTTCTGCGTGACGAAGGCGTTAAGTACATCTACGGGTACCCGGGCGGTGCCGTTCTGCACATCTACGATGCGCTTTTCAAAGAAAAGTCCATCGAGCACATCCTGGTTCGTCACGAGCAGGCCGCCACCCACATGGCCGATGGCTACGCGCGCGCGACCGGCAAGGCTGGCGTGGTGCTGGTGACCTCCGGTCCTGGGGCGACCAATGCCATCACCGGTATCGCCACCGCCTTCATGGACTCGATCCCGATGGTGGTCATCTCCGGTCAGGTGCCCAGCACCATGGTGGGCACCGATGCCTTCCAGGAAACCGACATGATCGGCATCTCTCGGCCCATCGTGAAGCACAGCTTCATGATCAAGCATCCTTCGGAAATCCCCGAAGTGATGAAGAAGGCGTTCTATCTCGCCGAGTCCGGGCGTCCAGGGCCGGTTGTCATCGACATTCCGAAAGACATGACCAACCCGGCCGAAAAATTCGAATACGTCTACCCGAAGAAGGCCAAGCTGCGTTCGTACAGCCCGGCCGTGCGTGGGCATTCGGGCCAGATTCGCAAGGCGGCGGAGTTGCTGCTGGGCGCCAAGCGGCCGATCATCTACGCCGGTGGCGGCGTGGTCCTGGGCAAGGCCTCGGCGCAACTGACCGAGCTGGCGAAGATGCTCAATCTGCCGGTGACCAACACGCTGATGGGGCTGGGGTGCTATCCGGGCAGCGACCGCCAGTTCGTCGGCATGCTCGGCATGCACGGCAGTTACACCGCCAACCTGGCGATGCATCACTCCGACGTGATCCTGGCCGTCGGCGCGCGCTTCGACGATCGCGTGATCAACGGCGCGACCAAGTTCTGCCCGAACGCCAGGATCATCCACATCGACATCGATCCGGCGTCGATCTCCAAGACCATCAAGGCCGACGTCCCGATCGTCGGCCCGGTGGACAGCGTGCTCACCGAGATGGTCGCCATCGTCAAGGAAATCGGCCAGGCGCCGAATGCCGAGACCGTGGCCAACTGGTGGAAGCAGATCGACGAGTGGCGCGGCAATGGCCGGCTGTTCCCCTACAACGAGGGCGATGGTTCGATCATCAAGCCGCAGGCCGCCATCGAGGTGCTCTGCGAAGTGACCAAGGGCGAGGCCTATGTAGCCTCGGACGTCGGTCAGCATCAGATGTTCGCCTGCCAGTACTACAAGTTCGACAAGCCCAATCGCTGGTTGAACTCCGGTGGCCTGGGCACCATGGGCTTCGGTCTTCCGGCAGCCATGGGCGTCAAGCTGAACTTCCCCGAAGCCGATGTCGCGGTGGTGACGGGCGAGGGCAGCATCCAGATGAACATCCAGGAGCTGTCCACCTGCTTGCAGTACGACCTGCCGGTGAAGATCGTCAACCTCAACAATGGTGCGCTGGGCATGGTCCGCCAGTGGCAGGACATGGTGTACAACAGTCGCTACTCGCACTCCTACATGGAGTCGCTGCCGGACTTCGTCAAGCTCGCCGAGGCCTACGGTCACGTCGGCATGCGGATCACCGAGCTCAAGGACCTCAAGCCGATGATGGAGGAGGCGTTCGCCATGAAGGATCGCCTGGTCTTCCTGGATATCGCCGTCGATACCAGCGAGCACGTCTACCCGATGCAGATCAAGGATGGCGCGATGCGTGACATGTGGCTGAGCAAGACGGAGCGGACCTGATCATGAGACATATCATTTCCCTGCTGATGGAAAACGAACCGGGTGCGCTGTCTCGTGTGGTCGGGCTGTTTTCGCAACGCAACTACAACATCGAAAGCCTCACCGTGGCGCCGACCGAAGACCCGACCCTGTCGCGTCTGACGTTGACCACTGTGGGCCATGAGGAAGTGATCGAACAGATCACCAAGAACCTCAACAAGCTGGTGGAAGTCGTCAAATTGGTGGATCTGTCGGAGAGCGCCCATATCGAGCGCGAGCTGATGCTGATCAAGGTCAAGGCCACCGGCGCCCAGCGCGCCGAAGTCAAGCGCACCACCGACATCTTCCGCGGGCAGATCGTCGATGTGACCACCAGCGTCTATACCATTCAGCTGGCTGGTACCAGTGACAAGCTGGACAGTTTCATCCAGGCCATCGGCACTGCCTCGATTCTGGAAGTCGTACGCAGCGGCGTCACCGGGATTTCCCGTGGCGACAAGGTCCTGAGTATCTAACGGCTGCCGGACGTGTCCGTCCCGACAGTCAGCAACGTTTTATCGAATGGCCCACGAGGCCGGCAATAGGGGTAATTCATGAAGGTTTCTTACGATAAAGACTGCGACCTCTCCATCATCCAGGGCAAGAAGGTCGCCATCATCGGTTACGGCTCCCAGGGGCATGCGCATGCCTGCAACCTGAAGGACTCCGGTGTAGACGTCACCGTCGGCCTGCGTCCGGGCTCCTCCTCCATCGCCAAGGCCGAAGCGCATGGCCTGAAGGTCAGCGACGTGCCGGCCGCGGTCGCCGCCGCCGACCTGGTAATGATCCTGACCCCCGACGAGTTCCAGGGCCGCCTGTACAAGGACGAGATCGAGCCGAACCTGAAGCAGGGCGCCACCCTGGCGTTCGCCCACGGCTTCTCGATCCACTACAACCAGGTCGTGCCGCGTGCCGACCTCGACGTGATCATGATCGCGCCGAAGGCACCGGGCCACACCGTGCGCTCCGAGTTCGTCAAGGGTGGCGGTATTCCGGACCTGATCGCCATCTATCAGGACGCTTCCGGCAATGCGCGCAACGTTGCGCTGTCCTACGCCTGCGGCGTGGGCGGCGGCCGTACCGGCATCATCGAAACCACCTTCAAGGACGAGACCGAAACCGACCTGTTCGGTGAGCAGGCGGTGCTCTGCGGTGGTTGCGTCGAACTGGTCAAGGCCGGTTTCGAAACCCTGGTCGAAGCCGGCTACGCCCCGGAAATGGCCTATTTCGAGTGCCTGCACGAGCTGAAACTGATCGTCGACCTGATGTTCGAAGGCGGCATCGCCAACATGAACTACTCGATTTCCAACAACGCCGAGTACGGTGAATACGTGACCGGTCCGGAAGTCATCAACGCCGAATCCCGTGCCGCCATGCGCAATGCCCTCAAGCGCATTCAGGACGGCGAGTACGCCAAGATGTTCATCACCGAAGGCGCCGCCAACTATCCGTACATGACTGCCTATCGTCGCAACAATGCGGCCCATGGCATCGAAGTGGTCGGCGAGAAGCTGCGCGCGATGATGCCCTGGATCGCAGCCAACAAGATCGTCGACAAGAGCAAGAACTGATCGTCGTTCAGCTGGAGAAGACGCGGCCTCGGCCGCGTTTTTTCGTTCTGTCTCCCAGGCATCTGGTATAAAACAGGGGTTTAGCCGGGCTGAACCGCATGTCTTCCGGCCTGGTCGAAATTTATCCGTACCTGATGTAAAGGTGATTGTGCATGAGTGAGCAACCCGAAGAGCCGAACAAGCCAGTCGAGGCGGAAAGCATCCTGCCGATTGACGAGCATGTTGAGGAAATCCAGGAGCCCGACGGCCGCAAGGTTCGCCATCGGGGCATCTATCTGCTACCCAACCTGTTCACCACCGCCAACCTCTTCGCCGGGTTCTTCTCGATCATCACCGCGATCAACGGCAACTTCTATGTCGCCGCGGCGACCGTCTTCGTTGCCATGGTGCTGGACAGTCTGGATGGACGGGTTGCCCGTCTGACCAATACGCAAAGCGCGTTCGGCGCCGAGTACGACTCGTTGTCGGATATGGTCGCCTTCGGTCTGGCGCCCGCCGTACTCGCCTACGAGTGGGCGTTGTCCGAGCTGGGCAACGTCGGGCTTACCGTGGCGTTCATCTATGTGGCCTGCGCTGCACTACGACTGGCGCGCTTCAATACCCAGATCGGCAAGGTCGACAAGCGCTGGTTCATCGGTTTGGCGAGTCCTGCCGCCGCCGGGGTGGTCGCCGGCTGGGTCTGGGCGGTCTGGGCGCTCGATGAGCTGGGCATTCGCGGTGTGGATCTGCCGCTGGTGCTGGTCATGCTCTTCGCGCTGATGGTGGCTGCCGCCGGCCTGCTGATGGTCAGCAATATCAAGTACTACAGCTTCAAGGATCTCGATCTCAAGGGGCGGGTGCCTTTCGTCGCCATTCTGGTGGTGGTCCTGGTGTTCGCCGTGGTGTTCAGCGATCCGCCGCGGATTCTGTTGTTGATCTTCCTGGCCTATGCTGCCTCCGGTCCGGTGCAGTATCTGATGCAGCTGCGTCGCCGCAAGCGCGTCGAGGGTTGATTTTCTGCTCGGCTCCGCGCCTTATTGGTTCATTCCGACCCGTATGCGGAGCTGCTCATGCTCATCAAGATTCCCGTTTCCGGCGAGTGTCGCGAGGCAGAGGTAACGCCTGAGGCGGTCTACCTGAATCGCCGCCGGTTGCTCCAGGGTGCGCTGCTTTCCGTTGCGGCAGCGGGAGTCTCGCCGTTCGCCAGGTCCGCAGAGCGCTACGAGGGGGTGGATCCGGCGCCAGCGCCTGCATGGTTCACTGAAAAGCTGGCCGAGACTCGCTGGCAGGCTGTCGTGGCGCAAGGCGAAGCGATCACGCCTTTTTCGGACGCCACGCATTACAACAACTTCTACGAGTTCGGCCCCAACAAAGGCGATCCGGCACGGCATGCGTCGGCGTTGAAGATCGAACCCTGGACGGTGATCGTCGATGGGGAGGTCGACAAGCCCGGGCGCTACTTCCTCGAGGATCTGTTCCCGCCAAACCGCCTGGAAGAGCGCATCTACCGCCTGCGTTGCGTCGAGGCGTGGTCGATGGTGATTCCCTGGCTGGGTTTTCCATTGGCCGATCTGATCCGCCAACTGCAACCCCGTTCTTCCGCCCGATACATTCGTTTCGAAACGGCCTACAGGCCGGAGGAAATGCGCGGCACCCGTTCGGGATTCGCCTTGATCGACTGGCCCTATGTCGAAGGCCTGCGCATGGATGAGGCGATGCATCCGCTGACGTTGCTGGCTGTCGGCATGTACGGGCGGGTGCTGCCCAACCAGAATGGCGCGCCCTTGCGCCTGGTCGTGCCCTGGAAGTACGGCTTCAAGAGCATCAAGTCGATCGTGCGGATCAGCTTCGTGCGCGATCAGCCCGCGACCACCTGGCAGACGATGGCGCCCCGGGAGTACGGCTTCTACGCGAACGTGAATCCACAGGTCTCGCATCCCCGCTGGTCCCAGGCGCGGGAGCGGCGCCTTCCCGGAAGCCTGTTCAAGCCCAATCTGCGCGACACGCTGTTGTTCAATGGCTATGCCGAGCAGGTGGCGGGTTTGTATGGCGCAATGGATCTTGGCAAGGACTATTGATGCGTTACGTGGTGTGGCGGGTTGCGGTTTTTATCTGCGCGGCGAGCGTGCCGGGTTACTGGCTATTGCTGGCTTGGCAGTTTGCCCTGGGGCCAGACCCGGGCAAGGTTCTGGTCGACAATCTCGGGCAAGGCGCGTTGGTGTTGCTGCTTCTGACTCTCGGGATGACGCCGCTGCAGCGCGCGACGGGGTGGGGTGGCTGGCTTGCCGTGCGCCGTCAGCTCGGGCTGTGGTCCTTCAGCTATGCGCTGCTGCATCTGACCGGCTATCTGTATTTCCTGCTGGGTAACGAGTTCTCCCGCTTGGGCGAGGAATTGCGCGAGCGACCGTACATTCTGGTCGGCACACTTGGCTTCATCGGTTTGACGGCATTGGCGCTCACGTCCAATCGATGGAGCATGCGTCGGCTCGGTAAGCGCTGGAAGGCATTGCACCGATTGGTCTATCCGATCGTGATCGTGGTGTTGCTGCATATGCTCTGGGTCGTTCGGGCCGACGCCGGGCGCTGGTTCCTGTACGCCGGTATCGCTGCCGCGCTGCTCCTGTTGCGAATTCCCGCCGTAGCTGCTGCATTGACTGCATTGCGGAGCGGGAAAAGAAAGTTCGCCATAAAACCGAAATAAACGGTTGACGGCTGGTTTCAGGCCCCTATAATG
>NZ_JADDIX010000021.1 GCF_015070855.1 Pseudomonas lopnurensis
TACCAGACTTCCTTCAGGGCATCCTTGAGCACATAGACCGTGGCCAGCGGCTGGTTGGCAGCGAGCAGTTCCTGCAGTTGCACGGCTTGTCCCTCCTTGAGATTTTCGCGATTGCGTAGCAGCAGCCAGCGGCTTTGCTTGACGACCTTGCGCGCGGGTTTGTCCTGGCGCAGGAGGTTGGCCTGGTCGACACGGATACGGTCGATCACATCGCGGCCATAGCGCGCCAGCACATGGAATAGGTCGTATACCACTTCGGCCTGTGGGCAATGCTGCTTCACCTCCAGGTCAAAGGCCGTATTCATGTCCATTGCCACAGCCTCGATCTGCTGGCAGTGCTCGCCCAGCAATTCGAAGAACGGGCGAATCGCCTCACGGCTGTTGCCATGCCCGACCCACAACACACGCGTGCGCTCGGCATCCATGATCACCGTGGCATAGCGATGGCCCTTGTGCAGGGCGAACTCATCCATCACCAGACGGCGCACTTCGCCTGGTTCGAAAGCGCCAACCGAGGCCTCCAGGCGGCGCTTGTCCAGCGTCTTGAGGGTGTGCCAATGCAATCCGGTGAGGCGGCTGACGTGGCTGATGGGCAGCAGTTGCAGCAAGCCTTCTAGCCAGACACGCAAGCGCTGAGTCAGGCGCGACGCCGGCTCAAGCCAGTCAATCCGCTCGGTTACCCGCCCACAGCACAGGCAATCGACACGGCGTACCGGCAGTTGAAGCAGGACACGCTGGTCAAGCAGATCGCGATCACGCACCCGGCGAATCCGTCGCTCATGGATCAACGGACAGGCTTGGTTGCAGCGTCCGCATTTGGGGACACAGTCGGCTTGAGGTTCGAGCTCGATCAGTAGGGTGTTATCGGTGGATTGGCGACAAGCGACGACTTCGTAGCCTGGCCAGAAAGCAGCAAGATCAATAGGATGCACGGTGACAGCAGGGTGTGGGGGTTGGGATGTTTGGCGACTGCCAATTTACCCACTTCCCTGACTGTCAACTCGCTTTTTCCCCCGAATCCGCGAAGAACCTATTTTAAAGTCGGTCATTGAGTGTCCTGGGTGATTTCTGATTCTTATGGCTACCGTTGCTTAATTATTCATTCCCGTTCGATGAGCAGTGCCACACCCTGGTCGCCACCTATATACAGCGTGGCCAGCTTCGATGGCGGCCACGGCCTTCTGCTGCGAGGTGGCAGCGAAGGCGTCCTGGGCGTCACGGCTGATACCGTATTTCTCCACCAAGTTTTCGGCGGTGATGCCCATGTGGTAGCCGTTGAAGGCATCCCACGGGCCGTCGACGATCATGCTGTCGAGCATCTGCGCGTGGCCCATGCGCAGGCCGGTGCGAGCTTTCGGTAGCACGTAGGATGACAGACTCATGTTCTCCATGCCGCCGGTGATCACCACCTCGGCATCGCCGCAGCGAATGGCCTGTGCGGCGAGGTGCACTGCCTTCAGGCCCGAGCCGCAGACCTTGTTCAGGGTTATGGCTGGCACGACGTGAGGCAGGCCGGCGCGAATCACGGCCTGGCGTGCGGGGTTCTGCCCGGAGCCTGCGGTGAGTACCTGACCGAGGATGACTTCATCGACCTGGGCACCGTCGAGACCGGCCTGCTCCAGCAGGCGCTTGATGACGATGGCGCCGAGTTCCGGTGCGGGAATATCGGCCAGGCTGCCCTGGAAGCTGCCGATGGCGGTGCGAGTGGCGGCAACGATGATGACGTCTTGCATGGGGGCTCCTTGGTGGGCTTCAAACTGTGGCGCGAGGGTGGGTTGAGTATCCCGTCATGCGTAATGACAATTGCGAATACTGGGCGATGATCTCGTCGATGCTTAATGGGCCGCTGGGGCGATACCACGAACAGACATGGGTCAGCATGTTGAACAGGATATGGGCGAGTAGCTTCGGTTCGTTGCAATCGAAGAGGCCCTGGATGATGCCTCGCTCGAGAATATTCTGGATTTCCCGCAGGTAGGCGTGGCGTGCCTGTTTGACCGTTTCCAGGTCGTCGTCCTCGAGGCTGCGCAGCTCCATGTTGCCCAGCACGCCTTCTTCTTTCTTCAGCAGGTGGTAGCGGACGTGGAAGGCGACGAAGGCCTGTAGCTCGGCGTCGGCCCCCGCATGTCGGGGGCGGGTGTTTTGCCAGGCGAATAGAAGTGCTTCCAGGTAATCGAGCACCAGGCTGACCAGAAGCTCCTTCTTGCCCTGGTAGTAGAGGTAGAGGGTGCCGGTGTTGACTCCAGCCAGGGCAGCGAGTTGGCGCAGGCTCATCGACTCGTAGCCGCCTTTGGAAATCAGTTGGATGGCGGCCTCACGGATCGCTTGCTCGGTCGTACTGGCGGTGCTGACGACCTTTTCGCGTATGACGGTCATGAGCGTGCTGCTGGCGCGAGCTCCCGCTCTTTGAAACCGTGAAAGGTAGTGAAGCTGGCAACTGGCTCGCGAGGGGTTTCCAGGGTGTTCTCCGCAGCGTCCGGATCTTCGTAGCCCAGGGCAATGCCGCAGACCAGGATGTGTTCGTCGGCCAGTGGTATGTGCTGGCGGGCGATCTGGTGGTACCAGGCGAATGCGGCCTGGGCGCAGGTATGCAGACCCTGGCCACGCGCAGCGAGGAGGATGTTCTGAATGAACATGCCCAGATCCATGTAGCTGCCGGTGTTGAGGCGGCGGTCGAGACTGATCAGCAGGCCCACCGGGGCATCGAAGAACTGATAGTTGCGCAGGTTCTGCCGTTCGCGTGCGGCCAGGTCGTCGCGGGCGATGCCGAGTGTTTCATAGAGGCCGAAGCCGTTCGCGCGGCGGCGGCTTTGGTAGGGCTCGAACCAGGTGTCCGGGTAATAGCTGTATTCGGCATGGTGCGGCTCCTCGGGGTTGGCGGCTGCGGTGAGAATATCGCTGCACAGGGCGTGCTTGGCCTCGCCGGTGAGCACATGGACATGCCAGGGCTGGACGTTGTTACCGCTCGGCGCACGGGCAGCCACCTCCAGAATGTGCTCGACGGTGTGCCGGGGAACGCTCAGGGGCAGGAAGCTGCGAACGGATTTGCGTGAGCGGATGGCGGCATCTACATGCATGCGCAGAGTCTCCGGGGCTGTGGTTGGCCGGGAGCTGGCCAGGAGGGCCGCTCCCGGTGTTGACGGGTTTACCAGAACTTGAAGGTGTAGCCGACGATCAGGCGGTTTTCGTCGATATCCGTGGTGTGGCTGCCACGGTAGGCGACGTTGCGCCAGCGCAGGCCGAGGTTTTTCAACGGACCGCTCTGGATGACGTAGCCCAGGTCCAGGTTGCGTTCCCATTCCTTTGCCTTGGCGCCGCCGATTTCGAAGTTTTCGCCACGCACGTAGCGGGTCATCAGGGTCAGACCCGGGATGCCGGCTGCGGCGAAGTCGTAGTCGTAGCGGATTTGCCAGGAGTCTTCCTGGGCACGCAGGAAGTGGTGATAGGTCACGGTGTTCAAGGCCCAGGGGTCAGTGCCGCCGGCAATGAAAGGCTGGCCAGTCTTGCCACTCTGATCCTGGTAGGCGAAGCCCAGTGCGTGGCCCTGGTAGGCAAGGGTGAACATGGCGCCTAGGTTGCGGTTGTCCACCGTGGTATTGCCTTCCTTGTTGCTGTCGAAGTAACGGATATCCGACTTCAGCATCAGGCCTTCAGTCAGTGGCAGGCTGTGGGTCAGGTTGGTGTAGTGCTGGTTGTAGTTGTCTTCCAGCTCGGCATAGAAATAAGTGCCGATCAGGTTGGGCATGAAGGCATAGCTGGCCCCGGCATAGTTGAAGCGATCGCTGACCTTGCCGCCCGTTACCAGGCCGCCGTCCTTGGCGAAGGCGGCCATGGACATGTCCTGGTAGTCGCTCGAGTCGCGCAGGCGGGTGCCACGGAACCGGCCGGCGGTCAGGGTCAGGTTGTCGACGTCTTTGGACACCAACTGTGCGCCTTCGAAGGTTTGCGGCAGCAGGCGCGTGTCGTTGCGAAAGGCGATCGGCAGGGTCGGCGCATGCGTGCCGACGGTCAGCAGGCTGTCGGCGAACCTGGCCTTGGCGGTCAGGCCGAGGAAGCTGAACTCGTCGGAGACTTCTCCATCCTTCTGTACTTGCAGGGCTCCGGTGCCGCTGGTGCCGCGGCCCGAATCCAGCTTGACGCCGAGCAGCCCGAGGGCATCGACGCCAAAGCCGACCGTGCCTTCGGTAAAGCCCGAGTTGTAGCGCAGCATGAAGCCCTGGCCCCAGTCTTCGGCCTTGTGATTGCCGCTGGCGTTATCGCGAAAGTCCCGGTTCATGTAGAAGTTGCGGGTTTCCAGACTGAGCTGACTGTCCTCGACGAAGTCGGCGTGGGCGATCACCGGCAATAGGCAGCCGCTCAGGAGTAGCAGGCTCGGGATCGTACGGTTGTGTAAGTGAGGGAGGTACATGTTGTTTACCTTTAGTTGTTTTTGTTGAGTGGTTCACAAAGGGTCCTGCTATCGCCGATGGCCATGGCTTGTGGGGGGCGTAGCGGTAGCTGCAGAACACGGTCAAATCCTAATTTTGTTGATCAAAAATATCAATATGATTACATAAAATTGTTATTGCTTTCGTAAGCGCCTCATGTTTTCTTGTCAATATGATGAATTTAAAGAAGAAAATTTTTTTCGATGTTTTTGTTAGATCTTTTTTAGGTAAAGACCGTTTCCTATTCTTTGCGAACACGAAAAAGCGCTTCCCCGCTGCTGGGGAAGCGAAAGGGGCCGCTCAGTTGCCAAGAGCGGTCGAGGAGAATGGGTTCAGCGCAGGTTGCGTTGCACGAATTTCTGCAGATAACCAACGATGCCGGCGCGGAACAGCAGAACGCAGAGCACGAAGATGCTGCCGAGGATCACGCTCATCCAGCTACCCAGCACGCTGCCGCCGAGGGCGTGGTGCAGCCACACCACCAAGCTTGAGCCAAGCACCGGGCCGAGCAGGGTGCCGACTCCGCCAAGCAGGGTCATCAGGATCACCTCGCCGGACATGTGCCAGTGCGCATCGGTCAGGCTGGCGAACTGGAACACAACGGTCTTGGTGGCACCGGCCAGCCCGGCCAGCCCGGCGGAGATAACGAAGGCAAGCAGCTTGTAGGCGTTGACGTTGTAACCGAGCGACAGCGCGCGCGGCTCGTTCTCGCGGATGGCCCGCAGGATCTGGCCGAACGGCGAGTTGACCGTGCGCTGGATCAGCAGATAACCGAAGAGGAACACCGCCAGCACGAAGTAGTACATGGCCAGGTCGTTCTTCAGGTCGAGCAGCCCGAACAGCTGGCCGCGAGGCACGCCGTGCAGGCCGTTCTCGCCGCCGGTGAAGGGGGCCTGCAGGTAGATGAAGAAGGTCAGCTGCGCCAGTGCCAGGGTGATCATGGCGAAGTAGATGCCCTGGCGACGGATCGCCAGTACGCCGAACAGCAGGCCGAGCAGGGTGGCCGCCAGGGTGCCGCCGAGAATGCCCAGCTCCGGCGTCAGGCTGCTGTAGCGGGTCAGCAGCCAGCCGGTGATGTAGCCGCCGGTGCCGAGAAATGCCGCATGGCCGAACGACAGCAGGCCGACATAGCCCAGCAGCAGGTTGAAGGCGCAGGCGAACAGGGCGAAGCACAGCAGTTTCATCAGGAACACCGGGTAGGCCACGAACGGCGCGAGCAGGGCAACCGTCAGCAGTGCCAGGCCCAGGTATAGCTGCTTGCGTTGTTGCGAGCGTTGCAGGGCATCCTGGAAGTGGGTGGTTGCGGTATTCATGGTTATGCCTCCTTGCCGAACAGGCCGTTGGGTTTCACCAGCAGTACCAGCACCATCACCAGGAAGATCACAGTGGTGGCTGCCTGGGGGTAGAACACTTTGGTCAGACCTTCGATCAAGCCCATGGCCAGCCCGGTGATCACCGCGCCGACGATAGAGCCCATGCCGCCGATCACCACCACGGCGAACACCACGATCAGTAGGTTGGCGCCCATGCCTGGCGAGACACTGTACAGCGGCGCGGCCAACACCCCGGCGAAGGCTGCCAGGGCCACACCGAAGCCGTAGGTCACGGTGACCAGGAAGGGGATATTGATGCCGAACGCCTGCATCAGTTGCGGGTTTTCCGTGCCGGCGCGCAGGTAGGCACCGAGGCGGGTCTTCTCGATGATCAGCCAGGCGGCGAGGCAGACCGTCAGGGCGGCGACTATGACCCAGGCGCGGTAGGTCGGCAAGTGCATGAAACCGAGACTCAGCGCGCCGCGCAGTGCCGCCGGAATCGGGTAGGCATTGCCCGAGCTGCCGTACAGATTGGTGAACGTACCCTGAATGATCAGGGCCAGGCCGAAGGTCAGCAGCAGGCTGTAGAGATGGCTTTCTCCGGCGACGGGGCGCAGCAGGAAGCGCTCCAGCGCGCAGCCGAACAGCCCCACCAGGATCGGCACCAGCAGCAGTGCAGTCCAGTAGTCGATGCCGAAATGGCGAAACAGCAGCAGGGCCAGGAAGGCACCGAGCATGTATTGCGCGCCATGGGCGAAATTGATCACCTTGAGCAGGCCGAAGATGATCGCCAGGCCCAGGCTGAGCAGGGCGTAGAAGGCCCCGTTGATCAGCCCGAGCATCAATTGGCCGAGTAGCACGGCGGCCGGAATATCGAAGAGTGCCAAGTTCATGCTGCGCTCCATCCCTCACACCGCCGACTACCCAGGGATAGCCGGCGGCGTTCACCGGGTTGTCAGGATTTGTTGACCAGCTTGCACTTGCTTTCCGACAGCGGGCGGAAGGCCAGTTGGGCTGGGATGGTGCGGGCGATCTTGTACAGATCCCACTCGCCAGTGGACTCGGCAGGGGTTTTGACCTGGGCCAGGTACATGTCGTAGACCATGCGGCCGTCTTCGCGGATGCGGCCGTTCTTGGTGAACATGTCGTTCACCGGGGTGGCCATCATCTGTTTGCGCACCGCTTGAGCGTCGTCGCTGCCGACGTCCTTGACCGCTTGCAGGTAATGACGGGTACTGGAGTAGATGCCGGCCTGAACCATGGTCGGCATGCGCTTGGTGCGTTCATGAAAGCGCTGCGCCCAGGCGCGGCTTTCCTCGTTCTGGTCCCAGTACCAGCCGGTGGTCAGCTGCAGGCCCTGGGTGGCTTCCAGGCCGAGGGCGTGTACGTCGTTGATGAACACCATCAGGCCGGCCAGACTCTGGCCCGAGTCGACCAGGCCGAACTGCTTGGCGGTGGTGATGGCGTTGACCGTGTCCGAGGCGGCGTTGGCCAGGCCGATGACCTGAGCGCCGGAGGCCTGGGCCTGCAGGATGTAGGACGAGAAGTCGCTGGAGGCCAGCGGGTGGCGGGCCTTGCCGACCACCTTGCCGCCTTCGGCCTTGACCGTACGTTCGACATCGGCCTCCATTGCATGGCCGAAGGCATAGTCGGCGGCGAGGATGAACCAGGTTTCACCACCTTCGCGGACGATCGCCTTGGCGGTGCCGTTGGACATGGCGTAGGTGTCGTATACCCAGTGAATATGATTGGGCGTGCAGTATTCGTTGGTGATCGCCGAGGATGCGGAAATCGATACCAGGCCGAGTTTGTCGTTTTCTTCCAGGATGCGCGTGACCGCGATCGTCACCGCCGAGGACACCAGGCCGGCGACCATGTCGACATTGCGCCGGTCGATCCACTCGCGGGTGGTGTTGGCACCGACATCCGGGCTGTTGCGGTCGTCGGCGCTGACCACCACGATCTTCGCGCCGTCGATCTGCCCGCCGAAGTCCTCGATGGCCATGTTCAGCGCTTCCAGGCCGCCGGGGCCGCCGAGGTCGCGGTAGGCGCCGGACATGTCGGCCAGGTAGCCGATGCGGATTTCCTTGTCGCTGATCTCGGCGCTGGCGCTGCCGGCGGCGATCATGGCAAGGGTGGCGATCAATGGTTTTATTGTTGTTTTACGCATATCGGTCTCGCTCTCTTGGGTTTTCAGGCGCGGAGGGGCTCCCTGGCCTGGGGGTGTACAAGCCGGTTACTGGTTTTCTCGCATTCGCGGTGTAGTGCTATACGCCTAACTGGCGGTGCAGCAGTTCCATCTGCCCGGGCAGCTCGGCGGCGCTGATTTCCTCGATGATCCGGCCGTGCTCGATCAGGTAGTGGCGGTCGGCCAGGGGCGCGGCGAAGCAGAAGTTCTGCTCGACCAGAATGATCGTCAGGTTCTTCTCCTTGAGCTTGACCAGTACCTCGGCGAGCTTCTGCACGATCACTGGGGCCAGCCCTTCGGTGATCTCGTCGAGCAGCAGCAGGTTGGCGCCGGTGCGCAGGATGCGCGCCATCGCCAGCATCTGCTGCTCGCCGCCGGACAGACGGGTGCCCTGGCTGCGGCGGCGCTCGTAGAGGTTGGGGAACATCTCGTAGATTTCGTCGAGGTTCATGCCACCGCTGCGCACGGTGGGTGGCAGTAGCAGGTTTTCCTCGACGTCCAGGCTGGCGAAGATGCCGCGCTCCTCCGGACAATAACCAGCCCCCAGACGTGGGATGCGGAAGGCGGGTAGGGTCGCGGTTTCCTTGCCGTTGATCATGATCGAGCCGGTGCGTCGCCCGACCATGCCCATGATCGACTTGAGGATAGTGCTGCGTCCGGAGCCGTTGCGCCCGAGCAGGGTCACCAGCTCGCCACGATGCACCTTCATGTCGATGCCATGGAGAATGTGCGACTCGCCGTAGAAGGCATGCACGTTGGACAGACGCAGCTGTTCCAGTTCCGGCGTGTGCAAGTCAGACATGCTCGGCCTCCTTGCCCATATAGGCCTCGCGCACCAGCGGGTTGGCTGACACCGTGGCGTAGTCGCCCTCGGCCAGTACGCTGCCGCGCGCCAGCACGGTGATGCGGTCGCACAGGCTGCTGACCACGTGCAGGTTGTGTTCGACCATCAGCACGGTGCGGCCAACGGCAGCCTTACGGATCAGCCCGACTACACGCTCGACGTCCTCGTGACCCATGCCTTGGGTGGGTTCGTCGAGCAGCATCACCGTGGGTTCCAGCGCCAGCGTGGTGGCCAGTTCCAAGGCGCGCTTGCGTCCGTAGGGCAGTTCGACGGTCTTGCGCATGGCGAAGTCCTGCAGATCCACCGACTCCAGCAACTGCATGGCCTGTTGGTTGAGGTGATTCAGCGAACTGGCCGATTTCCAGAAATGGAAGGAGGTGCCGAGCTGGTGTTGCAGGGCCACTCGCACGTTTTCCAGCACGCTCATCTGGCCGAATACCGCTGAGATCTGGAAGGAGCGCACCAGCCCCAGGCGGGCGATCCGGTTGGGCGGCAGCTTGGCGATGACCTGTCCCTGATACAGCACCTCGCCACGGGTAGCTGGCAGGAAGTGGGTCAACAGGTTGAAGACCGTGGATTTTCCGGCACCATTGGGGCCGATCAGGGCATGGATATGCCCCTGTTGCACCTGAAGATCGACCGAGTCGACAGCGGTGAAGCCATTGAACTCCTTGGTCAATCCTCGGGTTTCGAGGATGACGTTGCTCATGTTGTGCTCTTCCTGCCAGGTAGTGATTGTTCTTATTCGCCGGCGCCATGCTCAGGGCATGGGTGAAACCTGTTACCGCAGGGGGCGGAGGCAGGAAGGGCAGGGTGTTGAGCCTGCTAGTCTTCCGGCTGGTCCGGCAACCCATTGCCAAGCGAGACCTTGGCGAGATCGACATGCAACTTGTTGAGAAAATGCAGCAGGCTGACGCTGTCGTCGAAACTGAAACCCTGCAACGCCTGCTGGTAAAACTGGTAAATCCTGCCTTGTAATGAGTCCCAGAACGCCTTGCCGGTATCCGTCAGTTGCACCAGGCGCGCCCGTCCATCGTCGGGGTGGGGGACGCGCAGCACATGGTTGTCGCGCTCCATGCGCTTGAGTACGCCGTCCAGGCTCTGTCGGCTGACCACTAGATACTCGGTCAACTGGTTGAACGAGATGCCTTCCTCGTAGCCTGCGCGGGACAAGGCCCCAAGCACCGCCCATTGCACGGTGCTGATGCCCATCTCGTTCTGTACCTGTCGCTGCAGGGTATTGCCCGTCTGGAACAGCCTGAAGAACAGGCGGTTGGGGATTCCCCTGGTTTCGTTGCTGGTCATTGCGATTCCTTGTCGATCCGGTGGGCGCTTGTGGTTATGACAACACCTTGCCTGCCGGAACAAACAAGGCGTCACGTGGGAACGAGTTCCCGAGCGATGATATTTTTCATGATCTGCGCGGTGCCGTCACCGATTTGCAGGCCGAGCACATCGCGCAGGCGTTGTGCAAATGGCAGGTCTTCGCCATAGCCGGTATGCCCGTGGGCCAGCAGGCACTGCTTGACCACATCGAAGGCGAGCTTCGGGCCCCACCATTTGTTCATCGCTGCTTCGGCATTGTGTGGCAACTTGTTGTCCTTTAGCCACAACGAGTAGTAACACTGCAGGCGGGCGGCATGTACATAGGTCTGCAACTCGGCCAGTGGGTGGGTCAGGCCCTGGAAGGCCGAGAGGTTCTGGCCGAAGGCCTGGCGTTCGGTCAGCCACTGCCAGGTTTCGTCCAGCGACTGCTGGGCCAGAGCCAGGCATTGCAGGCCGATCAGTGCGCGGCTGTAGTCGAAGCCCTGCATCACCTGCTTGAAGCCCTTGCCCTCATCCCCAAGACGATGGCTGATCGGTACCTCGACATTGTCGAAGAAGATCGAGCCACGACCAATGGCGCGCTCGCCGGCATCCTCGAAACGGGTGGTACTGATACCAGGCAGAACCATCGGTACGAGGAAGGCGCTGATACCACTGGCGCGTTGTTCCTGGGTGCCGGTGCGGGCGAAGACCACCGCCACATCGGCCTGGTCGGCCATGGAAATCGAGGTCTTCTCGCCGTTGAGCACATAGACGTCGCCCTTGCGCTCGGCTTTCAGGCGCAGGCTGGCCGCGTCGGAACCACCGCTGGGCTCGGTCAGAGCGATGCAGACGATCTTCTGCCCGGCGGTAATCGCGCTCAGCCACTCCCTGGCCAGTTCCGGCGCGGCGTGCTGGGCGATGATCTGGCCGTTGAGCGACGTCAGCAGGGGGATATAGCCGACGTTGAAATCACCCTTGGACAGTTCCTCGATGATGATTCCGGCAGTGACGCAGTCCAGGCCGCTGCCGCCGAACTCTTCCGGCAGTTCGCCGCCGAGCAGGCCCATTTCGCCCATCTGGCGGATGACCGAGCGTTCGATACGACCGTCGCGGTCGCGCTGACGGTAGCCGGGGGCGAGTACGTCGGCGCTGAAGCGGGCGACGCTGTCGCGAATGGCGGTCTGTTGTTCGTTGAATGCGAAATTCATGTCTCTCTCCGAGCCTGGGCTGGGGATCGCGCCGGCAGCAACGGGGCTGCCGGCAGCGGAATCACTTGTAGAACTTGCGGAAGTCCGGCTTGCGTTTTTCCTTGAACGCGGCGGTGCCTTCCTTGGCCTCGTCGGTGTCGTAGTACAGGCTCAGGGCCTGCATGCCGAGGCCGCCGATACCGGCGATATTGGCGCTGTCGGCGTTGAACGAGCGCTTGGCGATGGACAGCGCGGTCGGGCTCTTCTCGAGAATCTCGTCGCACCATTTCTGCACTTCGGCGTCGAGCTCTTCGTGTGGCACCACGGCGTTGACCAGGCCCCACTCCAGTGCCTGCTGAGCGCTGTACTTGCGGCACAGGTACCAGATTTCGCGGGCGCGCTTTTCGCCGATCAGGCGCGACAGGTAAGCGGTGCCGAAGCCCGGATCGACCGAACCGACCTTTGGCCCGACCTGGCCGAAGATGGCCTTGTCGGAGGCGATGGTCAGGTCGCAGACCACGTGCAGCACATGACCGCCGCCGATGGCGAAACCGTTGACCCGGGCGATCACCGGCTTGGGCACTTCACGGATCAGGCCCTGCAGCTCTTCCACCGGCAGGCCGATCAGGCCGCGACCATCGTACTGGCCCTCATGGGCGCCCTGGTCGCCGCCGGTGCAGAACGCCTTGTCGCCGGCGCCGGTGAACACGATGACGCCGACCTCCTTGTTCCAGCCGGCGCGGTTGAAGGCGTCCAGCAGCTCCATGCACGTCTGGCCGCGGAAGGCGTTGTAACGCTCCGGGCGGTTGATGGTGATGGTGGCGACGCCGTCTTTTTCCTCGTAGAGGATGTCTTGGTATTTCATGCTTCTAACTCCTGAAATTCTTGGAAACCTGGCTTGGTCAGCCGGTCATGGTCAGTCCGCCGGACACGCTGATGACCTGCCCGGTGATGAAGTTAGCGTCGTCGCTGGCGAGCAGGGCGATGATCCCCGGGTAGTCCTGCGGCTGGCCGAGGCGGCGCATCGGCACGGCGTTCTTGAAGGCTTCCAGGAGTTTTTCCGGATTGCTCGAAGTGTCCGCCACGCTCTTCAGCAGGGCGGTGTCGGTCGGGCCGGGGCAGACCACGTTGACGCTGACGTTCTTGGTCGCCAGCTCGCGTGCCAGGGTTTTCGACAGGCCGACCAGGCCGGCCTTGCAGGCGGCGTACACGGCCTCGCCGGAGGAGCCGACGCGTGCGGCGTCGGAGGCGACGTTGATCACCTTGCCGCCACCGGCAGCGAGAATTTTCGGCAGCACCACGTGGTGCATGTTCAGCGCGCCGGTGAGGTTGATGGCGATCAACTGCTGCCACATTTGCGGGTCGGTCTTGAGGAATGGCATGAAGCGGTCGAAGCCGGCGTTGTTGACCAGTACGGTGGGGACGCCGAGATCGTTCTCGATGGCCTCGACGGTGGCGACGATGGCGTCGTAATCGCTGATGTCGGCGGCATAGGCCTTGGCCTTGCCACCGACTTCGCTGATCAGGTCGACAGTGGTTTGCGCGGCATTGGCGTCGCGATCGAGTACGGCCACCAGGCTGCCTTCTTCAGCGAAGCGAAGGCTGACCGCGCGGCCAATGCCGCCGCCGCCGCCGGTGATGATTACGGTTTTTCCACTTAGACCTTTCATGCAGCAGTCCTCTGATCGTATTAGTGCGGTAACGGATGGAAAGTGAAGGTCGCTTAGCGTTTGTTGCCATTCAGGCGGATACTTTTGGCCTGTTCGCGCAACTTGAATTTCTGGATTTTTCCGGATGGCGTGCGTGGCAGGGCGGGGAGCACTTCCAGATACTCGGGCAGGTAGTTCCTGGTCAGGCGCTGCTCCAGCAGGAAGTTCACGACGTCTTCCAGGGTCAGGCTCGAATGGCCGTCATGCAGGGTCACGTAGGCGCAGACGCGCTCGCCGAGACGTTCGTCCGGGCAGCCAACCAGGGCCACGGCGGAAATTGCCGGGTGCTTGTAGAGCAGGTTCTCGATCTCCACCACCGGCACGTTCTCGCCGCCACGGATCACCACGTCCTTGGTGCGTCCGGTGATGCGGATATAGCCCTGGGCATCCATCCGCGCCAGATCGCCAGTGGCGAACCAGCCGTGGTTGTCGACGCCATAGAGTTCCGGGCGCTTGAGGTAACCGACGAACAGGCTGGCACCGCGCACCATCAGGTTGCCCTCGCTGCCATTGGGTACGACTTGGCCGTGGTCATCGACCACCTGCACGTCCATATAAGGCAGGACCACGCCGTCGCTGTGGATGGCGCGCCCAGCATCGTCCTCGGGGCGAGTCATGGTTACCGCGCCGTTCTCGGTCATGCCCCAGGCGGAGATGATCTGCGCGTTAACCGCCGAGCCTGCACGTTCCACCAGGGCTTCGGGAATCGGTGCGCCGGCGGCGACGAAGATACGCAGCGAGGACAGCTCGTCGCGGTGCTTGTGGGCGACTTCGAGCAGGTCGGCGAGAAATGGCGTGGAGGCCATGGTGAAGGTTGGTTTCTCCACCGCGGCGACCTTGACCGCGTACAGCGGGTCCCAGGCGTCCTGCAATACGGTGGTGGTCTGCAGGTAGATCGGCATCATCAGGCCATAGAGAAAGCCGGTCTGGTGGGCTATCGGCGAGGCCATGAAGATGATGTCATCGCGGTTCAAGTGCAGGCGTTCGGCATAGGGGCGCACGTTGCTGAACAGGGTGTTGGAGGTGTGCAGCACGCCTTTCGGCTCGCCGGTAGTGCCGGAGGTGTAGAGCAGTTGCACTACGTCATCGCCTCCCAGAAGGCGGTCGGCGAACAATGCACGGGTGTCGACGCGCTCCTCCCAGGGCTGCTCCAGCAGTACCTGCTCGAAACTGTTGTCGCCTTCGCCGCCGATCACCAAGATGCGTTGCAGATGCGGCAGCTCACCGCGTAGACCATCGATCATGGCGGCATAGTCGAAGCCACGGAAAACCTTGGGAATGACCAGTACGCGGCTCTGTGCATGGCCGAGCATGAAGCTCAGCTCGTGCTCGCGGAAGATTGGCATCAGCGGGTTGAGGATTGCGCCGATGCGTACGCAGGCCAGGTGCAGGGCGGTCATTTGCCACCAGTTGGGCAACTGGCAGGAGATCACATCGGATTTTTCCACACCGAGGCTGGCGAGACCGGCAGCCATGCGGGTGACGATGCGGTCGAGTTCGCGATAGCTCAGGGTGGTGCGTACATCTTCGCTCACGTTGTAGGCGATCAGTGCGTGCCTATCCGGCGTGGAAGACAGGGTCGCATCCCAATAATCCGTAATGATCATGTCATTCCAGGCGCCGAGCTCTAGCATGTCGGATCGACGTTGAGGATGCATGTTTGTGCTTATTTTCATAATCAGCACCGCTTTTATTGAATTGTTTTTGTTTTGGGTCGGTCGGGACAGGCCTTTCCGATGGGGCTGACGATACGCTCTCGATTTTTATTATGTCAACATGTTGTCTTTACTTTTTCCTGTGGATAGACTCGCCATCAAGTGTTCGGGGCCGTGTGCTCAATCGACAGGTCGCAGTGCCTGGCGCCGGCGTGCAACGACTGGTGCGAAGCGCAAGATGCGCTTGTGGCTGCAGTCAAACCAGCAGTGGTGAAAGTCATGTCCTACAACAACATCCTGATCGAGCGGCATGAGAGTGTCGGCCTGATACGGCTCAACCGACCCGCCGTGCACAACGCCTTGAATGGCGCACTGATGAGTGAGCTGGGCGATGCCCTGCGCGGCTTTGAACTCGACAGCGAGATCCGCGTACTGGTGATTACCGGCAATGACAAGGCCTTCGCTGCCGGTGCCGACATTGCCGAGTTGCAGTTCAAGAGTTTCTCCGATGTCTACCTGGAAGACTTCGTGACTGCCAACTGGGAAGAGGTGACCCGCTGCCGCAAGCCGGTGATCGCTGCGGTGGCGGGGCTGGCGCTGGGTGGTGGCTGCGAGTTGGCGATGATGTGCGACATCGTGATCGCCGCCGATAGCGCGCGCTTTGGCCAACCAGAGGTCAAGGTCGGCACCTTGCCGGGCGCCGGTGGCACCCAGCGCCTGACTCGGGCGGTGGGCAAGGCCAAGGCCATGGATCTGTGCCTGAGTGGGCGCCTGATGGACGCCAGCGAAGCCGAGCGCAGCGGTCTGGTCAGTCGCGTGGTGCCGGCGGCCAGTCTGCTCGACGAGGCCTTGCAACTGGCCAGTCAGATCGCTGGTTATTCGGCTATGGCGGTCAAGTTGAACAAGGAGGCGGTGGACCGTGCCTTCGAAACCACCCTGGCCGAAGGGGTGCATTTCGAGCGTCGCCTGTTGCATGCCAGCTTCGCCAGCGAAGATCAGAAAGAAGGCATGCAGGCTTTCGTGGAGAAGCGCCAACCGTCATGGCGGCATCGCTGAGCCTGTCGGATCCCGCTTTACGCAACAGAGCAATACCCGCAGCGCAACAACAATAAGACGCAGGCGTGAACGCCTGCAGGAGCTGTCACATGTCTTCTCCCGTACACCTGGCCCGCGAAGGGGCCGTGGCGCTCATTCGCGTCGACAATCCCCCGGTCAATGCCTTGGGTCAACCTGTGCGCGCCGGCCTGTTGGAGGCATTCGCCGCCGCCGAGGCGGATGCCCAGATAAAAGTCGTGGTGCTGCTCTGCGCGGGCACTACCTTTATCGCCGGGGCCGATATCCGCGAGTTCGGCAAGCCGCCGCAGGCCCCGTTCCTGGTTGACGTGACCCAGGCCATCGAGAATTTCAACAAGCCATCGTTGGCGGTGATCCACGGCTCGGCGCTTGGTGGCGGGCTGGAGATCGCCTTGGCCTGTCATTACCGCATCGCCCGGCGCAATGCCCGTCTGGGCCTGCCCGAGGTCAATCTGGGCCTGTTACCGGGGGCTGGCGGTACGCAACGTTTACCGCGCTTAGCCGGAGTGGCGGTGGCGCTGGACATGATCGTCGGCGGCGAGCCGATCACGGCTGACGAAGCCGAACGCAACGGCATCGTCGACCAAGTATTCGAGGGGGAATTGCTGAGCGCTGCTCTGGCCTTCGCCGAGCAATTGCTGGTACGTGGCACCGGCCCGCGTCGCACTGGCGAGGCGGATGTCCCGGTCGTTGCCACGGCGAATAATGCGTCCTTGCTGGAAACCAAGCGCGATGAAGTCCAGCGCTCGCTGCCCGGACTGTTCTCGCCCTTGCGCTGCATCGCGGCGATCGAAGCGGCCACCGTGTTGCCCCTCGCCGAGGGGCTCAAGCGCGAAGGCATGTTATTTCAGGAGTGTTTGCAGTCGCCGCAGCGTCTGGCTCTGGTACACAAGTTCTTCGCCGAGCGGAAGGCGGGCAAGATCAAAGGCCTGGATAGCGCTGTAGAGACTCGTCCAGTTGCCTCCGTGGCGGTGATCGGCGGTGGCACCATGGGCGTCGGTATCGCCCTGAGCCTGGCCAGCGCCGGACTGTCGGTGAAACTGCTGGAGCTCGACGCGGACAGACTGGCTACGGCGCTGCAGCGGGCCACCGATACCTTGGGCAAGAGCGTGCGGCGCGGCAGCCTGAGCGAGCAGGCCATGCGGCAGCGCCTGGCGCTGATCGAGGGTGTGACCGATTACGCAGCATTGGCCGAGGTCGACCTGGCCATCGAGGCGGTATTCGAGGATATCGCCGCCAAGCAGGCGGTATTCGAGGCGCTGGATCGGGTATGCAAGCCCGGGGCTATTCTGGCCAGCAATACCTCGTCCCTGGACCTTGATCGCATCGCTGCTTTTACCCGGCGCCCACAAGATGTAGTCGGCCTGCATTTCTTCAGCCCGGCCAATGTCATGCGCCTGCTGGAGGTGGTGCGCGGTGCGCAGACCAGCGACTCGGTGCTGGCCAGTGCCATGCAACTGGGCAAGCGACTGAAGAAGATCGCAGTGGTGGTCGGGGTATGCGATGGCTTCGTCGGCAACCGCATGGCCCTGTCCTACGTTCGCGAGGCCGAGTTGCTGGTGCAGGAGGGGGCCAGCGTGCAGCGGGTGGACGGCGCCCTGCGCGAGTTCGGCATGGCCATGGGGCCGTTCGCCATGCTCGATATGTCCGGGCTGGATATCTGGCAGAGCATGCGTCAACGCCAGCGCGCCACGCTGGGCGCCGGGCAACGCCTGCCGAACCTGCTCGATCGCTTGTGTGCGGTCGGGCGCTTCGGACAGAAAAGCGGTGCCGGCTTCTACCTGTATCCGGATGGCTCGCGCACGCCGCAACCTGATCTCGAACTCGTCGAGCTGCTCGACGAACTGTCGTCGTGTCCGCAATTGGACATCGACCCGCAGAGTCTGTGGCAACGCCCGCTGTATGCGCTGATCAACGAAGGTGCGCGGATTCTCGAAGAGGGCATTGCCCAGCGCGCCAGTGATATCGACGTGATCTTCCTGACCGGATATGGCTTCCCGGCCCAGCGTGGCGGGCCGATGTTCTATGCCGACCAGCTTGGCCTGGACAAGGTGCTGCAATGCATCCGCGGGTACCACCGATGCTTCGGTGCCAACTGGCAACCGGCTCCCTTGCTGGAGCGCCTGGTTGCTGAGGGCAAGACGTTTGCCGAGCTGGATCAGCAAGGCTGAACGAGCCGTATGCAGCTGGTTTTCACACCTGTCGAGGAATCTGTATGGACATCAACTACACCCCTGCCGAGCTCGAATTCCGCGATGAAGTGCGGGCCTTCGTCAGCGTGGCGCTGCCGGATGACATCGCCGCCAAGGTGCGCCTTGGCAAGCACCTGAGCAAGGACGATCACCAGCGCTGGCAGCGCATCCTGGCCAAACGTGGCTGGTACGCGGCCAACTGGCCGGTGGAGCATGGCGGCACCGGTTGGAGCGTGGTGCAGAAGCATATCTTCGAGGAGGAGTGCGCCGCCTTCGGTGCGCCGCGCCTGATCTCCTTCGGCGTCAACATGGTCGCCCCGGTGATCATCAAGTTCGGCACCCAGACGCAGAAGGATCATTACCTGCCACGCATTCTCTCCGGCGAGGACTGGTGGTGCCAGGGCTATTCCGAGCCCGGTGCCGGTTCCGACCTGGCCAGCCTGAAGACCCGTGCCGTGCGCGATGGCGAGCACTACATCGTCAACGGGCAGAAGACCTGGACCACTCTTGGTCAGCACGCCAACATGATTTTCTGCCTGGTGCGCACCGATCCCGATGCTCAGCAGCAGCGGGGCATCTCCTTCTTGCTGATCGACATGGCCAGCCCCGGTATTACGGTGCGACCGATCATCACCCTGGATGGCGACCACGAAGTCAACGAGGTGTTCTTCGATAACGTGCGGGTGCCGGTGGCCAACCTGGTGGGCGAGGAGAACCAGGGCTGGACCTGCGCCAAATACCTGCTGACCCACGAGCGTACCGGCCAGGCCGGCATCGCCCAATCCAAGGCCGCGCTGGCCCAGCTCAAGCAGGTCGCTGCCCGCGAGCTGCGCAATGGTCGCCCGCTGCTCGACGATCCGCTGTTCCGTGCCCAGGTGGCCGAGGTGGAAATCCAGTTGCTGGCCATCGAGGTGAGCACCTTGCGCATCCTCGCCGCCGCCCAGGCTGGCGGAGTGCCGGGGGCGGAAAGCTCGATCCTGAAGATCAAGGGTTCGGAGATCCGCCAGGCCATCAGCCATCTGCTGCGCAAGGCGCTGGGTGTGCATGCGCTGCCCTTCGTCGAGGAGGAGCTGGACTTCGACCATGCCGGCGAACTGCGGCATGCCGACTACAGCGCCGCACCCGCCGGCCAGTATTTCAACCTGCGCAAGCTGTCGATCTACGGCGGCTCCAACGAAATCCAGAAGAACATCATCGCCAAGATGATTCTCGAACTCTAAGGGAGGCCGGAGCATGGACTTCACTCTCAGCGAAGAGCAGCAGATGTTGCAAGACACCGTGGTCCGTCTGGTCCGCGACAGCTACAGCTTCGAACAACGCGAGCAGTTCTACCGCAGCGAGCCGGGTTTCAGCTGGGCATTCTGGCAGCAACTGGGCGAGCTTGGCCTGTGTTCGGTGCCGATCGCCGAAGCCCATGGCGGCTTCGGCGGCAGCGGCGTGGACAACCTGCTGATCATGACCGAACTGGGCCGCAACCTGTGCCTGGAGCCTTTCCTGCAGTCGCAGATTCACGGCGCTGGCCTGCTCCAACAACTGGGCAACGCCCAGCAGTGCGAAGCGCTGCTGCCGCGGGTAGCCAGTGGCGAGCTGCAACTGGCGGTGGCTCTGGAGGAAAGCCAGAGCCATTACCTGTTGCATGACGTACAGACCCGTGCGGTGGTGGTAGACGGCGGCTGGAAACTGTCAGGCCACAAGGTGGTGGTGGTCGGCGGGCACAGCGCCGGTCTGATTCTGCTGTCGGCGCGTACGGCAGGCGAGCCGCTGGACGAGCAAGGCATCAGCCTGTTTCTGCTCGACCCGGCGAGTGTCGGCGTCAGCCGCCGTGCCTACCCGAATATCGATGGGCCACATGCCTGCGATGTGGTGTTGGATGAGGTATTCATCGCCGCCGACTCCCTGCTCGGCGAGCCGGGCAGGGCACTACCCGCGCTGCGCTACCAGCGGGGCCGGGCCATTGCCGCCCAGTGCGCTGAGGCTGTTGGCGGTATGCAGGAAGCCTTCCGCCTGACCCTCGATTATCTGAAAACCCGCCAGCAGTTCGGCGCGCCCATCGGCAAGTTCCAGGTGTTGCAGCACCGCATGGCCGATATGCGTGGCGAATTGGAGTTGGCCAGTTCCATGGCGATTCTCGCCGCCTGCGTGGCGGATGAAGTCGACAGCGAGGAGCGTAGCCGCCGTCTGGCCGCGGCCAAGTTCGTCGTGGTGCGCGCGGCGCGGTTTATCGCGGAACAGGCCATCCAGCTGCATGGCGGCATCGGCATGACCTGGGAATACAACCTGGCCCACCACGCCAAGCGCCTGGTCATGCTCAGCCACCAACTGGGTGACGACGACCATCATTTGCAGGCCTATGCCGAACTGCTGAAAAGCGCCTGATTCAACAAGAGGACGGATAGATGAAAGTACTGGTCGCGATCAAGCGCGTGGTCGACTACAACGTCAAGGTTCGCGTCAAGGCGGACGAGTCCGGCGTCGATCTCGCCAACGTCAAGATGTCGATGAACCCCTTCTGCGAAATCGCCGTGGAAGAAGCCGTGCGCCTGAAAGAGAAGGGCGTGGCGAGCGAAATCGTTGTCGTCTCCATCGGTCCGACCGCTGCCCAGGAGCAACTGCGCACCGCGCTGGCACTGGGCGCCGACCGCGCCGTGCTGGTCGAGTCCAGCGAGGAACTGAATTCCCTGGCCGTGGCCAAGTTGCTCAAGGCGGTGGTCGACAAGGAGCAGCCGCAACTGGTCATCCTCGGCAAGCAGGCGATCGACAGCGACAACAACCAGACCGGGCAGATGCTCGGCGCACTGACCGGTTACGCCCAGGGCACCTTCGCCTCGAAGGTGGAAGTGGCGGGCGACAAGGTCAACGTCACTCGCGAAATCGACGGCGGCCTGCAGACCGTTGCGCTGAACCTGCCGGCGATCGTCACCACCGACCTGCGCCTGAACGAGCCGCGCTACGCCTCGCTGCCGAACATCATGAAGGCCAAGAAGAAGCCGCTGGAAGTGCTGACCCCCGATGCGCTGGGCGTCACCACCACTTCCACCGTGAAGACCCTGAAAGTCGAAGCGCCGGCCGGCCGCAGCGCCGGCATCAAGGTCAAGTCCGTGGCTGAACTGGTCGAGAAATTGAAGAACGAGGCGAAGGTAATCTAAATGGCTATCCTGGTTATCGCTGAACACAACAATGCCGTCCTCGCGGCCGCTACTCTGAACACCGTCGCTGCCGCTGCCAAGATCGGCGGAGACATCCACGTGCTGGTGGCCGGTAGCGGCTGCGGCGCCATCGGCGAGGCGGCCGCGCAGATCGAAGGCGTGGCCAAGGTGCTGGTCGCCGACGATGCCGCCTACGCCAACCAACTGCCGGAAAACGTCGCGCCGCTGATCGCCGGCCTGGCATCCAATTACAGCCACGTGCTGGCGGCTGCCACCACCAACGGCAAGAACTTCCTGCCGCGCGTCGCCGCCCAGCTGGACGTCGACCAGATTTCCGAAATCATTTCGGTGGAAAGCCCGGACACCTTCAAGCGCCCGATCTACGCGGGTAACGCCATCGCGACCGTGCAGTCCAGCGCCGCGATCAAGGTCATCACCGTGCGTGCCACCGGCTTCGATGCCGTGAATGCCACCGGTGGTTCGGCTGTGGTCGAGCAGATCGCCGGCACTGGTGACGCCGGCAAGTCCGCCTTCGTCGGCGAAGAGCTGGCCAAGTCCGACCGTCCCGAACTGACCGCTGCCAAGATCGTCGTTTCCGGTGGTCGCGGCATGCAGAACGGCGAGAACTTCAAGCACCTGTACTCGCTGGCCGACAAGCTCGGCGCGGCAGTCGGCGCCTCGCGTGCCGCGGTCGATGCCGGTTTCGTGCCGAACGACATGCAGGTCGGCCAGACCGGCAAGATCGTCGCGCCGCAGCTGTACATCGC
>NZ_JADDIX010000022.1:0-66462 GCF_015070855.1 Pseudomonas lopnurensis
GTTCGTCGAATGTGATCGCCGGCAAGCCGGCTCCTACAGGAGAGCGTGTTGGCGCGGGCGCTTGTGCGGGCGCGGGCTTGCTCGCGATTGGCGTGCACGGGGTCCGGTGGAAAACGCTGCGCGGTTTTCCACCCTACGCGGGTGTTGCGTCCGTCGAATGCGATCGCCGGCAAGCCGGCTCCACAGGGGCGCGTGTTGGCGCGGGCGCTTGTGTAGGATCGGGCTTGCTCGCGATTGGCGTGCATGGGGTCCGGTGGAAAACGCTGCGCGGTTTTCCACCCTACGCGGGTGTTGCGTTCGTCGAATGCGATCGCCGGCAAGCCGGCTCCACAGGGGCGCGTGTCGGCGCATGCGCTTGTGTAGGAGCGGGCTTGCCCGCGATTGGCGTGCATGCGGCGTTCTGTTACAGGAGCCACTCGATCGGCAGCCAGGACAGCAGCATTACCGTCGCGCGTTTCCAGAAGCTGACCTCAGGCTCGCTGTCGTAGCGAACTGTAGTGCCGTCCCGCTGCTCCAGCCAGTAGAGCCGGCCCTGTTCGGACAGGCGAACCTCGTAGGAGGCGGCGGGTATCTGCTCGTCGAACATCGATTCGATCCGGGCGGCGAGCTGCGGGCTGTCGATGATGAAGCCCAGTTCGGTGTTCAGGTTCGCCGAGCGCGGGTCGAAGTTGAACGAGCCGACGAAGACCCGCTCGCGGTCCACCGCGAAGGTCTTGGCGTGCAGGCTGGAGCCGGAGCTGCCGAACGGCCCGGCCTTGTCCTTCGGGCCGCTTTCGGCCAGTCGGCGCAACTCGTAGAGCACGATGCCCGCCCGCAGCAGGTCCTTGCGCCGCTTGGCGTAGCCGGCGTGCACCGCGGCGACGTCGGTGGCGTCCAGCGAATTGGTCAGGATGCGGACCGTTACGCCGCTGCCCGCCAGCGCGGCGAACGCGGCGGTGCCGGTGGCGGTGGGTACGAAGTAGGGCGAAACCAGTTCGACGTCGGTGCTCGGCTCGCCGAGGATCTTGCCCAGCTGATGGGTCAGCAGGCCGTCGCCATCGGCAAGACCGAGCCCCTTGGCCGGGTCGTCGCTGACCATTTGCGTGGTCGCCCACTCGAACCTCAGCTCGCCCGCGAGCAGGGCACGGATAAAGGCGGATTCGCGCAGCGCCGCGACGTAGCGGCTGGCGGCCGGGTTGCTCTCGATGATCGATGCCTCGGCCGACAGCTCGTCCAACGCCGCCGGGCTCGCGTCGGGCAGGATTCCGGCCAGCGGGTAGGCGGAGTCGCTGGCCCAGTAGCGATCGAAATCGCGCGAGACATCCTCCACCACCGGGCCCACGGCCAGCACGTCCAGGTCGGCGAAGAGAATGCCCTCGCTGGCGGCGAAATATTCGTCGCCGACGTTGCGCCCACCGATGATGGTGGCCTGGTTGTCGGCGGTGAAGGACTTGTTGTGCATGCGCCGGTTGGCGCGGGAGAAGTCGCTGAGATAGCCGATGGCCTTCGGCCGACGCACCACGAAGGGGTTGAACAGGCGCACTTCGATCAGCGGGTGTGCGTCGAGCGTCGCCAGCTTGCGGTCGAGGCCGGCGGTGCCGTTGTCGTCCAGCAGCAGGCGGACCCTGACGCCGCGATCGGCCGCGTCGTGCAGCGCTTCGAGCAGCAGGGTGCCGGTCAAGTCGTTGCGCCAGATGTAGTACTGCACGTCCAGGCTGCGCTCCGCGGCCTGGGCCAGCAGGGCCCGGGCGGCGAAGGCATCGTGCGGGTCGTCCAGCGGATGGATGCCGCTGTGGCCGGGGTGGGCGGCGACCTGTGGGGCGAGCGCCTGGCCCAGGGCCGTGGCGGCGGTTTCGGCAGGGCTGATGGCGCTGGAGAGGCTGCGCCCGTCCAGCGAGGGTAGGCTGCAGCCGGACAGCAACGCGGCGCAGAGCGCGACGAGCCAGCATGTGATGAAACGATCAGGATTCATCGAGGGCAGATGCACTCAATCGGCTCAGGCCTCCGGGCGTTGCCAGGACCGGGTCACTTCCTGACCCAGTTGCCGTTCAATTGGATGATCTGCCCGGACGGCGTTCTTTCGATGGCCTTCTTGCCGGCGATGGCTTCGACGTCGCCGACGCTGACGCCGTTCTGCTTGGCCACGCGATGGTATTCGGCGCGGCGCGCCTGGTTGATCTGGCTGGCGATTTCCTCGGCGTTGCCGCTGGATCTGACCACGCCGAGATAACCGTCGGGCTTCTCGCCGAGCAGGCCGCTGGCCTTGGCGGCGCCCAGGGCGGACATGGCTTCGTTGAGCGTCATGGCGGCGGCCGGCAGGCTCAGGCACAGCGCCAGCAGCAGGCTTCCCAGTTTCAGGTAGGTTTTCATGGCTTTCCTCAGAACAGTCCGCTGTCTTCGTTGATGATCGAGTCGAGCTGCTTGTCCACCCGGATGTAGATTTCGTGCTCGATCTTCACGTTCAGGTTGATGTTGATCGGCTCGTTCGGCACGGCCAGTTCCACCCGTGGCGTGCATGCGCCGGCGAACAGGGCCAGCAGCGGAATGGTCAGCGATTGGCGCAACCGCATGGCGGTCTCTCCTATGTCAAGTTCTTACTGGAGGCGTTCCTGCACCCGCCGTTGAATGGTCTCGCTCACCCGGTCGCTCAACTGCAGGCTGGTCAGCAGCGCCGGGATGTCCTCTTCGAGGTTGATCGAGAAGTTGATCGGGCGCCCGCCTTCCAGTGCCGGATTGCGGCCGTTCAGGCGCAGGCCGAGGTTCAGCTTGCCGTTCTCATCATAGCGGACGTCGCTGGTCAGCAGGTCGTAGTGAAAATCGTGCAGGGCCTCGGCGACGATTCTCATCGCCGGGTTGGCCTGCCCCAGGGCCTCGATCTTCGGCGAACGGAAGCGCAGCACCCCGCCGGGCGCCCGGGCGCCGAGGTTACCCTGGTCCACGCTCAGCCCCTGTGCGCTGCGGCGTAGTTCGAACTGGCCGTCGAGGATACCGCTGCCGCTCAGGCCTTCGGCTGGGTAGGCGGCGAGCAACTGCGGCAATTGCACGCCTCGCAGGCGAACGTCGAGCCGCTGTTGCGCGGCGGCCAGGTCGAGGCTCGCCGCATCCAGCCAGAGCCTGCCGCCGAGGATGCCGGTTTCGGCGGTCTGCCAGCTCAGTTGGCCTTGCGCGGGGCGGCCGAGATCGGCGCGGTACCGGCCGCGCAACACGAGCGGGCCGAAGGCGAAGCCCGGGTTGAGCTGCGCCAGCCGCAGCTCGGTCATGTCGATTTGCAGGCGGTTGCGTTGCAGGCTGGCGGCCAGGCGCGCATCGAGGCCGGACAGTTCGCTGCGGTCGAAGATGCCGGCCAGGCCCCTGGCCTCCAGGGCCAGGTTCGCCGACGGAGCACCGTTGCCGCTCGGCAGGCTCAGTTGCCCGCTGCCCTGCAGGCGCCCGCTGTCGAGTTCGAGCAGCGCTGGCCAGGCGGTGAACGTGCGGGCGAGCGGGTTGCCGGCGCGCAGGAAGATTTCCTCCAGCCTGCCGCTGACCTGCAGCGGGCCGTCCCATGGCTTGACGAGGTTCGTGGCCAGGGCCAGGCCGGCATCGTTGCGCAAGGGTCCGGCTCCGCTCAATCGGGTGGGCTCGGCCTGCAACTGGCCACTCCAGCGCCAGCCCTGGGGCAGCAGCTGCGGATGTTGCAGGCGTCCGATATGCAGCTCGGCCGGTCCCTGCACGGCCCAGACGGCCGGCTGCCTCTGGCTCGGCTCGGCCTGCAGGCGCAATTGCGCCAGCTCGGCGCGTAGCTGGCTGGCCGAGAAGTCTGCGCTCGTCAGGCTGGCGGCGACGATGTGCGATCCGGGCTGCAGTTGCAGCTGGGCACGATCCAGGTTGGCCTGGCCGGAGACATTCAGGATAGCGTCGAGATCGCGCAGGGTCAGGGCGTCCAGCTGCAGACGGGCGCTGCGCACGCGCAGGCGTGCCTGTTCGATATCCAGGGCATAGGGGGGCGCGGCGGCCAGTTGCAGGCGGGCCTGCAGCTCGCTCGTGCCGACGCCCTGGCTGCTCAGATGGAGCTGCAGGGGCAGGCGTCCGTTGCCCGCGTCGCCGTCGCCGGGCTCGATCTTCAGGTTCAACTGCTCGGGTCGCAGCTGTGGCGGCAGGTCGGCGAGCAGCGCCGGTTCCGGCCGCAACTGGAGATCGGCCTGCAGTTCGGTCGGCAGCCACAGGCCGTCCTGCCCCCGTGCCGCGAGGTCGAGCTGGCCCTGCAACTGGCCGATGCCGACGAGCGGCCAGAACCCCGGCAGGGAGGCGGACAGGCGCAGATCCCCGGTGATGTCGCGCCAGTCGAGGGCGGCATCGAGGCGTTCCGGCAAGGTCAATGCCCAGCCGGCGCCGAGGCGCATCTCTTCCGGCATGTCCGGCAGCGGGCTCGGCGCGTAGCTCAGCCACGCGCCGAGCCAGTCCAGCAGCCAGGGTGCTTCGGGCAGGCTGCCCATGGCCAGGGTGCCGTTCCACTGCTGCGTTTCGCCCGAGCGGAGCAACTGGCTGCGCGATTCCAGGCGCTGCTGCTCGTCGATCATCACGTCCAGCTCGAGCAGGGTGGCCGGGCCGTCGCGTTCGGCGCCAGCGAGAAGGGAAAGCCGATGCTCGTCTCGCTGCAGGTCCAGGCGCACATTCAGCGGCAACAGCGCCTCGCCGGCATGCTGCAGCCGCAACGCGCCCCGTTCGTCGCAACGTCCCCTGGGGCAGGGCAGGCTCAGCTGCAGCGCGGCGATTTCCAGCCGTTGCGGCAGCCAGGCTGCCCAGCGTTGGTATTGCTGCCAGTCTGGCGGTGGGGCAGAGGCGTCTTCAAGCTGCTGCGACGGTGAATGCCAGGTGAGTGAAAATCGATCGATCTGCAGCGATCGTGCGGGCAATGGTTGCAGCAGGCTGTTGAGTTGCAAGGTCAGGCCGCTGACCTGGAGCGCCAGGCGGGCCCCTTCGCCATCTTCCTGGGCATAGTTCAACCGCTGCAGCGATAGGCCGCGCGTGGACAGCCGCAGCCCCTGCCAGTCGAGCAGCACGATGCCCTGTTCACGCTTGAAGGTCTCCCAGCGATACCAGGTGTAACCGCCGGCCGCCATGACCAATGCCAGCAGTACCAGTAGCAGTCGGAGCACGATGCTCGGCCGTTTCGTCATAGCCGCTTCCACAGGGACGAGCCCAACAGCATAACCGCACAGGCGACCTGGGTGATGCGCTCCAGACTGGGGCGACGGGCGACCATGAGGTTGGGCCGAAGTTCCGATTCCGCGGCCCGGAGAAGCGCTGCAGCCCTTGATTCAAGCCGCTTCGAGGGTTGTGCGCCGAACTTGTGCACATTTTCGCAAAGGCCCTGTCAAGGGCTTATGACAAACAGTCGCAAACCCCTTTATTTCATAGATCGTTATTAAGCATTTGAAAAATAAGTATTTTTTTCATTGGTGAAAAAACCGCCAGTTTAAGCGCAGCCCCCATGACATCTGGGATAGGGGGACTTGTATGCAGATTGTCCACTGAGTTATCCACAGGTTCTGTGGATGAATGTTCGCCGCATCCGGATCCAGTTTTTTCGGCTTTGGCAAGACTTTAACTCTCGGAAAAAAGGAGTAGAGTGCGCGACCTTATTCATCCAGCCCCCTGATGTGCATGAGAACGCGTACCCCGGCTTCCGCTTCATTCGTTACCTCCGTTCCCGCTTCGCGGCTGCCGCTGCGCATGGCGCTGTGGCTGCTCGACAGTCAGCACCTGGGCCGCAGCCAGGGCGTCAAGCGGATCGCCGGGCGCATGCTCAAGCAACCGGCGCGCGAAGGTGTAGTCGAGGCGCAGAGCCGGCTGGGACGCCTGCTCTGCAGCGAGTGCGACAGCCAGCGGGACCGCCGCATCGGCCTCGAGCTGCTGCGCCAGGCGGCGCGTGCCGGCGATTGCCAGGCACAGCTGGAGCTCGGCCGGCTGTATTGCCAGCCGCAGCACCACGAGCCGGCCAAGGCGCGCCTGTGGCTGGAGCAGGCCGCCGCGCAGGGCTCCCAGGAGGCCGTCCGCGTCCTGCAGCGGGTCAAGGACTGACCGCCTGACCGTCCCCGCGCCGCTCGCTATACTGCCCGGCAATTTCGCCGGAGCCCCTCATGTCCCTCGATCCTCTTTATCTGCTGGCCGGGCTGGCGATCGCCTGTACCGCCCTGGCTGCGCTGAGCCTTTACCTGCAGCGACGCCTTGCCGCTCGCGAGGCCGAACACTGCCTGCTCGATGAGCGGCTCAGGCAGGCCGGGCTGGCGCAGGAAGGACTGGGTGCGCAGTTGGACGGTTGCCAGGCCGAACTCGCGCAGGTGAACGGCCTGAAGTTCGCGCAGCAGGCCGAGCTTGCGGCGCTGCGCCGCGAGACGGAACTGCTGCGCGTGCAGCGTACGGAAACCCAGGAAACCATCGCCGATCTGCAGGCCGAGCGGGATGCTCAGCAGGCCGAACTGCGCCGTCTGAGTGCCGCCCACGCGGCCATCGATGCCGAGCTGCGTGAGCAGCACAACACGCATCAGCAGCGCCTGGAGGATCTGCAGGCGGCGCGCGACGAGCTGCGCGCGCAGTTCGCCGAACTCGCCGGCAGGATATTCGACGAGCGAGAGCAGCGCTTCAGCGAGTCCAGCCATGAGCGCCTGGGTCAATTGCTCGAGCCCCTGAAGGAGCGCATCCAGTCGTTCGAGAAGCGCGTCGAGGAGAGCTACCAGAGCGAGGCGCGCGAGCGCTTTTCCCTGGCACGCGAGCTGGAACGGCTGCAGCAACTGAACCAGCGCCTCGGCGACGAGGCCACCAACCTCACGCGAGCGCTGCAGGGGCAGAAGACCCAAGGCAACTGGGGCGAGCTGGTGCTCGAACGGGTGCTGGAGCATGCCGGGCTGGAGAAGGGACGCGAGTACCACACCCAGGTCAGCCTGAAGAGTGCCGACGGCGAGCGTTTCCAGCCGGACGTGCTGATCCGCCTGCCCGGTGACAAGCAGGTGGTGGTGGATGCCAAGGTCAGCCTGACCGCCTATCAGGCGTTCACCTGCGCCGAGGACGAAGGCAGCCGCGCGCTGGCGCTCAAGCAGCACGTGCAGTCGCTGCGCGGCCACCTGAAGGGGCTGTCGCTCAAGGACTACCAGCGCCTGGAAGGGCTGCAGAGCCTGGATTTCGTGCTGCTGTTCGTGCCCATCGAGGCCGCGTTCGCGGCGGCGCTGCAGGCCGATCCCGAGTTGTTCCAGGAGGCCTATGGCCGGCATATCGTGATCGTCAGCCCGACCACGCTGCTGGCTACGCTGCGGGTGATCGACAGCCTCTGGCGCCAGGAGCGGCAAAGCCAGAATGCCCGCGAGATCGCCGAGAAGGCCGGGGCGCTGTACGACAAGTTCGTGGCGTTCATCCAGGATCTCGACGAGATCGGCAGTCGCCTGCAGCAGCTGGATCGCGCCTATCTGTCGGCTCGCAACAAGCTCAGCGATGGCCGCGGCAACCTGGTCGGGCGTGCCGAACAACTCAAATCGCTGGGCGCGCGGGCGAGCAAGCGCCTGCCCGGAGACTGGCTGGAGCGGGCAGGCGCGGAGGTGGTGGACGAGGCGGGCGAGTGAGGGTGGCGAAAGCGCTGCCCGGCAAGAGAAACGGGCCAGCGGTGTAGCGTAGGGTGGGCTTCAGCCCACCGGCGTGCCGGTCGCTGGGCAGAACCCACCCCTACGATGATTTACGACGGCCCAACGTAGGGTGCGCTCCGCGCACCGCATGCGGCACCGAGTCGGGTGTGCGCGTAACATCGTAGGGCGGGTGCAACCCGCCGATAGGGCGTTGGCGTCTGATCCGCTCGGCGGGTTGCAACCCGCCCTACGTCTGAGGCCTGAAAATACAATGATTTACGGCGGCCCAACGTAGGGTGCGCTCCGCGCACTGCATGCGGCACCGAGACGGGTGGTGCGCTCGCAGCGCAGCCTACGCCTTGATGATTCCCTTCAGCGCAGCAGTAGAACCGCGAGGCCGGCGAGCAACCCGGCGGCCATGATCGGCAGCGTGCGCAGGACCAGCTCGCGTCCGCCGATCAAGGCGATCAGCCCTCCCTTGACCAGGCTGTTGCTGAATGCGGCGAGGAAAATGCCGCGTACGGCTACCTCGTGACTCAGTTCGCCCTTGGCATTGTTGGCCAGCGATAGCGTGATGGCATCCACGTCAGTCAGCCCCGACAGCAGCGAAACCAGGTAGATACCGACATCGCCGAGCCAGCGCCGTGCGCCCTCCACCAGCAGTAGGATGACTACCAGCAGCGCGGCGAAGCGCAGCGCCGGGACCAGCTCGAAGGGGTTCTTCAGCGGCGGCTCCGCCTGTTCTTCGGGCTCGCGGGCGGCACGCAGATAAAAGAAGAGGGCGCCGGCCGCGTAAATGGCGCCCGCGCACGCGAGCGGCAGCGAGAGGCTGGGCAGCAGCGCCGGGTTGACCAGCCCGACCTCCAGCAGCACCCGCGGGAACATCAGCGCCGAAGTCGCCAACAGACCCGCGGCCAGCGCCGCGCGCAGTTTCGCCGAGTCCAGACGGGCGAGGGTCATGGTCATGGCGGTGGAGGACACGATACCGCCGAGCAGGGCGGTGACCATCAATCCGTGGCGCGTGCCGAGGATGCGGATCGCCACGTAGGCGGCGAAACCGATACCGGCGATCAGCACCACCATCATCCAGGTGGTGTAGGGATTGAGCACTTGCCAGGGGCCGTAGCCCTGGTCCGGCAGCGCCGGCAGCAGAACCACCGAGATGAACAGCATCTTCAGCGCGCCGCCCAGCTCGGCCTCGCTGAGCCGTTGCAGAGCCTGGTGCAGGCGCGCCTTCAGGCTCAGCAGCAGCGCCACGACGATGGCGCAGGCCGCCGCCAGTTGGCGGCTTTCGGCCACCGCCAGGCTGCCGAGGAGGAAGGTCAGCAACAGCGCGACCTCGGTGGTCATGCCGTGGTCGCCGCTGCTGCGGGCATCGATCACGTAGCCGGCGATCACCAGCAGGGCCAGCATGCAGAACATCGCGGCCCAGGCGAAGCCGCCGAGAGGCGCGACGCTGAGGGCGGCGAGGCCGCCGAAGAGCCCGGCGAGGCCGAAGGTGCGGATACCGGCCACCAGTTCCTGGCCGGCACTGTCGCGACCGCTCCAGCTGCGCTCGCTGCCGATCAGCAGGCCGACGCCGAGGGCCGTGGCGAGGTTGAGAAGGAGGTCCAGGGTCATTGGTTACCATGCCGGAGGGTGCAGATGGCCATCAGTGTAACCGGCGCCTGAAACGTATGGTTGTTCGGAGGCAGGAATGGAGCCCGCACGGATATCCGTGCATCTGGCAGTCAGGTATGGGCAGCCGCCACCAACGGCCATTGTCCCGATCAGCCCGACGCCTCTTACCTCAACGTCAGATGACGACTCATCAACGCCCGCAACGCCGCGGGCTTGACCGGCTTGGCGAGGAAATCCAGCCCGCTGGCGTGGATCGCCGCGACCAGCTCCGGCCGCGCATCGGCACTGATCACTACCCCCGGTACCGGCTCGCCCAGACGTGCGCGCAGCCAGGCCATCAGGTCGGTCCCGGTCTGGCCGCCATCGAGGTGATAGTCGACCAGCACCAGCTGCGGCCGAATGTCCTCGGCCAGCAGATTTTCGCAATCCTGGCGGTTGCGCGCCGTCCAGACCTGGCAGCCCCAGCGTGTGAGCAGGCTGTTCATGCCGATCAGGATGCTGTCCTCGTTGTCGATGCACAGCACCTGGGTGCCGGTCAGCGCGGTGTGCTGTGCCTCGCCCGGGCCGCTCGGCTTGCGCGGGAGGCTGGTCTGCCGTGCGATCGGCACGGTCACGCTGAACACGCTGCCCTTGCCGAGCCAGGAGCGGACCTCCAGCGGGTGATCGAGCACGTGGCAGAGGCCGTCGGCGATCGCCAGACCGAGTCCCAGGCCCTTTTCGGCACGGGTCTGGTGGCTGTCCAGGCGCTTGAATTCCTCGAAAATCACTTTCAGCTTGTCCTGCGGGATGCCCGGGCCACGGTCCCAGACTTCCAGGCGCAGGGATTTGCCCTGCCTGCGCACGCCCAGCACGACTCGGCCCTTGGCATAGCGGAAGGCATTGGTGAGGAAGTTCTGCAACACGCGACGCAGCAGACGGATGTCGCTGTCGACCCGCAGCCTGCTGCCGTGCACGCGGAAGTCGACGCCCTGTTCGCGGGCCAGGGCGGTAAATTCCGTACCCAGGGTGTCGAACAGCGTGGCCAGCGGGAAGGCGTTGCGATCCGGCGTGATCCGCCCGCCTTCCAGGCGCGAGATGTCCAGCAGGTCGGTGATCAGGTCTTCGGCCGAGCGCAGCGAGCTGTCCAGGTGCTGCACCAGTTCCCGGGCTTCCCTGGGCAGGGCGTTCTGCTGGTGGGAGAGCGCGGCGGAGAACAGCCGGGCGGCGTTCAGCGGCTGCATCAGGTCGTGGCTGACCGCGGCGAGGAAACGGGTCTTCGACTGGTTGGCGGTTTCGGCGGTGCTCTTGGCCTCGATCAGCGCCTGGTTGAGCTGCGACAGCTCCTGGGTGCGCTCGCTGACGCGCTGCTCCAGGCCTTCGTTGGCATCCTTGAGGGCGCGCTCGGCCTCGCGGTAGGCGGTGATGTCGCTGAAGCTCATGACGAAGCCGCCGCCGGGCATCGGGTTGCCGATCAGTTCGACCACCCGGCCGTTGGGGAACAGTCGCTCGGAGGTGTGCGCGCGGCCCTGGCGCATCCAGTACAGGCGCTTGGCCACGTGGGTATCCGGATCGCCCGGGCCGCACAGCCCGCGCTCGGCGTTGTAGCGGATGATGTCGGCGATCGGCCGGCCGATGTAGACCAGGCCGTCCGGGTACTCGAACAGCTCGAGATAGCGATGGTTCCAGGCCACCAGGCGCAGCGACTGGTCGACCACGCTGATGCCTTGGGTGATGTTCTCGATGGCGCCCTGCAGCAGCGCGCGGTTGAACTGCAGCACCTCCGAGGCTTCGCCGACGATGCGCACCACGTCGTCGACCTGCATGTCGCGGCCTTCCAGCGCGGCCTTGACCACTGCGCGGGTGGAGGAGGCGCCGAGCACGCCGGCGAGCAGCCGCTCGGTATGCGCGATCCATTGGCCGTCGGCCTGGTGCTTGGGCGAGAAGTCCTGGCCGTGACGGCGGGCGAAGCGCTGGAAGCTGAGTTCCGCGCGTTCGGCGCCGACGAAGCGCGAGGCCAGCGTCAGCAGGTCTTCCACCCGCACGGCGAGCAGGCGTCGGCTGTTGCTCTGCGAGGTGATTTCCTGGCCGATGAAACGGCTGGCCTGCCAATGTTCGGCGACCCGGGTCTGGGTCAGGATCGAGACCCAGAAGAACAGCGTGAAGTTGCCGGCCAGCGACAGCGTCACCCCGACGGTCAGGGCGCTGATGCCGAAACCCAGGTTGTTGCCATAGAGCCATTCCAGTCCCGGGAACATTTCCAGGGGCCAGCCGAGCAGCGGCAGGATCAGGGTGTAGAACCAGATGGCGGAGCCTGCGGCCAGGCCGGCGAATACGCCGCGGCGATTGGCCTGTTTCCAGTACAGCGCGCCGACCATCGCCGGTGCCAGCTGGGTGATGGCGGCGAAGGCGATCTGGCCGATGGTCGCCAGGGAAGCGGTGGAGCCGAGCAGCCGGTAGCTGACATAGGCCAGCAGCAGGATCAGCACGATGCTGATGCGGCGTACCGACAGCATCCAGTGACGGAAGGCCTCGAATGGGCGCTCGGTTTCCTGGCGGCGCAGCAGCCAGGGCAGCAGCATGTCGTTGGACACCATGGTCGACAGCGCCACGCTGGCGACGATCACCATGCCGGTCGCCGCCGAAGCGCCACCGATGAAGGCGAGCATCGCCAGCCACGGGTTCTGTTCGGCCAGCGGCAGGCTGATGACGAAGGAGTCCGGGGCCACGCCTTCGGGCAGCAGCATCTGCCCGGCGAGGGCGATTGGCACCACGAACACCGCGGCCAGCACCAGGTAGAGCGGGAACACCCAGCGCGCCAGGCGGAAGTCGCGCGGCTCGATGTTCTCCACCACCGTGACGTGGAATTGCCGCGGCAGGCAGACGATCGCCATCATCGCCACGGTGGTCTGCACCAGCATCGACGACCAGTTGACGGTTTCGCTCCAGTACTCGCCGAGTTCGGCGGAGTCGTGCGCCTGGTTGAACAGATCGCCGAAGCCGTCGTAGAGGCCGTAGGTGATGAAGGCGCCGACGGCGAGAAAGGCCAGCAGCTTGATCAGCGATTCGAAGGCGATGGCCAGCACCATGCCGCGGTGGTGTTCGGTGACGTCCAGGTTGCGGGTGCCGAAGAGGATGGTGAACAGCGCCAGCGCGATGGAGACGATCAGCGCGGTGTCGCGCGTACCGGTGCCCGTGGCTTCGATGTTGGTGCCGATCAGCACGTTCACGCCGAGCACGATGCCCTTGAGTTGCAGGGCGATGTACGGCACCACCGCGACCAGGCAGATCAGCGCCACCACCACGGCCAGTGGCTGCGACTTGCCGTAGCGGGCGGCGATGAAGTCGGCGATGGAGGTGATGTTCTCCTGCTTGCTGATCATGATCATCTTCTGCAGCACGTGCGGCGCGAACAGCAGCAGCAGGATCGGGCCGAGATAGATCGGCAGGAACGCCCAGAGTTGCTCGGCAGCCTGTCCCACCGCACCGAAGAAGGTCCAGCTCGTACACCAGACCGCCAGCGACAGGCTGTAGACCCAGGGGCGCAAGCGCGGCGACATCGAATCGCGATTGCGGTCGCCATAGAAGGCGATGGCGAACAGTATGGCCATGTAGACGAGGGCGATCACAGCGATCAGCCCGCCGGACAGCGTCATGCAAACTCCAGGCAGCAAGGGGAAACGGCAGGTTGGCCTCGGCAAGCTCGTGGCGCAGTGCGCGAATGAAACCAGACCCGGCGACTCGTTAGTATGATGAATTCGCGAAGTTTCGCAGTATTGGTGCGTGCCGTGTTGAGGGCTGCGACCAAGGTCGCATGTGTCTAGCACGGGCCCGCCGGCAGGATCGTCAACCGGCTGCGGAGAGGCTGGGGCACTTCCCGCAGCGCCGCTGATCTGAACACAGTCGCACCCATCGCTCGTCCCACAGTAGGAGGATTTCAATGTTCACGCCGCGACCGGTCACCCTGCAGCGTGGCGCTCTGCGCCTGGACCCGCTGGTGGAGGCCGATATTCCGGAACTGGTCGCCCTGGCCGAGCGGAACCGCGACGAGTTGGTCTACCTGAACGGCCCGCTGCGGCCGGACTGGTATCGCCATGCCCTGGCCGAGCAGCGCGAGGGCCGGGCGGTGGTGTTCAGCCTGCGCGTCGCCGACCGTCTGATCGGCACCACGCGCTTCGCCGACTTCATGCCCAGCCTGCCGGCCGCCGAGCTTGGCTGGACCTGGCTCGATCGCGCCGAACATGGCAGCGGGCTGAACGCCTCGATCAAGTTCCTGCTGCTGCGCCACGCGTTCGAGGATTGGCAACTGGTACGTCTGCAATTGAAGACCGCGGCGAGCAACCGGCGCTCGCAACGAGCGATCGAGAAGCTCGGCGCCCAGCGTGAAGGACTGCTGCGCAATCATCGGCGCCTGGCCGACGGCCGTCTCGACGACACCGTGCTCTACAGCATCACCGACCGGGACTGGCCGGCGATCAAGCAACAACTGGCGGCGGGCTGAGGCAGGGTCTGGAGCTTGAAACCTGAGGCTCGAAGCTCAAACGCATCGCGAGGTCGGGCAATCCACAGGGATGTGGTGAATGCCGCAAGCCCGCCGGGAACGCGCGGCCCCCACAAGAGCAGCGAGCAGCCTGCGGGCCCCGTGGGCGCGCCCTCGTGGCGATAGGGGATTCCGCCTTGTAGGGTGGGCTTTAGCCCACGCTTGGCGCCGTTGGTGGGCTGAAGCCCACCCTACGGGATGCCGAGAGTTGGCAGGGTTTCGCCGGAGTGTCGGATCGAGCGATTGAAAAGCAGAAATGACGAGTTTCCCGCAGAAGCGGCAACCCGCGCTGAATCCTTGTGGGTGCGCCCTCGCGGCGATGCAGGCCGAAGGACTGCCAGAGACCCGAAGTTTGCAGCTTGAAAAGCATCACCCGTCCGCATCGCCTGGCGGGCCGACTTCGGTTAAGGTTCATGGTTTTCGCGGCGGTGGCTCGCCCCGGTTCATCTGCCTGTCCTATCCATCCGTTACGCTCGGGCCATCCGTTACGCCCGGGCATCGTGATGGCGGCGCATGCTCCGTCGCGGTGATGGATCGAGGAGTTTCGATGTCCCGCTCGCAAGAGTTCTTTCATGGTTGTCGCGACATCTTGCCGCTGGTGCTCGGTGCGATTCCGTTCGGCATCATTTTCGGCACCCTGGCGATCGGTGCCGGCCTTTCCAGCTGGCAGGCGATGGGCATGTCGGCCCTGGTGTTCGCCGGTTCGGCGCAGTTCATCGCGATTACGCTGCTCACGGGCGGCGTGGGCGCGCTGGTGGTGCTGTTGACCACCTTCGTGGTGAACCTGCGCCACGCGCTGTACAGCGCGGCGCTGCAGCCTTTCGTCCGTCACCTGCCGGGCGGCTGGCGCGGGCCGCTGGCCTTCTGGCTGACCGACGAGGCGTTCGCGGTGGTGCAGCATCGCTACGCCCGCGAGGATGATTCGCCGAACAAGCACTGGTTCTTCCTCGGCGCGGCGTTGACCATGTACCTCAACTGGCAACTGTCGACGCTGGTCGGCATCGCCTTCGGCCAGGCCGTGCCGGATATCGCCAGCTGGGGCCTGGATTTCGCCATGATCGCGACCTTCATCGGCATCGCCGTGCCGATGATGCGCACCCGCCCGCAGGTGGCTTCGGCCGTGGTGGCCGGCGCCGTGGCGTTGCTGACCTGGGAGCTGCCGTACAAGCTCGGGCTGATCGCCGCGGCGCTGGCCGGTATCGTCGTCGGGGTCTGGCTCGAACGGCGGGCCGAGATCGCCGCCCGAACGCAGGGGGATGCATGAACACCTGGTTGCTCATACTCGGCATGCTGGCGATCACCTTCCTGATTCGCTACAGCTTCTTCGCCTGGCCGGACCTGCGCTTTCCTCGGCTGGTGGAGCAGGGCCTGCATTACGTGCCGGTGGCCGTGCTCACGGCCATCGTGGTGCCGGGCATGTTGATGCCCGGCGGCGAATGGACGCTGCGCTGGGACAACGCCTATCTCCTGGCGGGGATTCTGGCCATCGTCGTCGCCGCGTTCAGCCGCAACCTGCTGGCGACCATCGCCGGCGGCCTGCTGAGTTTCTTTCTGCTGCGCTGGGCGTTCGGGCAGTTGCCGGTGTGAGCGGCCGTCGCTCGCCCAAAATCAGTCACGAACCACGGGGCGTGTTCATCCGATGAGCCAGCACTCGCAATTCCGCCTGCTCGCCAGGCGTCGTTTCCTGCCGTTCTTCTGCACCCAGATGCTGGGCGCCTTCAACGACAACGTGTTCAAGCAGGCGCTGATCCTGGCGATTCTCTTCAAACTCGGCAGCAGTGCCGACACGAGCCTGCTGATCAACCTCTGCGCCTTGCTGTTCATCCTGCCGTTCTTCCTCTTCTCGGCCCTTGGCGGGCAGTTCGGCGAGAAGTTCGAGAAGGCCTGGCTGATCCGCCGGGTCAAGTTCGCCGAAATCCTGATCATGCTCGCCGGAGCGGCGGGGATGCTGCTGGGCAATCTGCCGATGCTGCTGGCGGTGCTCTTCTGCATGGGCACGCAGTCGGCGCTGTTCGGGCCGGTGAAGTACTCGATCCTGCCGCAGCAGCTCGCCGAGGACGAGTTGGTCGGCGGCAATGCCCTGGTGGAGATGGGGACCTTCCTGGCGATCCTCGGCGGCACCATCGGCGCCGGCGTGCTGATGGCCAGCAGCAGCTACGCCGGTCTGGTGGCGATCGGCGTGGTGCTGATCGCGCTGATGGGGTATCTGGCCAGCCTTGCCATCCCGGCAGCGACCGCCGCCTTGCCGACCCTGCGTCTGGATTGGCACGTGCTGCGCCAGTCCTGGCGGATCATGAAGCTCGGTCTCGGCCAGCAGAAGGCGGTTTCCCGGGCGATGCTGGGCAATTCCTGGTTCTGGTTTCTCGGGGCGACCTACCTGACGCAGATCCCGGCATTCTCCCGGGACCTGCTCAATGGCGACGAGAGTGTGGTGACGCTGATCCTCACGCTGTTCTCCGTCGGGATCGCGCTGGGCTCGCTGCTCTGCGAGCGGATGTCGCGGCATCACGTGGAGATTGGTCTGGTGCCCTTCGGTGCCATCGGGCTGAGTCTGTTCGGCGTGCTGTTGTGGTGGCACGCCGGCGGTTTCCCGGCGGCTGCGCTGCCGCTGGACTGGCTGGCATTGCTGGCCGAGCCGCAGGCCTGGTGGATTCTCGCCGACATTCTCGGGCTCGGGGTATTCGGCGGGCTCTATATCGTGCCGCTGTACGCGCTGATCCAGTCGCGCAGCGTGGTGCACGAACGCTCGCGGGTGGTGGCGGCGAACAACATCCTCAACGCGCTGTTCATGGTCGTATCGGCGGTGGTCGCCATCGTGCTGCTGGTGCTGCTGAAACTGACGATCCCGCAGCTGTTCCTGGTCGTTTCGCTGATGACCGTGCTGGTCTGCGGCGCGCTGTTTCTCGACGTGCCGGAGTTCATCGAACGCTTTCTGATCTGGCTGCTGGGCGAGCCGGTGGGGGGAGCGCTGGCGGTGCGCCTGCGGATTCGCTAGGGGCCTGCAGCGCGGCGGGGAAAAATCGGGTTTCGGGCGTAATGCCGTTCAGCTGGTACTTCGTAGGAGCGCGCCATGCGCGCGAATCGCGGGCATGGCCCGCTCCTACTCTGATCCTGCATCCAGCTTGTGGCCTTGGCGCCGTGGGGCGGGTGCAACCCGCCCGTTCTAATAGGCCGCTCAGATACCCTGCGGGATTTCTTCGCCGCCCAGCGCCTCGAACAGTGCCGGCAGGAACTCGCGGAAGGTCATCATCATCAGCAGGAAGCTGGCGTCCTGCTGGGCGAGGGCGTCGTCGCCGCCGTCCTGTTCGGCCTGGTCCTGCAGCAGCTCCTCGAAGCGCAGGCGCTTGATCACCGTCTTGTCGTCCAGCACGAAGGACAGCTTGTCCTGCCAGGCCAGGGAGAGCTGGGTGACCTGCTTGCCGGCTTCCAGATGCTGCTGGATCTCGTCGCTGGTCAGGTCCTGGCGCTTGCAGCGCACCACGCCGCCGTCCTCGTGGGGGTCGCGCAGTTCGCACTCGTCGAGTACGAAGAAGTCATCGGCGGCCTTCTGCGTCTTGACCCAGTCGGTGAGGGTCGCGCTGGGGGCGATCTTCACGGTCAGCGGACGTATCGGCAGCGAGCCGATCGCTTCGCGCAGGGTGGACAGCAGATCTTCGGCCCGCTTGGGGCTGGCCGAGTTGACCAGGATCAGGCCGCGCTCGGCGTCGATCGCGGCGAAGGTGCCGGACTTGCGGATGAAGGCGCGGGGCAGGAAGGCCTGGATGATCTCGTCCTTGATCTGGTCGCGTTCCTTCTTGTAGACCTTGCGCATCTGCTCGGCCTCGATCTCGTCGACCTTCTCCTTGAGCGCATCCTTGACCACGCTGCCAGGCAGGATGCGTTCTTCCTTGCGCGTGGCGATCAGCAGGAAGCCCTGGCTGACGTGCACCAGCGGTGCATCTTCGCCCTTGCCGAAAGGCGCGACGAAACCATAGGTGCTCAGCTCCTGGCTGGCGCAGGGACGGGCAGGTTTGGCGACCAGTGCAGCTTCGAGTGTCTCGGCATCGAAAGGAACATTCTGGGTGAGACGGTAGACGAGCAGGTTGCGAAACCACATGGCGGGGTAAGTCTCCGGAAAGCAAAGCGCGCATTATTCCTCCCCGCGGATCGCAGGCCAACCCTGGCGGTCGGTAATGCGGACGGAAAAGGGAAAAACGTCCATAAACGCAGGGTTTTCCTAAGTCTTTGGAACTTCTGCAATTTTTTTTTCAAAAGGGGGTTGCCAAGGTCCGGAACCCTCTCTAGAATGCGCCCCACTTCGAGAGCAAACGGGTGATTAGCTCAGCTGGGAGAGCATCTGCCTTACAAGCAGAGGGTCGGCGGTTCGATCCCGTCATCACCCACCACTCGAGGTTAAGCGCAGCGGTAGTTCAGTCGGTTAGAATACCGGCCTGTCACGCCGGGGGTCGCGGGTTCGAGTCCCGTCCGCTGCGCCACATTCGCTTCCTGGGTCCACTGAACGCCCGGAAGCATCGAGAAAGCGGCCTATGGCCGCTTTTTTCGTTGTGGCATTCCGCCACCTTCAATCACGCTTCTCGTGGGCTCGGACCAGGCGCTTCTCACTCGGCTGGGCGTCGACGACGGCTGTTGCTTGCCTGGCCTGTCGAAAGCGCATGGTTGGCCGCTCTGAGAGCGGCTCAGTCAACGTAGGGTGCACCCGCACCGCATGCCACTATCTTTTGCTATCGGCCTGTCAGGCAGCGCTTCGGTGTGGGTTTGGCTGCGAATGACATCCAAGCTGTCGCAGCAGCGGCCCTCGGTCAGGCTCTGCTGCAGCGGGTGGGCAGATGCCCATTCGGCTCATCATGCGGGCGGGGCTCGGGCCTTCCGGCGCTCATCCCGGTATCTCCCAGGCGACGAAGGCCCAGCGCATCGGTGCGCCGCCGCGCAGCGCACGCTGCGGATCGGCCTCGAACCAGTCCCGCAGCGCTGCCCGTTCCTCGCTGGAGAGTTCGCCGAACGACCAGGCGACCTTGCTGGCGAAATCTTCGAAGCGGTTGCAGCCGGCCAGTCGGCTGGGTGTCTCGATATAGTCCAGGCGCGGGTGGATGCCGCGCCTGTGCAGCAGGTTGAGGGTATAGATGTAGTCAGGCAGAGCCGGCCGCTGGCGCCCCAGCAGCGCGGCGATTTCGTCATCGACGAAACGGCCGCCGACCAGTTGGGTCAGGTAGGCGCGCAGGCGGGCATGGCGGTTGATCTTCTCCAGCGCCGCGTCCAGGTCGGCGACGATGCCCGAGCGCGAAGCGACCAGGATGTCGCAGACCGGCACGTCGCTCCAGTCGTCTTCCCAGGCGCGCTGGATGGGTTGCACGTTCTCCAGCCCGAGCCGGAGGGCATTGTCCTGCAGCCCGGCCAGCATGGCCGGGCTGTAGTCGAGGCCGTAGACCCGTTCCAGGCGCGGGGCCAGAGGCAGGCAGATGGTGCCGGGACCGCAGCCCACGTCCAGCAGGCTGCGGGCACCATCGAGATCCATGCGGCGGATGAACGCGTCGCTGTAGGCCCCGCCGAGGGCGCTGTGGCTCATGGCGGCGGCGCGCTTGTCCCAGTCGCTGGCCGGCTTTGGTGGGCGCTCGCTGCGTTGCAGATGTTGGCGGTAGCGTTCGGCGAAGTCGATGTCATCGAGGCTCATGGTCATCATCCCCAGATTCGGTCGTCAGCTGCAGTCGGACGGCATCGGCAGGCGAGCCGGCGTCCGGGCCGGCAGGCTGTAGGCCCAGGCGAGCAGGGCGCTTTCCCGCAGCGGTAGAAGGCAATCCGGATGCCCGGTGAAACGCTGCCAGTCGGCCCGATATTGCGGGCTGACCAGGGTCAGGAGCGGGATGCCTTCGCTCATCAGGGCGAGCATTTCGTCGGCGAAGCCCTGGCCACTGGCTTCCAGCGTACCGAAGCGGTTGACCAGCACCAGGTCGGGGCGCTCGGCCAGGGCTTCGCGCAGCACCATGCTGGCCTGGGCCAGGCCGCCGGGATCGAGACTGCAGGCGTGCGAGCCCGGACCGAGGGGTTGGGAGATATCGAAGATGCGCCCCTCGTGCAGATCGGCGATCTGCATCGGTAGCCGGCCGCTCGGGTCCTTGCCGCGTACGCTGACCAGTCCACGTATTCGCCAGCCTTGCCGCTTCAGCGTTCTGGCGAGTCCCCGCAGCAGGGCATCGCCTTCGCCTGCGCCGGCATGCAATACGGCTGCAAAGGGCATATCGTTCATGTCGAGTCCTCCGTTCGGGAGAATGCCGGCAGGCATCAGCGCTATATTTGTTTCGATATAGCGGTTGCACCTTGATCCCGGTCAATCGATGTCGCCTAAGGCGGCGCTTCTGCCTGTCGGTAACGGCTCTGCCGGCGATCGCCCCGGCCATTCCCGGAGCTCCGGTACGCTGGGTGATGCACTTCTTGCCGTAGCGACGGTCATTCCTGTGGATAATGGGCCCGGTAGCCAGCGGTCATGCGCGCCTGCTAAGCTCCGGCACCGATTTGGATGCGTCCTACGACCTGTATATAAGGGAAATAGCATGAAACTGAGACATCATCGTTTGGCATCGGCAGTCGCTCTGGTTGGCCTGGTGCTGGCCGGCTGCGACTCGCAGACGAGTGCCAAGCTGGAAACTCCGGCGCAGAAGGCGTCCTATGGCATCGGCCTGAACATGGGCAAGAGCCTCGCGCAGGAGGGCATGGATGATCTCGATTCCAAGGCTGTGGCGCAGGGCATCGAAGATGCCATCGGCAACCAGGAGCAGAAGCTCACCGACGAGGAGCTGATGGAGGCCTTCGCCTTCCTGCAGACCCGCGCCGAGGAGCGCATGGCCGAGATGAACGCGAAGGCGGTCGAGTCGGGCAAGAAGTTCCTCGAGGAAAACGCCAAGCGTGAAGGCGTGACGACCACCGAATCCGGCCTGCAGTACGAAGTCGTGAAGGCGGCCGAGGGTCGCCAGCCGACCGAGAATGACGTGGTCACCGTGCACTATGAGGGCAGCCTGACCGACGGCACCGTATTCGACAGTTCGATCAAGCGCGGCAGCCCGATCGACCTGCCGGTCGGTGGCGTGATTCCGGGTTGGGTCGAAGGCCTGCAACTGATGCACGTCGGCGAGAAGTTCAAGCTCTACATTCCGAGCGAACTGGCCTATGGCGAGCAGAGCCCGAGCCCGCTGATCCCCGCCAACTCGGTGCTGGTGTTCGACCTCGAACTGCTGGACATCAAGGGTGACGAAGCGCAGCAGCCGGCAGCCGAGGCGGCCGACGAGCAGTAATAAGCGAAGCGATTCATCCGCTGGAAAACGAAAACGCCCCGACTCGATCGGGGCGTTTTCGTTTCATGCCGAGGTTGGGCCGGCTCAGTCGTCCATCTGCGACTGCAGGTAGTTCTCCAGGCCCACCTTGTCGATCAGTCCCAGCTGGGTTTCCAGCCAGTCGATGTGTTCCTCCTCGGACTCGAGGATATCTTCCAGCAGCTCGCGGCTGCCGTAGTCGCCGACGCTCTCGCAATAGGCGATGGCGACCTTCAGGTCCTGCAGTCCGCTTTGTTCCAGCTTGAGGTCGCACTCGAGCATTTCGCGGGTGTTCTCGCCGATCAGCAGCTTGCCGAGGTCCTGCAGGTTCGGCAGGCCTTCGAGAAAGAGGATGCGCTTGATCAGCTCGTCGGCATGCTTCATCTCGTCGATGGATTCTTTGTATTCATGCTTGCCGAGTTTATCCAGGCCCCAGTCTTCATACATGCGCGCATGCAGGAAGTACTGGTTGATGGCCACCAGTTCGTTGCCGAGAATCTTGTTGAGGTGCTGAATGACCAGCTTATCGCCTTTCATGTGTTTCGCCCTGCCGAAGCGCCGATGGTGGGTGAAGTCTGGCCATGCAGGGGCGGGCTGTCAAACCTAAGTCCTTGAATGCAAAAGGGTAAACCCGAATAAGAATGTTTCTGTTCCGCAGGCGGATAGTAAGCTATTGATTACGGGCACAAAAAAGCCGGGCATCGCCCGGCTGCTTGTTCGGTTCTTTCGTATCAGGCGACGGCGAAGCTGGCCGGATAGGCCAGGGCGACCTGGCTGCTCTGTACGCTGCCCAGCGTTTCGCGGACCACTTTCTTGGCGACGCAGGCGCATTTGCCGCACTGGCTGGCAACGCCGGTCGTTTCACGGACTTCACGGTAGCTGCAGCAGCCTTCGTAGATGGCTTCGCGAAGCTGGCCGTCGGTGACACCCTGGCAGAGACAGACGTACATGAGAACTACCCGTTGAGCCTTGTTGATGGGTGGATGCTAAAAGGAATGAGAATGATTGTCAAAGCTCGTTCGTCGAATCGGTGATAGCCCCCCCGTTGGGCGTCGGCGCTGCGTACCCTGATCGCAGCCTGCGCTCAGGCATGCCGGTAAACGTAGGGTGGGCTTCAGCCCACCGGCAGATGGCCCGGCATCCGTTGTTGGTGGCTTAAGCGGAACGTCGTCCGGCCATCCTGCGGCTGCGCCATCGCTTCTCCTTTACGTCCGTCGACGGATGATGGCGCCCTGCCCAGGGCTGCGCGTAAACTGCCGCTCTTGCCTGATCCTGCCCATATCCCCGTGCCGAAACACCGGATGGATAGCTGTCGCCGTGGAGCTACGCCATGCAGTTGAGCATTCCTACCCTGACGCTGGTGGATATCTATGTGCTGATTCTGCTCGGCACGCTGATGTTCTTCGCCTGGCGCAGTGGGCAGCGGGACCCGACGCTCGGCTGCATGACCCTGATGCTGGCGCTCGGTGCCGTTTCGACGGTGCTCGGCTGCCTGCGCGGCATGGGCATCGATGCGGTGCCCATCGTCCTCGGCAATGTCGCGCTGCAGCTCGCCCTGGCCATGAACTGGACGGCGATGCGGGTGTTCGCCGGGCGGCGCGCCCATCTGCCGGGGATTTTCGCCGGTGCGCTGGTATGGAGCGCTCTATGTCTGCTGCCGTGGTTCTATCAGTCGTTGACGGCGCGGCTGCTGCTCGCTTCGGCGCTGACGATCGGCTACACCGCGCTGGCCATTTTCGAACTCTGGCGAAGCCGGCAGCTGATAGCCGTGTCGCTGCGCCCGGCGCTGGCCCTGATGCTGTTCCACGCGGGCTTCTACCTGGTGCGCATGGTGGTGGATCGGGGGCAGCCTTTCGGCGATCCGCAGCAGGTGCACTTCTTCGCATTCCTGATCTTCGAGACGCTGCTCTACGCCATCGGCATTTCCTTCGTGACCCTGGCCATGGTCCGCGAACGCGCCGAGCTGCAGTACCGGCATGCCTCGCTCAGCGACCCGCTCACCGGTATCGGCAACCGGCGTTCGTTCATCGAGGCGGGCCAGGCGCTGCTGCGACGTTCCCGCGCCCTGGGCCGGCCGGCGACCTTGCTGTTGTGCGATCTGGATTTCTTCAAGCGGCTCAACGACACCTTCGGCCACCAGGCGGGCGACCGTGCGCTGATCGACTTCGGTCGGGTGGTCGCGCAGCGGATGCGTCGGCGGGATGTCTACGGGCGGATCGGCGGCGAGGAATTCGCCTGCCTGCTGGCCGATGCCGATGCGCTGGTCGGCCGGGAGGTGGCCGAGCGCATTCGCGGCGAATTCGCTGCCGTGCCTTTCGCCGAGCAGGGGCGGCTGAGCGTCAGCATTGGCGTGGCGACGACCGCGGCGGCGGGCTACGAGCTCGACGATCTGCTGGCACAGGCGGATCGGGCTCTGTATGCCGCCAAGGCGGCAGGGCGCAACTGTACCCGCGTGGCCGTCGACGGTGGCGAACATAGGGTCTGTTGACGTTTCATGGCGCGCAACCCTTCGGGCCGGACCTGTTGAGATTCCGCACGGTCGCGTCCGGGGCTGCGCTTTGCGTTAGACTGCCTGCCTTTTTTCGACCAAGAAGCCCGCCCATGGCCCTGCAAGCCACACCGTACAAAGTCGAGCTCAATCTCACCGACCTGGATCGTGGGGTCTACGACAACCTGCGCTTCACCGTGGCCCGTCACCCCTCCGAGACCGAGGAGCGGCTGGGCGTGCGGTTGATCGCCTATGCGCTCTGGTACAGCGAGCAACTGGCTTTCGGCCGCGGCCTGTCCGATGTCGACGAGCCGGCGCTGTGGGAAAAGAGCCTGGACGGCCGCGTCCTGCACTGGATCGAGGTGGGCCAGCCGGACGCCGAACGCCTGACCTGGTGCTCGCGGCGTGCCGAACGCGTCAGCCTGGTGGCCTACGGCAACCTGCGGGTCTGGCAGGGCAAGGTGGTGGAAGCGGTGAAGGGGCTGAAGAACCTCTCCATCGCCGCCGTCGATTCCGAATCCCTCGCCGCGCTGGTCAAGGACCTGCCGCGCAGCCTGCAATGGGGCGTGATGATCAGCGACGGCACGCTGTTCATCACCGACGAGCGCGGCCAGTTCGAGGTTTCCCTGCAGTGGCTGCTCGGCGAACGCTGAGTTCCATTCCTTCCGATTTGCTGGCTGACCGAACATGCGCATAGAGCCCCGTCCATTGCCCACGAACCTGCCCGACCTGGGCGACCTGCCGCCGCTGCTCACGCGCCTGTACGCCGCGCGTGGCGTGCTCTCGGTGGCCGAACTGGACAAGGGTCTGGCGCGGCTGATCCCCTATGCCCAGCTCAAGGGCATCGAGGCCGCGGTGGCGCTGCTGGTCGAGGCGCTGGAGAAGCGCCAGCGCATTCTCTTCGTCGGCGATTTCGATGCCGACGGGGCGACGGCGAGTACGGTCGGCGTGCTCGGCCTGCGCCAGCTGGGCGCGGCGCATGTCGACTACCTGGTGCCCAACCGCTTCGAGTACGGCTACGGGCTGACCCCGGAAATCGTCGCCGTGGCGCTGCAGCGCGAGCCGGACCTGCTGGTCACGGTGGACAACGGCATTTCCAGTGTCGACGGCGTGGCCGCGGCCAAGGCGGCCGGGCTCCGCGTGCTGGTCACCGACCATCACCTGCCGGGCCACGAGTTGCCGGCGGCCGATGCCATCGTCAACCCGAACCAGCCGGAGTGCGCCTTCCCCAGCAAATGCATCGCCGGGGTCGGCGTCATCTTCTATGTCTTGCTGGCCTTGCGCGCGCGCCTGCGCGAGCTCGGCTGGTTCGCCCGCAATGGCTGGGCCGAGCCGAACCTGGCCGAACTGCTCGACCTGGTGGCGCTGGGCAGCGTCGCCGACGTGGTGCCGCTGGATGCCAACAACCGCATCCTCGTGCATCAGGGCCTGGCGCGGATTCGTGCCGGCCGCGCGCGGCCGGGGCTGCGGGCGATTCTCGAGGTCGCCAAGCGTGACCATCGGCGAATCACCTCCACCGACCTGGGCTTCATCCTCGGGCCGCGATTGAATGCAGCCGGGCGGCTCGACGACATGTCGCTGGGCATCGAGTGCCTGCTCTGCGAGGACGAGGCGCTCGCACGTGACATGGCGACCCAGCTCGACCAGCTCAACCAGGACCGCAAGAGCATCGAGCAGGGCATGCAGCGCGAGGCGCTGGCCCAGCTCAAGGACCTGCCGCTGGAAGACCTGCCGTTCGGCCTCTGCCTGTTCGAGGCGGACTGGCACCAGGGCGTGATCGGCATCCTCGCCTCGCGGCTGAAGGAGCGCTACCACCGGCCGACCATCGCCTTCGCCGATGCCGGCGACGGCCTGCTCAAGGGCTCGGCGCGTTCGGTGCCGGGTTTCCATATCCGCGATGCGCTGGATGCGGTGGCGGCGCGCCATCCGGGACTGATCAGCAAGTTCGGCGGGCACGCCATGGCGGCCGGCCTGTCGCTGCCGCAGGAACACTTCGGCGCCTTCGCCGCGGCGTTCGATGCCGAGGTGCGCCGCCAGCTGTGCGAGGACGACCTCACCGGGCGGCTGCTCACCGACGGCCAGCTCAGCGTCGAGGAATTCCACCTGGAGCTGGCGCGGGCGCTGCGCAACGCCGGGCCCTGGGGCCAGCACTTTCCCGAGCCGATGTTCCATGGCGTCTTTCAACTGGTGCAGCAGCGCATCGTCGGCGAGCGCCATCTCAAGCTCGTGCTCAAAAGCGAGTGCGGCTCGCTGACGCTGGACGGCATCGCCTTCAACATCGATCGCGAGATCTGGCCGAATCCGACGGTGCGCTGGGCGGAGCTGGCCTACAAACTGGACGTCAACGAATACCGCGGCCAGGAAAGCGTGCAACTGATGGTGGCGCATATCGCCCCGCGCTGAGGGCGCTCGCGGTCGCTTGAAGATTGGCAGCGCTGCTGGGCTGTTTTGATCGTTCGTTTATCCATACGTTGGCCTTTCGAGCGTAGGAGCCAGCTTGCTGGCGACTCGGAACAGCATTGCCGATGATCGCCCGCAAGCTGGCTCCTACAGCATAACGTCCAGTGAGTTAATGAACTAACCAGGCAGACCGCTAGTAGGCTTCTAGTTTTTATCCGCTGAGTGAGAAGTTGCCCATGCGGTTGGCCTCATTCGAACAGCTTGTATTTTCCTTATTTCAGCCATCCAGTATATTGCCCATATATGCAAAGACTGAAAAATGGAACGGCAAGGAGAAGTCCATACCCGTAGGTGATCACAGTGAGTCGTCTCAAGTCTTTCGGGAAGCTGTTGAGGTCGCCTCCATCAAGGCCGCCCTTTTTTAAGTAATGCTTGGGAAAGGTAAGCATGGGCAGCACAAGGCTCACCGTGAGCCATCTGCTAATAGGGTCATTTCTCATCATGGCTTTGCGTAGTACAGCATCTGGACTGTTGTTCAGGTGGGAAAATATGATGTCCAGCTTGAAGTAGGCAATATACATGATAAGTGCATTGCACAAGAGTACTTGAGAGAAAGTCATGATTAATAACCATATGTAGATATTCTTGGCTTCCATGGCTATTTGGTTATCTCGTATATGGCTTCGCCGATTGCTTCGCCACCTTTTCCTCCAAAGTAGCCACCCGCTGCTGAGCCTGCGCCTGCCATAACGACGCCACAGGCTAACCCTCCGATGCCAGTTGTAACTCCAAGCCCGACACATAAAGTCGTGCCTATTGCCCCACCGAATGCCCCGCCAGTAAGCCCTCCTGAAAACTTACCTGCTTCGGTAATGCTGACCTGGCGGCATTGACCTTCGCGGCCTTCGCTGCAGGCTTTTTGAACCACGATGGCTGAAGATCCTGCGCTCAAACCTATTCTAATCCATCCACCAATATGAATGTACTTGGCTGCTTTTGCCACATCATCAATGTGGGTGGCGTAACCTGGAATTCCTTTAGCAGTTCCGGCCTTGCTCCAATGATGAACTAGGCTTCGACTGGAAATTCCAAGCGCGGCCTTCAGCTTTGGGTGATCGGGCATGCCAACACCTTTTCGAACTAGCGATGTCAGGCTGCCGTCTAATTGGCGTAATAGTCGCTTTCGTTCGGAAAAGAATTCGGGGGACTGAAGCTTTCCATGCTGCTGCCAAGTGTTCTGGTGAAGATTCTCAAGTTGCTTTAGTGTTTCCTGTAAATTTTGCAAATACTTGCCAAACATGGCTTCGCCGATTCCAAGGGCACCGGAGCCACTGGTCAAGAACATTTCTATTTCATCTCGGTAGCGCACAAGGAATTTAGCTTCTTCGTCGCTCATGGGGTCGAGCGCTGCATTTACCCTTGCTGCCGCCTCCATGAGCAATGCCTCTTCACGGATACATTGCGTGTTGCGTGGGTCACCCAGAATGGCCATTTGGCCTGGTTTGGCGTAATCGGAGAAATGAGGGTTCAGCGAGCGGAACTTGGCCAGGGCCGCTTCGCTAGGTTGCTCGAATAGCAGACTTTCAAGGGTGGATAGAGATATGGGTTTTTGAATGATATAGAAGCCAGGCTCCGCTGGCTGGGGTAATGTCAGGGGATCGGTTATAGGAGTAGGCGATTGCCTTGGCGCTTGCTGGCGAGTGAATCCACTGAATGAAGGATGTGTCAGGTCTTTGTAACGCCCCAGATAGTCATCGCTTAACGGGCTGAACGGATTTGAGCTTACTAGCAGCCAATCGCCTCTTTCGACCTTCTCCAGGATGCGGTCCTGGAAGAACAGGTAGTCGTTGGCGGTGGCTCCGCACTCTTCAATAAGGTCGATAAGCCCCCAAAGTTGCGTTGGGCAAGACAACGCGCTGCGAATGCTTGGTACGGCAAAAAAAGGACTTTCGATGTTGTGAAGGCTGACGCTTCGAATGTGTTTACGGCGGATGAGTCGTTCCATGGCGGTTCTCCTTGTGCTCCTGCGTGTAGAGGAATGGACCCTACAACGCGCATTTCCTTAAAGCTATGAAACAGTCCTCGTCATGAACTCCGATATGAGATCGACGCGGTTATGACGCACGAAGCGTGCTCACATCTCAGTGAACTGGCTTTTGGGGCAGGCTGGCGAAGTGCCGTTCCGGACATAGGACGAAGCTGGGCACGGCCGGGGAAACAGTCTCTACTGAAGACTGTCCAACCCGCATTCACGACAGTAGAGGCCGCCATGTCCCAGCTCTTCCAACCCCTTACCCTGCGCCAGCTGACGCTGCCCAATCGCATCGCCGTGTCGCCCATGTGCCAATACTCGGCGAAGGCCGGCATGGCCAACGATTGGCACCTCGTGCACCTCGGCAGCCGTGCCGTGGGCGGCGCCGGGCTGGTGATCGTCGAAGCGACGGCGGTGAGCCCCGATGGGCGCATCTCGCCCGAGGATCTGGGCATCTGGTCGGATGCGCATGTCGAGCCGCTGCGGCGCATCACCCGCTTCATCGAGGCGCAAGGCGCCGTCGCTGGCGTGCAGCTGGCGCATGCCGGGCGCAAGGCCAGTACCTGGCGGCCCTGGCTCGGCAAGCACGGCAGCGTACCGATCGCCGCCGGCGGCTGGACCCCGGTCGGGCCTTCGAGCATCGCCTTCGATCCTGAGCACGCCGTGCCGACGGCGCTGGACGAGGCCGCCATCGCGGCGATCGTGCGGGCCTTCGTCGAGGCGGCCGAACGTTCGCTGGCGGCCGGCTTCAAGATTGCCGAGATACACGCCGCCCATGGCTATCTGCTGCATCAGTTTCTATCGCCGCTCTCCAATCAGCGCCAGGACCAGTACGGCGGCTCGTTCGACAATCGCATTCGCCTGCTGCTGGAAGTGACGGCGGCGGTGCGCGAGGTCTGGCCACAGGAGCTGCCGCTGTTCGTTCGGCTGTCGGCCACCGACTGGGTCGACGATGGCTGGAACGCCGACGAAACCGTGGAGCTTGCGCGGCGGCTGCGGGACGTCGGCGCGGATCTGATCGATGTTTCATCTGGCGGGACCGCCGCCAACGCCGATATTCCGGTCGGCCCGGGCTACCAGACCCAGTTCGCCGAGCGCGTGCGCAAGGAAGCGGGGATCGCCACCGGCACGGTGGGCATGATCACCGAGGCGGTGCAGGCCGAGCACATCCTGCGCACCGGCCAGGCCGACCTGATCCTGCTGGCCCGCGAGCTGCTGCGCGATCCGTACTGGCCGCTGCACGCCGCCGAGTATCTGCGTGATAATTCGGTGGCCTGGCCGGCGCAATACGTACGTGCGGCGCATCGCGATACACCGATTCGCCAGGTGCCCGAGTCGTTCGACTGAGCATTCAGGACAAATTCCATCCGTATGGGGACTTCGATGAAAACCAGTGGCCTTCTCGATCAACTGCTCAGGTCCGGACAGGACCTGTTGCAGAAGCAGCAATCCGGCGCGAGTGGCAAGCCCGGCAACGGTGGCTTGAGCGATCTGCTCTCCGGCGTCGGCGGCGGTTCGCTCGGCAATGTCCTGTCCGGTGCGGGCGGTGGTGCGCTGGCGGCCGGGGCCATGGGCCTGCTGCTGGGCAATCGCAAGGTGCGCAAGCTGGGCGGCAAGGCGGTGACCTATGGCGGCCTGGCGGCGCTCGGTGTGCTGGCCTACAAGGCCTACAGCAACTGGCAGGCGCAGCAGGGCGTAGCGACCCGGCAGGCGCCGCAGACGCTCGATCGGCGTCCGCCAGCCGAGGTCGAGCTGCACAGCGAGGGTATTCTCAAGGCGCTGGTGGCAGCGGCCAAGGCCGATGGTCACGTCGATGCCCGCGAGCGCCAGTTGATCGAAGCCGAGCTGGCCAAGCTGGCTGGCGATGCCGAGCTGCAGCACTGGCTGGAATCGGAGCTGAACAAGCCGCTCGACCCGGTCGATGTGGCGGCCGCTGCGAAGACGCCGGAAATGGCCGCCGAGATGTATCTGGCCAGCGTGCTGATGGTGGACGAGCAGCATTTCATGGAGCGCGCCTACCTCGACGAGCTGGCGCGCCGGCTCGAGCTCGATCCCCAGCTCAAGGCCGAACTGGAAAGCCAGGTGCGTGGTGTGAGTGCCTGATCAAGCCTTGCGCGCGACGATCGCCTGCCGGGGCGCCCGGCGGGCTGTCAGCGCGGGTCTGCTGCGTTATAATCGTCGGCTTTTCGAAACGTCCGATTGAGAGCTGCCCACCATGGAAATCAACCCGATCCTCAACAGCATCAAGGACCTGTCCGAGCGCACCCAGTCGATTCGGGGGTATCTTTGACTACGATCAGAAGCATGATCGTCTCGTCGAAGTAAACCGCGAACTCGAAGACCCGAACGTCTGGAACAACCCCGAATACGCCCAGAACCTTGGCCGTGAGCGCGCCACCCTGGCGCAGATCGTCGAAACCATCGACGACCTCGACGGCGGTCTGGCCGATTCCCGTGACCTGCTCGACATGGCCGTCGAAGAAGACGACCAGGGCGCCGTGGATGATGTCGCGGCCGAGCTGGATCGCCTGCGCGGCATTCTCGAAGGTCTGGAATTCCGCCGCATGTTCAGCGGCGACATGGACCCCAACAACGCCTATCTCGATATCCAGGCCGGTTCCGGCGGCACCGAGGCTCAGGACTGGGCCAACATGCTGCTGCGCATGTACCTGCGCTGGGCCGACAAGCACGGCTTCGACGCCACCATCATCGAGCTGTCCGAAGGCGAAGTCGCCGGCATCAAGGGTGCGACCCTGCACATCAAGGGTGAGTACGCCTTCGGCTGGCTGCGTACCGAAATCGGCGTGCATCGCCTGGTGCGCAAGAGCCCGTTCGACTCCGGCAACCGTCGCCATACCTCGTTTACCGCGGTATTCGTCTCGCCGGAAATCGATGACAACATCGAGATCGAGATCAACCCGTCCGACCTGCGCATCGACACCTACCGTTCCTCCGGCGCCGGTGGTCAGCACGTAAACACCACCGATTCGGCCGTGCGTATCACCCACGTACCGACCAACACCGTGGTGGCGTGCCAGAACGAGCGTTCCCAGCACGCCAACAAGGACACCGCCATGAAGATGCTGCGGGCCAAGTTGTACGAGCAGGAGATGCAGAAGCGCAACGCCGCCTCGCAGGCACTGGAAGACTCCAAGTCGGATATCGGCTGGGGCCACCAGATCCGCTCCTACGTGCTCGACCAGTCGCGCATCAAGGATCTGCGTACCGGCGTCGAGCGCAGCGACTGCGACAAGGTGCTGGACGGGGATATTGACGAGTACCTCGAAGCCAGTCTCAAGCAAGGGCTGTAAGCCTTGCCGGGCACCCGAACGGAACGACCGTAGAGTGCGGCGGCCCGGCATGACCGGGCACCGCGTTGGTGGGCTGAAATCCACCCTGCTTGAGTTCCGCGTGTCCAGATGTAGGGTGGGCTTCAGCCCACCAAAAGAGGGACAGGGTCCCTGGTGGGCTGAAGCGAAACGCCTTCCGGAAGACTCAACCCAGGATTCATCCATTCGATCCAGGCATTTTGAAACCATGAGCGAACAACCGCTGAACCAGCACGCCATCCACGAGGAAGAGAACAAGCTGATTGCCCTGCGCAAGGAAAAGCTTGCAGCCGTGCGCGAGCAGGGCAACGCCTTCCCCAACGACTTCCGTCGTGACAGCTATGCAGGCGACCTGCAGAAACAGTACGCCGAGAAGACCAAGGAGGAGCTGGAAGCGGCCGCCGTTGCGGTCAAGGTGGCCGGGCGCATCATGCTCAACCGTGGCGCCTTCATGGTCATCCAGGACATGAGCGGGCGCATCCAGGTCTACGTCGATCGCAAGACCCTGCCGGCCGAGCAACTGGAGGCGGTCAAGCACTTCGACCTGGGCGACATCATCGCTGCCGAAGGCACCCTGGCGCGTTCCGGCAAGGGCGACCTGTACGTCTACATGAGCAGCGTGCGCCTGCTGACCAAGTCGCTGCGGCCGCTGCCGGACAAGTTTCACGGCCTGACCGACACCGAGCAGCGCTACCGCCAGCGCTATGTCGACCTGATCGTCAACGAGGACGTCCGCGAGACCTTCCGCGTGCGCTCCCAGGTCATCGCGCACGTCCGCAAGTTTCTCGCCGAGCGCGATTTCCTCGAAGTGGAAACGCCGATGCTGCAGACCATCCCCGGCGGCGCCGCGGCCAAGCCGTTCGAGACCCACCACAACGCACTGGACATGCCGATGTTCCTGCGCATCGCGCCGGAGCTCTATCTCAAGCGGCTGGTGGTCGGTGGCTTCGAGCGGGTGTTCGAGATCAATCGCAACTTCCGCAACGAAGGCGTCTCGACCCGGCACAACCCCGAGTTCACCATGCTCGAGTTCTACCAGGCCTACGCCGACTACGAAGACAACATGGACCTGACCGAGGCGCTGTTCCGCGAGCTGGCCCAGGCCGTGCTCGGCAGCACCGACGTGCCCTACGGCGACAAGGTGTTCCATTTCGGCGAGCCGTTCGCGCGGCTGTCGGTGTTCGACTCGATCCTCGCGTACAACCCGGATATCTCGGCCACCGATCTCAACGACCTGGACAAGGCCCGCGCCATCGCCAAGAAGGCCGGCGCCAAGCTGCTCGGCCACGAGGGCCTGGGCAAGCTGCAGGTGATGATCTTCGAGGAACTGGTCGAGCATAAGCTGGAGCAGCCGACCTTCATCACCGAGTACCCGTTCGAAGTGTCGCCACTGGCGCGGCGCAACGACCGCAATCCGAACGTCACCGATCGTTTCGAGCTGTTCATCGGTGGCCGCGAGATCGCCAACGCCTATTCCGAGCTCAACGACGCCGAGGACCAGGCCGAGCGCTTCCACGCCCAGGTGGCCGACAAGGATGCCGGCGACGACGAGGCCATGCACTTCGACGCCGACTTCGTCCGCGCGCTGGAATACGGCATGCCGCCGACCGCGGGCGAGGGTATCGGCATCGATCGCCTGGTGATGCTGCTGACCAACTCGCCTTCGATCCGCGACGTGATTCTCTTCCCGCATATGCGTCCGGAGCTGTGATCGACGCCATGGGCTGGACGGGGTGTGCGGTGGTTCAATGATCGTTGGGCTTCGCGTTGTTCAACCTGGGCGGTCCCACCCAACCTGCGTGTACCGGTAGGTTGGGTTGAGCGAAGCGAAGCCCGACGCAGGCGTGTCGATCAATGACTGCAGGTAAGCACTCATGAACACCCGTAACAACCTGGACGACTACCAGACCATCGTGCGCGCGCTGTCCGACCGCATCGTCGAGGCGCAGACCCCGGTGCGCGTGCTGGATGCGGTGAAGTGGGACGAGAGCATCCGCCAGGGCTTCTTCGCCGCCAAGGGACGCGAGCTGCCGAAGATCGATCGCGGTTATTACCAGGGCCGCCCGCTGGCGTTCGACTCCAGCGCGAAGAAGCAGGAGTTCCAGGACATCGAGCGCGACATCACCCGTCAGCTCGGCCAGTTCAACCCGGTCGGGCAGATCATGCGGCGCATGTGCAAGGAATACCGCATGGTCATCCGCATGCTCGAGGCGCGCGGCACACCGGACTTCGGCATGATCTCCCAGGAGCTCTACGGCGCGGCGTCCGATGCCTTCCATGCCGGCGACCCGACCCTGGCCGATCTCGGCCTGATGCTTTCCGACTACCTGAACAACATCGCCGATCGCGGCGACCTGCGTGACGAGCCGAAGAATCTCACCGCGCCGCAGGCGGTCGAGCTGCTGCAGAAGCGGCTGGATGTGGTGTTCGGCGAAGGCGAGGGGGTGATCCGCGTCTTCGAGTCCGACGGCATCCTCGCCGATGCGGCGGCCGGTGCCGACTACATCAAGATCCGCAGCGACGCGTTGTTCAACGAGCGCGACGTGCGCGCGCTCGAGGTCCACGAAGGGCTGGTGCACGTCGGCACCACGCTCAACGGACAGAACCAGCCGATCTGCACCTTCCTCGCCAAGGGCCCGCCGTCGTCCACGGTGACCCAGGAAGGCCTGGCGATCCTGATGGAGGTGATCGCCTTCGCCTCCTACCCGACGCGCCTGCGCAAGCTGACCAATCGCACGCGCGCCATCCACATGGCCGAGGAGGGCGCCGATTTCCTCGACGTGTTCGGCTTCTTCCGCGAGCAGGGCTACGCCGAAGACGACAGCTACAGCAACGCCAGTCGCGTGTTCCGCGGCTCGACGCCCGATGGCCTGCCCTTCACCAAGGACCTGTCGTACCTGAAGGGCTTCATCATGATCTACAACTACATCCAGCTCGCCGTGCGCAAGGGCCGCCTCGAGCAGATCCCGCTGCTGTTCTGTGGCAAGACCACCCTGGAGGACATGCGCACCCTGCGCCAACTGGTGGACGAGGGCATGGTGGTGCCGCCCAGGTACCTGCCGCAGCAGTTCCAGGACCTCAACGCACTGTCGGCCTGGATGTGTTTTTCCAACTTCCTCAACCACCTGAGCCTGGATCGCATCGAAGCCGACTACGCGAATATCCTCTGAGCTACGGGCTACGGATTCACGAGGCGTCGGGCGGTGGTAAGCCGTTCGAGCGCCATGCCACGTCATCTCTGCAACAATGCGCTTCTTTACCCAGACGAGATCGTCCATGTCCGAACGCAATCCCATTCCGTTGATCCTCACCGCCATCGGCAGCGTCATCGGTACCGTCGCCGTACTGACCTATTACGGCTACGTGCACATCGCCAAACCCGAGGATGCACTGCTGCTGGCCGACTACACGATGCTCAAGACCATACCCGGCGAGGATTACCGGGTGTCGTTGAAGCCGGCCGCGCAGGTGGCGCAGTGCATCGATGGCGTACTGGTGCTGTTCGACACCGAGCAGAAGGGCCTTACCGGCGTGCTCGTGGACAACAGGAAGCGCGCCGTCCGCTGCATGGAAGAGCGTGCCCCGGCGGGCTTGTTGCAATGACGGCGCGGCGGGACCGGTGCTTGGCACCGATCTCGCTACGATACGCTGCGAAGCAGGGCGCTCCCAGGGCGGCGGCCGCGCTGGGAGCGTCCGGGTACGGCGCCGAATCGATCAGCGCATCGACGAGCGCGGCGCCACCGGCTTGTTATCGTCCGAGATGGTGACTTCCACCCGGCGATTCATGGCGCGCCCCGACGAGGTGCCGTTGCTGGCCACCGGGTATTCCTTGCCATAACCCTGGGCGACGATGCGCGCCGGGTCCACGCCCATCTTGACCAGCGCCATGCGCACGGCATCGGCGCGGCGTTCGGAGAGGCGCTGGTTGTATTCGGCCGAGCCGGTGCTGTCGGTATAGCCCTCGACGATCACCTTGCGCTCGGGGTTCTCGTTGAGGAAGTCGGCGAGCGTCTGCACGCTGCGCATGCCGCCGGGCTTGAGTTCGGCACGGTCGTAATCGAACAGCACGTCGCCGAAGGTCACCAGCGTACCGCGCTCGGTCTGCTTGGCCTGCATGTCTTCCTGCAGCTTGCGGATCTGCGCGTCGCGGGCTTCCAGGCGTGCTTCGGCGCGTTGTGCCGAAGTCTTGCCCAGATCCTGTTCGGCCGTGCGCAGGGCGATGGTCTGCTCGGCCAGTTCGATGCGGCGTTGGGCCAGGTAGGCCAACTGGTCTACCGTCTCTTCATCGGCATCGTCCAGATAGGCCTTGTTGGCCCGGTCCAGCATGTTGCTGGCGTCCTGGGTTTCCAGCGCCGCGAGTTTGCTGGCGCGCGGGTCGCTCTGCAGCGTCGAGAAGCTGCTGCGCGCGTCCTCGAGGTTGGGGTTGGGCTGGGTTGCGCAGGCCACCAGGCCGATGCTCAGGGCCAGCAGGGTCGGTAGGGTTACGAGCTTGTGCATGACGGAATCATCCTTTGGCAGTAGTGGAACGACGGTCTGGACACGGGATCAGCGAACGTTGCGCATGCCTTCTTCGCGCAGTTCGCGGATGCCCTGCTGTGCGTCCTCGACGGCCTTCTGGGCCTTGGCCGCCTCGGCCTTGCGTTCGGCGACGCGGGCGTCCCATTCGGCCTGCTCGGCCAGCTTGCGGGCCTCGTCGTAGTTTTCCTTCTGCATGGCCAGTTCGGCCTGCTTCCACTTTTCCTGCGCGGCGCGCATTTCCACGGCGGCGTATTCCGGCCCACCGGCGCTGACCGCGCTGCGTACCGCCGATTCGGTCACGGCGAACTGTTCCTTCGGCGGGTTGCCGGCGCATGCACTCAGCAGCAGGCCACCGAGCGCAAGGGCTGCCAGCTTGGGTAGCTGAAATCTCGAAGCGGGGGTTTCGACAGCTTTGTTCATGGTCAGTCTCCAGTACGAATTTGCCTGACGGGTACCAATGACGTCCCGAAGTTTCCGGTCCCCACGAGGGGGTATGAAATACCGAGACATAGTTTTGGGAGGCCGGGGGGCGTCAATCGTTCCGTTGAGGTTGCCGCGCCAGAGCCTGCGCTGGTGAAAAACGGGCAGCCGCGAACGGCCTCGAAGCGCAATGAGGGCGGCGGCGGGAATAGCTTGGGAATCGGCGCTTTGGCGGCTGCGAGGGAGGCGCCTACTGTTGCTCGTCGAGCATCCGCTGCAGATGCTGGCGCGACAGTTCGAGGAAGCGCGGGGTCGGGCCGATGTCCTCGTAGACCGGGTCACCTTGTTCGTCGGTGGCGATCACCTGCGTGCCACGGACATAGGGCAGGCTGGTCTCGACGGCCTCGAGCGCGGCGCCGACCAGCTCGCCGAGCAGCGCCTCGGTGCTGCGCTTGGGATACATATCGGCCAGCGCGGCCAGGCGTGCCGCGCTCTCGACGTCCAGTGGGATGCTGTAGCGGGTCTGGCTCATGCGGCCCTTGGCGTCCTGTTCCCAGTGGCTGACAAGCTCGGAAATTCTCATGATCGCTCCTCTGCTCGCGGTAACGAGCGTCGATGGCAGGAAGCCCGCCGCGTTCCGGCGGTGTGCGCCGCCGCCAATGACGCCTTGTCATGGCCGAGCGCGGTGGGCACTCTGGTTGGAGGTAATTTCAGCGTAGCCGTTCAGGGTTCTTTTCCCAGCGGCGCGTTTTGCGTGGGATGGCCGCGAGGTGGTCGTGGAGCGTCGCTCGACCGCTCGCGATGCCTGGCAGCACTGGCGGGAGGAAAAGTCATGGCGAAAATCATCGATGCGCGCCTGCGCGACAACGTACACCTGCTGGGGGAGCTGCTCGGCAATACCATCCGTGCGCAGCACGGCGATCGCTTCTTCGACAAGATCGAGCGTATCCGCAAGGGCGCCAAAGCGGCGCGGCGCGGTTCGGAGGAGGGCGCGCAGCTGCTGGCCGAGACGCTGGACAGCCTCGACGAGAACGAGCTGCTGCCGATGACGCGTGCGTTCAACCAGTTTCTCAACCTGGCCAATATCGCCGAGCAGTACCATCAGGTGCGCCGCCGCGGCAGCGCCGAGGCGGCGCCATTCGAGGCCGGGGTATTTCCCGACCTGCTCGAGCGCCTCAAGGCCGCCGGGCATGACGAAGAGTTCCTGGCGCGGCAGGTCAGCCGGCTGGACATCGAGCTGGTGCTGACAGCCCACCCCACCGAAGTCTCCCGGCGCACGCTGATCCAGAAGTACGACGCCATCGCCGAGCAGTTGGCGGCGCGCGACCACACCGACCTGTCGGCGTCCGAGCGGGCCGGGATCGAGCTGCAGTTGCAGCGGCTGATCGCCGAGGTCTGGCACACCGAGGAAATCCGCCGCAACCGCCCGACGCCGGTGGAGGAGGCCAGATGGGGCTTCGCCGCCATCGAGAACTCGCTGTGGAAGGCCGTGCCCAACGTGTTGCGCCAGGCGGATGCGACGCTCTCGCGCGCGACCGGCCTGCACCTGCCGCTGGAGGCCGCGCCGATCCGCTTCGCTTCCTGGATGGGCGGCGACCGCGACGGTAATCCGAACGTCACCGCCATGGTCTCGCGCGAGGTGCTGCTGACGGCGCGCCAGGTGGCGGCCGAGCTCTATCTCAAGGAGATCGAGGGGTTGATCACCGCCCTGTCGATGAGTGCCGCCAGCGAGGAGCTGCTGCGCCAGACCGGCGAGTCGGCCGAACCCTATCGGATATTGCTCAAGCCCTTGCGCAACCGGCTGCGTGCCACGCGCGACTGGGCGCGGGCGGCCATCGAGCACGGCCGGCCGGCACCGACCGAAGTGCTGCAGGACTGCGAGGAATTGCGCAGGCCGCTGGAGCTCTGCTACCGCTCCCTGCATGCTTGCGGCATGGGCATGATCGCCGATGGCGCGCTGCTCGACTGTCTGCGGCGGCTGGCGGTGTTCGGGCTGTTCCTGGTGCGCCTCGACATCCGCCAGGATGCCGCGCGGCACGCCGCCGCGCTGGCGGAAATCACCGACTACCTCGGCCTCGGCGACTACCAGCAGTGGGACGAGCAGCGCCGGCTGGATTTCCTCCAGCACGAGTTGAACAGCCGCCGGCCCTTGCTGCCCGCGTATTACCAGCCTTCGGCCGACACCGCCGAGGTGCTGGCCACCTGTGTGGTGGTCGCCGAGGCGCCTGCCGCCTCGCTGGGCTCCTATGTCATCTCCATGGCCCATGCCGCATCCGACGTGCTCGCCGTGCAGTTGCTGCTCAAGGAAGCCGGCCTGCAACGGCCGATGCGCGTGGTGCCGCTGTTCGAGACCCTCGACGACCTCAACAACGCGGCACCGACCATCGATCGCCTGCTCGCGCTGCCAGGTTACCGCCAGCGCCTGCACGGCCCGCAGGAAGTGATGATCGGCTACTCCGACTCGGCCAAGGATGCCGGCACCACGGCCGCCGCCTGGGCCCAGTACCGCGCCCAGGAGCAGCTGGTGGAGGTGTGCCACGAGCATGGCGTCGAGCTGCTGCTGTTCCATGGCCGTGGCGGCACCGTCGGGCGCGGCGGCGGTCCGGCCCATGCGGCCATTCTTTCGCAGCCGCCGGGTTCGGTGGCGGGGCGTTTCCGCACCACCGAGCAGGGCGAGATGATTCGCTTCAAGTTCGGCCTGCCGGACATCGCCGAGCAGAATCTCAACCTCTACCTGGCCGCCGTGCTCGAGGCGACGCTGTTGCCGCCGCCGATGCCCGAACCGGACTGGCGCGAGACCATGGAGCGGCTCGCCGCCGATGGCGTGGCGGCCTACCGCGGGGTGGTGCGTGAACATCCGCAATTCGTCGAGTATTTCCGCCAGGCGACTCCGGAACTCGAGCTGGGCCGCCTGCCGCTGGGCAGCCGGCCGGCGAAGCGCCGCGAGGGCGGGGTGGAAAGCCTGCGGGCGATTCCCTGGATCTTCGCCTGGACCCAGACGCGGCTGATGCTCCCAGCCTGGCTGGGCTGGGAGCAGGCGTTGCAGCGGGCGCTGGCGCGCGGCGAGGGCGAACGGCTGGCGGCGATGCGCGCGCACTGGCCGTTCTTCTCCACGCGCATCGACATGCTGGAAATGGTGCTGGCCAAGGCCGATGCCGACATCGCCCGGCGTTACGACGAGCACCTGGTGCAGCCGCAGCTGCTGTCATTGGGTAGTGATCTGCGTGACCGATTGTCGCAGGTGGTCGGCGCCGTGCTGACCCTGACCGGGCAGATCGACCTGCTGGACCACAGCCCGCACACCCAGGAGGCCTTCAGCCTGCGCAACACCTATCTCGACCCGCTGCATCTGATGCAGATCGAACTGCTGGCGCGTTCCAGGCAGCGCCAGAGCCCGCCCGAGAGCCCCCTGGAGCAGGCGTTGCTGGTCAGCGTGGCGGGTATCGCAGCGGGCCTGCGCAACACCGGCTGAGCGCATCCGGCCTGCTCGCCGCGGCTCTTGCGGGTGCCGCGCGCGGCGCCGAATGGCGCGATCCACGAGCGTCGAGGGGCGCGTTCGGGACGGCTTGTGCCGTCCCGGTGCGCTGTGTATCGTGTTCAACCTTTTGTCGCATGGCGGCAAACCAGATTTTTTGATTCGCCAGCGACGAGCCGGAATCGGCCCGCTGGCGGGTCCCTCTATCAAGAAAACTCGAGGACTCATCCATGCGTGTGATTCTGCTGGGAGCGCCCGGTGCCGGCAAAGGTACCCAGGCCGGCTTCATTACCAAAAAATTCGGTATTCCGCAGATTTCCACTGGCGACATGCTGCGCGCAGCGGTCAAGGCCGGCACCGAGCTGGGCCTGAAAGCCAAGAGCGTGATGGATGCAGGCGGCCTGGTTTCCGATGACCTGATCATCAACCTGGTCAAGGAGCGCATCGCCCAGCCCGATTGCGCCAAGGGTTTCCTCTTCGACGGCTTCCCGCGCACCATTCCCCAGGCCGAAGCCTTGAAGGAAGCGGATGTGTGTATCGACCACGTGGTCGAGATCGCCGTCGACGACGAGGAAATCGTCGGCCGCATCGCCGGTCGTCGTGTGCATCCGGCTTCCGGACGCGTCTACCACACCGAGCACAACCCGCCGCGCGTCGCCGGCAAGGACGACGAGACCGGCGAGGAGCTGATCCAGCGCGAGGACGACAAGGAAGAGACCGTGCGCCGCCGCCTGGCCGTCTACCATTCGCAGACCAAGCCGCTGGTGGATTTCTACCAGAACCTCGCGGCTGCGGAGGGTACGCCGAAATACAGTCGTATCGAGGGTATTGGTTCGGTGGAAGAGATCACCGCCAAGGTGCTCGCGGCGTTGAGCTGAGCGATGCGACGTTGCACTGGTTGACAAAAATGCCCGTATCGCAGGATACGGGCATTTTTTGTGTGCGCCCGGCACGGGCGCACTCCTGGAGGTGCAAGCGGTAGGGCGGGTGAAACCCGCGCGGACCATGCCGGGGCCAGTGCCGAACCGGCGGGTTGCAACCGGCCCCGCGCAGCTTTTGTGGGTGGCCTGCCCCCCGAATACGCTAGAATCTGCGCCTTTTGACCAACCCGGAACGACCCGATGACCACTCTGCTGGCCCTGGATACCGCCACCGAAGCCTGCTCCGTCGCCCTGCTGCATGACGGCGAGGTGCTGAGCCACTACGAGGTCATCCCGCGCCTGCATGCCCAGCGTCTGCTGCCGATGATCCAGACCCTGGTCGGCGAGGCGGGTATCGCCCTGTCGGCGGTGGATGCCATCGCCTTCGGGCGCGGGCCGGGTGCCTTCACCGGCGTGCGGATCGCCGTCGGCGTGGTGCAGGGCCTGGCGTTCGCGCTGCAGCGGCCGGTATTGCCGGTTTCCACCCTGGCCACCATCGCCCAGCGCGCCTGGCGCGAACACGGCGCCATGCAGGTGGCAGCCGCCATCGATGCGCGCATGGACGAGGTCTACTGGGGCTGCTATCGCGAGCATATGGGCGAGATGCAGTTGCTTGGCAGCGAGGCGGTACTGTCGCCCGAACAGGCCGGGCTGCCGCGCGATGCCGGCGGTGAATGGTTCGGTGCCGGTACCGGCTGGGGCCATGCCGCGCGGATTCCGCTGGCCGTACGGGCCATGGATGCCGGCCTGCTGCCGCATGCCGAGGATCTGCTGCGGCTGGCGACGTTCGCCTGGCAGCGCGGCGAGGCGCTGGAGGCGGACCAGGCCCAGCCTGTGTACCTGCGCGACAACGTCGCCACGCCGAAAGGGCACCTCTAAAAACTACCTGCATTGTCATCGCTGCGTTAAAAACAGGCTGTGCGCGAGTCCGATCAAAATGCTCATTTACAGCTCGTAAACTCCGCTTTTTCGCCTGTTTGATTCGCTGACGCTCACCCTTCGGCTGTTACTCCCGTTGGTCGTTGCGCCTTGCGCTGACTGCCTCGCCTACGTTTCTAGAGGTGCCCGAAAGGGATCGAATGAGCCGGGCGATTGCCAAAGCTCCTGGCGGCCGTTAGAGTCGCCAGGCTCCTGAACGAGTACCAAGATGCGCGTCGAAGGCTCCTATCCGATTCCCTATACCTCCGATCGTTCTGCCCGTACCGGCAGGGCGGCGGACGGCTATGGCGAAACCCAGCGCGTGGCCCAGGCCCAGCGCGGGGTCGATAGCCACGACGGGCAGGACTACCAACCGCAGGCCGAACGCCCGCAGCAACGGGTCAATCAGAGCGCGCTGGTGGAGCGCTATGCCGCGTTCCGCTACACCGACCCCCAACCCGAGCGCCCGCTTTCCAGCCGCGTCGCCCAGGCGCTGGCCAGCTACACCACCACCGCGGGCTTCAGTGCCGAGCTCGACGCCACCGAGGTGCTCGGCCTCGATCTCTACGCCTGAGGCCGACCGGCCCGGTGAATATCCCGTATTTCCTCGGTTGCCCTTCCTGGAACGAAAGCGCCTGGCTGGGCTCGCTGTACCCGGCGGGAACGCCCGCCCCGCAATTGCTGGCGCAATACTGCTCGGTGTTCAACAGCGTCGAGGGCAACACCACGCTCTATGCCTGGCCGTCCGAGGAAAAGATCCGGCGCTGGGCGAGCCAGATGCCCGAGGACTTTCGCTTCTGCGCCAAGCTGCCGCGGGACATCAGCCAGGCCGATGACCTGCATGCCGCGCTGGAGCTGGCGCTGGCCTTCCGCAAACTGCTGGCGCCGCTGGGGCGGCGGGTCACGCCGTTCTGGCTGCAATTGCCGGCGAGTGTCGGGCCGACGCGCCTCGGCGAACTGGCAGGGCTGATCGATGGTTTCGGCGCGCCGCTGGCAGTGGAGGTGCGGCATCCGGGATTCTTCGACAAGGGTGACGGCGAGCGGGCGCTGAACCGCCTGTTGCTCGCTCGCGGCGTCGAACGTATCTGCCTGGATTCGCGGGCGCTGTTCAGCTGCCGCTCGCGCGACCCGGCGCTGCTGCACGCACAGAGCAAGAAGCCGCGGCTGCCGGTGCGCCCGGCGGCCTTCAGCGACTCGCCACAGCTGCGTTTCATCGGCCATCCGCAGTTGGAGGCGAACGATCCGTTCATGGCCCCCTGGCTGGACAAGGTCGCCGGCTGGATCGAGGCCGGCAAGGCGCCGCACGTCTACCTGCATACACCGGACAACCATCGCGCCCCGGAGCTGGCCCAGCGCTTCCATGCGCAACTGGCCGAGCGCCTGCCGGGGCTGCCGCCCTTGCGCCCGTTGCAGAGCGCGTCGCAGCTCTCGCTGCTGGGTGATTAGCGGGAGCGCTGCAGGAGCGGGCGGGGGCGCCGAGTTCATGTCGACGCTGGCCTGCAGAACCACTGTTCGCGAGCATGGCTCGCTCCTACACCGTCATTCGCCGCAACGCAGCTCGTGATAAGAACCTGAACAGCCTTGGCCCAGCGCTCCCGGGGGCAACCAGTCTTGTAAAAACTTCGCGTCCAACTTCGGCCGCCCGCCGTTGCCCATAGAACATGACCTTTGGCCGATTCATCCTGTTCTTGCTGGTGCTGCTGGCGGGTTTCGTCCTGGCGGTGCGGCAGCAGCTCGTCGAGATCCCGCCGCGCTGGAACCCTTGGGCGCCGCTGGACCTTCGCGAGCCGCCGAACCTGCTCACCTCGTTCAAACTGCGCCAACTGCAGGATGACCGCCAGCTCTGCCAGCAGGTGCTGGCCACCGCACCGCTGCGTTACGTGGTCGTCCCGGACGGCGTGCCCGAGCCCGGTTGCCCGGTCGAGAACAGCGTGCGCGTGCAGGGCTCTGACGTACGCTTCAACGGCGCCTTCCTCGCCACCTGTCCGCTGGCGGCGGCCTATGCGCTGTTCGAGCGCCATGGCCTGCAGCCGGCGGCGCAGGCGGTGTTCGGCCAGCCGGTGGTGCGCATCGACCACTTCGGCAGTTTCGCTTGCCGCAACATCGCCCGCAGCAATCGGCGCAGCCAGCATGCCAGCGCCAATGCGCTGGACCTGGCCGGTTTCCGCCTGCAGGATGGCACCCGCATCACCGTGGCGCGGGACTGGAAGGGCGACGACGACAGGGCACGCTTCCTGCGCCAGGTGCACGAGGCCGCCTGCGCGGCCTTCAATGTCACGCTCGGGCCGGAATACAACGCGGCCCATCATGATCATTTCCACGTCGACATGGGCGGCTTCGGCATGTGCCGCTGAATGTGCCGCCTGCCTGCGGCTCTGGCACAATGCGGCGCTTTCCATCGTTCTCGCCGAGTCGTCCATGTCTGCCAGCAATCCCCAGGTCCGGGTCGAACCGCTCGCCCCGCAATTCGCCGCCACGGCGTCCGAATGGGCCCGGCGCCTGGGTTTGCCGGAGCAGGGCGTCGATGCCGAATTCGCGCTGCAGCTCGGCGAGGGCGGACTACAGCTGCAGTCGCTCGAGGTGCAGGCGCCCGGGCCGGTGCGGGTGGACTTCGTCGAGGGCGCCGCCGCGCATCGGCGGCAGTTCGGCGGCGGCAGCGGGCAGATGATCGCCAAGGCCGTGGGCATCCAGCCCGGCGTCCGCCCGCGGGTGCTGGACGCCACCGCGGGGCTCGGCCGCGACGCCTTCGTGCTGGCCACGCTGGGCTGCGAAGTGCAACTGATCGAGCGCCAGCCGCTGATCGCCGCCTTGCTGGACGACGGCCTGGCCCGGGCGCGCCGGGATGCCGAAGTGGCCGCGATCGCCGGGCGGATGACGCTGCTCGAGGGCAACGCCATCGAGCTGATGGAACATTGGCAGGGCGAGCCGCCGCAGGTCATCTACCTCGACCCGATGTTTCCCCACCGCGACAAGAGCGCGCTGGTGAAGAAGGAGATGCGCCTGTTCCGGCCCTTCGTCGGCGACGACCTGGATGCCCCGGCGCTGCTGGCCGCCGCGCTGCGCCTGGCCAGCCACCGGGTGGTGGTCAAGCGCCCGCGCAAGGCGCCGGCCATCGACGGTGCCAAGCCCGGTTACGTTCTGGAGGGCAAGTCCAGCCGCTACGATATCTATCCGAAGAAGAAGCTGGAAGCTTCAGGCTTTCAGGCATAGGCACGCAGGAACAGGTGTACGGCGTCCTGCACGTGGCGCTCGGCGGCTTCGGCCTGTAGCGGTTCGGCATAGCCGATCAGCAGGCGGAAGTGCTGGACCCCCTTGATCAACGAGCAGAAATGCTCCGCTGCGCGCAGCGGCTCGGCAATGTCGAGCAGGCCGCGTGCGCCGGCCTGGGCGAACAGCTGCTGCAGATCGAACAGCAGCTGCTGCGGCCCGGCCTCGAAGAACATCCGCACCAGCGCCTGGTTCTGCGTGGCCATGGCCACCATCACCCGGTGCAGGCCGATGGATTCAGGGCTGTTGACCAGCTCGTGAAAGGCGCGGCCGATGGTCAGCAGCACTTCATCGATCTTGCAATCGTCCTCGAGCTGGAACAGCCGACGCGGCAGGCGGGTCTCGCAGGTCGCCTTCACCGCGGCGCAGAACAGCGCGTCCTTGTCCTTGAAATGGCTGTACAGCGTGAGCTTGGAGACGCCGGCTTCGGCGGCGATGGCGTCCATGCTGCTGCCCTCGTAGCCGTTGCCGAGGAACAGCACCTGGGCAGCTGCGAGAATCGCCTCTCGCTTGGCCGGATCCTTGGGGCGGCCGGGGCCGGGGGAGATGGAATGCTTCTCTATCATGGGTACTTTTAATAGTGGACTGGCTGGTACGCTATTTTTACTATACCCGGCAGTATAAGTATTCCAACCCGCTCCGCGACAGAGAGACTTTCATCGTGTCCCGACATGCCTTGCCCATCCTCTGTACTTTCGCCTGTGCATTGCTGCTGGCTGGCTGCGGCAATGGCGAACCCGAGCAGTTGCCGCCACGCCCGGTCATGGTGGTGCACCCGCAACCGGCCAGCGAGGCGCGCGAGAGCTACCCGGGCGAGGTGCATGCGCGTTACGAGCCCGAGCTGGCCTTCCGTATCGGCGGCAAGGTCGTCGAGCGCCTGGTGGAGGCCGGCGATCGGGTGCGCAAGGATCAGCCGCTGGCGCGGCTCGATCCGCAGGACGTGCGCCTGCAGCTCGACGGCATGCGCGCCCAGGTCGCTGCCGCCGAGGCCAACCTGCGCGTGGCCAGGGCCGAATACGAGCGCTACCGGACCCTGCTCGGCCGGCAACTGGTCAGCCAGTCGCAGTTCGACAGCGCCGACAATGCCTACCGGGCCGCCAGCGCGCGCCTGCAGCAGGCCCGCGCCGAGTTCGACGTGGCCAGCAACCAGGTCGACTACGCGGTGCTGCGCGCGACCCGCGACGGGCTGATCGCCCAGCGCCGCATCGAGGTCGGGCAGGTGGTCGCCGCCGGGCAGACCGCCTTCGTGCTGGCGGCCGATGGCGAGCGCGAAGTGGCCATCGCGCTGCCCGAGCAGTCGCTGGAGCGCTACCGCATCGGCCAGCCGGTCGAGGTCGAACTCTGGTCGCAACCGGGGCGGCAATACCCCGGCAGGATTCGCGAACTGTCGCCCGCCGCCGATGCGCAATCGCGCACCTATTCCGCGCGGGTGGCCTTCAGCGACCCGCAGGTCGCCGCCGAGCTGGGGCAGAGCGCGTTGGTGAGCATTCGCCACGACGGCGAGGTGCCGCTGGCCGTGCCGCTGTCGGCGCTCAGCGCCGAGCGCGGCCGGGCGCACGTCTGGCGGCTCAAGGCCGATTCCACCGTGGAGCGCGTCGATGTGCGCACCGGGGCGTTCGGCGAGCGGCTGGTGCCGGTGCTCGAAGGGCTCGCCGCCGATGACTGGATCGTCCTCGCCGGGGTGCAGATGCTCACCGAGGACCAGCCGGTACGCCCGGTCGATCGCGACAACCGCCCCGTCGAGCCGGCCGCCCAGGAGTAACTGCGATGCGCTTCAATCTTTCCGCCTGGGCGCTGCACAACCGGCAGATCGTCGTCTACCTGATGTTGCTGCTGGCCGTCGTCGGCGCGCTGTCCTACAGCAAGCTCGGGCAGAGCGAGGACCCGCCGTTCACCTTCAAGGCCATGGTCATCCAGACCCAGTGGCCGGGGGCCACCGCCGAGGAAGTGTCGCGCCAGGTCACCGAGCGCATCGAGAAGAAGCTGATGGAGACTGGCGAGTACGAGCGCATCGTCTCCTTCTCGCGGCCGGGGGAATCCAATATCACCTTCATGGCGCGCGATTCCATGCGCTCGAAGGAGATTCCCGAGCTCTGGTACCAGCTCCGCAAGAAAATCGGCGACATCCGCCACACGCTGCCGCCGGGTGTCCAGGGGCCGTTCTTCAACGACGAATTCGGCACCACCTTCGGCAACATCTACGCACTGACCGGCGAGGGCTTCGACTACGCCGTGCTCAAGGACTACGCCGACCGCATCCAGCTGCAGTTGCAGCGGGTGCAGAGCGTCGGCAAGGTCGAACTGATCGGCCTGCAGGACGAGAAGATCTGGATCGAGCTGTCCAACGTCAAGCTGGCCACGCTCGGCGTGCCGCTGGAGGCGGTGCGCCAGGCGCTGGAAGCGCAGAACGCGGTGACCGCCGCGGGCTTCGTCGAGACCGCCAGCGACCGTGTGCAGCTGCGCGTCAGCGGCAGTTTCGAGACGGTCAGGCAGATCCGCGACTTCCCCGTTCGCGTCGCCGGGCGCACCTTTCGCATCGGCGACGTCGCCGAGGTGCATCGCGGCTTCAACGATCCGCCGGCGCCGCGCATGCGCTTCATGGGCGAACCGGCGCTGGGCCTGGCCGTGTCGATGAAGAGCGGCGGCGACATCCTGCTGCTCGGCGAAGCGCTGGAGAAGGAATTCGCCCGCCTGCAGCAGGACCTGCCGGCCGGCATGCAGCTGCGCAAGGTGTCGGACCAGCCGGCGGCGGTGAAGACCAGCGTCGGCGAGTTCGTCCGGGTGCTGGTCGAGGCGCTGGCGATCGTGTTGCTGGTGAGCTTCTTCTCGCTCGGCGTGCGCACCGGGCTGGTGGTGGCGCTGTCGATTCCGCTGGTGCTGGCGATGACCTTCGCTGCGATGAACTACCTGGACATCGGCCTGCACAAGATTTCCCTCGGCGCGCTGGTGCTGGCGCTGGGACTGATGGTGGACGACGCGATCATCGCCGTGGAGATGATGGCGATCAAGATGGAGCAGGGCTACGACCGGCTCAAGGCCGCCAGTTTCGCCTGGACCAGCACCGCCTTCCCGATGCTCACCGGCACCCTGATCACCGCCGCCGGCTTCCTGCCGATCGCCACCGCCCAATCCAGCACCGGCGAGTACACCCGTTCAATCTTCCAGGTCGTGGCCATCTCGCTGATCGCCTCCTGGATCGCCGCGGTAACCTTCGTGCCGTTGCTGGGCGAGAAGCTGCTGCCGGACCTGGCCAGGCGCGCCGCGCAGAAGCACGGTGGCGGCAGCGACGGCCACGATCCGTATTCCACCGCGTTCTACCAGCGCGTGCGCCGTGTGGTGACGTTCTGCGTGCGCCGACGCAAGACCGTCATCGTGCTGACCCTGGCGGCGTTCGTCGCGGCGGTGATGCTGTTCCGCCTGGTGCCGCAGCAGTTCTTCCCGGCTTCCGGCCGGCTGGAGCTGATGGTGGACCTCAAGCTGGCCGAGGGCGCTTCGCTGAAGGCCACCGAAGCCGAGGTGCGGCGCCTGGAAGAGATGCTCGAGGAGCGCGCCGGCATCGCCAACTACGTCGCCTACGTCGGTACCGGCTCGCCGCGTTTCTACCTGCCGCTGGATCAGCAACTGCCCGCCACCAGCTTCGCCCAGTTCGTCGTGCTGGCCGACAGCATCGAGGCGCGCGACCAATTGCGCGCCTGGCTGATCGAGCGCCTGCGCGACGACTTCACCAGCCTGCGTGGCCGCGTGACCCGCCTGGAGAACGGCCCGCCGGTGGGCTACCCGGTGCAGTTCCGGGTCACCGGCGAGCATATCGACGTGGTGCGCGGGCTGGCCCGCCAGGTGGCTGCCCGGGTGCGCGAGAACCCGCACGTGGCCAACGTGCACCTGGACTGGCAGGAGCCGAGCAAGGTGGTCTGGCTCGACGTCGACCAGGACCGCGCGCGGGCGCTGGGGGTGAGCACGGCCGAGCTGTCGGGTTTCCTGCGGCGCACGTTCACCGGCAGCAGCGTCAGCCAGTTCCGCGAGGACAACGAGCTGATCGAGATTCTCCTGCGCGGTACCGAGCGCGAGCGTCTGGAACTGTCGATGCTGCCGAGCCTGGCGATCCCCACCGAAAGCGGGCGCAGTGTGCCGTTGTCGCAGGTGGCGACGCTCGAGTACGGCTTCGAGGAAGGCGTGATCTGGCACCGCAACCGCCTGCCGACGGTGACCGTGCGTGCGGATGTCTACGGCGACCAGCAACCGGCGTCGCTGGTCCGGCAGATCGAGCCGAGCCTGGACGATATCCGTGCGCAACTGCCCGGCGGCTACCTGCTGGAAGTCGGCGGCACCGTCGAGGATTCCGAGCGCGGGCAGCGCTCGGTGAACGCCGGGCTGCCGCTGTTCGTCATCGTGGTGATGACGCTGCTGATGGTGCAGCTCAAGAGCTTCTCGCGCTCGGCCATGGTGTTCCTCACCGCGCCGCTGGGCATCATCGGCGTCACGCTGTTCCTGCTGATGTTCGGCCAGCCCTTCGGTTTCGTCGCCATGCTCGGCACCATCGCGCTGTCGGGAATGATCATGCGCAACTCGGTGATCCTGGTCGACCAGATCGAACAGGACATCGGCGCCGGCCATGCGCGCTTCACGGCGATCGTCGACGCCACCGTGCGGCGCTTCCGGCCCATCGTGCTCACCGCGCTGGCCTCGGTGCTGGCGATGATCCCGCTGTCGCGCAGCATCTTCTTCGGACCGATGGCGGTGGCGATCATGGGCGGCCTGATCGTCGCCACGGCGTTGACCCTGCTGTTCCTGCCGGCGCTCTATGCCGCCTGGTTCAGGGTCCGGGAAGGGGAGTGAGGCGATGCCCGCGCCGGGCATTGCCGCCATGGCCGGCTGGGCGTGATCCGGCCGTCGACCGGAACCGCTCAGACGCCGGCGGCTTCGAGCAGTACTTCGGCGGCCGCCCTGGCTTCCAGCGCCTGCTCACCGGGGCCATCGATGTGCGCCATGCTCAGCGCGCCTTCGACCAGATACTGCAGCTGCCGCGCCAGCCGTTGCGGGTGCGGGGCTTCCAGGCGCTCCAGTAGCTCGCACAGGTAATCCCGCAGCTCGGCCTTGTAGGCGGCCGAGCGGCGATGGATCGGATGATCGTGCGCGTGGTATTCGGCCGCCGCGTTGATGAACAGGCAGCCGCAGAACGTCCCGCCGCCGATCATGCCGTGCAAGCCGTCGAACATGCCCAGCAGCGCCTCGCGCGGCGGCAGCCTGGCCGCGCGCTGGTGCAGGCGTTCGAGCATCGCCCGCTGGCGCGCCTCCAGCACGGCGAGGATCAGCTCGTCCTTGGACTTGAAATGCTTGTACAGCGTCATTTTGGCCACGCCGGACTCGCTCAGGATCCGATCGATGCCCGTCGCGTGGTAACCCTCGCGGTAGAACAGCTGCTCGGCGGTGTCGATCAGCTGGTCGCGTTTGCTCGATGCCATAGATACCTCCTCGGGGCGGCCATTATGCGGGAGCGATCCGGTCCCTCCAACCGGCGGTCCCCTGGGTCTGTTCGTGCTTGAAGTGTACAGACAGGTCTGTCTATTATCCAGGCATGCGCTCAGTAACCCACGAGGATGATGCGATGAAACCGTATGCCCCGACGCTATCCGCCGATTGCCCGTGCCGTCGTCTCTTCGGCCCGACAGAAGGAGGGTGAGCCATGAAGTTGCTCGGAATCTTCACCTGGCTGTTGCTCGGGTTCGCCGGCAGCGCAGTGGCGGCCGACGAACCGCGTTTCAGCCTGGTCAGGACGGCGCAGACCCTGACGCAGGGCGACTTCGCCTGGCGCAACGGTGGCTGGCAACAACCGCCGCCGATCGACCATATCGCCGTGCTGGTCGAGCATCGGGGCAGCCGGCTGTTGTTCGGCACCGGCCTGGGTCGGCAGATCGATGCGCAACTGGACGCCGAGGTCCCCTGGCGGATCAAGCGCTACGGACCGGTGCACGCGGTGCGCGACCAGTTGCAGCGCGACGGCTTGCACATCGACCGCATCCTGCTCGGCTGTGCGCGCTGGGAGCATGCCTCGGGCCTGGCCGATTTTCCGGATGTGCCGGTATTCGCCAGTGCCGAGAGCCGTCGCTACATCCGCGGCGCCACGCCGCCGGCAGTGCTGCCCAGCCAGTTCCAGCATGCGGTGAACTGGCAGCCGCTGCAGTTCATGGCGAAGCCTTACCTGGGTTACGCCGAGAGTCTCGATTTGTTCGGCGATGGCCGGCTGGTCCTGGTGCCCTTGGCCGGGCACGGCGCGGTCGGCCTGTTCCTGACGCTCGGCGATGGCCGTCGCTTCTTCTTTCGCGGCGATACGCTCGGGCATCCGGCGACCCCGCATGAGCAGGCGGGTGTCGTGCCGTCGAGCGATGCCCGCATGCAGGCGTCGCTCGGTGTCTATCCGGCCTGGGTGCAGTAATCGGCGGAAGGCATCGGCGATGCATCCCACGCGGGCAGGAGGCCGGCGTTCGTCAGCGCTCCAGCCAGGCGATGGCGTCGGCTTCCTGATGCAGATCGAAGGCCTTGACCGCCAGGCCGGGGATGAGCACACCCTCCATCTCGCTGGCCTTGCGCAGCCAGTCCTTGCCGCTGACCACCGCACAGCGGTCGAAGCGGCGCAGGAAGCGGAACAGTTGCGGCAGGCGCGACAGCTCCACGCCCACCGCGCCGAGAGTGGGCAGGTCGAATTCGCCGATGCGATAGAGCATGCGGCCATGCTCGATGCCTTCTGACTTGAACAGCAGGTCGTCCAGCGCGGCGCGCATGGCGTCGCTGTCGAGCTTGCCGGAGAAATCGATGTCGATGCGGTTTTCGCCTCTTCGCGCTACCTGGAACATGACGCTCTCCTTCAGGGATTCCATTCAAGGATAGGCGTGATGCGGCCAAGCGCGAATGCGCAGCGCAGGCATCCCCGCGCGGTTGCGCGGGGATGAGGGGGCGGTCAGTCTTCGCGGCTGGTGACTTCCAGCAGGTGGTAGCCGAACTGGGTCTTCACCGGGCCCTGCACGACATTGATCGGCGCGCTGAACACCACGGTGTCGAATTCCCTGACCATCTGGCCGGGGCCGAAGGAGCCGAGGTTGCCGCCGTCGCGGCTGGACGGGCAGCTGGAATTTTCCTTGGCGACCTGGGCGAAGTCGGCACCACCTTCGATGGCGGCTTTCAGTTCGTTGCACTTGGCTTCGGTGGAAACCAGGATGTGGCGGGCAGTGGCTCGAGCCATGGGAATGCTCCTGTATGAGAAGACGCGAGCCTACCGTAAAAGCGGGGTAGGGAATACTTCGCGTTGTGCGCACCGTTGGGCTTGGCGAGCTCAACCCGCCTACGAACTGGATGAGTGGGTTAAAGCACGCTCCCGGATCGCCGATAAAGCCTGGGCAAGCACCATGCGCCTGCCTCACAAGGGCGGCGACATGGCCCGCTATCTCACCCATAAGGCATCTTCATGACGGCATCACTGGCATACGGCATTCAGCTCATCCTGCGTGGCCTCGGTCTGCGAACCATCAACCTGCAGTTCTTCTTCTCCTACAGCCTGATCTTTCTCTGCGCGGCCATCACCGCCGGCGTGCTGTTCTTCTCGAACAAGGACGCCGGGCAGATCGACATGGCCGGTGCGCAGCGCATGCTCAGCCAGAAGATGATGAAGGAGGCGCTGCTGGGCGCGCAGGGCATGGTGCCGGCCAGCGCCGTCGAGGCGACCATCGCCAGTTTCGAGCGCTCCCATCGCCTGCTGATCCAGGGGGACCGGGCAAAGGGCGTGGCGCCGGCCGAGCTGGCCAGCGCGCAGCAGTCTCTGCGCCGCGTCGACCAGATCTGGCAGCGTTACCGTCCGGCGATCCTCGCCCTGGCCGGTGGCGACACCAGCGTCCTGCAGGGCGCCGCGGCGGATGCCGATGCCCTGCTGTCGGCCAGCAACGAGGTGGTCGGTCTGCTTTCCGCCGAGGCCAACCGCGCCAGCGCGCAACAGCTGTGGGTGGCGCTGGGCTCGACGATCGCCATCCTGCTGCTGGTGATCCTCGGCCGCGTCGCCGGCATGAACTGGCTGATGCTGCAGATCGACGAACTGCGCGGCCGTCTGGAAAGGGTCAGCCAGGGCGATTTTTCCCAGCCGCTCGCCGTGCGCCATGCCGACGACGAGATGGGCATGATCACCACCGCCTACAACCGTCTGCTCGACCAGGTCGGCGAGATGATCCGCGGGGTGCGCCAGGCTGCCGATACGGCCGATGCCCAGTGCGTGCGCATGGCCAGCCTGGCGGGCGACAGCGCGCGCAACGTCGAGGGCCAGCAGGCGGAAATCGATCAGGTCGCCACGGCGATGAACGAGATGCTCGCGACCTCCCAGGAAGTGGCCCGCAGTACCGTCGAGGCGGCCAGTGCCGCGGATCTCGCCGAACAGCAAACCAGCACCGGCAGCGAGGTGATGAGCGGCTCGGTGCATGCCATCCGCTCGCTGTCGGGGCACGTGGACGGGCTGGCAGGCGTCATGCAGCAACTGGTGCAGGACAGCCAGGAAATCGGCAAGGTGCTGGAGGTGATCAGCGGCATCGCCGAGCAGACCAACCTGCTGGCGCTCAACGCGGCGATCGAGGCGGCGCGGGCCGGCGAGCAGGGCCGTGGTTTCGCCGTGGTCGCCGACGAGGTGCGCAACCTGGCCGGGCGCACCCAGAGTTCGGCCAAGGAAGTCGGTGTGCTCATCGAGCGCCTGCAGAGCCAGGCCATGCGGGCCGGCGAGGCGATGGACGCATCGCGGCAGAGCAGTACGGCGACCCTCGAGCGGATCGAAGCCGCGCAGCAGGCGCTGGCGAAGATCGTCGGCGCGGTGCAGACCATTCGCGGGATGACCAACCAGATCGCCACGGCGGCCGAAGAACAGTCCCAGGTGGCCGAGGACATGAACTGCTCACTGACGCGCATCGCCACCGTTGCCGACCAGGCGGCCGTGGTCAGCCAGGACACCGCCAGCTCCGGCCAGAGCATCATGCAGAGCATGAACGGGCTGAAGACCCTGACCGGCCGTTTCCGCCTGCAGGCCTGACTGGAAGCCGGAGCCGGAAGCTTGAAGCTTGAGGCTTGAGGCTTGAAAGCTAATCCTCCGCCCAGTCGCGGGTGCGCTCGACGGCTTTCTTCCAGCCTTTGTAGAGCGCTTCGCGTCTTGCGTCGTCGCAGGCCGGCTGGAATACCCGCTCGATCCGGCTCTTGCAGCGCAGTTCGTCGAGGTCGTTCCAGAATCCGCTCGCCAGCCCCGCCAGATAGGCCGCGCCGAGGGCGGTGGTTTCCCGCATTTGCGGCCGCTCCACCGGCGTGCCCAGCAGGTCGGCCTGGAACTGCATGAGGAAGTTGTTGGCCACCGCGCCGCCGTCCACGCGCAGGCCACGCAGACGCTCGCCGGCGTCCCGTTGCATGGCGTCGAGCACGTCGCGGGTCTGGTAGGCGATGGACTCGAGGGCCGCGCGGATCAGGTGATCGACCGTCACCCCGCGGGTCAGGCCGAACAGCGCACCGCGGGCGCGCGGGTCCCAATAGGGCGCGCCGAGCCCGGTGAACGCCGGCACCAGGTAGACGCCGTTGCTGTCGGGCACCTTGCCGGCGAAATACTCCGAGTCGAACGCATCGTTGATCACCTTCAGCTCGTCACGCAGCCATTGCACCGTCGAGCCGCCGTTGAAGATGGCGCCTTCCAGGGCGTAGTTGACTTCGCCCCGGGGGCCGCAGGCGAGGGTGGTCAGCAGGCCGTGCTCGGACTGCACGGCCTGGCGGCCGGTGTTCATCAGCAGGAAGCAGCCGGTGCCGTAGGTGTTCTTGGCCTGCCCGGGCTCGACGCACATCTGCCCGAACAGTGCCGCCTGCTGGTCGCCGGCGATACCGGCGATGGGAATGCCGTCGCTCGGGCCGGTGCCGATGAACGCATGGCCGTAGACCTCCGACGATGGGCGCACCTCGGGCAGCATCGCCCGTGGAATGTCCAGGGCCTCGAGCAGCAGCGGGTCCCAGTCCAGGGTGTGGATGTCGAACAGCAGGGTGCGCGAGGCGTTGGTGTAGTCGGTCGCGTGGACCTTGCCCTGGGTCATCTTCCAGACCAGCCAGGAGTCGACGGTGCCGAACAGCAGTTCCCCGCGCCGGGCGCGTTCGCGGCTGCCTTCGACGTGGTCGAGGATCCACTTGATCTTGGTGCCGGAAAAGTACGGGTCGATGACCAGGCCGGTGGTCTTGCGAATGTGCGCCTGCATGCCGTCGCGCGCTAGCTGGTCGCAGATCGGCGTGCTCTGCCGGCTCTGCCAGACGATGGCGTTGTAGATCGGGCGTCCGCTGGCCTTGTCCCAGACGATCGTCGTCTCGCGCTGGTTGGTGATGCCGATGGCCGCGACCTGGTCGTTGCCGATGCCGGCCTGGGCCAGCGCCTCGACGAAGACGGCGCTCTGGGTCGCCCAGATCTCCATCGGGTCGTGCTCGACCCAGCCGGGGTTGGGGTAGAGCTGGGTGAACTCGCGCTGGGCGGTGCTCACCAGGTTGGCGTCGTGGTCGAGCACGATGGCGCGCGAACTGGTGGTGCCCTGGTCGAGGGCGACGACGAACGGCTTGTCCCGGGTGCTCATGGTGGCCTTCCTCGATGAGCCATGTGGTTTCAGATCGGCGGATTCGGCGGCAAGTTCATCCCGAGCCTCAGTGCCGCTTGTGCCACAGCATCCAGCCCAGGCGCAGGTCGTCCCACATCGGCACGAGGGCGAGCACCAGCAGCAGCGCCGCCAGCGGCACGGTGGAGAGAAACCCGAAATGCTTGAAGCCCAGGGCGCCGCTGATGCCGCCGACGAAGAAGCTGCAGACCAGCAGGGCGTTGATGCGCAGGCGTTCGCGGTCGGCGCGCACCTGCGGGTGGCCCGTGCGGGGCTGGCGGTTGAGGTAGAACAGCTTGCCCAGTTCGATGCCGATATCGGTGACCATGCCGGTGATGTGCGTGGTGCGTACTTCGGCGTTGGAAAGCTTGGTGATGATCGCGTTCTGCAAGCCCATGATGAAGCACAGCAGCATCACCGTCAGCGGCACGAAGAAGCCCGGTACGTCCATCAGCTTCGCCCCCAGCACGCCGAAGAACAGCAGCAAAGCCGCTTCCAGCGCCAGCGGCAGTGCGTACTGGCTGTGCAGGCGACGGCGTCGCGAGAAGTTGATCATGATGGTCGAGCACATCGCGCCGAGGATGAAGGAAAGCAGCGCGCCGAGCCCGCCCAGGGCCAGGTCGGTCGCGCCGAGTGCCAGGTTGTCCGCCATCGAGGAGACGATGCCGGTCATGTGCGAGGTGTATTGCTGCACGGCGAGGAAGCCGCCGGCGTTGGCCGCGCCGGCGACGAAGGCCAGGCACAGGCCGAGCTGGCGATTGCTGTGCTTCGAGCGGCGCCGGTCGGTCAGGCGGCGCGCGTAGTTGATGGGCATGGGGGCCGGGGACTCCATCCGTCCGCTGATGCAGGCTGCGGATTATACGGCGTCATCGGGGGTGTGCCGGTTTCAGCGCATGAAAACGAGCGAATCCGGGATCGTCCAGCTCGGCTGTGCCGCCGCAGCGGCTGCCGGCGCTGGCCCGCACCCTCAGCGCGGGATGATCCGCACCCGCCCCGCCGTGTTGTCGCGCCGGCCGGCCTTGGCGTTCTCGGCCCGGCCCGGAACCGAGCCGCAATCCTGGCCGCGGTCGGGCGTTGCGGTGCCGTCCAGTTCGCGCTCGTCGACGCTGATGGAGGCGGCGTCCGGATAGCCGGTGGTCAGTGTCTCGCTGCTGGCGGTCACCGGGACCGCGTCGTCGTCGCCCCAGTGGGCGCTGCGTTCGTCGATATCGATGGCGCCGTTGCGCTCCATCAACTGCTCGACGCTGCTCACCAGGGCCTCGTCCGCCAGGCTGACGGTCACCAGGGTCGAGCCGCGGCGGGCGGCTTGCGGATAACGGCCGGCGTGCGCCGGCGCGTCGTCGCCGAAGACCTTGCGGAAGAAGCTGCCGATCTTGTCGGCCACCGTGGCGTCCTCGCCCGGTTCCTCGCCGATCACTTCCACGCGGCTGCTGTCGATCTCGGCCGGGTTCATCGACGCGGACAGCTGGATGTCCGCGTCTGGAATCCCTTGTTGCACCAACTCGGCCTTGACCTGCCGGGCTTGTTCGTAACGGTCGAATGCGGCGATCAGGATCTGTTTCATGGTCCACCTTTCGTGTCGTGTCCTGGGATCTAATGATTGGGCGCGAAGCGGCGCCGGATGGTTCAACCATTCGTCCTCCTGTGGCCTTTTCACGGGAGGGGCTTCGGCGCTGCGCGCCTCAACCGCAACCTACGGCCATGCACGGTTGGCGGGGGCCGTGTAGCGAGACCCAACGAGTGGCGCGCCTCACACCTTGTTGCCGTTTTCACCACCGACGCGCTGCGCGTGCTCTATAACCAGATACCTGTGCTGGATGAATCGAAAGGAGCCAAGACGATGAACAAGAAGCTGCTACCGCTGGCGGTGGCCGGCCTGTGCGGTGCCGCCGAGGCGGCCATGGTCAGCGAGCCCGTGGCCTACGAGATCGACGGCGAGGCCTTCGAGGGCTTGCTGGTGTACGACGATGCGGTCACCGCGCCGCGCCCGGGCCTGGTAATGGTGCCCAACTGGCTCGGCGTCACCGAGCGCTCCGCGGAGAAGGCCGCGCGCGCCGCCGGCGACAAGTACGTGGTGCTGGTGGCGGACATGTACGGCAAGGCCGTGCGGCCCAGCAACGCGGACGAAGCCCGGGCCGCGGCTTCAGCGCTGCGCGCCGACCGTGCGCTGATGCGCAAGCGTGCCCAGGCCGCGGTGGACGTACTCAAGGCGCAAGGCGATGCGGTCGAGCTGGATTCGGCACGCCTGGGCGCCATCGGTTTCTGCTTCGGCGGCGGCGCGGTGCTCGAACTGGCCCGTTCCGGCGCCGATCTCGCGGCCTTCGTCTCCTTCCATGGCAATCTCGACACGCCCAACCCGGACGATGCGCGCAACATCGAGGCGCCGGTGCTGGTGCTGCATGGCGCCGACGACCCGTCGGTGAGCAAGGAGCAACTGGACGGCTTCGTCGCCGAGATGAAGGCGGCCGGGGTCGACTGGCAACTGGTCAGCTATGGCGGTGCGGTGCATTCGTTCACCGATCCTTACGCCAACGTGCCGGGGCGCAACGAGTACCACCCGCGGGTGGCGCAACGGGCCTTCCAGGCGATGAACGATCAGTTCGACGAAGTCTTCGCCGCCCAATGAGCGCAGGGAACGGCCGCTTCGTAGGGTGGGCAACGGCGAAGCCTTGCCCACGCGTCCGTTGGCCGTAATGCAGGGACGTGCGTCGTGCGCCGATCACCAGCAAGCCGGCCACTGTCCAATGGTCGCCGATCTCAGAGCATCGCATGCTGGCGCAGCAGTTCGACCACCCGCTCGGCCAGCGCGTCGGCGCTGTGCCGGTCGGCCGGCAGCCGTAGCTCCGGCGCCTGCGGGGGCTCGTAGGGGCTGCCGATGCCGGTGAAGTTGGGCAGCGTGCCCGCACGGGCCTTCTTGTACAGCCCCTTGGGATCGCGCGCTTCGCAGACGGCGAGCGGCGCGTCGACGAAGATTTCGAAGAACTCGCCCTCATCGAGCAGTTCGCGCGCCATGCTGCGTTCGCTGCGAAACGGCGAGATGAAGCTGACCAGGGTGATCAGCCCGGCCTCGACCATCAGCTTGCTCACCTCGCCGACGCGGCGGATGTTCTCCACCCGGTCCTCGTCGGTGAAGCCCAGGTCGCGGTTCAGGCCGTGGCGCACGTTGTCGCCGTCCAGCAGCATGGTGCGCCTGCCGAGCGCCTGCAGGCGCTGCTCGACCAGGTCCGCCACGGTCGACTTGCCCGAACCCGAAAGGCCGGTGAACCACAGCACGCAGGGCTTCTGCGCGTTGGCGGCGGCGCGGCTGGCCTTGTCGACCTTCATCGCGTGGCGATGGATATTGGCGGCGCGGCGCAGGCCGAAGGCGACCATGCCGAAGGCCAGCGGGCGCTCGCTGACGCGGTCGAGCAGCAGGAAGCTGCCGCTGCCGGGTAGTTCGGCGCAGGGGTCGAAGGGCAGGGCCTTGTCCAGCGCCAGGTTGCAGAAGGCCAGGTCGTTGCGCGCCAGCCGCTTGGCGGCGGCATGCTCGAGCGAGTCGACCTGCAGCAGGTGCTTGAGCTCGCTGACCTGGGCGCCGACCGCCGCGCCAGCGAGCCGGAGAAGATACGCGCGCCCCGGATACAGCGGTTCCTCGGCCAGCCAGAGCAGGTGCGCGGCGAACTGATCGGCCACTTCCGGCCGCGCATCGGCGCAGGCCAGCAGGTCGCCCGGAGCGATCGGCAGGTCGTCTTCCAGCACCAGGCTCGCGGGGGCATCGGTGTCGACATGGGCGATGCGCGACACGCGCGCGCCTGGCAAGACCACCACCTCGTCGCCGGGCCGCGGCAGGCCGCTGAGCAGTTGGCCGGCGACCCGCGACGGCTGCTCGCCATCGCGCGGTTGCAGCGCCAGGCGCAACGGGCGGGGCGTCTGCCGGGGCTGGTGCATGGCCTGCAACTGGGCCAGCAGCGACGGGCCGCGATACCAGGGCATGTGGCTGGAACCGGCGCAAAGGTTGTCGCCATCCCGGGCGCTGAGCGGAATGGCGCTGACTTGGCCGATGCCGAGCCGCTCGGCGTAGTCGCGGTACTGGCGGCGGATGCGCGCGAACAGGTCTTCGCGCCAATTGACCTGATCCATCCGATTGACCGCCAGCAGCAGCCGGCGAATGCCCAGCAGCGAGGCGATGAGCGCGAGCCGGCGACCATCGGTTTCGAGGCCCATCCGGGCATCGACCACCAGCAGCGCCACCGGTTCGGGCCCGCTACCCGCCAGTTGCAGGGCCCAGCGTTCCGGACGTGGCGCATCGGCGATGACGAAGCGCGACCGTGCGCCGCCGTGCGCCGCCGGAGCGGCGTGCAGCAAGCCTGCGACCAGCGTCGAGGTGCCGCTGCCGGGCGCGCCGGCGGCGATCACCTGCAGCGGACCGGTTTGTTCGGGCGCGTATGGATGCTGTTCGAGGCGTGTGGAGGTGGAACGAACCATCGTCAGGCCCTCGCAGGCTGGGTGTGCATGTGGGGCGAATAGCCGAAACGCGCCGCCACCGGACGGGTGATCGTCTCGATCATGGCCAGCTCGTCGTCGCTGAACCTGGGCCGGTAGTAGGTCGGCGCATGCAGGCCGGCCGCTGCCTGCTCCAGCGCCGCTGGCTCCAGGCTCAGTTGGCTGTGGGCGAACACCTGCTGCAGCACTTCATGCGGCCGGGCGCAAAGGTCTTCGTAACGCACCACCAGGCACGCCTCGCGCAGCAGCGGGTCGGCCTCCAGGGTGTCCGCCACGTGCCGATAGATATGCGCCCAGTAGTGCGCCCAGCCTTCCACCTCGTGGCCGGCGCGCCACAGTGCGCTGATCCGCGTGGTACTGGCAGCGTCGCCGACATTGATCGGCCGGCGGTCCAGGCCGAACTCGTAATGGCCGACCCGGCGCATGTGTTCCAGCGCGCGCGGCTCGGCGCTTTCGCCGGCGACGAAGAGTTGTTGCTGCTTGATCAGCGAGGCGATGTGCCAGACCGGATCGCGGATCGCCAGGATGAAGCGCGCATCCGGATACAGACGCTGCAGGTAGCCCAGGCGCACCAGGTTGTAGTTGCCCTTGGCCACGTAGCGCTGGCGCTTGCGCACCGCGAGCAGCTTGCGCAGGTGCTCGTCGTAGAAGCGTTCGAATGCGGGGTGGCTGTCGCCGCGGCCGAACACCGAGCTGCGACTGGGGTCGTGGGTGCCTGGGAAGAAGGCCATCCACAGCACTTCTTCGAAGGCCTCGGGACTTTGCGAAGTCACCACGATGCCATCCTTGTGGGCGCGCTCCTGGCCACGTTCCTCGGCCTTGGGCACCAACGCCAGCCAGCGATTCCACCAGTAGGGCGTGAGCACCGGCGGGAAGTCCACGTAGCGGTGGCTGACCACGCTCGGGTGCGCGGCCAGTTGCTCCAGCAGGATGGTGGTGCCCGAGCGGGCCAGACCGGCGACATAGACCGGGCGATCCACCCGCAGCTCGCCGATGGCATCCTCCACCAGCCTGGTTTCGAGGTTGCCCAGCCTGATCCAGGTCTCCGGGCTGCGGTGCATCCAGCCACCCAGCAGGTGCATCCAGGTCGGTACGCTGAAGCCCGGATCGGCGGCGCCCGGCGCCTTGCTCGCGGCGCTCATTCGATGCGCGCCCAGCGGTAGGTGAGCAGCGAGACCAGCATCATGCAGGGCAGCAGCAGGGCCAGCCAGGTGCGCATCCAGGGCGGGCCGAACGGCAGGTAGGAACGCTCGGGCAGGCTGATCTCGACGCGCTGCACCGGTTTGTCGTCGGGCAGGTAGCCCAGCGGATTGGCGATCAGCCAGTGCCACCAGCGGCGCTGTTCGATCACCGGCACCGGCACGGTGACGGCGATGTCCAGCGCATCGTCGTCCTCGGGCGAGCCGATGCGCACGAACGGGATGCCGCCGTCGACGATCCATTCGGCGAAGGAGGTTTCCGGCACCACCCGCATGTAGGGCGCTTCGCTGTCGTTCGGATAGTCGTGGCTGTAGTTCTGCTCGAGCCAGGCCAGCAGGGCGATCAGCGGCAACATCGACACCAGCGTCGGCAGGATGACCAGCCCCAGGTGCCTGAAGGCCGCGCCGAACTGGCCGCGTATCAGCGGCCCGGCATCGCTCATCTCGCCGTCGAACTCGTTCAGCCGGCGACGGGCCTCGCGGGCCTCGCGCTTGGCCCGGCCGATGGCCGCCTGCGGCGACAGCAGGCGGTACAGCAGCAGCGTGCCGACGCCCGCGAACGCGGCCCAGAACACCAGCCGCAAGGTCGGTGGCAACAGCAGGGCCATGCCGTTGTCGAGGGCGGCGAACAAGGGTGCGGGCAGGTCCAGTAGTCCCATGGAAGCCTCGATGCGCGGCTCGACCGGGCGGGCCAGGGGCGGCTCGGTCGAGCGGGGTGGATGGCGTCAACCGGACCAGCCGGCAGCGGCCACAGGCTCTTACGGGCGAACCGAGTCGGCGTCCTTGGCGCGCTCGGCCGGCGCGGCCGTTTTGCCGACGGGCTCGGCAGGCGTCTGCCGGGCCTGGACCACCGGCGTGGCGTCGGAGAGACCTGAGCTGGCCGCGGCGCTTTGTTCGGCCTTGCGCTGGCGGCGCATGCGGCGGATCGGCCACATCACCACGTAGAACACCGCGACGCCCACCGCCGCGACCAGGCCCCAGAGCGCGGCCAGCAGCCCGAGCCCGGCGCCCGGCCCGACATAGGCGTGGGCGGCGAATGGCAGCGTGGCGCCGAAGGCGAGGAGAAGAAATCGGGCGTGTCGCTTGGAATCAGGGCGCATGACGTTCACCTTTCGTTGTCGATCAGGGTGCGGAACTCCGCGTCGAGTGCTCCATGAGAGATACGTTGTCCGGACGAGACGATGGGGATGTAGCGATCGTCTTCACCGCCGCGAACCGGGTTGATGAATTCCCAGGCAATCTCACCAGTGGGCGTTACTTCGAAGAGCCGGCCTCCATCGGATTCGGTGATGATCCGATTGCCGTTGGGCAATGTTTCGGCTGAGCTGCGCACATAGCTTTCGAAGGGGTGCTCATCGGTTCCTTCGTAGCTCCAGACAACCTCATGGTTGCGAGGGTTCACTTCCAGGACCCGGGAAATGTTGTGCTCCCGATAGTTGGCGGCGTTGTCGAACAGGGTGAAGTTGCCGTTGGGCAGCACCCGCGCGTCGTGCTGGACCAGCCACGGGCCGCGTGTCGCCCAGGTCAGTGCGCCGGATTGCGGGTCCACCAGGGCGATGGTGCCGATGTTGCGAAACGAGATCAGCACCTGCCCGGATCGGCCCTGTGCCGGGGCGAAGGCGGCGCTGCGCGCCTCGTCCAGGTACTCCACGCTGTTGGCGTGCAGCGGGTCGGAGGTGGCGTAGCTCGGCGTCTGGTAGAGCGGTTCGGCGTAGCGCGAGTCGAGGAACGCCCGGGCCAGCGGCACCTTGCTCAGCTCGGTGCCGGTTTCGCCGTCGAGCACCACCAGGAAATCGTCCAGCCAGGGCCGCTCCAGGCCGTGCAGCCCGGGGATGTCCTCTTCGCTGAAACCGTGGGTGAGGGTGACGATGCGCCCGTCCGGGGTGACCACCAGATCGTGGTGGGCCGCGCCGTGATAGGCCCAGACCAGCTTCGAGTCGCGGTCGATGCGGATCAGCCCGTAGCCCCAGGGGGTGTCGTTGTCGGCGCTGATCACCACCAGCAGGTCGCCATTGGGCAGCACCCGGACCTTGTCCCAGTAGATGCGATCCTGCGGACGGGGCGTGCGGCCTTCCGGGTTCTTGTCCCAGATGTCCCGGTAGGGCAGCTCCCAGCGATGCACGACCTTGCCGTCCAGGTCGATGAGATTGGCGTAGCTGCCGTCGCCGGAGGTGTAGAGGGTCAGCCCGGGATAGGCCAGTTCGGCGTTGTTCAGCGTGACCCCACGATCATCGCGGCGCGCCTCGCGCCACAGGTGCGTCTCGGTATGCAGATCGGTGGCCGTCAGTTGGTTGAGGGTCGCCTGCGCCGCCTTGTAGGCATCGTTGAAGTAGCTGTACGGAAAGGATTTGGAAAGCACCACGAAGGCGCCGCCGACGAAGGCGAGGAAGATGATTGCTGCGCAGAAAAGGGCAAAGCCGGCGCGATCCGCCTTGTCCATCCGACCTCCTGAATGCTGTTCGATTGGGCGCCCGGCCGGCCTCGGCCCGCCGTCTCCGTTACGCTGGAACGCATGAGGTGGGACCGCCGTTCGGCCGGCGGCGTTCGCTGGCGGTCAGGGTGGCTGGCGCGAATCGGTAACAGGATGCTGCGGACGGTCGCCGTGGCTTGAGGCTTGAGGCTCAAAAGCATGGCCCGGGGGCGGACCTCCACCAAAGCGGCAAGGAGCCCCTAACCCTGCGATCTACCTCGAATGGTCTTCCGCAGATCGTCCGGCGTGATATGGCCGACCACGCTGGCGGCGCTGCCGGGTTGCGGCAGGTCGAGGATGTTGCCCTTGATCTTGCCGACCACGTGCATCTCGCAAGGCTTGCAATCGAACTTCAGGGTCAGCACCTCGTCGCCATGCACCAGTTGCATCGGCGCGACCTTGGTGCGCACGCCGGTGACGCCCTTGGCCTGTTTCGGGCACAGGTTGAAGGAGAAGCGCAGGCAGTGCTTGGTGATCATCACCGGCACCTCGCCGGTTTCCTCGTGGGCCTCGTAGGCGGCATCGATCAGTTCCACGCCGTAACGGTGGTAGAAGGCCCGCGCCTTTTCGTTATAGACATTGGCGAGAAACGACAGGTGCGCCTGCGGGTAAACCGGCGGCGGCACGCTGACCGGCTTGCGGCCGCCACGCGGGCGCATGGCTTCGCGCGCGGCGGTCAGCGCCTCGATGGCTTCGCGGCGCAGCGCCTTGAGCTGCGAGTTGGGAATGAAGAACACCTGCGGCGCGTCGATCTCGGCTTCTTCGGCATGGTAGATCGTGGTGCCCAGCTGGCTCAGCAGGTCGGCGATCTGAGCGGGCACCTGCTCGGGCTTGTTCGCTTCGCCGAAGGGGCCGCCCAGCGAGACGCTGGCGTAGGCGCCTTCTTCGCTGGTGACGTGCAGCTCCAGTTCGTCCGCGCGCAGCCTGGCCAGCCAGCGCACGCCGATACGGCGCTCGGCCGAGGTCTTCAGCAGCGCCTGTTGCCAGTTGTGATCCAGGTTGCGGTTGAGCGGGTGATTCGGGCGCAGCTGCTTGAGCGCCGCCGGCATCTCGTTGGGCTCGATACGGTAGTGCCACTGGGGCTTGCCGTCGTCCTCGAACTGGCCCAACTGCTCGACCACGCTGGCGCGAAAGCCCACCACCTCGCGCTTGACCAGCACGTTGAGACCGTCACCATTGCTCAGCGGCTCGCCGGTCTGGGCGATGAAATCATGCTTGCCGACCTTGAGCACTTCACCCACCGGCAGGCCGGTGAAGGTCGGCGAATCGAAGGCGCCGATGTCGATCTTGCGCTCGGTGACGAAGTAGTCGGTGCTGCCGCGGTGGAAGGTCTTGTCCGGGTCCGGCACGAAGAAATGCTCGGTGCGGCCGCTGGAGGCGCGAGCCAGGTCCGGCCGGCCTTCGAGAATGCCATCGAGGCGCTGGCGATAGTAAGCGGTGATGTTCTTCACATAGCTCACATCCTTGTAGCGCCCCTCGATCTTGAACGAGCGCACGCCGGCCTCGACCAGCGCGCTCAGGTTGGCGCTCTGGTTGTTGTCCTTCATCGACAGCAGGTGCTTGTCGAAGGCCACCACGCGGCCCTGGTCGTCCTTGAGCGTGTAGGGCAGGCGGCAGGCCTGCGAGCAGTCGCCGCGGTTGGCGCTGCGCCCGGTCTGCGCATGGGAGATGTTGCACTGCCCCGAGAACGCCACGCACAGCGCGCCGTGGATGAAGAACTCCAGGGTCGAATCCACCTGCTCGTGGATGGCGCGGATTTCGGCCAGGTTCAGCTCGCGGGCGAGGACCAGCTGGGAGAACCCCGCGCGGTCGAGAAACTTCGCCCGTTCCAGGGTGCGGATGTCGGTCTGGGTACTGGCGTGGATCTCGATGGGCGGCAGGTCCAGTTCCATGATGCCCATGTCCTGCACGATCAGGGCATCGACGCCGATCTCATGCAACTGGTGGATCAGCGCGCGCGCCGGTTCCAGCTCATCGTCATGCAGGATGGTATTGAGCGTGACGAACACCCGCACATGGAACAGATGCGCGAACGCCACCAGTCCGGCGATATCCGCCACGCTGTTCTCGGCATTGTGCCGTGCACCGAAGCTGGGCCCGCCGATGTACACGGCATCGGCGCCATGCAGGATGGCCTCCTTGGCAATGGAGGCATCCCGTGCAGGGCTCAGCAGTTCGAGGTGGTGCTTGGGTAGGGACATGGGGCAGCTCGTGGGCGGTGCGGACAAGGTCGGGCATTTTAGCGGCTTGGCGCGGTTTTGGATCGTTCGGCGATATGCGGCCGACGATCCTTTCGCTGGTGTGAACGGCTGCGGCGGCCGCCCGCTTGTGGCGGCCGGGTCGTACGTCGCCCAGTACCCCGGCGCGCTGAACGACGCCTCTGCGGCGCTCTCCAAATTGAACCGACACTGGCGCCTTGGCCGAGGATCACATGAAGCAGAACCCGCAGAAGCAAGGGGAACGTCCGCTCGATGACGAGCCGGATGTCACCATGACCGATGGCGGTGACCGGGAGGCGGGCGAAGACCCGGACTTCGACGAGGCCGGCGAAGGTGTGCCTGATGCGCAGCGCGACGAGGACAGCTGAGATGATCGACGACGAGAACGAACCGCGCGACGACGGCCTGACGCCGCCCGACTACGACGAATACGGCGAAGAGCCGAGCCACGAACGGACGTCCGAGCGCGACCGCCAATCGCCACCGGAGCGAGAAGGCAACAGCTCGGACAGCCCTGGCGAAAGCCCGCTTGGTTGACGCTTGAGCGAAGGCCGGCAGCGCCTCGCCGTGCTCATTGGCAAAACGAAAGGCCATGTCTGAGCTGGCTGTTGCGGATAGACGTACCCCCTGTAGGAGAGGGCGGGGACGCCGAGTCCATGCCCGCGAATATTCCAGCGCGCAAAGCT
>NZ_JADDIX010000022.1:66471-75418 GCF_015070855.1 Pseudomonas lopnurensis
CGGCCCGCTCCTACGGACGCTCAGAACACCTCGACAATTCGAGCAACACGCAATTGAGACAGAGCCAAACGAAAGGACAGGCCGGAGCAACCTCACGCGTCGCGCAGCAGGTCGTGCGAATCGAGCAGGCGCCAGGCGATCTCCGGGTGTCGTTCCAGCCCACGGCGGATCGCCGCGGGAATGGCCTGGCGCGTCTTGCGGCACAGGCCTGGCTGTTCGGCGAACTCGACGGCGATGCCGCGCATGCTGCGCACCTCGTTGTAGCTCGGGGCGATCGTCATGCGAATGCCCAGTTGCTCGAACATCCGCTGCTGCAGGCGTTCCAGCTCGTACAGGCTCTGCACGCTTTCCAGGCGCTCGAGCAGCCGGCGCTCCTCGTGGCGGGTCAGCTGCAGGATGCGCCCGTCGGCACCGGGCGTCTGCAGCAGGTCGTCGCGCCTGCAGTTGCAGGTGCCGGGCGGGCAGGGCTGGCGGAGCGGCGACGGGCTGTTCATGGGGCTCGATCATAGCCGCGCTTGCCGGACACGCACAGATCGCTCGAATTTCCCGGCTGACGGCCGGTAGGGCCGTTGCCTTGCCGGCTCGATGATGACAAGCGTGGCGCCGTCGATCACCATGGCCTTGTGCTTGCATCTGGGCGGCGACGCCATGACCCGCATCGCCCCGCCATGTTTTCTCGCTGGAGAGCTTTCATGCGTGTTCTTTCATCCGTTTTGCTTCTTGCCGCAGTATTGTTCGGTGGCGCGGCGGCTGCCGAGGAGGCTCGCCTGGTCGAGTCGATCAACGCCTATCGCAGCGAAGTGCAGCGTTGCGCCGACCGCGCCAGCGAAGAACTCACGCCACTGGCGGCCGATTCGCGGTTGGTCCTGCCGGTCCAGGGCATGGGCGACCTGCAGCAGGCGTTGGCACGGGCGGGTTATTCGATGATGACGGTCCAGGCCATCAGCCTGTCCGGCCCGCGGGATGCGCCGGCTGCGATGCAGGCGCTGCGCGAGAGCTTCTGCCGGGTCCTGCTCGATCCACAGTTCGTCGATATCGGCGTGAGCCGCGAGGGCCGCGACTGGCGCATCGTGCTGGCGCGGCCGTTGCTCGATGGCCGTCTCGGTGACTGGCAGGCAGAAGGGCGCAAGGTGCTGGAGCAGATCAACGCGGCACGCGGCCAGGCGCGCCAGTGCGGTGCGCAAGCCTTCGCCGCCGCGCCGCCGCTGGCCTGGAATGGCACGCTGGGCGCGGCGGCCGAGAACCATAGCCGGGCCATGGCCAACGGAAACTTCTTCAGCCATCTCGGCGATGATGGCCGCACCCCCGGCGACCGCGCCGAATTGGCCGGTTACGCCGGCGGGCAGGTCGGCGAGAACATCGCCGCGGCGTTGCCGACCCCGCGCAAGGTGGTCGACGGCTGGCTGGCCAGCCCCGGCCATTGCGCCAACCTGATGAACCCGCGATTCAGCGAGCTGGGCGCCGCTTATGCGGTCGATCCGCAGAGCGATGCGGGGATCTACTGGACGGCGTTGTTCGGCGCGCCCTGAGCCCGTGGCTGAGCGGCAACGCGTTCTGCGTGGGGGCGTCGTCAGCCAGGGGCGGCAGGTTCACTGGAGTTGCTTGCCGTCGAATCAGCGGAAGGTGCCGCGCAATTCGCTAAGGGCCTTCTGCAGGCTCTGGTCCGCGCTGCCGAGCAATTGCATGGCGCCATTGAGGGCTATCCAGTTCTCGCCTTGCCAGTTCAGCACCCGCAGTTGCTGCTCGCCGACGCTGGCACGTCGAACCTGGGGATGCGAGCGCTTGCTGAAGTGCGGCAGCAACCAATGGCTGAGCCAGTGCGCCAGGCGTTCGGCCAGGGGTAGCTCGCTGTGGAATACCAGGCGATGGGCGTTGCGTATGTCGATCCAGATCGTCGGGCGCGGCTGGTTGCCGAAGACGAAACCCTCAATGCGGCAATGGGCATGCAGCGCGCCGAGATCGTCGGGATAACCGAGCAACTGCGCCAACGGAGGGCCGTCCAGCAGCAGGACGCCATCCGGCCGATGCAATATGGAAAGGTCGTGGCTTTCGAACGTCACATGATGAAGGGTAGGCATTCCTTTTCCTCTCGCTGCCCAGCCTGCGTTGGTGGGTCACGGCCTGTGTTTTCGCCGGGGCCGGCGCTGCGCCTCGTAACGGATACGCATTGCTTGCGGAACGCATGGGTAGGCGAAATGAACCGCGCATGATCAACCACCTGCCGGCGTTCCTTCCCCGGCGTTCTTGCGAGCGAATGAAAGCATGAATTCAATTCTAAGTACAACCGTATGTTCAGCCGGGCATGGAGCTGGAACTTAACGTCCGCCTCCATGAACGAAAAAATGGAATTCGCCGAACGCCTGCGCAGCGCCATGCTCGCCGCTGGCTACCCTGATCGCCCTGCCGTCCTGGAAAGGGAGTTCAATTCCCGCTATTGGGGCCGATCGGTCACCTTCCAGGCGGTTTCGCGCTGGCTGGGCGGAAAGTCCATTCCGTCGCAGGACAAACTCCAGGTCATCGCCCAATGGTTGAAGGTCGAACCCCAGGCCCTGCGCTTCGGTGATCGTGCGGTATCGGCGATCCGCGAGCAGCGGGCGCAGTGGGAAGATCCACGCTTCTATCGCGAGCGCGAAGCCATCGACGCCTTCCTGGCGTTGCCGGCCGAGCAGCGCAAGGTGGTGCGCGACGTGATCAAGGCCTTCGCCAGGGCGGGCGGCGGCGCATCCCCGGTCAAGGACGGCAAGAAAACGCCTTGAATGTGTGTGCCTGGACCATTGACGGCACGAAGTCGCCGACCGTGCGTCGAATGACCTCCGTTTCCCATTGCGAATGCCGTCCTTGATCGATTCCCCTGCGCCTGCCGATTTTCTGCCACCGGTCCTGGCCGGTCCGCTGCTGCGCCGTACCGAGCCCGGTCGCCTGGTGTTCTGGCTGGTCGGCTCCCGCCCGCTGACACTCTCGCTGGTGCTCGCAAGCGAGGCTCACCAGCTGCAGCGCAGCATCCGGCTGGACGGGCCGGCCTGCCAGCGGCTGGCGATCGGCCGCGACGCGGTGCTGCACCTGATCGACGTCGTGCTGGACGAGGCGCTGCCCAGCGACTGCCTGATCGAATACGACCTGCGCGTCCATGCCGGCGCGGCCGAGCAGGGCATCGCCGACTGGGCGCCGCATCTGCTCTACGAGGGCGCGCGGCGTCCGAGTTTCGTCATCAAGTCCAGGCTCGATCGCGTGCTGCACGGCTCTTGCCGCAAGCCGCACCACGCCGCGGCGGACGGCCTGTTGTGCGTCGACCAGCTGCTGGCCAGGGAGCACAGCGATCCGCTGGGGCGGCCGGCGCTGCTGTTGATGACCGGCGACCAGGTCTACGCCGATGATGTCGCCGGGCCGATGCTGGTGGCGATTCACGCGCTGGTACGTCGGCTCGGGCTGTACGGCGAGCGGCTCGAAGGCGCGGTGGTCGATGACAGCGACGCATTGTTCGCGCATCCGGCCACCTACTACCGGCGCGAACAGCTGTTGCCGGCATTCAAGTCCAACGAGGCGCTGCGCGAGCGCTTCTTCGGCGGCGTGGAAAAGCCGGTCTTCACCACCGCCAACGGCCAGAACCACCTGATCACCCTGGGCGAAGTCATGGCCATGTACCTGCTGGTGTGGTCGCCGCTGCCCTGGACGCTGATCGCGCCGGCGATACCCATGCTGGAACCGCGGCACGCCGAGCGTTACCGCTGCGAAGACGCCTGCCTGCAAGCCTTCCGCCAGGGCCTGCCGCAGGTCGCGCGGGCACTGGCGCACGTACCGTCGCTGATGATCTTCGATGATCACGACATCACCGACGACTGGAACCTCTCGGCCCGCTGGGAGGAGACCGCCTACGGCCATCCGCTGTCGCGACGGATCATCGGCAATGCCCTGATCGCCTACCTGCTGTGCCAGGCCTGGGGCAACCAGCCGGAACGCTTCGGCGAACTGCTGGTGCAGACACGACAGTTGCTGGATACGGCGGGCGCTGCCTGGCTCGACTGCGCCGCGCAGGACCGGCTGATCGACGACCTGTTCAAACTCGACGGCTGGGGCTACGAGCTGGCGACCGAGCCGCCGCTGGTGGTACTGGACACGCGCACCCGGCGCTGGCGCAGCGAGCGCAACCTCAGCCGCCCCTCCGGCCTGATGGACTGGGAGGCGCTGAGCGAATTCCAGCAGCACATCCTCGACAAACCGTCGGTACTGATCGTCTCGCCGCCGCCGATGTTCGGCGTGAAGCTGATCGAGACCGTCCAGCGCGTGTTCAGCTGGGCAGGGCAGCCGCTGCTGGTGGATGCGGAGAACTGGATGGCCCACCGTGGCGCGGCGCACGTGATGATGAACATCTTCCGCCATTCGCGAACGCCCGGCGACTACGTGATCCTCTCCGGCGACGTGCACTATTCGTTCGTCTACGAGGTACACATCCGCGCGCGGGAGCGCGGGCCGCGGGTCTGGCAGATCACCAGCAGCGGGGTGAAGAACGAATTCCCGCGACGCCTGCTGGACTGGTTCGACCGCCTCAACCGCTGGCTCTACGCGCCCTGGTCGCCGCTGAACTGGCTGACCAAGCGTCGCCGCCTGGAAGTCGTGCCGCGCGTGCCGGATCGCAGCCGGGCAGGCGAACGGCTGTGGAATGGGGCGGGGATCGGCCTGCTGGTGCTCGACGAGCATGGGCGGCCGCAGGAAATCTACCAGCTGAACGCGGATGGGTCGGGTCCGGTGGCGTTTCTCGCCGAGAGGCCGGCCTGAGCCGATCGTGCCTGTAATCGACGGCGCGCCGAGCCCGGCGGCATGAACGTAGCCATCCGCCTACGAGCGCATCGGCCTTCTGGCGGGGTGCGGGCAGGACGCGGTGTGGCTGCGCTTCATCTGCCGTGTGCGCAATGCAGCGTGCGCTGGACAATTCGATCCGCCCGGCCTAAAAAGGCGCGCTGCGCCGGATGGCGTCAGTGCCAACCGGCAGCCGTGCATTTTCAGAGGCAATCAATCGTGAGAAAGAAGAAGCCCGTGGACCCCGTCCGACAAGCCGAAAAGAACCGCGCCCATCGGATCGGCTGGATGATCGCCTTGGCCGGCATCCTGGTGGGCTTCGTCCTGGTGATGATGAAGCCCGCCTGATCGCACGTCGTAGCGCCTGCCGTATTGCCACCATGCGGGCAGGCCTGGTATCCACGTGGTGGCTGTTGCTTATCGACCTACGCATCAACCGTGAGAGGAACACCCATGCCGACCTACGACTATCGTTGCGAAGCCAACGGCCAGGTTTACGAGGTTCGCCATGCCATGGCCCTGCGCCCGAAGACCTGGGGCGAACTGCGAGCGGCCTGCACGCTGGCCGAAGACGCGTCGATTCCGGACGATGCGCCAGTGACCAAATTGATGACCGCGGCCGGGGTGGTGAACAGCCGGGTATTGAAGAACCCCGAGGCACCGGCGTGCGCGCGGAGTGGGTGTGCGGGCAATTGCCGCTGATTGGTCAGTCGGTGGTATCCGGGAACGGTGCGTGATCCATAGCGCTGCGAGGTTGGAAGGCGCGCTGGTGGATAAGCGGAGCGTTATCCACCCTACGTCATCTGGTCATGCATTATTCGTAGTGACTCCAGAGGCGGAGAACCTTCACCACTCGTTCGTCCTCGAGCACCTGGTACGCCAAGCGATGCTGAATATTGATGCGACGTGAATAAGCCCCCGCAAGATCGCCAATGAGATTCTTGAACGGCGGTGGCTTCCGATATGGGTCTTCTGCAATCAGTGCCAATAATTCCTGGGCTTTTGGCTTGAGGCCGCTGGAGGCCAGCTTCTTCGCATCTTTCTGGGCTTGCTTGGTGTAAGCCAGCTTCCATGTCACCAGTCCAGCTCCTCATCGCATTCATCCACAGGGGTAGCCATCCCCTCACGAATGGACTCGCGCATACCTGGCACGGATAGCAGGTAAAGCGTTTCCTGGATTGCAGACCAATCTTCCTCGGAAATCAGGACGGCTTTGTTCCGCTTACCCATGATGATGATTGGTTGGTGGGATTCGGCGGTTTCGTCGATCAACCGATAAAGGTTGCTGCGTGCCTCTGTTGCTGTGATTCCGGCCATGACGCCACCTCAACCTGTTTAACTTTTGGCCACTGTACGCCTTTAAGTACGTACGTCAATGCGAGCGTCTGGCACTCACTTCCAGGCTACTCGCTAACGTGACGCCGATGTTTCTCGCGCTTCTCCGAAGGACACAGCACTGGGTTGCGAGCGGCCAGGCGATTGGGACTCTAGCCATCTTCCTTATGCTTGCCGCACGGCAAGCGTCGAGGATCGTCTATCGAGCCAATAGGGAAATTACATGCTCATTTCCTTGGTCCTTTCGCGGACGGCGGAAAGCCGTCTACGCCGCATAACTCCTGCGTTTGCGGTGCAACTGGCGGTTCCCGAAGCATCCAAGGCTCATTTCCGATTTCCTCCTGGCTCTGATCTTGGTGCTACGTTTTCTGAAGCGGTGCCTGACCGCGCGAACGACAACCACAAGAGGAACAGGACATGAACGCCGAGTCTGGAGAAAACGCTGGGGGTGGCTGCCCCTTAGGCCATGGCGCGGGCGCATCCCGCCGTCGCCCGAGTAACCGGGACTGGTGGCCTGAAGCGCTGAGCCTCACTTCACTCAACCAGCACTCGCCACGTTCCAATCCATACGGTGGCGATTTCAACTATGCCGCCGCGTTCAATTCGCTCGATCTCGATGCAGTGATCGCCGATCTGCATGCGGTGATGACGGACTCGCAGGACTGGTGGCCCGCCGACTTCGGTCATTACGGCGGGCTGTTCATCCGGATGGCCTGGCATAGCGCGGGGACCTACCGGATCACCGACGGCCGGGGCGGCGCCGGCGGTGGCCAGCAGCGCTTCGCGCCGCTCAACAGTTGGCCGGACAACGCCGCGTTGGACAAGGCGCGGCGCCTGTTGTGGCCGATCAAGCAGAAATACGGGCGCAAGCTGTCCTGGGCCGACCTGTTCGTGCTCACCGGAAACGTGGCGCTGGAATCCATGGGCTTCAAGACGTTCGGCTTCGGCGGTGGTCGCGCGGACACCTGGGAGCCGGAAGAGCTGTTCTGGGGCCCCGAGGGCACCTGGCTGGGCGATGAACGCTATAGTGGCGAACGGCAATTGCACCCGGGGTTGGGCGCCGTGCAGATGGGTTTGATCTACGTGAACCCGGAAGGCCCGAACGGCAAGCCGGACCCCAAAGCCGCAGCCATCGACATCCGTGAGACCTTCGCGCGCATGGCGATGAACGATTACGAAACCGTGGCGCTGGTCGCCGGCGGTCATACGTTCGGCAAGACCCACGGTGCGGGCGATCCCTCTTTGATGGGGCCGGAGCCGGAAGGGGCGGTCATCGAGGACCAGGGCCTGGGTTGGCGCAGCAAGTTTCAGAGCGGGGTAGGGGCCGACGCCATCACCTCTGGCCTCGAAGTCATCTGGAGCCAGACCCCGACCAGATGGTCCAACTATTTCTTCGAAAATCTCTTCAACTTCGAGTGGGAACTGACCAAGAGCCCGGCCGGCGCGCACCAGTGGGAAGCCAAGGACGCCCCGGAAATCATTCCCGACCCCTTCGACCCCAACAAGAAGCGCAAGCCGACCATGCTGACCACGGACCTGTCGCTGCGCTTCGATCCGATCTACGAGAAGATCTCCCGGCACTTCCTGGAGAACCCGGACGAGTTCGCCGATGCCTTCGCTCGCGCCTGGTTCAAGCTGACCCACCGCGATATGGGACCCATCGGCCGCTACCTTGGCCCGCTGGTGCCGAAGGAGCAGCTGATCTGGCAGGACCCGATTCCCGAGCGCGACCATCCGGTGATAGACGACGCCGACATCGCATCGCTCAAGCAGAAGATCCTCGGCCTGGGCTTTTCCGTGTCCGACCTGGTCTCGGTGGCCTGGGCGTCGGCGGCGACCTACCGCGGTTCGGACAAGCGCGGCGGTGCCAATGGCGCACGCATTCGCTTCGCCCCACAGAAGGATTGGGAGATCAACAACCCGCCGCTGCTGGCGCAGGTGCTGCAGAAGCTCGGCGAGATCCAGAGCGGGTTCAACGCCTCGGCCAGTGGCGGCAAGAAGGTCTCCATGGCGGACCTGATCGTGCTCGCCGGCTGCGCCGCGATCGAGAAGGCCGCGCAGGATGGCGGGGTGAACGTCACCGTCCCCTTCACGCCGGGCCGCATGGATGCACTCGAGGAATGGACCGACGCGCAGTCCTTCGAAGCGCTGCGCCCGGTCGCGGATGGCTTTCGCAACTACTACCACGCGTCCCACTTCATGGCGCCCGAGGAAGCGCTCGTCGACAAGGCGCACCTGCTTCGCCTCAGCGCGCCGGAAATGACCGTACTGGTCGGCGGCATGCGGGTGCTGGGCACCAACGCCGATGGCGGTCAGGAAGGTATCTTCACCCAGCGGGTGGGTACGCTGTCGAACGACTTCTTCGTCAACCTCCTGGATATGAAGAACGAGTGGGTTACGACCGAGCACAAGAACCGCTTCCAGGGCCTCGACCGCAAGACCCGCCAGCCGACCTGGACCGCCACCCGCGTGGACCTGATCTTCGGCTCGCAATCGGAGCTACGCGCCCAGGCCGAGGTGTACGGCATGAGCGACGGCAATGAGAAGTTCGTGCACGACTTCGTAGCGGCGTGGAACAAGGTGATGAACGCGGACCGGCTCGATATCGGCAAGCCAGCCGATATTTTCAGCCAGAAACTCTCGGCGTGAGGTTCGCGGCGGCGTCCTCTGGGCGTCGCCGCGTATTCAAGGCAGGCGTAGGGTGGAAAACGGCGAAGCCTTTTCCACGCGTTTCTCCGCGTCCACCTATGCGTCTTGACCAGCTCCGTCGCCGCCGCACCAATCGCCGGAATAGACACCAGCCCTGACGGCTCGATGG
>NZ_JADDIX010000023.1 GCF_015070855.1 Pseudomonas lopnurensis
CATATAGGCGGGTTCGGCGAGCCCAACACTCCACCACGGCGAGTGCGGGTCTCGCTCGCCCGACAAGGGGTCCATGACTTGGCAACCACCAGACAGCAGCATGACCAACAGAGCCGATAATCTTCGCATCACCATAACGTCCAGTCCGGTACATGCGGATGCTGCATGCGCTGCGCATCCGCCATGGGGGCGTTGATGAACTGCGCCCTGAAACCGGTGCGCGGCGTATCGCCTTGCAGCCTCGCAGGCGGGTTCCAGTGGGCCGATATATGGATGTACTTCAGTAGGAGCAGCGCCTCTTCGGCCCGCGAGGTGCTGTAGTCGCCGGCGACGAACCGGTAGCAAAGCGATTGAAGTTCCGGCGGAATGGAATAGTTCGGATCATGTTCATCGATGACGTTGAGCCGTACCCCCTTCTGCCTGGCCAATTCATACATCACTCGCAGGTACACCCGCGACAGCTCGCCACGTACCCTCCGCTTGAGCTGCAGGGCGGCGTATACCCGCTTCTGCCGAGGGGCATGGCGATCCTGGACGGGTAGCAGCTTCGGCTCGGGGGTAACGATTTCCAGCATTTCGGCGGGCCAGCCCTTGGCGAGCCATTGAGCCCGCACCTGTTCGGCGTCGCGGTAGATGGAGGTGTTCGTCACATCGGTCTGCAGCGAAACATTCAGCGCCTGCATCGGGCTGACCAACAGGCATTCCTCCGCTTCGGGCAGATAGCCGCCCCCGATATCCGAGTGGGCGCCGGGCAGGGTGATTTCGGGATGGTCGGGCTTGACCCGGCTCAGGGCGAAGTTGGCGCGGTACTCGTCGCGAGCCACCAGATGCACTACCGAGGAGAACAATTCGCGCGGCAGATGCAGACTGAGTCCCGGCACGACCCTGCTGCGCACATTGCCGAGGTTGTCCAGCCCGGCGACGGATGCCACGGTATCGAACAGGCCGATAAAGCCCATGCGGATATCACGCTGGTAACGATCGGAGAAGCAACGGCTGAAGGCTTTTTCATGATTGGTCAGCGTATCCCCCAGCGGCCCTTGCCTGCCCTGTGCGACCGCATTGGCGAAATGCCGCGCTGCCGCCGCGCCCCGGCTGAAGCCGAAGGTATCGAAGGTCAGCGAGGTGATTTCGATATCGGGATTGGCTCCGATCATGTCATTGATACGTGCCCTGATACGCCCGAACGCACCCCATACCCGCTCGACTACCCCCGTCTCGCCGCGGCCGAGCCCTGAACCGACCAGGCTGTCCCGCTCACCCGCCGTGGTGCCGATACCATCGATGTAGACCTTGAGGAACGCCTGCTTCTGCTCGCCATCCCCTTCCGGGGCTGGTGATTCATGATAGAGAAACCACAGCCTATGCACGTTGGTGACATCGTTGCCGTAGCTGCTGCCCGGGTCGGACATATAGGGTTTGCAACTGGCATCCAGGTCCGCCGGTGCGATCGGATGCTGGGCGCCACAGAGCAGGCCGGTGGCGGTATTGCTGGCATTGTTGCCGGTGCCGTCGAAGAACACGCCGATACGCAAGGCGACCCGGGTCCTGCTGGGCGTTGGTGCTGGCTCCCTACCGTATTTTTCGTATGCCTCCCAGCGTTCCCGATGGATGTTCACCGGTGGCTGTCGATCGTCGCTACGCTTCGCGAAGGGCCGTTTTTCACGGGACGGGTTGGGCCTGGCGGGCCGGCACACATGCGGCATTACATGATCGCAGGCTTTTTCCCAATCGCTTTTTCCACTCATTCCCTGATCCTCATCCCTGATGCGGCTGGCGCGGGCAGGAGCCCCATGGCAGGAACCTTGCCGCAACCATCCAGCCAGATACAAACGAAACGGCCTGATCCATGCACTGGTTCGCAGCGAAAAGCCAAGCTGCGCAAAAACTTGCACAGCTTGGCCGCCGCCTTGGCACACAGCGGCGTATATCGCCCACTCGTTCAGAGTTTCAGGCAGGCCCTCCTGGCCTGGTGATTGCCGCCGACGGGCGAGCACAGGCGCTGGTGTATCCGGCAGAGGAAGCCGATCTCGAAGGCGCGGCGCTGGGCTCCGGTGGGCAGCGCGTCGCGCTCGAGGATCAGGCCGGCCCACAGCCAGCCGCTGTCGTCGTTGCCCAGCCAGGCCTGGGCGCTGGCCACACCTTTGTCGAAGGCCTGGTGACAGTTCTCCGGCCATTTGATCACCGCGCCGCGATGGCCATCATGGCCCGGCAGGTAGCTGGTGCTGGGTTTATTCATCCTCCCCCCTCCCAGTTGCCTGTGCCAGCGAGCTGCGGTACAGCACCACCACATCGTTGAGCAGTTCGCGCGCGTGGCGGCATGTCTCGTGCAGGTACTGTTCGTCGGGCGTGGACGCTTGCGAACGAGTCAGCATGGAGAACAGCCTGTGCAGCATCATCACCCGCAACTCGGCCGCAACCTGGAAATAGCAGGCGGAGGCATCGAGGGAGGTATGGGGATCGACACGCTTGGGGAAGGGGATCACCGAGGAGGTGGATCTAGTCATGGTGCACCTCCAGAGCGGAGGTAGAGGACCAGATGAAGTGCCCAAGGTGGAGCCCTTGGGTAAAAGCTGGATAGCGCATTTTCCTTATGCTCCTTGGTTTGATTAAGGAGCCGTCACCCGCCGTTGTCACGCGGATTGGGTGGCGGACCGTACGGGGGTGACAAACCGGCAACCAAGGACGCCGGCCAGGCCGAAGCCTGCCCCGCACGGCCCACCATAGAAATGCGATAGCCGGGCACAAAAAAAGCGCCGGCTATTCAGCTATGGCGCTACCGCGCCTTGGTTTGAGTCGGGTTGTCACGCCCGGCCACGGGATTGACCGTGACCGCCGAACTCTAGCCCGCCGGTCAACAAGGAGCAAGCCCCATCGGACATGGCGCTCGCTGTGATCGCCCGATCCGGGCACTGCCATTTTCCTGGTCGCCCTGCCTGGTCTGGGTAGGCTGAGCGCGGCGAAGCGGCTGCGTTCCAGCACGCGCAGCGGTTATTCACATGGCGCTGCTGCTGGTCTTCTCGGCCCTGCTGAGCCTGTAGAACGCGGATCGTCGCCGTGGTCCTCCACCCGCCTGCCGGCTGGCGCATCTTACCTACCTTGCATTTTTCAGTAGCACTCCAAAAGAAATACAAAGATACAATCATTATCATTTAGATTCCATGGTTGGCGAGTAGCATAATGGCCTACTGATACTACGGATAAAGCGAGGACAGGATGTCTGCGGCTGCTTCAAGGGATGAAGCCCCCTTATTTCGCCCCGAGGCGCTTTCCGCGCGCCGTGGACATTCGTTGGGCAGCGTGCTGATCCATCGGCCCTGGGGCTATACGTTCGCTGCCATTCTGGCTGTCGCACTGACGCTTCTGGTCGCGACCTTCGCCATTTTTGGAACCTACACCCGCAAGGCGACGGTAACGGGCCTGCTGTTGCCCCAGCAGGGCATGCTGCGTCTGACGGCCAGCGGGACCGGCGTGCTCGCACAGATCAGCATCACCGAGGGCCAGCGCGTCGAACAGGGCGACGTGCTGTTTATGATCTCCGGCGAGCGCATCAGCGCAGCCGGCGGCACCCAGGAGCTGATTGCGCAGCAACTCGACCAGCGCATGCTGTTGCTGGAGCGCAATCGCGTGCTGGCCGAGGATCGGCTAGGCGGGCAATTGCGTATGCTCGATAGCCGCCTGGGTGCACTCGCGGAAGAATCGGAGCGGCTCGGTGAAGAGCTTCGCCTGCTCGGGCGCCGCGTGGAGCTGGCCTCGGCGCATCTGCATCGCCAGCAGCAGTTGGTAGAGGCCCAGTTCGTCTCGGTCGCCCAACTCCAGCAGGCCGAGGCGGAACTGCTGGCGCTCCAGGGGCAGCAACAAACCCTCCGCCGTACCCGGACAAACCTCGACCGCGAGCGCACCGAGCTACTCGCCCAGCGACAGGAAGCCGAACTGCGTCACCGCACCGACCTTTCCGAAGTCGACAACGGCATTTCCCTGGTCAGGCAGGAGCAGGCCGAGAACGACGTGCGTGTCGAACAAGCCATCGTGGCGCCCTTCTCGGGCATCGTGACGGGGCTCAATGTGCAGCTCGGCCAACAGATACTGGCCGGGGCGCTGCTGGCCAGCCTGATTCCCGAGGATGCCACGCTCACCGCCCAGGTATATGTCGGCCCGCGCCAGGCCGGCTTCATCGAGCCCGGACAGCCCGTATTGATGCGCTATGCGGCCTATCCCTACCAGAAGTTCGGCATGGCGCGCGGCACGGTATCGAATGTGGCGAAGAGCCCCTACGCGGCTCAGGAACTTCCCGCCCATATCGCCAGTGCCCTTCAGCAAGCCAGTGCAACTACCGAGCTTTTCTACCGGGTAACGGTCGAGCTCGACTCCCCGACCATCTCCGTCTATGGAAACGCCCAATCACTACAGGCCGGCATGCTGCTGGAAGCGGACATCATCCAGGACAGGCGCCGTCTCTACGAGTGGGCACTGGAGCCCATCTATTCGGTAACGGGAAAGATGAGCGCAAGCCAACTCCCGGATAAAGGTTGAATGTACAAGAACGGCATTAAGGAAGGACCGTCAGTGTCGATGAAAACGCTGTTTACATTCGAAAGACTCCTGCTCGCTTACAAACTCATGTTTTCCATGCTTCTTCTGGCCAGCATAGGTTGTGCGATCCATGCGCTATTCCATGGCAATTACAAAGGTGTGGCCCGCACAAGCATAAGCGCATTTATCTCGGCTGCCTTGTTATGGATTGGCTTTCATCAGGCAAGCTGGAAAAGTCATTTATTCAAAAATAAAAACGATCCGCCAAGCCTTATATATCTATTTTGGAAAAACTTATGAAACATACGTATTTATTGGGGGCACGCCGCTCGATTGCGCTTGTGCTGGCCCTGCTTGCGCTGGCGGGTAACGCCTGGGCCGGAACGAAGGGACCCGTCACCGAGCTGGGGGGTATAAAGGAATATCGACTCGACAATGGCCTGCGCGTCGTCCTCGCTCCGGATGCGTCGAGCAACACGCTGTACTTCAACCTGGTGTATCGAACCGGCTCGCTCGCCGATCCCGACGGCCGCAGCGGCACGGCCCACCTGCTGGAACACCTGATGTTCAAGGGCACGGAGCAGCGATCCGCCGAGACCCTGGTCGATGGGCTGCGCCAGCGCGGCATCCGCTTCAACGCCACCACCAGTTTCGACCGGACGCGCTACACCGCCATTTTCGAGGCGGATGCGGCCCGGTTGGAACATCTGCTGGAGCTGGAAGCCGAGCGCATGGCCAGCCTGCGCTTCGAGCAGCACGACCTGGACCGCGAGCTCGAAGTGGTACTGCGGGAAATGGAGCGGGCCCAGGACGATCCGCTTGGCGCGCTAGGGCACCGCATGATGGCGGCGGCGACACCCGGCCAGGGCTTCGGCCGGCACGTGCTCGGTTCGCGTGAGGAACTGCGCGCTATTCAACTGGCGGACCTGCGGCGCTTCCATGAAAGCCACTACCGCCCCGATAACGCGGTACTGGTGATCACCGGCAAGTTCGATCAGACCCGGACGCTGGACGCGGTATCGCGTCATTTCGTGAAGCTGAAACCGGCGGCGGACAACCCTACGACCGAAGACGCCCGTATTGCCCTGCCACAAGGCCGTCCGGCGACGGCCCAGGTGAAGCAGGGCAATACCGACGTGGTGGCGCTGGCCTATCCCGTGCCGGCGGCAGCGGACCCGCGCAACGTCGCGCTGGCTGCGCTGGCCGACGTGTTCGCCGGAGAGCCGCACGGCCGGCTGTACCAGGCCCTGGTAGCACCTGGCGTGGCCCAAGGCGTGTTCGCGCTGCAACAGGCGTTCGAGCATGGCGGTTACTACCTGTTCGGTGCCATGGTGGCGCCAGGACAATCGATGGAAGATGCGCAGGCGCTGCTGATCGGGCAGATCGAATCGATGTCCCGGCAACGGCTTTCGAGCGAGGAATTGCAGCGGGCCCAGGCGAGCGGCCAACACATGAAAGCCAGGATTCTGCTCGACCCGGGCGCCCTGGCGGAGGTGTTGTCCGAATCCGCGGCGGTAGGCGACTGGCAACTGATGCTCGAGCGCTTCGACCAGTTCTCGGCACTCGATGTGGAGACGGTGCAGCGTGAAGCCGAGGCGCATTTCACCGCTCGACATCGCCTCGTCGGGCAGTTGCGCGCGGGTAGCGAGGCCGCCGCGCCCGCGGAGCGCCGCGCCGCGCCGACCGCTACGGCACAACCGACCGCCGCCGCTCCAGCCGCTTTGCAGGCAATGCCCGATCTCGCCGGTTTCAACCGCCAGATCCTGGACGTCGAACAGGGCATCCAGCGCACCCGCCTGCGTAACGGCCTGAAAGTGGCCCTGCGTGCGCAGCCGGGGTCGTCGAAGCCGGTGCAGGGCATCATGACCCTGCGCTTCGGCAACGTCGAAAGCCTGCACGGCAAGCGCGCCGTGGCGGACATCACCGGCACCGTGCTGGTCCGCGGCAGCCGGGACTCCAGCTACCAGCAGATCGTGGACCGCGCCAATCGGCTCGGCGCCGGGCTGGCGGTCGTCCCGGACGGTGGCGCGTTGATCGTTCGTTTCGAGAGCTCGGGCGAGAGCTTCCCCGCGTTGCTGGAATTGATGGCCGAGGTGCTGCAACGGCCGGCCTTCACGCGAGCCGAGTACGACCTGGTCAAGCGCCAGCGCCTGCAGGCCTTGCGTGCTCCGGCCGACCAACCGGCCAGCGTGGCGGGGCTGGCGCTGCGGCGGCACGTCGAACGTTATGCCGAAGGCGATATCCGCCGCCGTGTCGAACATGAGGAAATACGCGCAGCAATGAAGGCCGTCAGCCTGAAGGACGTGCGCCGCTTCCATGAGGATTTCTACGGCGCCAGCCACGGCGAGCTGGCCATCGCGGGCGATTTCGACGCGGCCCAGGTAACGGCGCAACTGGACCGGCTGTTCGGCGACTGGACGAGCAAAGCGCCCCACCACAGAACGCCACAGCCCTACGAAGACATCGCCCCGGCACGCATCCACGCCAGGGCCAACGCAGCGCAGACCGGCCACTACATCGGCCGCCTGCATTTCCAGGCCAATGCCAGGTCGGAGGACACGGCGGCTCTGTTCGTCGCCGAGCACGTCCTCGGCCGCCACCCGCTGGCTTCCCGCCTGGGCAAGCGCCTGCGGGAACAGGAAGGCCTGACCTACGACCTGCGCTCCTCGATCAAGGTCGCGACCTTCGACGACGCCAGTTGGGTGAACGTCCAGGGCAGCTATTCCCTCGGCCAGGGACAGCGGGTCGCCGACATCGTCAAGGAAGAAGTCGCCCGCCTGGCCGAATCCGGCATCACCCAGCAGGAACTGGAGGCGGCCAAGGCCACCATCCTCAATGAGCGCCGCCAGGCCTTCGGGCAAGACCGGAACATCCTGAACTGGCTGCCGCGGCAGCTTTACGAAGACGTCACCATGGCCTCCTGGGTAGAGCGCAACGATGCCTTCGCGGCCGTCACGCTCGAGCAGGTGAATGCGGCGGCGCGACGGTATTTCGACGCCGAAAGGATGGTCGAGGTCCTGGCGGACGCCGAGTAGCCATCCGCCACAGCCAAGACCCAGCATCATGTAATTGGCCAGACGACGACTCATTCGGCTTTGGAGATTATGACTCTAAGAGCCTGTTCACGATCTCGCGAGCTAGGGCCCTGCAAGGCAAAAACAGGTGAGGAAGCGGAGTTTACTGATGTAAATGAGCATTCCGAACCTGTTTTTAACGCCGCAGGGCCGACGCGCAGCAGATCATGCACAGGTTCTAAGCCGAATGCTTGAGTCTGTAGGAAGGAAGCCTCAGATGAAACTGACGACACGAGAAAAGAGCGTCCTGCAGCTGTTGCTGCAAGGGAAGACCAACAAACAGATAGCCGCCGGGCTTGGTATCAGCGATTACACCGTGCGCGACCATGTTTCCGTCCTGCTGCGCAAAAGTGATTGCTGCACGAGGACCGAGTTAATCGCTCGGCATATGAAGCTGGCCGAGACATAACCCCTACAACTGTCGGGTTATCTAACGTGAAAACTTCCTCTACCCTACAACCAGCTCGAATCATCGATAAAGCTCTTGCTTGCGAGACGAGAAAATGAAAAGACTCATGGACCTTTTTCTAAGGTTCGAAATGGACTGGGTTAAAAATGATTTCTTGAGATCAGACTTATTCACCTTATATACATTCTTTATTTCCATGGCGCTTGCCTAGTCACTATTCGAGTTTGGCAACAAGGGACTCGCATGCTTTATGGTTGGCCTACTGCTGTTTTGGGAAAGATATGTCGTTACCAAGCTCTACGAAGAGATAAAAAACAAACACTCCGAATAATTTCCGAGGTGTCACCACTTGAAAAATTCGCTACTACTCTGCTGCATACTAATACTAACCATCAATCTGACCTATGCGGCAAGCCAAGAGAAAAAACAGGCTGCAGAAGATTTTCTGATCGCGATGGACGCGGCCACTTTGACCGAACAATCAATCGATCAAGTGCTCGCTATGGAGCTGCAACAAAATCCGAAGCTTCTGCCTTACCGGGATGCCATGCGCGAATTCTATGCAAGGCACATCGGTTACGAGCCAATGAAGGCAGACATGATCAGAATTTATACGGAACATTTCAGTATTGAAGAGCTGAATAGCTTAGCCGATTTTTATCGAACGCCGGTCGGAAAGAAATCAATCAGATTGACACCTGAAATCATGGCCAAGAGCGCTGAGGCAGGTCGATCCAAGATAATGGCCAATCTGCACGAACTGCAGGAGTTGATAAATCTTGAGTAGGCGTACAGATACAAGCGATGGAGGCTTGGCATAAGTAATTTATATCAGTGACTACGTACGAGATAGTTTTAGGAAACAAACTTATTTCAGGAGCTTAGCTTAGTGTTCTCTCATGATGGGGCCTAGTATGTTCGGAGTAAATTGGCTTTGTTCTGCGAATGGCGAGCCTAGGCTAGCTTTTGATTTTTTAGTGCATCTCACCTTAATGATCATGTTTTTCTCAATATTTTATGGATCGTACAGACTACTTTACCGCTTGAGAAATAAAAATCATCGCACCAGCATGGGCCTACGTGGAATGCTCATGGTGTCTTTTGCTATTGGCTTTGGAGCGCCAGTTGCAAAAAGAATAATCCTTACAATCTGCCACCTTTAACTGAGAGGTAAAATCATGAGAGAAATGACTATTGAGGAACTTAAACTAGCTTCTGGCGGGTTTGGAGTACCGGGAGCCATAATTGGTGGAGTCGCAGGTGCTGTTGGCTATTATGGCAATGCGGCCGTTACTGGTGGAGCAAGTGCTGGCGGACTCGCTTCGGCAGTAGTGGCAGGAGCTGCAGCAGGGGCAGTTCTGGGGCCAGGTGGCGGTACCGCTATACAAAACGGTGCAGCCTTGATCGCAGCGAGTCAGGTTACCTTCTATGCTGGTCAGCTGGCAGGACACGTATCCAATGTGTTCAATAGTATATTTGATCAATCAGGCACCGACTATAACAATGCCGCGGGCACCAATTACAACTGAGCAAGATAAAAAAATCTCTTGGCTGAATCTCTCTCAAGAGCCCAATAAAAACCTGCAGGATTATAGCCTGCCAAGGACTGGCAAATCAGCTTATGAGCATTTCATTTAATATCCCCGCAAATGAATTCTTAGAACAATACCAAGAGAAGAAACCTCTCCTGATGAAAGTAGCAGTTTCTTCGAACGATTTCTCCTGGCGCGACGCCAATGAAATCTTCGAGCGAAGCAATGTGGCGTCCAACGATTTCAAGCTGTCCTGCGACGGCATCCGGCCCAAGCACGAGTATGTGGAGAGCTACTGGGATATCGGCACGCTGCGGCATCGCCTGATCAAGCCAGTGGTCTACGACTACCTGCGCAACGGCGCCACGCTGATCGCCAACAAGATCGCCAACGAGCCCAAGGTCAACCAGTTCGCCAGGCGCGTCGCGGAGTTCACCGGCAGGCAGGTGGTCAGCAGTGCCTATGCCGCCTTCGGAGAAAGGGATTCATTCCGCTGCCACTGGGATACTCGCGATGTATTCGCGATCCAGTTGATCGGGCGTAAGCGCTGGATCGTGTACGAGCCTTCGTTCGAGGCGCCGCTGTTCACCCAACAGAGCAGGGACTACGAGCATCAATATCCCTGTCCGGCCGAGCCTTATATGGATTTCATCCTCGAAGCCGGCGATGTTTTCTATCTGCCGCGTGGCTGGTGGCATAACCCGCTGCCGCTGGGCGAGGAAACCTTCCATTTGGCGCTGGGCACTTTCCCTGCCTACACCATGGATTACCTGGGTTGGGCAATGAAGCACATGCCCGATTTCCTGGACGCTCGACGATCGCTGAGCCGCTGGGAAGATGCCAGAGGCACGCTTGCCTCCGTGGGACGACACCTTGACGCGTTCATCAACGATCCCCAGAACTATGACCGCTTCCTGAACGAGTTCATCGGCAACACACGCGTCGAGTCGCCGCTGGCAATCGATCTGTTCGGCAACCCTAACGCTGGCCAGCTTGCAGAGGACGCGCGTCTGCAGCTGAGCGCCAACAAACCTCACGGTCTCGACGAGCGTTACGTCATCGCCAACGGCACCAGGCTGAACCTGGACGACCAGGGCGAACGATTGATTCGCCGCATTGCGGAGCGCCCAGGCATCAGCCTTGCCGAACTGAGCGTGCATTGCCCCGAAGCGGATGCCGGCAAGCTGCGCGAGCTGGTCACCGCGCTATGCCGTCAGGATGTCCTGGAGCTTTCCGCGCACTGACCGCCTGAAGCGGCCCAGGATATCTCGATTCATGAAAGTGACGTTGCAAGCGGAAAGCCAGGAATGCGGCCTGGCCTGCCTGGTGATGATCGCCGGATACCACGGCCTGCACCTCGACCTGATGAGCCTGCGCCGGCGCTTTTCGATTTCGATCAAGGGCACCAATCTCGCGCAACTGGTGCGCTATGCGCAGAGTCTGGATTTTTCGTGCCGACCTCTGCGCCTCGAACTGGAAGACATGGCCAAGCTGCGGTTGCCATGCATCCTGCATTGGGACATGAATCACTTCGTGGTGCTGGAAAAGGTCCGCAGGGGTCGTCTGCATCTGCTCGACCCAGCTACCGGACGCCGGGTGCTGCCCTTGGCCGAGGCATCCCGGCATTTCACCGGAGTGGCGCTGGAGCTGTCGCCCAATGTCACCTTTCGCCCGGCCCAGCAGAAGGCACGTATCCGCCTGCGCGAACTGACCGGCCGGGCGATCGGGTTGAAGCGCGCATTGGCCAATATCTTCGCGTTGGCCCTCGCGCTCGAAGTCGTGGCCCTGCTGGCACCACAGGTCACCCAGTGGGTGGTGGACGGTGCCCTGGTATCGGCGGATCACGATCTGCTGCTGATCGCCGTGCTGGGCGGTTGCCTGTTGATGCTGATCGATTTCGTGCTGCGCATGGCCCGAGGGTGGATGGGGTTGAGGCTGAATCAGCAGTTGGCCCTGCAATGGTCGGGCAATCTGTTCAGTCATCTGCTGCGCCTGCCCTGGCCGTACTTCGAGAAACGTCAGCTCGGTGATATCACCGCGCGCTTCCAGTCGTTGACGGCCATACGCAACGTCCTCACCAACGGCGCGATCATGGTGGTGCTCGACGGGCTGGTAACCCTGATCACGCTGGGCATGATGCTGCTCTACAGTCCGGTGCTGACCGGCATCGTGGCGATCGCCCTGGCGCTGTACATGGTTCTGCGCGTGGCGTTCTACCAGCCGCTGCGCAACGCCTCGGAAGAGCGCATCGTGCTGGCGGCGCGGGAGAATTCCTACTTTCTGGAAACGATACGGGCGGTGCTGCCGCTCAAGCTGTTCAACACCACCTCCCTGCGCCTGGCGACTTGGCAGAACCTGGTCGCCGATGTGCAGAACCGCGATGTCGCCACGCAGAAAATGCTGCTGGCATTCACCAGCCTCAATACCCTGATCTTCGGGCTGGAAGGCATGCTGCTGCTCTACGTGGGCGGAATGGCCGTTCTCGACGGCACGCTCTCGCTGGGCATGCTGTTGGCGTTCATCGCCTACAAGAGCCAGTTCACCGGCCGGGCCAGCCAGTTGATCGACCTGGGCGTGGAGATACGCATGCTGTCGCTGCATGCCGAGCGACTGGCCGATATCGCGCTCGAAACGCCGGAACCGGACAGCCACATGGAAACGGACCTGGAGCGCATCGAGCCACGCATCGAGTTGCGCGACGTGTCGTACCGTTATGCGGAAGGTGAGCCCTGGGTGCTGCGCAATCTGTCACTGGTCATCGAGGCCGGCGACTCGGTGGCCATCGTCGGCCGTTCCGGCTGCGGCAAGAGTACCCTGTTCAAGCTCATGCTCGGACTGCTCACGCCGACCGAAGGCGAGATTCTGGTGGGCGGCATCCCGGCGCGCCAGTTGGGCCCTCAGGCGATTCGCAACCTGGTCGGGGCCGTGATGCAGGAGGATCAGTTGCTCGCCGGCTCCCTGGCCGAGAATATCGCCAGTTTCGATCCTGAGGCGGACCAGCAGCGGATCGAGGAAGCGGCGCGTCAGGCGAATATCCACAAGGCGATCGCCAATATGCCCATGGGCTACCAGACACTGGTGGCGGAAATGGGCAGCGGCCTGTCCGGCGGGCAGAAACAACGGGTGCTGCTGGCGCGCGCCCTCTACAAGCGACCCCGGATTCTCGCGCTGGACGAAGCCACCAGCCATCTCGACCTGCATAGCGAGCAGCACGTCGTACAGGCCTTGCAGCGGATGCCGATGACCCGCATCACCATCGCGCACCGGCGCGAAACCATCGCGTTCGCCAGACGCCTGATTTGCCTGGACAAAGGCGCGGTGGTCGAAGACGTTCGCCTCGATGAAGAAAGACAGGCCAGCGCATGAGGGGGAAGCGCCTCTTGTGCGGCTGGGCGCTGGCATGCATGGCAGGCCAGGCACAGGCCAGCGACCTGATGGATATCTACCGCCAGGCGGTGCTGCACGATGCCCAGTATGCGGCGGCCCAGGCACAGCGGCACGTGAGCGATGAACGACAGATCCAGGGGCGTGCGGGCTTGTTGCCACAGGTGACGTTCGATACCCAGACGAGCTGGAGCGAAACCGAATACGACGTGTCCGGCGGCACCCTCGAGCAGCGCCGACAGAACCGGAGCTACGGCATCCAGCTCGTGCAGCCCTTGTTTCGCTGGCAGAGATGGCTGCAGTACGAACAGGGGAACCAGCAGCGAGCACTCGCCGAAACGCGCCTGGCAAGTGCGGAACAGGCACTGATGCTGCGCGTGGTCGAGTCCTATTTCGAGGTATTGAACGCCAGTGACGTGCTCGATGCGGTCGAGCAATTGCAAGCGGCCAATGCCGAGCAGTTGGCGAGTGCCCGCAAACACTTCGAGTTGGGCAATGCCAGCATCACCGATGTTCACGAAGCCCAGGCAAGTTTCGACAGGACCATGGCACAGCTCATCAAGGCCAGGAGCGATCTTGCGTTGGCACGGCATGCGCTGGCCCGAATCATCGGCGGGCGGCCCGAGCGGCTCAAGGGATTGCGCGAGCATGTGAAACTTGCGCCGCCACGGCCGGAAGACGCCAGTGCCTGGGTCACAGCCGCCGAGAGCGGCAGCCTCGAAGTGCAGGCTCAGGCGTTGCTCCTGGAGATCGCCAGCAAGGAAGTACAAAGCCGCAAGGCCGAATTCCTGCCAACGGTCGATATGGTGCTCAGCCAGAACATGCAGCAGAGCCCCAACGCGAGTACCGAGCGCAGCGAATCCGCCGCCATCGGGCTTCGCTTGAGCATGCCGTTGTATAGCGGCGGGCGCCTCAGCTCTTCCGCGCGCGAAGCGGTAGCGCTGCGGATGCAGGCGGAGCATGAGCTGGAGGATACCCGGCGCGCGGCTGCTCTGGCGACTCGGCAGGCATGGTCGGGTGTAATGGATGGAATCGCCCAGATAAAGGCGTTGGAGGCCGCGAAGGTATCCGCGCAGTCAGCCGTGAATTCCAACCAGTTGGGCTACAAACTGGGTGTACGTGTCGGAACGGATGTGCTGGATGCGCAAAGCCAGTTCAGCGAGACGCTACAGCAGCTTTCCCGGGCTCGATACGACACCTTGCTGGCCCAGATGCAGCTCAAGGCTGCGGTGGGGTCCTTGGGCATCGATGATCTTACCGAGCTCAGTGCCTTGCTGGCGGATGTCGACGAGCAGAAGACATCGAGACCAGAAGCGAGCCAGCTCGCCGCCTGGTGATCTGTCCGGTGGAAAAGGCTTCGCCGTTTTCCACCCTACGCCGGCAGATTCGTGCGCCGTCAGGTCAGGGGCGTCATGACGGCGCGCTGGTAGGCCGTGCGCTGCCGTAGCCGCCGGTACCAGGCACGAAGATGCGGGTGCTCGGGGCGTTCGATGGGCATTTCGAACCGGGCGTAGGCGAAGCAGCCGAGCGGGATATCGCTCATGCCGTAACTCGCGCCGGACAGGTACGGCTGCCCGGCCAGGGCGGCGTCGGCGATGGTGATGGCGAGCAGGTGCCAGCGGCCCATCTGCGGGAAAAGGATCGGGGGAAAAACCGCCTATATCCGGTGGTGTTCCAGCAAGAAGTCCACGAACACCCGCACCCGTGCCGGCATTGCCGCGCCACCAACGAACACGGCATGAATCGGCTCTCGGTCGCCGGGGTTCCAGGCTTCCAGCAGCGGCACCAAGTCACCGCGCTGCAAGTCCTCGGCCACGGTGAAGTGGCCGATGCGCGCGATGCCGGCGCCTACCCGGGCCAGTTGCGCCAGCGCCTCGCCACTGCTGCATTCGATGTTGCCGCGGACCTTCAGGGAAAACACGCTGCCGTCTCGGATGAACGGCCAGTTGGGTTCGGCGCGGCGGAAGTTGAAGCGCAGACAGTTGTGTCGCAGCAGGTCTTCCGGTTCCTGGGGCATGCCATGCCGCTGCAGGTACTCGGGCGAAGCCACCACGACCTGGCCGGTATCGCCGATCCTGCGGGCGGTCAGGGGGCTGTCGGGCAGGTGGCCAAAGCGCACCGCCACGTCGGCCTGGCCGCCGAGAATATCGACCACTTCGTCGCCCAGGGCGAGGTCGACGACGATGTTCGGGTAGCGGGCGCTGAATGCCGCCACCAAGGGAACGATGGCCAGCCGCCCATGGCCGAGGGCGGCGCTGACCCGCAAGCGGCCCTTGGGCACGCCTTGGTCGGCGATGGATTCTTCGATCTCGGCCATGTCGGCCAGGATGCGCCGAGCGCCACGCAGGTAAGCCTCGCCCTCGGCGGTGAAGGTGATCGCTCGGGTGGTGCGCAACATCAGGCGGGCGCCGAGCCGTTGTTCGGTGCGCGCGATGATCCGGCTGACGGCCGAGGGTGACAGCCCCAGTGCCCGCGCGGCAGCCGACAGGCTGCCTTCCTGTGCCACCGTGACGAATACGCCCATTTCACCCGACTTGCCGCTGAAATCCATTTGTGACCCATAAGCAAAGGTTCTTGCATCAAAAGCTATATACCGACTTCAGATACGGGATTGTAGCATTCACGGCATAGATAAGGAGCCTTCCATGCGTATCAATCCACCACTTGTCGCACTCGCCGTAGGTGCCTTTGGCATCGGCGTCACCGAGTTCGCCCCCATGGGCATGTTGCCGGGCATCGCTGCCGATCTCGGCGTTTCCATTCCCGCCGCCGGCCTGCTGGTCAGCGCCTATGCCCTGGGCGTACTGCTCGGCGCGCCACTGATGACCCTGACCACGGGCAGGATTCCCCGGCGTTACCTGCTGATCGGGCTCATGGCCATCTTCACGCTGGGTAACCTGATGTCGGCCCTGGCGACCGATTACTACAGCCTGCTGGTCGCCCGGGTGGTGACCTCGCTGAATCACGGCGCGTTCTTCGGCGTCGGTTCCATCGTCGCCGCCAGCGTGGTCGCCCCGGACAAACGCGCAGGGGCGGTCGCAGCCATGTTCATGGGCCTGACCCTGGCGACCATCGGCGGCGTGCCGCTGGCCACCTGGTTTGGCGAACTGCTCGGCTGGCGCACAGCGTTCTGGGGCATCGCCGGCCTCGGCATGGTGACCATGGCGGCGCTGTGGTTCGCCCTGCCCAACATGCCGCTGCCGCCAAGCGATGGTGTGCTGGCCGAAATCCGGGTACTGGGCCGCGGCCCGGTGCTGGCGGCACTGGCCCTGACCGTAGTCGGCTCGGGCGCGATGTTTACCGTGTTCACCTACATCGCGCCGATCCTGGGCAGCGAGACACGCGCGTCCACCACCTTCATCACCGCCATGCTGGTGCTGTTCGGCGTAGGCCTGACCCTGGGCAATATGTGGGGCGGCAAGGCCGCGGACCGCTCGATCGACCGCACCCTGATCGTTTCGCTGAGTATGCTGATTCTTGTATTGCTGGCGTTCACGGTGCTGATGCGCTGGCCGCTGCCGGCAGCGGCGGCCATCCTGGTCTGGGGCATCGCCAGCTTTGCCCTGGTACCTCCGCTGCAGATGCGCGTGATGGAAGCGGCCAAGGACGCGCCCAACCTGGCGTCCGCGGTGAACATCGGCGCGTTCAACCTCGGCAACGCGGTGGGTGCCGCGCTGGGTGGGGCGGTGATCAATGCCGGGCTGGGATATCCGGCGATTTCCCTGGCCGGAGCGGCGATGGCCAGCCTGGGGTTGCTGATGGTTCTGGCTTTTGCCTGGCGTTCGCGAGCCGTTGCAGCTGCGGCGGTATAGCGATCATGCGAGCGGCGCTGCTGGTCGTTTCGCTCGAAGACATCGGGGCCAGCAGCGAGCCAGCTTGTTGCCTGGTGATCCGCCCGGTGGAAAAGGCTGCGCCGTTTTCCACCGGGCGGCAGATTCGTGCGCCTTCAGGTCAGTGGCGTCATCACGGCGCGCTGGTAGGCGGCGCGTTGCCGTAGCCGCTGGTACCAGTCGCGCAGGTGCGGGTGTTGGGGGCGCTCGATGGGCATTTCGAACCAGGCATAGGCGAAGCAGCCGAGCGGGATGTCGCCCATGCCGAAGCACGCGCCGGACAGGTACGGCTGCTCGGCCAGAGCAGAATCGGCGATGGCGAACAGGCCGCCACACTCCGCCAGCGCGGCCGCTACCGCGTCGTTATCGCGCTTTTCGGCCGGAGTGCGCAGCAGGTTCCAGAACACCACCCGAAACGGTGCCGCCAGGGAGGAGGTCACCCAGTCCATCCACTTGTCCGCCTCGGCCCGCTGGCGTGGGTCGGCGTTCCACAGCGCTGGCTCGCCATATTGCGCCGCCAGGTAGCGCACGATCGCGTTGGATTCCCAGAGCACCAGCTCGCCGTCTTCCAGGCAGGGCACCAGGCGGTTCGGGTTCTTCGCGACGTAGGCCGGCTCGCCGACGATACCGAAGGCTCCACCGGCATCGATGCGGGTATAGGAAAGGCCAAGCTCTTCCAGGCACCAGAGCGCCTTCTTCACGTTGGTCGAATTGCTTCGCCCCCAGAGTTTCATCATGCAATACCCCTTATTCGCTTGCGTCGAACATGAATCCTGGCCGCAGAACAAGTGCTCCCACGCTTGGCTTCCCATGAATGTGGACTTGTTAGGAGCCTGAGGGACGCCGAGCCGTGGCTGCGATGCCGTTGATCGCCAGCAAGCTGGCTCCTACAACATAATGCCCAGTTCGTAGGGTGGGCAACGCCGAAGCCTTGCCCACGCGTCTGCCGGATATGAACGCGGATTATCCTTT
>NZ_JADDIX010000024.1:0-88408 GCF_015070855.1 Pseudomonas lopnurensis
CTCTTCGGCCTGGAGAACAGCCGCACCACGGATGACGTGCGCCGGGTGCTGGGTCAGTTGCTCGTCTGGCTGGCCGAGCCGGAGCAATTACAGCTACGCCGGCACTTCACGGTATGGCTGAAGCGGGTACTGCTACCATCGCGAATGCGTGGTATAAATTTTGACCAATTGCACGACCTGCAGGAGATCGACAACATGTTGGCCGAACGAGTGAAGGACTGGACGCGGGATTGGCGAGAGCAGGGCATCGAGGAGGGCAGGAAGAAGGGCTTAGAGGAAGGCAGGAAGGAAGGTCGGGAGAAAGGCAGAGAGGAAGGCGAGCGCGCTATGTTGATCCGCTTGCTCAGCCGCCGCTTCGGCACCCTCGACGAGGAAACCCTGCAACGCCTGGCTGACGCCAGCAGTGCCGAGCTGGAAAGTTGGGCCGAACGCATTCTGGATGCAGCAAGCCTGGAAGACGTATTTCAGGGCCGGTGACCTCGGAATTAGTCTTCACGGCTCCGGCCATGAGAGCTATGGTAGCTGCTCGATTACGTTGCCGGTGAATCCTGTGGGAGGCCCGACTTCGTGGCGATTGTAGTCTGTAGGCTTGCAAGAGCATCGCCCCGAGGTCGGGCCTCCACGAAAGCGGTCCGTGCCCTCCGAGCCCATTCTTGTAGGCGCGCCCCCGCGGCGATGCAGGCCTGCCGGAAGCTCAGAGCATCGTTCCAAAGGCGGACCCGTGGCCTAGTCGTTCTGCGCTGCTGACGTGGGGTTTCGTGCCGCCTGCTGCCCGGCTACTCCCGAGGCTCCCCCTTGAGTCATATGACGTTCGAGCTCCATCGCATCGTGCAGCACCCGCCCAACGACAACGAGGTCTGCCGGCTCCACCCGGTAGATGATGAAGTGATGGGGGCGATGTACGACACCATTCTCGGTTCGCGCTCGCTCACCGCTCAACCGTAAGTGCCAGGATCGCGCTCCAGCGCCCAACTCCCCGCGATCCTTGCTGCCGGGGCGTTCGGGGCTGGTCGAAATGTCGCGCAGCGCCGTGGCCAAGAGATGTTCATAACGCCTACGAGCAAGCTCCCCAAAGTGGTTATGCGTCCATGCCAGAATTTCGATGATGTCTGCCCGCGCTGCATCCGACAGTCGATATCGCATCATCGAATCTGTTCTTGAGCCTGGCGCCCCAACTCACCCATGAAATCATCGAGCTGTTCGTCCACTACATCCACGTAGCGACCTTCAGCAATGTCTGTCCATCCTGCTCGAGCGGCTTCTCGCAGCGCAGCGAGCCTGGCGGCATCGAGGGCCTCTCGCCGCTCGATCAGACGCAGTCCATCACGCAACACCTCGCTGGCGTTCTGATAGCGGCCTGACTGGACCAGCTTTTCGACCACTTCGTGCTGGTGGTCGCTCAATACGACATTACGGGTAGGCATGGCACGGCCTCTGAAGCGGGAATAATACGACCGGACTCTAGCATCGCTGGCAGATTATGCCAACGAGGCCTCCGAACCGGCTTTTCGGCCCCAGAGAAAGGCCACAAGAGCAGCAAGCCAAGGCCGACCCCTGTAGGAGGTGCGCTCTCGCGGCGATTGCAGGCCGCAGGCCTGCCTGAAGCTTGAAAAGCATCGCCCCGGGGGCGGGCCTCCCACAAAAGCGGCAGGTGCACACCGAGCCATCCTGTGAGCGCGCCCTCGCGGCGATTGCGAGGTGATGTCATGGCATTCGGTTTGGCATGGCCAAGTCTGGCCTCGGCGTAAATCCGACGCTTGCGCATTCGTTCTCGTTGGAGTGGACTGGATAGCGAGCGAAGGGAAGGTATGAAGGTTTCTCGGCGGGGGTTCGTGGCGGGCTTGACGATGGCGGCGGTCCTGCCGGCGGGGTTCTATGCCCATCGACAATGGGAAGAGAAGCAGGCTGCCGAGCTGGCGTCCGACGAGCCGGATACGCCGGTCCCGGCGTTGCCCGATGCCTTGTTGGCCAACCGCCTGGTCGGCATATGGGACGTGCGTTTTCTGTCCGGCCGCGAGGCTTTCCCGGAGATTCCTCCGGGCGATCTGCAGTTGCTGCTGGATGTCGGCCCCGGCGGCCGCGCTTTGTGCGGCCACCTGGGTGCGACGCCCTTCGGCGGCGAGGGCCTTTCGGTCATCGGCCGGCTGTCGAGCGACAAGGCGCCGATGCTGCACCTGGGGCTGCGGGATGGCCGCGGGCACGCCCTGGCATGCACGGCGATCTACGATGAGATCTGGGGCGCCATGAGCAGTGGCGGTGGCGAGGCCACGCTGAGTGGCAGCCTGCGGCGTGCCGGTGTCCAGGCAGGCTTCTCGGCGCCGGAGTCGCGCTTCGTCGCGGTGCGCCGACCGTTCGTGCCGGCCAGTGTGCGGCGGTCCTACGAACCGGAGCTGGAGGCCTGGCTGGTGTCGCCGGGCCATCGCCTGTTTCACCAACTGTGGCATGCCTCCCGCGATCGCTGGCATCGCCTGGACGAGGATCGCCGTCAGTTGCTGCGCAGCCTCGGCTGGCAGGCTGGCCCGCTCGGCAGCGAGCGCGACGCCCGGGGCAAGCATCGTCATCGCAACGGCTCCGGCGAGGATTTCCTCTTCATGCACCGGCAGATGCTGCGCCAGGCGCGTTCGCTGCAGGCGTTGCCATCCTGGACGAGCCTGCCGGCGCCCAGGCCCTTCATCGGGCACGGCGTACAGGCCTTCGCCGACTACATGGCCAACCGCGATGGCACGGCCGTTCCCCCGGCCTGGGAAGTCGAGGGCGACGATGCTTTCAACCAGTGGCTCTACTACATCAAGAGCAGCGAGGGTTATTACAACGACTTCCAGACCTGGGAATCGCTGTACCGCGACCCCGAGTATCTCAGCGAGTTGTGTCTGGGCGAGCTGGGATCGCGCATCGAGCTGGGCATCCACGACTGGTTACACATGCGCTGGGCCTCGCTGCCTCGCGACATGCACAGCGCCGTGCCGGTGCCCTATGGCCGCGGCTCGGCCGACTTCGCCCAGCGCTGGTTCCAGCGGCGCAACCACTATCTGGGAGATCCGTTCTCTTCCCATGTCGACCCCGTGTTCTGGTCATTCCATGGCTGGATCGACGACCGTATCGAGGATTGGTTCCTCGCCCACGAGCAGACCCATCCTGGCCAGGTAGTGCGCAAGATGGTGGATGGCGTGCCCTGGTTCGCGCCTGGCCGCTGGGTGCGGATCGCGCAGCCGTGGGTGGGTCCGGACCGGGCCGGCTGTGGTGCCTGGGGGCGCGGCAATCGTGCGGAGTCCGGCGATCTGGACATCGAAACCATGAAGCTCGCCCTACGCATCATCTTCGCCGACGAAGAGGAAGCTGCGCGTCTCGAGGGTCGCGTAGTGCGCCGCCCCTGGTATGCCCGCCACCTGGCCGCCGGGCCCTCGCACGGCTAGGGCCGTGCGCCGACATTCACCGCTACAGGAGGCCATCACATGATTCTGTCCGAGGTACTCTCCAGCCTGTTTGCCGGCGCGCGGGTGGTCGGCGCACAGGGGATTTTCCAGTTCGTCTTTGGCCCCGAGAAGTGCCTCTGGGTGGAGGTGGGCGAGCGGGTAGAGGTCCGCGCCGGTCGTCATCCGGCCGCCGACGTGACCATCGAACTCGACGAGGAGGATTTCGCCGGGGTGCTGGCGGGCACCCGCGATGTCGAGGCGCTGTTCGCCGACGGCCGACTGAGGATCGGCGGGCGGATGGGCCTCGCCACCCTGTTGCCGCAGATCATCAATGCGGCCCGTCGGGGTGTCGCGGCGGCTCCTCAGGCGCGGCAACCGAACCAGCGCTATCCCGCGCCGGAGCGCATCGCCGACCGGATTTCGGCGGAACAGACCGCGCTGCTGGAGGTGCAGCGCCGTCCACGCGACGGCCTGTCCGTCGAGGAATTCCAGGCGCGCTACGTTCCCCAGGGCACGCCACTGATCATCAGCGATGCCCTGCGGGACTGGCCGCTGTTCAACATGAGCCGCGAGGAATCGCTGGTGCATTTCGCCGAGTTGCAGGGCATCACCCGCCATGGCGATTACGTGGGCAAGACCTTTTCCAGCGAGCGTGACTTCCGCTCCGCCTCGATGGCCGACTTCATCGCTTCGCTCGATCGGGAGAGTGGGGAGGACGGCCCGCCGCCGTACATGGGCAACAACGCGGTGCCGGAGCAGTTGCTGGAGCAGATCCGCTTTCCCGGATACTTCGACCGTTCGCTGTACATCAAGCCGCGCATCTGGATCGGTCCCAGGGGTACGCTAACGCCCCTGCACCGGGATGATTCCGACAACCTGTTCGCCCAGGTATGGGGGCGCAAATCCTTCATCCTGGCCGCGCCGCACCACCGCGAGGCGCTGGGCACCTGGTCGACCTCGCCGGAAGGTGGGCTGGAGGGCTGCGAGGTGAATCCCGATGTGCCCGACTACGATCGCTTTCCCGGGGCCCGCGAAGTGACCTTCCTGCGCATCGTGCTCGAAGCGGGCGACCTGCTGTTCCTGCCGGACGGCTGGTTCCACCAGGTCGAATCGGTGTCGACGTCGCTGTCCGTCAACTTCTGGGTCAACTGGGGGCGTGGCTGGTGAGCCGTAGCGGGGTAGGTCGCGCCCGCTGGCCGATGTGCCGAGAGCAGGGGGAGCGGGCTCACCAGCATCGCCACCACATACATCGATCGCATCTCAGCCTTCAATAGAGGCAATGGCCAACACGAAACCTGGAATCCAGAAACACAAAACCCCGCCGCAGCGGGGTTTATGTTTCCTGAGCCATCAAGCACAGCTTCGTGCGGCTTGGTCCATGATCTCTTGCTGATCGAGCCGGGCCTTCCGAGCGGCTTCTTTGTAGATAGCCTTGCGCGTCATCGGTGATTGCTTTCTGTAGAAATCGCTGAGAGCGCTACTCTTTGCTGGTTTTGGGTTCGATGTGCTCATGTGCTTTTTCTTTCGAGAATCCTCAGCAACGTGGGTTCATCGTATTCAACGGGGATGAATTCGTCAATTTGCTCGGCCGAAACGTTCATTTCGATAGTCGATTCTTCATCAGCGCTTGAGTCTTGGATTACCAAATCCACGCTTACCTGCGGTCCAAACAGATTCTTCAGATGGATGACGTTCCGACGTGCTGCAAAGAAATGCTATACGAATTCGGACAAAGGAATGCTTCTGCCATTCACTCGGCGCCTACTTTCAACAAAATTCCATGCGGTCAGTGGGTCTTGATAGACGTACATGATGAGCACATACCGATTTCGCCCCAAGGCGCGGCGTATGTTTTTTTCCGCCACCTGCTGGCTTGATAGCGTGCCGTCCAAAAGAAATGACACGTCTTTTTCGTAAGCTCGATCAAGCACCTTTTCCAGGATTTTTACGACAGCATCATTGAAAAGGCTCGAGTTCCCACCTGTGTACCCAGGCATTCCCTCCCGAAAATCATCAGGGTCTATGCGAAGAACATGTCCCAAATCGTCAAACCCTTCCTCAGCCAGTTGCTCCAGGCTCTGTACGAAACGCTTCGAAACTTCTGTCTTCCCAGCACCCGGCGAACCGGCCATGAACACACACGTTGGCACTTCCTCTGGTGGATAAACAGCCAGATCGACCATCTCGCGTGCTATGCGAGCACGATTGCTCTTGGCATATTCCATTGCTGCACGCTTAATACGTTCGTCCTGGCCGTACATGACTGCCTCCTCGTTCACTCTGAGCGCAAGAATCGCACGATGCTGTAACGGATGGCAGCCTGTTCCTTTTGGCGGGCTGCTCGGTGACAAGCAGTTGTCGGGCTTTCATCATGAGAAGCGAAGGGAGTGCATGATCGGTATTGCCGCGAGCAGCCGGTCAGCTTCTAGATTCCCAGCGTGGCGATTTGGCTGACGCTGATGATCCTGTCGCTCCAGATCATCTCGTAATGGGCGGTCTGAATGATCGATGACCGCCCTCGGGGTCATCAGGGCCCAGCAGGTATTGCCCGGGGAGCGGACCGAGCGGTAGTGCAAGCCAGGGCAGCTCTCGCGCTTCGCTTCATGGCCCAGCCGGCGAGAGTGGCTGTAGTCGTCGGGGGCGTAGATGGGATCATCCAGCGCGACAACCGTGGCATCCCTCACTCCGGCATCGTTGAAGTTGCAGCTCAGCCCTCCGAAGACGAAGCGCTCGTAGTTGAGGCTCTGCACGTTCGTCCAGTAGCGCTCCTGATGATGACGCACCTCGGCCACAGCCGTATCCATCCGGTCCGCCAGGTAGAGCACTCCGAAGCTGCCATCGCTGAAGCGTGAGCCCTCGGGGTTCAGATGGGTAAAGGGCGCCGTGGCGTACGAGCATCCGGGGATGCCGAAAGGAATCTCGTCCCGTGCCAGCAGTTCCATCCGTCCGATTTCGTTCTGCAGCCTCGGGTTCGTCATCGCCTGGAGCTGGTAGAGCGCTTCGAAGTCCCTGGCGTCGGCAACGTCCTCGAACAGGGCGATGGGTGGAAACTTGGAGTTGACCAGGCGGTAGGCCCGCAGCTGTTCGCCGCTCGAAGCGGCGAACTTGGCAAGCATCACCATTGAGCGCTCCGTAGCGCATCGATGCGCCTGAAGGTTTCGTACAGCGAGATCATGTCGCCCTGGGCCATGATCTCGAGTGGCGTGCGCCCGTTGAAGAAGGCGTTGTGGTTTTCCATCGAGGGGAAGCCGTAGACGTTCTCGGGGTTGTCGAAGACGAGGCGGAGCGTTGCGTGGATATTCAGCACCATGCTGATGCGCTGCAACTGATCCAGGTCCAGGCTGACGGTCCACTGCGAATCATCCTGCCTGGCGCGGGTGTAGGTGCTGCGCGCGATGCGTAGCACCCGGCAAGCCTGCTCGGCGGAGGCGCCCCACTTGTCCAGGATCTTCAGTGCCGTACGAAGGCCGGCAACGCATTGCGCTCTCGAAAAGCCCTGCGCGGGTATGGCTACTGTCATGGCTGGCGGTCCTGCTCTTGGTCTATGGACTCAATTTTAATATAAATAGAGTCTACAGATTAAGCGCGGGGGCAATCATGCCGCAGAGTTGCAAGGTGGGCTTCAACCCACTACGCACTCGTTGAAGCCCTGGGGGTGTAGGAGCCCGCTTGCTGGCGATCCGCCGCAACGCCGATGATCGCCGGCAAGGACTCGGCGTCCCCCTGGGGCGGTGTGCACGTGCTGCTTTTTTTGGGGAGCCAAGTGTCAGCCCACCAGATACGTCCCAATGCGTCCTGGTGGGCTGAAGCCCACCCTTGCTGTTCCTGCATGGACGATGGAGGTCTCTCACGCCGGTTGCGGCGCGCTTTCGCTCAGCACCTGGCCGGCGAGCATATGCACCAGTTGGTCGGCGATGTCGAAATAGCGGTCGTCGTGGGAGATAACGATGATCGTCTTGCCCTGTCGTTTCAACTCGGGCAGCAGCTCGGTGTAGAACACCCGGCGGAAGGCCGGGTCCTGGTCGGCCGCCCACTCGTCGAACACCAGCACCGGCCGGTCGTCGAGCCAGGCGTTGACCAGCGCCAGGCGCTTGCGCTGGCCGGTGGACAGGTCGGTAGTGGTGAAGGCGCCGTCGCGGATGCCGACCTTGTGCGCGATGTCCAGGCGCTCCAGGTATTTGAGCGCTTCCTGCGGCAACTCGGTACGGCCCTGGAGCAGTTCGTCGAACAGGTAGTAGTCGGTGAACACGGTGGTGAACAGCTGCCGGTAGTCATCGCGCCGAGCATCGTGGACGGCCTGGCCGTTGAGGCGGATCTCGCCGTGCTGGGGCGCATAGAGGCCCAGCAGCAGCTTGATCAGGGTGGTCTTGCCGCAGCCGTTCTCGCCGACGATGAAGACGATCTCGCCGCGCTGGATGCACAGGTCGACAGGGCCCAGGTGGAAGGGCTGGCTGCCTTCCGCCTGGGGATAGTCGTAGCGGACCCGATGCAGTTCGATGCGCTCCAGGGGCGCCGCCGGAGAGGCCCGCTCGCCGCTCAGCAGATGGGGTTCGGGCGAGGAGAAGCGGCGTGACAGCTCGCCGATGCGGCGGAAGGCGACCTCGGCCCGGCTGAGGCTGGGAATGTTGCTGATCAGCTGTTCCAGCGGTCCTTTCATGTACAGCATGACCAGCACGAAGCCACCCAGAACGGTCCTGTCGGTGCCGGGCCAGAGGGCCTGGAAGGCGATGGCCATACCGATCACCGCGAAGAACAGCATCGAGCCGAAGGTCTCGGCGCTGACAAAGATGGCGGCGGCGCGGATATTGGCGCGGCAGATGCGCTCGGTGGTGTCGTGAATCTGCCGGTCCAGCATGTGCAGCCGGCGTTCGCGCTGGATGCGCAGTTCCTTCGCGCCGGCCGAGATGGCCTGGTAATGCTTCTGCAGCTCGTCCTCGCCGTCACGGGCGGTCTGGATGCTGCGCGTACCGTAGCGATGGGCCAGGTATTGCGCGCCGCTGCCGATCAGCACGGTGGCCACCGTCAGCAGCAGAATCTGCCAGGACAGCAGGGCCAGGTAGCTCAGGCAGCCGATCGTCACGGTGAACGCGATGACCATGGGGGCAACGCTCAGGGCGAAGGTGCTGAGCGTACCGACGTCGTTGAGCAGCACCGGGATCAGGCGGTGCGCGCGGTAACGCTCCAACTGCTCGATGGGCGCGGCCAGGATCCGGGCCGCCAGGTCCCGGCGCAGGGTGGCTACCACGCGCTGGCCGATGTAGTTGGTCAGCAGGTTCGACAGGGTCGAGCAGGCCAGGGTCAGCACGCACAGGGCGGCGAACAGCAGGGCGAGGCGCAGGTCGGGACCACCCTCGACGTTCATCGCGGTGTTGATGGTGGCCAACAGCGCGGTGACGCTGAGGCCGCCGGCGATACCCAGGAGCATCGAGAGGACGACCTGTGTCCAGAAGGGCCTGAGGATGGCCATGGTTTCGCGGGCGAGGCTGTCTGCGTCGGGGGTCATGAGGCCTTCTCTGATGCTGTGGCGGAGGGTCGAGGACGAGGCGAGAGGGCACGTTATCGACTTCGCCTCGAGTCAATGAGACGAGAAGGTGGGGACTGGATTTAGGTCTGGCGAGGTTTCGTCGCAGACCGCCGATTGCATCGGGCGTGTCGGTACATCTCCTCGCAGGCGCGAGCGTGCGCGGGAATGGCCCCGCGCGGTTCGCTGGAAAACGCTTCGCGGCTTTCCACCCTGCACGGAGAACTGTAGGAGCGGGCCATGCCCGCGAAGCTTCTGCAGCGGTGCGGTTCGCGGGCATGGCCCGCTCCTACGGGGGCGGTCCGAGGGATGGTTCGCAACGAAAAGGGAACGGTCTCTAAAGCTGCTCGCGGCTATTGATCACGGTGTTGCCGTCGGCATTGCGACTGAGATAGACCGGCAGCACCCTGGGCAGCGTCCGGACCAACTGGCCGACGTTGTGGATGTCGTAGATGCCGCCGACCCGGATGTTGCCGGTGGCCCGATCGGCGAGCAGCACCGGCTTGTCCAGGTAGCGATTGATCAGCGGCAGGGCCTCGCTGAGCATCAGGTCGTCGAGCACCAGTTTGCCCTCGCGCCAGGCCAGGGAGCCGGCCCTGGCGGCCGAAACCCGCGGCAGCGCGCTCCTGGTGTCGTAGCGCGCCTGCATGCCGGGGGAGAGATGGGCGACTTGGTCGGATTCCTCGATGTCGCTGCGCACCTTGACCGAACCCTCCAACAGGGTGACGACGACCTGGTTGTCATATTTCCATACGTTGAACCGGGTGCCCGTGACGGTGACGCTGCCCTTGCCTGCATACACCACGAAAGGCTGGCGGGAATCGTGCTGGACCTCGAAGAAAGCCTCGCCTTCGCTGAGGACGACACTGCGGCGATCGCGAAAGTTGCCGAACCACAGCGTGGTGCCCAGGTTCAGCTGGATGCGCGAGCCGTCGGGCAGGACGGCTTCGCGGGTCTGTTCCGCGGCGTGGTAGTGCTGGATGTCGTTGGGCAGCCAACCCTGACGCCAGCCCAGAGCGATGCCCAGCGACAGGAACAGGACGGCAGCTACGGCAGCGGCAGGTCTGAACAGGCGGCGCCGGGAAGGCATCCGGGATGCCGGAGGGGCGCCGCCGGTGTCCGGGGTGGCGCGCCTGGGCAGGTGTTCGCTGACCTGCCAGATATCGAGCATGGCCTGGTATTCGCGGGCGTGCGCCGGATCGCTCTTCAGCCAGTGCTCGAACGTCGCGCGTTCTTCGTCCGTGCAGTCGTCGGCCTGCAGGCGCATGCACCAGTAGGCCGCACTATCGATGAGGCTGTCACTTGCGACAGGGGACGAAGCGTGGCGAGTCATCAGGCTACCGATTCGAAGTGTCTGGAAAAATAGGCACGGCCTCAAAAGAGGTCTTCTAATAAAGATGAGAATTATTATAATTAGGGCTGATTGCCAGTATAAAATGCCGCGCATGCTTGGCTCAAGGCGGTAGGAAGAGGCCGCGATGAGCGTGTGTTCCCGCGAATGGCGACGTTTTTGGGGTGCGGGGGATCATGGAACAGTATTACCAGCAATTGGTTCGCTATCTGACTACCCGGCTGAGGGATCATCATCTGGCAGCGGATGTGGCCCATGATGCCTACCTGCGAATCCTCGAAGGAGGCCGCCAGAGCGCAGTGGAATTCCCGCAGGCCTATCTGTACCGCACGGCGATCAATATTGCCACCGATGCCCATCGCCGCGGCGTGGTGCGGCGTTGTGAATCGATCGAGGACGTCGAACCGCAGGCCAAGGAGCAGTCCACGCCGCAGGAGTCCCTGTATCTGCGGCAACGCGTGAGCCTGGTGGAGCGGGCGCTGAACGAGCTGCCGGAAAACTGCCGCCGGGCCTTCCTGCTGCGTAAGCTGGACGGCCTGGCGCACCATGAGATCGCGACGCAGATGGGTATTTCCAAGGACATGGTGGAAAAGCACATCGTCAACGCCATGAAGCACTGCCGTATCCGGGTCCGGGAAATGGAGTATTCCATAGCCGATCCCGATGATGCGGCGCGCCGCTACACCCCTCAGCGCCCCCTGTAGGTCCAGATACTGAGACGCTCGGCCTTTTCGTAGGGTGCGCTACGCGCACCGCCGGGCCTCGCTGCCCTGATCGTCCCCGCCTTAAATTCCTCGCCCCTTCCCGCGTCTCTTAGTGGTTCTCGTGTCGTACCGAGGTGCGACATTTCACCGCTGGGACGGGAGTAGGCATGAACAGGGTTCTTTCCGCGGCCACCGCATTGTTGGCGTGTTGCTATCTGACGGGCTGTCTGACGAACGCGCGTAATGACGGCGATCCCGGCTACAAGGCCGAGATTCGCTGGACGTCGTTCGGCGTGCCACATATCCGGGCGGCCGACGAGCATGGCCTCGGCTATGGCATCGGCTACGCCTATGCCCGCGACAACCTCTGCCTGCTCGCCGACGAGGTGTTGACCGTGCGGGGCGAGCGGGCACGTTTCCTGGGCCGGGAAGGGCGATCGTCCGCGGGGCTGGACAACTTGCGCTCGGACTTCTTCTTTCGCTGGTTGAACGACGACGAGGCGGTTGCCGCTTTTCTGGCCAGCCAGCCGCCGGCCATCCGACAGCTGCTATCCGGCTATGTGGCGGGTTACAACCGCTATTTGGGCGAGATTTCCGAGACTCGGCGGCCGGCCGCCTGCGGCGATGCCGACTGGCTACGTCCGTTGCAGGAAGAGGACATGGCCAGGCTCGTGCGCCGGTTGCTGGTCGAAGGTGGGATCGGACAGTTCGCCGAGGCCATGCTGGCCGCCGCGCCGCCGCAAGACGCGGCGCCTGCCGCTCGGGTCTCTACGTTGAGCCTGGAGCGCCTGCAGGGCTTCGCCCTGGAGCGTGGCAGCAATGCCATCGCCGTGGGCGGGCAACGTACCGAGAATGGCAGGGGACGCCTGCTGGCCAACCCGCATTTCCCCTGGAGCGGGGGGCTGCGCTTCTACCAGATGCACCTGACCCTTCCTGGCAAGCTGGACGTGATGGGCGCCGCGCTACCAGGCATGCCGCTGGTCAACATCGGTTTCAACCGGCATCTGGCCTGGACCCATACGGTGGATACTTCGAGTCATTTTACCTTGCACCGCCTGACGCTGGACCCCGAGGATCCGACGCGCCACCTGGTCGACGGGCGCAGCCTGCCGCTGCGCAAGACCACCCTGGCCATCGAGGTGCGCGAGCCGGACGGCCACCTGTCGAGGCAGACCCATGACGTCTACGAGTCTTCCTTCGGCCCCGTGCTGAACTGGCCTGGAATGCTCGACTGGAATCCACGACATGCCTATGCCCTGCAGGACGTGAACCTCGGCAACACCCGCGCATTGCAGCAATGGATGGCGATGAACCAGGCGTCCGATCTGGACGACTTGCGCACGGCGTTGCAGGACATCCAGGGAGTGCCCTGGGTGAATACGCTGGCCGTGGACGACCAGGGAAATGCCCTGTACATGAATGCCTCGCTGGTGCCCAACGTACCCGCCGAGCGGTTGGCGGAATGTGCCGACCAGGCGTTGCTGGCCCAGGGGTTGCCCGGCTTGGACGGTAGCCGCAGCGATTGCGACTGGCAGCCCGATCCCGGGGCGGCCCAGCCCGGCGTGGTCGCTGGCCGGCATCTGCCGCTGCTGCAGCGTGGCGATTTCGTGCAGAACTCGAACGACAGCGCCTGGATGAGCAACCCTGCCGCGCCGCTGGTCGGTTATTCACCGTTGGTCAGCCGTGAGAATCGGCCACTGGGCGCCCGTGCCCGCTACGCGCTGGCCAGGATCGGCGGGCACGGCGAGCGGCCGCTCAGCGAAGACTTCCTGATCCGGCTGGTGACGGACAATCGCGTGCATCTGGCCGACCTGATCCTCGACGATCTACTGGCATTCTGCGCATCCCGCGCGGCGGATCATGCACTGACGGCCGCCTGTTCGGCGCTGGCGTCGTGGGACCGCCGCGCGGCTCTGGATAGCGGGCTCGGCCTGCTGTATTTCCAGCGCTTCGTGGCGGCGCTGGCCGAGCCGGATGCAGCCTGGAGTCACCCTTTCGATCCCCAGCACCCCCTGAATACGCCACGCGGCCTCGCCTGGCAGAAGCCGCAGGTCGCCCGGCAGCTCGAGCAGGCATTGCGCGAGGCGACGCATGAGATCGAGCAGGCGCGCTGGCCGGAGCGAACCCGCTGGGGGCAGATCCAGTTCGCCACCCGCGGCGATGCGCGGATTTCGATTCCGGGAGGCGACGGGCATATGGGAATCTACAACGCGATCCAGAGCCGGCCGGATGCCGACGGGCGGCTGGAGGTGGTCGGCGGCAGCAGCTACATCCAACTGGTCAGCTTCGACGAGCGCGGCCCTGTGGCCAAGGGGCTGCTGGCCTTCTCGCAGTCCAGCGATCCGGCATCGCCGCATTACAAGGACCAGACGGAGCTGTTCTCACGCCAGGAGTGGCGGGGGTTGCCGTTCACACGCGAGCAGATCGACGCCGACCCCAACCTGCAGCTCATGAGGATCGAGGAGCCCGACTGATGTGATGTCGATTTCATAAACGCGAGGTGGAGTCGACGCTCACATGGAAAGATGCCGACGACAACAATTTGGACACCTGCCTGCCCATCCGCTGGTCACTCTGAATCGTTCGACGTGACGAACTCTGATCGATACGCCAGAAAGGGGCTGGCGTATCGACCGCTTCGATACACTCGGAATTTTCAGACATTAAAACAAACCCGCGAAAGTGTTTCCCTGGCGCCAGGCGCAAATGGTGGGGAAAACAGACCGTTACCCATCCCATCGCCTCCAACTGATTTAGTCAACAAGAGCGATTCCCATTCCCAACGGCCCGTCTCATCCGTAGAATTGCGAAGCATTCCTATTTGCATCGTAATCTCTATTGGAGGGCGGGATGTCCACGGCATCCACCGACACGGCTTTGCACGCGCTCTACCGTGACCATCATGGCTGGCTGCGTGGCTGGCTGCGCCAGCGATTGAGTAATTCCGCCGATGCCGCCGACTTGGCCCAGGACACCTTCGTCCGTGTGCTGGTTGCCCGCACCGCCGACAGCCTGCGCGAGCCGCGCCACTACCTCTCGACTATTGCTCGGGGTCTGGTGATCGATCTGTACCGGCGTCGTTCGCTGGAGCAGGCCTACCTGGAGGCGCTGGCCGCCATGCCCGTGGCGGTGCAGCCTTCGCTGGAGGAACAGGCGCTGCTGTTCGATGCGTTGCTGGAAATAGATCGCCTGCTCGCCGGGCTCGGCGCCAAGGTCAAGCAGACGCTCATCCTATCCCAGTTCGAGGGGCTGACCTATCCGCAGATCGCCGAACGCTTGGGAATTTCGCTGCGCACGGTGAACAACTATATGGCCAAGGCGATGGAGCATTGCTGCCTGATGCAGTTGGATTCGCCATGACGGCCGCTCACGGCGGACCGGATGTGGCGGAGCGCGAGGCGATCCGTAGCGCGGCGCTCTGGTATGCGCGCTTGGCCTCGGGTGCTGGTGGCGAAGCCGAGCATCGGGCGTGGCAGCGCTGGCACGATGCCGATCCCCTGCACCGTCAGGCCTGGCAGCGTATCGAGGCGGTCCGCGAACAGTTCGCGCGGGTTCCCGGGCAACTCGCCATGCCGACCCTGCAGGGCCGCGACCGTTCGCGGCGGCAGGTCTTGGGCGGTCTGCTGTTGCTGGCTTCCGCCGGTGCCCTGGGCTCCATCGGTTGGCGTAGCGGGGCGGGGCAACGGCTGTTTGCCGACTACCGTACGGCGATCGGTGAACGTCGGCAATTCACCCTGGCCGACGGCAGTCAGCTGATGCTCAATACGAACAGTGCGGTGGATGCGCGTTTCGACGCGCACCAGCGTCTGTTGCACCTGCGCGCCGGCGAGCTGCTGGTGACTACTGCAGCCGATCCGCTGGGCCGGCCGTTCCGGGTGGAAACCCCGCATGGCCGGATACGCGCGCTGGGAACCCGTTTCACGGTGCGCAGGGCGGAAGGCTTCAGCGAAGTGGCGGTGCTGGAGAAGGCCGTCGAGGTGAGCGTCTCGGCAACCGCCGCGCCGGTGCGCCTGGAGGCGGGGCAGCGGCTGCGCTTCTCGGCCGGCGTCAGCGATCGGCCACGGGCCAACGATGCATCGGTGGTGGCCTGGGAAACGGGCAGTCTGATCGCCATCGACCGGCCACTGGGCGAGCTGCTTGCCGAACTGGCGCGCTACCGGACCGGATGGCTGCGCTGCGATCCACGGGTCGCAGGGCTGAAGGTCTCTGGCGCCTTTCCGCTGGACGATACCGACCGGGCGCTGGCCGCACTGGAGAGTGCCTTTGCGCTGACGGTGGAGCGGCGCACGGCCTATTGGGTCATGGTTTCGCCGCGCGGCTGACGGTTGGGCGGATGCCTTTCTTTTTGAACTTTGCACTTTTTCGCATCCCGCTTCGGCTTCACCCCAGTCCGTGGCCTGGTTGGCCACTTGTCCGGGGGGAAGAAAAACATGTGGCACCCTTTCATCGATCGACGTCATCCGCTGGCTGTGGCATTGCAGTTGGCATTACTGGGACCGGGCCTGGCCCTGCTGGCGCCCTTGCCGGCCGTTGCAGCCGGCAGCGAAAGCGCAACGATCCAGGCCGGCCAGCGCTACGACGTCGCCGAAGGGCCCCTGGCCGAGGTGTTGGGACGCTACGCCAGTGCCGCCGGCGTCGCCCTGTCCTTCGATGCCGCGCAGACCCGGGGTCGCCAGTCGCCCGGCCTGCGCGGCGTCTACGCGGTGGACGAGGGCTTTGCCGCATTGCTGTCCGGCAGCGGGCTGCGGGCGGTCCGCCAGGCCAGCGGCAGCTACATCCTGATCGACCTCGACGCCCAGGGCGCCCTGGAGCTGGATGCCACCACGGTGACCGGCAGCCGGCTGGACGCCACCACCGGAGGCAGTGGTTCCTACACCACCGGCGTCATGGGTACCGCCACCCGCATGCCGCTGTCGCTGCGCGAGACGCCCCAGGCGACCACGGTGATCACTCGCCAGCGCATGGACGACCAGGCGATGACCAGCATCACCGATGTGGTGCGCAATACGCCCGGGCTGTTCCTCAGCCGCTCCAACGGCCCGGGCCGGCCCGCCTTCAGCGCTCGCGGCTTCGATATCGACAACGTCATGTACGACGGCCTGCCGAGCGCCTATCAAGGTTGGGTGGTGGGTGTGCAGCCGAATCTGGCGATGTTCGACCGGGTCGAGGTAGTGCGGGGTGCCACCGGGCTGGTCACCGGCAGCGGCAACCCCTCGGCGGCGATCAATATGGTGCGCAAGCGCCCGACGATCGATCCACAGGTCAGGCTCAGTGGCGGTGCCGGGCGCTGGGATGACTACCGTGGCGAAGTGGATGTCTCCGGTGCGCTCAACGACAGCGGTACGCTGCGCGGCCGGGTGGTCGGCGCCTACCGGGATGCGCACAGCTTCCGCGACGAGGAGGAACACGACCATGGGTTGTTCTACGCCATCGCCGAAGCCGACCTGAGCGAGCGCACCACCCTGGCCCTGGGCTTCTCGCGTCAGGAGGACCAGACCAATTTCTTCTGGGGCGGCCTGCCCATCGGCATCGACGGCCGCCACCTGGACCTGCCGCGCTCGGCCTACCCGGGCACCGACTGGGAGAACAAGGAGCAGAAGGTCAATACCCTGTTCGGCGACCTGGAACATCGCTTCGACAACGACTGGAGGCTGCGCCTGGCGGCCATGTCTTCCTGGCAGGACGCGCTGTTCTCCGGCACCTACCTGCGGCGCGACCCAGCGCTGGACATGTACCACTACGCCTACCAGTCCGGTCACGACGAGGATCAGAACGCCCTCGACCTGTATGCCAGCGGCCCGCTGCAGTGGCTGGGGCGCAGCCACGAACTGGTCTTCGGTGTCAGCCGCCGGGAAAATGAAATGACCACCCAGGAATACACCGGCAACGGCTTCATTCCGGTCGGTGGTGCCAGGCCGGATTTCGTCCGTGCCGGCAAGACCCACAACATCACCACCCAGGAAGGCGCCTACCTGACCACCCGCCTGAGCCTGGCCGATCCGCTCAAGCTCATTCTTGGCGGCCGTCTCGACTGGTACGAGTACGACAATCGCAGCGGCAACGGCGACTACAAGGTCACGCGCAACCTCACCCGTTATGCCGGTCTGGTCTACGACCTGGATGCGCACCATTCGCTGTACCTCAGCTATACCGACGTGTTTCAGCCACAGACGCAGAAGGACAATGCCGGCAAACTGCTCGAGCCCGTCGTCGGCGAGAACTACGAGATCGGCGTCAAGGGCGAGTACTTCGACGGTGCGCTCAATGCCAGCCTGGCCGTGTTCCAGATCGACCAGAAGAACCGCGCCAGCCTGCTGGCCGACCAGAGTGGCTGCAGCACGTTCCCGACCAGCTCCTGCTACGAGGCCGCCGGTCTGGTGCGCAGCCAGGGCGTGGATATGGAGTTGCAGGGCGCGCTGAGCGAGAACTGGCAGGTCGGCGCGGGCTACACCTACACCCGCGCCCGCTACCGCAAGGACGACGATCCAGCCAACGAGGGCGAACGCTTCGACACCGACCAGCCCGAGCACCTGGTCAAGGTTTCCACGCTCTATCATCTGCCCGGACAACTGGAGAAATGGCGTGTCGGCGGCAGCGTCTACTGGCAGAGCCGCGTCTACAACGATGTCGCCCTCAGCGGCGGGACCTATCGCCTGGACCAGGGCAGCTACGCGGTGGCGGACCTGCTGCTGGGCTACCGGGCGAACGAGCATCTCGACCTGCAACTGAACCTCAACAATGTCTTCGACCGGACCTACTATTCGGCCATCGGCTATGACATCTCCTGGGGTTCCACGGATACCTATGGCGAACCGCGCAGCTATCTGCTGACGGCGAAATACACCTTCTGAGGTAATCCTGGCTACCTGATGGTGGAGAGGCTCGATCGTTCCCATGCTCCTGCGTGGGAACGCCACCTGTGACGCTCTGCGTCACGCATCCCAGCGGTCGATCTCGATCGACCCCGTTTTCCCCGCATAGTTTCGGGCGCTTGAGTAGCGCCAGTGCTCCGCCAGATCCACATAGCCGCGCTTCAGCGGATTGTGATGGATGTAATCGAGCTTCTCTCGCATCACCTGCGGGCTGTAGATGAGCTCGGCATGGGAGCCTTCCTGCCAGATCTGGTAGGTACGGTCAGCCTTGTGCGCACGTTTGGCGAAACGCAAGCGCGCCAGCACTCGCTCTGCTCCGCGCTCTTGTAGATGGTCGATGATCCGCCGCGCTGTGAAGGACTTGAAGCTGCTCACGCACTTGCCCAGACCCGGGGCTTGAGCGACGAAGTGCAGATGATTTTCCAGCACGACATAACCGTAAAGACACAAACCCTGATTCGCCTGCTGGTAGCGCCAGCAGTCAAGCAGGATGTCGACGAGTGCGGGGCGAGTGAAATAGCGGCAAACCACTCCAGCACCGTGCAGGTCAGGAAGTGGGGGTTCTCGGGTTCAGTGATGACGTAACGGCTGCGGCCCATGGGATTCGTCCTTGAATCGATTGGCTGAATTGAGCGAGAGGGCTTTCCGATCGTTCCCATGCTCTGCGTGGGAACGCCGCCGGTAACACTCTGCGTGAGGCAGCCCAGCAGCTGATCGATAGCTCCATACGCTCAAGCGTGGGAGGTTAGCTCGGGATGCCTTGCCTCGCCATGCGGTTTCCGCCACGCGAGGTGCGGCGGGTGGACGCTGGAGCGTCGAAGGCTGCGTTCCCACGCCGGAGCGTGGGAACGATCACTTGACCTAGGAATCGCTCCAGCGTGCGAACATCACAACAATGCGTCCAATACCTGCCCGATGGCCGCTTCCAGTCCAGCGGCGGGGTCGTCCTGGCCTTCCTCGACCAGTACCAAGCGACTGCCGCCATCCGCTACCGCCTGGGCCAGTTCGGCCGAGGGCTTGCGCTGGGCGAGCACGGCGGCGACGTCGTTTTCCCGTAGGCTGGCGCTCAGTTCGGCGAGGGTTTCGGCCGTCCACTGGCCGTCTTCGGGCAGATCCAGTTCGACGAGATCGAGGTTGAGACCGCCGATCAGATAGTCCAGGTGCGGCGACAGGCTGGCCACCGTCAGGTTGTCGGCTCGTGCCAGGCGCGCTTCGCTGTCGGCGCTGAGCTTGAGCAGGCGCTGCTTGAGAGCAGCCAGGTTGGCTTCGACCTGCGGCTTGTCGGCGGGTGCGAGGCGCACCAGGTCGGCGGCGATCACGTCGGCCATGCGCCCGAGGTTGTTGATGTTCAGCCAGGGCTGCTCGGCCAGGGCGTCTTCGCCTTCCACCTGCAGGGCGATGCCGGGCAGGGCGCCGTCCACCGGACGTGCGCCATCGATCTCGACGATGCGGATATTGCTGCGCCGGGCCAGCGGGTAGAGCGGGTCGTCCGGCCACAGCGAGCGCAGGGCGATCACCGCGTCGGCCTGGCTCGCGGCCTTGCCCAGGCTGGCGGCGCCACGCCCACTGAAGTAGGCGATCTGGCGGCTGGCCGGCAGGTTGGCGGGAGCGACGCGTTGCAGCTGTACGTCGCTGCCGTCCAGCAGGACGGCGCCCAGTCCGTAGGTCACGGGCAGCGCGGCCAGTATCCGCGGCGGGTTTTCCTGTGCTTGCAGCGGGCCGCAGAGCAGGGCGCTGACGGCCAGGGCGAGGGTGAGTCGGCGTAGCGGGTGGTGGGTCATCCCAGGTTCCCTTTCAGGTGGGGCAGTGTGCCGCGAGCGATGGCGGCGAGGGCGAAAGCGATGCCGGCGACGATGATGATGGCGGCACCCGAGGGGATCGGCAGGTCCAGCGTGACCGGCAGCAGGATGCCAGCCAGGGTGCTGAGGGTGGCGATGGCCACCGACAGCCAGAAGAAGCCTTTCAGCGACTGGCTGAGCAGGCGCGCGGCGGCCGCCGGGATCACCAGCAGGGCACCGACCAGTATGGCGCCTATCACCTTGACCGAGGCCACGGTGACCAGCGCCACCAGCAGCACGAATAGGTAGTCAAGGCGCTTCACCGCGACGCCGCGCACGCTGGCCAGCTGCGGGTTGAAGCTGGCCAGCATGATGCGGTTGTACAGCGGCAGGGCCAGGCTCAGGGCGAGCAGGGCGACCAGCGCCAGCACCGCCAGGTCCTGGCCGTTGACGGTCAGCACCGAGCCGAACAGCACGTTCTCCAGGATATGGATGTTGATGCGCCCGGCCAGAATCAGCAGCAGGCTGGCGCCGACCGCCAGGGATACCGAGAGGAACACGCCGATCAGGGTATCCGGCGCCAGGCCGGTGCGGTTGCGCAGGTAGTTGAGCAGGATGCCGAACAGCAGGCAGTAGCCGAACAGGCTGCCGTAGGGCCCGGTATAGGGTTCGCCGAGGAGGATGCCGATGGCCACGCCGGTCAGCGCGGCATGGCCGACCGCTTCGGAGAAGAAGGCGAAGCGCTTGACCACCACCAGGGTGCCCAAGCCACCCAACACCGGGCCGATCAGCAGGCCGGCGAGCAGCGCGTTGACCACGAAGCCGTAGGCCAGGGCCTGCGGCAGGTGCCCGGCGCTGGCCCAGCTCTGGATCAGCAGGCGCAGTTGCTCGTAGTCGAAGTTCATGCGGTGGCCTCCCCGGTAATCCGCGGATGGCTGGAGAATAGTTGCAGCAGGCGCTCCGGAGTCAGTGCCCGGGTCGGCGCGTCGTCGAACAGCACGCGGCGGTTGAGCCCGGTGACCTGGTCGGCCAGACGGCCCACCGCCTCCAGGTCGTGCTCGATCCACAGCACCGTCACCCCAGCCTGACGCCAGTCGGCCAGCAATCGCTCGAATACCCGCACGCCGGGTTCGTCCAGCGCCGACATGGGTTCGTCCAGCACCAGCAGTTGCGCTTCCGGCACCAGTCCCTGGGCCAGCAGCACGCGCTGGCGCTCGCCGCCGGAGAGGGCGCCCATGCGCCGCTTGCGCTTGTCGAGCATGCCGACCCGCGCCAGAGCCTGCTCGATGGCCGGGGCATGCCGGCGCGACAGGCCGAGGAAGGCGGGACGGTGCTGGCACATGGCGGCCATGAAGTCGTCCACCGTCAGCGGCAGGCCACGATCGAACTCCAGGGCCTGGGGCACGTAGCCGATGGTGCCGGGGGCGTCCGGCCAGCTCAGGCGCAGTTCGCCCTGGTGAGGCATCTGGCCGAGCAGGGTCTTGATCAACGAACTCTTGCCGCCGCCATTGGGCCCGACCAAGGCGTGCACGCTGCCCGCGCGGACCTGGAATTCGACCCGGTCGAGGATGCGGGTGCGGCCGAGGTCGAGGCTGATGTCGGCGAAGTCGATGGCGGGGCCGCTGATCGGCGTCGCCACCAGTGCTTCGGCAGCGGTCATGCGCCGGACTCCTGGATGGCGCGCACCACGGTGCCGAGGTTGCGGGTCATTTCCTCCTCGTACTTCTGTGCGGTGTATTCGCCGTAGGAAATATGGGTGAGGGGATAGAGCTTGACACCGGACTCGCGCTGGATGGTGTCGACGTAGCTGGAGGGGAAGTCCATTTCCGAGAAGATCACCTGCACGTCGAGGTCCCGGAGCTGGTCGATGGTCTTCTTCAACTGGCTGGGGCTGGGCTCGATGCCGTGGGCCGGTTCCACCACGGCGGTGACCTCCAGGCCGAATTCGCGCAGCAGATAGTCGTAGGCGCCATGGATGGTGGCTACGCGCAGTTCGGGGTTGTCCGTCTGGCTCAGCTGGCCCAGGGCTTCGGCGCGCAGGCGGCGCAGGCGCTTGCCGTAGGCGCGGGCGTTCTGGCTGTAGGCCTTGGCGTTGTCCGGGTCGAGCTTGCCCAGTTCGCGGGCGATGGTGTTGATCTGCGCGATGGAGGCGCTGATCGAGAGGAAGGTGTGCGGGTTGACCACCTTGCCGGCGCCGCGCGCGGCCTGGCCGGTGGCCGCCAGCAGCGGCACGTTGGCGTTGGCCTCGATCAGCGCGACGTCCGGCTTCTCGCTGGCAGCGATCATGCGGTCGGCGAAGTCGTCGTGGCCGACGCCGTTGAGTACCACCACATCCAGGCTACCGATGCGCTTGATGTCTTCGGCGCGCGGCTCGTAGGCATGAGGGTTGAAGCCGGCGGGAATCAGCGGCACCACCTCGGCCTTGTCGCCGACGATGTTGCTCACGTAGCTGTAGTAGGGGTGCAGGGTGATGCCGATGCGCAGGCGCTTGCCGTCGGCGGCGCTGGCCAGGGTGGGCAGCAGGGCGCCCGCCAGGCCGAGCAGGAGTGTGGCCAGCAACTGGCGGCGCAGCGGGGAGCGAAGGAATGTCTGCATGGGGCTTCCGAAGTTCAATGGCGGTGCTGGCGAGTCACGCCGGCGTCGAATTGGACCACCACCTGGCGCCAGCCAGCCGCGATCAGCGCCTGCTGCTGCAGGTCGGTCGGTGGTGTGGGATGGGCGTCGCGGTTGATCCAGATATCGGCCTGCGGGCCCTCCAGGCGCAGGAGGAAGGAACCGGCCACGTCGTGGGCCTGACTGAGGCCGAGATAGACCTCTTCGCCCGCAAGGTCGAGCAACTGCCAGCGGTGCTGGCCGCGGTTGGCGGCGCTGGCGTTATCCACGAAGGGCGGGAAGCTGTCCTCGGCCAGCTCCTGCGGGCTGGGCAGGCGCTGCTCTTCCTCCCGGTACAGATGGATCTCGTCGACGGCCACGCTGAGGTCGGCATGGATGCCCTGTTCGGCGGCGTTGAGGTCGCGGCGGGCGTCGAGCTGATGGCCGGAGACGGCGGCGTGCTGCTCGGGCTCCGCGCGCCAGACCACCACCGAGCTGGCCAGGAGCAGAATGGCCAGGCACAGCGCCAGGACGTAGAGGGTTTCGTGGCCGGCTCCGGCGGGGCGTATCACCTGGGTGGTCATGGCGCTTCGATTTCCGTGTGGTCGATCTCCACCACATGGCCGGGACCGGCGTCGAACAGTACGTAGAACTCGCCGTCCGGGCGCTTGAAACGCAGTTTCGAGTCTTCGCCAAGCTTGCCGGGCACGAGGATTTCCTCGTCGTAACTGATCACGTCGAGGGTTACTCCCGGGGCGCCGCTGCCGTCGGAGAAGCCGCCGGTGCAGACGATTTCCTCGCCGTCGAGCGGCTCGCACTGGCAGATCGGGTTGTGCGCCTGGGCCAAGGATGCAAAGCCGGCGCAGAGCGTCAGCAAGGCGCCTCTAAAAACTACCTGCGTTGTCATCGCTACGTTGAAAGCAGGCTCAAAATGCTCATTTACAGCTCGTAAACTGCGCTTTTTCGCCTGTTTTTGCGGGGCCGCCGTCGGTATTGCGCTGACTGCCTCGCCAACGTTTTTAGAGGCACCGAATAGGCATAGTCGGGCGGCGGTGATCATGGCTTGCCTCCTTGTTTGTCCAGCCAGGCCAGGGTCGCGGGCGATGCCTGGGCCAGGGGAATGGATGCCTGGTGCATGGAGCCGTCCCAGCCTTCCATGGTGATCCATAGCTCGGCGTCGGCCTTGGTGCGGGCGGGAATGGGCAGACTGGCGCCCATGCGGTAGGGGCTGCCGAAGAAGAGGGCGCCGGCCGCGCGCAGGCTGCGCGGCTTGCCGATGCGCAGGTAGGTGGCCTTGACCTGCCCGATGCAGGCTTGGCACAGCGCGGCGTTGAAGCTCTTCATATAGCCGGCGGGGCCTTCCAGGCGTGGCGGTTCCTGGCGGAACTCGGCCAGGCGCAGGCTCCAGGGGCCGACCTGCACTTCGCCGACCTCTCGTTCGCCCAGGCCGCTCTCGCCACGAAACAGGGCGACGTCCTTGAAGTACTTGGGCATGAAGGCCAGCGGAATGATCACCAGCAGGGCACTCAGGTGGAAGCGCCACTTGTACCACAGGCGGCCCAGATGGGATGGCGCGGGGGTTGCTGCCGCCCTGCTCATGGCTGACTCTCCGTGGCTTCGCTGATGCGGATCGGTGCCGGCTTGGCCGGCTTGGGCTGGCGGGTGGCGCGTGCCGGGCGCTTGGCCAGGGCGGCGGTGGCCTGGACAGTGCGCTTGCTCCAGATCAGCAGGCCGCTGAGCACCATCATGCTGAGGATCAGGCCGAAGAGGAACCACACCAGCTTGAGCCACAGGCCGCCGAAGTCGCCGGTGTGCAGCGGGCGCATCGACTCGGTGACGAACTCCAGGGCGGAGCGGTCGCTGAGCAGGCGGGTGGAGTCGACCTGGCCGGTATAGGGGTTGACCGCCGCCGACTGGAACATCAGCGGGTACCAGCCGCGCCCTCCTACGAAGATATGGCTGTAGGCGTTGCCCGGCAGGCTGACGAAGCTGGCCTCCAGGCCGGGGATCCGCTGGCTGGCGGCGGCCACCGCCTGGTCCACGTCGAGGCGCGGCACGCTGCCGCCGGCAGCGACTATCGGCGCATCCTCGCGCGCCACCACCGGCGGCACGCCTTCGGTGGAGATGGAAATATGGTTGTCGGCCAGTATTGCCTGGATCAGGAACCATATGCCGGTGATGGAAATGATCGCGATGAACCAGATCGACCAGATGCCGGACAGGCGGTGGAAATCACCCCAGAAGATGCGCGCGCCATGTCGAAAACGCAGGGTGGGCTTGAAGAAGCCTTTCCAGAACTTCTTGTAGACCACCAGCCCGGTGGCCAGCGAGGCCAGCATCGGCAGGCCTGTCAACGATACCAGGTACCAGCCCCAGCTGAAGCCGTTCGTAAAGGGCACCAGCCACCAGCCGTGCAGGGCGCGGGTGAACTGGCGGAAATCGAATTGCGGGCTGACGCCCTGGATGGCCCCGGTGTAGGGGTTGATGTAGAAGGTCGGCGAGGTGCCGTCGGGGTAGCTGACGCGCGCGTTGAGCGCGAAGTGGTCCTCCTGGGGGCGGCTGATCGACTGCACGATGATCTCGGGTTCGGCGCGCTGGACCGCTTCCAGAACCTGGCCGTAGCTGAGCCGTTCGGCATCGGCCGAGGGTTTGCTGGCACGCACGTCCGGGTTGGCCAGCCAGATGATTTCCTGGCTGACCGTGGCCAGTGTGCCGGTCACGCAAATGATCAGCAGGAAGAACCAGATCGGCAGGGCCAGCCAGCTATGAACGAGGAACCAGAGTCTGGAGCGGGACTTCTTGGACATGAGGAGCAAGGTCTATGGTTAAAAGGCGAGTAGATGGTGGATTCAGAGACTCTGTTGCTGCGCTAGCAAGTAAACCTCCCGTGTCGCTCGGCAAGCCGGACAACCTGCATGCGGGGCATGGCGAGGTTCAGAGTTTTCAAGGAGTAAGACGGATGAGAGCGGGAAAACCTGCATCAAAAAGGAAAAATATCGTGATCCGCTCCTGGCCAGGTATTTCGATGTGCCCGCGGTACTGGATAGGCATACAACTTTACCGGGTTACCAAGGAAGGCAGTTTTGGGCTTTTTGGATTTCGTAGCTTAGTCGCTCGCGGCCCAGCCACCTTCACTATCGATCCAGCAGGCATATTGGGTCAGCACAACCTGCAACCACCCTGCTATTAGTGATGAAGGTTGGAGCCATGCCAGTCATTAGACACATGGTTGCATGCGCGTGGCGCGCATTGTGCGGAGGCTGCTCGCGGGCGAAGCGGACGCCGTGACGATGAGGGGTAACTCTCGTAGCGCGGTTCAACGATCATTTGCGCCAGGATAGTGGGAAGTCCGTTCGCTCTTCGTGGGCTGTTTCGGTCAACTTCGCATGCTCATGCCATTGGGCAGAGATCGGTTATTACCAGATCGACAAGTCGTCGGGAGCGCAAGATGTTTCGCATATCAAGGCGTGTTGCCGGCAGCGGCGAATTGTATATTTTTCCAGGGCCTTATTGAGTCAGGCATTGCTTATATTGGGCGGCTTGGGCTTTCAAGTGTTTTCTCGTCATGCAGGTTAAGTTTGCTGTCCGATAAGTGTCGAGGTGGGCAGGAATGATGAAACATGCGTTTCGTCAAGGTAAATCAGACGGAAGGCCGTGGCTTTCGAATGGCTTCGGGGCAGGGGGCATCGGATGCGGCCGATATCCAAGAAACTATCTGGCGAGAGAGTTGTTATTGTTAAACGCCTGCTAGGGCATAGGTACTTATCCTTACGGTGGATGGAGCGTGTGCTCGGTTACGGCCATAATGGAAGTGCTGAAGATGGCATTTTGCTATCTAACAGGTGATCCCAGCGATGTATCGGTTTTCAGACAGTGTCGAAAAGGCCGTATCCTGCGCTCAAGGAAAGGATGAAATGGAAACAAATTCGGAAATCTTCTTCGAAACGCTCGTCGAAGGGCTTAATATCGGTGTAATCGCACTCGACGCTGATTTGCAGATCCTGCACTGGAACCATTTCGTCACCCAGCGGACCGGAAAGTGTCTCGATGACGTTCGGGGGCGACCGATCGCCAAGGTCTTTCCCGAAACGAACAATGAGCGGTTTCACAAGATGATCGAGCTGGTACGGTCAAAAGGTCGGCATGTCTATCATCATTGGCTGGAGCTGTCTCACCTGATTCCCTTGCGGGTCGAAAGTCCTGATGGTGATATGCTCCCGCTGCATAGCACGCTACTGTTTCCCTACGATCATTTCGGCGGAGTACGTCGTTATGGTTTGATCATGTATGACACAGGCGCTATTGCGAGATCGAGCGGGCAACTCGAAGCCGCGCTGGTGGCATTGAGCAAGAAGCAGGCAGAACAGGATCAATTGATACGCAAGCTTGAAGCAGCCAACAGCCAATTGCTCCAATCCGAGAAATTGGCGGCCATTGGCCAGTTGGCCGCCGGCGTCGCTCATGAGATCAATAACCCCATTGGTTATGTGCTTTCCAATCTCAAGACGCTGGATGGTTATGTCCTCGACATGCTGCGGATCATCGATGCCGTGGACGAAGTCGCCAGTCTGGACGAGTTGCGCCAGGTCAAACGCGCCTTGGAATACGACTATATTCGAGAAGATATCAAAGCCTTGATTTGCGAGTCCGGCGATGGCATCGATCGGGTCAAGCAGATCATCAGTGCCCTGAAAGACTTCTCTTATATCGATGAGGAGGAGTTTCGTCCCGCCGACCTGCATCGCGGGATAGAAACGACGCTCAACGTAGTCAACAACGAAATAAAGTACAAGGCCGAGGTGGTCAAGGAGTTTGGCGAGCTGCCGGAACTGGAATGTATCCCTTCGCAAATCAATCAGGTCGTGATGAACCTGCTGGTCAATGCGGCTCACTCGATCGAGCAGTTCGGTCGTATTACGCTACGCACAGCGTGCGAGGGGGACTGGGCCTGGTTCGAAGTCGAAGACACCGGCAAAGGCATCGAGAAAAAGCTGCTCAATCGGATCTATGAACCGTTCTTCACCACCAAGCCGGTAGGCAAGGGAACCGGTCTGGGGCTGGCGCTTTCCTATAACATCGTGCAAAAACACAATGGGCGGATCGAAGTACATAGCGAGGTAGGGCAGGGTACATGCTTTCGGGTATGGCTGCCGGTCTGCCAGCCGACCGCCCTGACTGGAAAGGATGCCAAGTAATGATTGTCGAGCGAGACGATGGGCCGATCGCCACCGTGCTGTTGGTCGATGACGAGGAGAATATTCTCAGCAGTTTGCGGCGCGTGCTGCGTAACGAGCGCTATCTGCTTCTCTTTGCCAGCAGTGGTGCTGTGGCACTGGAGTTGCTTGAGCAGCACGAGGTCGACCTGATCGTCTCGGATGCCCGCATGCCAGGCATGGACGGTGCGACGCTACTGGCGAAAGTCCAGCAGGGCTGGCCGGGTTGCCTACGCATCTTGCTGACCGGCTATGCCGACATCACCACCACCATCAAGGCGATCAACGAGGGCCAGATCTATCGCTATATAAGCAAACCCTGGGACGATGACGAGCTACGGCTGATCATTCGTCAGGCCCTGGCCTTTGAGTTCTCCGAACGGGAGCGTCAACGACTCGAACGCCTCACTCAGGAGCAGAACGCCCATCTGCAGGAGTTGAACGAGACGCTCGAGCGTCGGGTGCAGGCACGAACGGCGGAACTCGAAGAAACAGCGGGCATGCTCGATGTGGCCTATGCCGAGCTACGTCGCAGTTATGTCACCGCCACCGAGGTTTTCGCGGGTCTCGTGAATCAGCGCTTCAACAAAGACCGCCAGACCAATGCGCAAGTCGTCGCGTTGATAAAGGGGTACGCTGAACACTATCAACTGGATGAACGAACCAGTAACGACCTGGCAATGGCGGCGGCCCTGTACAACATTGGGAAGCTGACCTGGAGCGATCAGCTGCTCGCCAGGCCGTCTGACCTTTTATACAAGGAAGAGCGCGCTCGTTACCGCAAATACCCGGAGCTGGGTGAAAACCTGCTGATGACGCTGGAGCCCGTGCAGGATGCCGGTCGATTGATTCGGCATCATCAGGAGCGTTGGGATGGCCATGGATTTCCCGACCGGCTGGAAGGTGAAGCGATACCTTTCGGTTCTCGTTTGCTGAAACTTTGCGTTGATTTCATCGAGCTGCAGCGAGGCATGTTCCTCGAGCGACGACTGAGTCGCGACGAAGCGCTTCTTCTGATGAAGAAATACAAGGGGCGGCTCTACGATCCCCAGCTTTGCGATTGTTTCATCGAGCTCTGTACGACACTTGCGCCGGACCTTGTGCTCGCCGATGCGAGCATCATGGCACTGGATACGCGAAGGCTCAGCGCCGGAATGATACTGGCGCGCAACCTTCATGCCACCAACGGTATGCTGCTGCTCAACGAAGGTAAACAGCTCACACAACAGCTGATATCGAAACTGATAACGTTCGAGGCCTCGGAAGGAGGCCGTTACACGGTATTCATCCGGAAACCGGAGAGCGATGCCCCCTTCAAAATGGAGCGCCGTGATGAGCACGATCCAGTTGCCGGATGACGAACCGCATGTTCTCGGCGCCCTGCAACGCATCCTTCAGTCGCCAGCATTGGGGAGCTTCATATGTTCAGCGATATCCAGACTTCGGGCGCACTCACAGAACATGAGGCCGTTCTGATTGATCAAGAAGGCCTTCGCAAATATGTCTGAATACATTCCGCATGAACGAAAACTGACAATCAAGGTTGTTTACTACGGGCCGGCACTGAGCGGCAAGACGACCAACCTGATGCAGTTGCACACCCTGTTGCAACCGCAGCGCAAGGGCGAGCTGATGGTGCTCGAAACCCGTGACGACCGCACCCTGTTCTTCGACATGCTGCCCATAGGCCTGCGTAGCGAGAGTGGGCTGGAACTGCGACTGAAGCTGTATACCGTGCCGGGCCAGGTCCAGCACGACAGTACCCGCAAGGCGGTGCTGGCTCGGGTCGATGGGGTGATCTTCGTCGCCGATTCCCAGCCCGCTCAGCAGGACAACAACGCCAATGCGTTCGACAATCTGGCTGACAACCTGCAGAAGGTCGGTATCGATATCGAGAACCTTCCCTTGGTCGTGCAATTCAACAAGCGTGATGCGCCCGGAGCGGTCGGCGAAGGCGAATTGCAGAGTCGCTGGTCGGATACGCCCTGGTCGCCCTTGTGCATGGCGGCGGCGATCAATGGCGAGGGGGTCGTCGAGAGCTATCGGGTCCTGCTGGAGCGTCTGTATCCAGTCCTCGACCGGGAATTCCAGTTGGCGGAGGTCGAACACATCAGTGCCGACGCTTTCGTCCGCCAACTGAGCAGGGTGGGTTGATGCGCAACTTCGACGACGATCCAGCACTGGCGGAGCTGCTTGCGCCCGAGCGTCAGCAAGACCTGTTGCGACTGCTGCAGGGCGTCACGGGTCATCGCTTTGCGCTCAGCGACCAGCCGCAGGCTGATGCCGAAACGGTGGAATTCAATCTGGATGGCGTGGCGTGGCTAAGCTGTGCCGCGGATCCTCAATTGCAGGCGCCGACGGCGCGGCTCATCGAGTTCATCCTGACCTATGTGGGCAAATATCGATTGGCCGCTAACCTGCACCACGATATCGCGGAAGCGAGTTTCGCCGAGCTGCAACGCCAGCATGCCGCTCTGCAGGATTCAGAGGCTCGGTACAGGCAACTCTCCGAGCAGTTGCAGGCTCAAGTGGCCGCGCAGGTGAAGGTTATCGAGCAGACCCAGCAGGAGCTTTACGAGTCGGCGAGACTTCGCGCGATCGGTCAGCTCGCCGCTGGTGTCGCGCATGAAATCAACAATCCCATCGGCTTTATCAGCAGCAATCTCAGGGTGGCAGAGGATTACGTCAAAGAGATCAAGCAGGGGATCGCAGGCGATAGCGCTTTCAACGCGCTGATCGAGGATTTCCAGGCGCTGCTCAAGGAGTCAGCCAGTGGAACGCAGCGCATCGCGTCGATCGTTTCTGACTTGAAGACCTTCTCCAACATCGATCAGGCCGATTTCATTTCCTGTGATCTCAACGATCTTCTGCACACAAGCTGCCATCTGCTGCAGGCCGAATTCAGTCATATGCTGGACATAGAGCTGCAGCTCGGAAACATCGGTTCCATCTCCGGCTACCCGGCCAAACTGTCCCAGGTGTTCTTTAACGTCCTCGACAACGCAGCAAAAGCCGTGGAAGGGAAAGGGCGTATCCGCGTGATCAGCAGGCAAGGCGCCGCGGGCCATCCGGAGGTGGTGATCGAGGATAATGGCTGCGGTATATCCACCGCCTCGCTGGAACGGATCTTCGATCCTTTTTTCACCACACGCCCGGTCGGTTCGGGTACAGGTCTTGGACTGACCGTCGCACGCGAAACCATGATGGCGCATCAGGGCGAAATTTCGATTCGTAGCCGCGAAGGCATCGGAACCCGTGTGACGTTGAAATTTGGATAGGGAGCCTGGCGTGGCCAAACGTTATGCATCGTTGTTTCTGGGGGGGGATGAAACAGCTCCAGCCAAGGAGGCGCCTGACACTCCTTACTCACTGCTTCTGGTGGATGACGAGCCCAATATCCTCGCCGCGCTGCGCAGGATATTCCAGCGTGAGAACTACCAGCTGCATTTCGCGCGCAACGGTGTCGAGGCGCTGAAGATCCTCGAAGGCAAACCCATCCAGCTGATCATCAGTGACTTCATGATGCCTGGGATGAATGGCAGCGAGCTGCTGGCCAAGGTCCGCGAGCGCTGGCCGGATACCATTCGCATCATGCTGACCGGGCACGCCAACACCGAAGCGGTAATGGGCTCGGTGCGCGATGGCGCGGTCTATCGATTCATTCTCAAGCCATGGAATGACGATGACTTGCGGCTGACCATCGCACTGGCGCTGGAGCAGCATGCACTGTTGCAACGTACCCGAGCGCTGGAGCAGGAGAATCAGAAACAGCATCGCGAGTTCGAAACGATTTCCAAACTGGCTGTCACCAATCGCAGCCAGTTGGCCATCATGCTGTACAAGAAAGGCTTGCTGAATGCCCAGCAGATTCAGCAGTTGCACAAGGAAATGCAGACTCACAAGACGCCGGTCATACGCCAGTTGATGCAGCACGACTGGATCGGCAGCCAGGCTATCCTTGACCTGCTGCGCAAGGATCTGATGTTCGAGGAAATCGACCTGCGCGAGTTCCAGGTCGACCCGGCGCTGCTGGCGCTGGTCCCGCAATCGGTCTGCACGCGGCAGATGCTGCTGCCGCTTCGCGTCGTTGGCCGGCGATTGCGCCTGGCCATGGCCGACCCGATGGACATGGGCCTGATCGAAGAGCTGGGCTTCATGACCGGCTATAGCATCGACCCGTTGCTCTGCGAGCTGGAACAGCTGCAGGCGCAGTTCCGGGCTCTCTTCGGCGAGCAGGACCAGCAGTTCGATGACATGGCCACGGTGATCGGTAACAGCGATCCCTACGAGGGCATAGAGATCGTTCTCGACGACGATCCGGCTAGCGAAAGTCTCGAACAGCTGCTTGGCAGCTCGGAAGATCCTCCGGCAATCCGCCTGGTGAATGCGATCATTCTGGAAGCCTTGCGTCTGAGGGCGAGCGATATCCACATTCACCCGCGGACCAAGCATGTGGTCGTGCGATATCGCATAGACGGCGTGCTGCAGGACAAGATTCAGATTCCCAGCTCCGTGCTGATGTCGCTGGTTTCACGGATCAAGGTCATGGCCGAGATGGACATCACCGAGCGGCGGCGCCCACAGGATGGGCGTATTACCGTGAAGACGCCTATGCGCATCGTCGATCTGCGAATCTCGACCCTGCCGACGATCAACGGCGAAAAAGTCGTGATGCGCGTGCTGGAGCGGCAGTCATCGGCGCAGTCGCTGGAGGACCTGGGGCTCTCGGCGAACAATCTGAGACGCCTGCTGCATGTGATCAACAAGCCGCAGGGTATCGTCCTCGCAACCGGGCCGACCGGCAGTGGCAAAACCACCACGCTGTTCGCCCTGCTGCAGCATGAGGTCACCGCGGAAAAGAATTACGTCACTATCGAGGATCCGGTGGAGATCCACATCGATCACGCCGGCCAGGTACCGGTGCGTGAGCGAATCGGCCTGAGCTTTGCCGGGGTGCTCAGGGCGATTCTGCGCCAGGATCCGGATGTCATCCTGCTGGGTGAGATCCGTGATGGCGAAACCGCCGAGGTCGCCTTTCATGCGGCGCTCACCGGTCATCTGGTGTTTTCCACGCTGCATACCAACTCCGCTACCGCAACCATCGCTCGCCTGTTCGACCTGGGGCTCAAGCCTTATGTATTGGCCACGGCCCTGGAGGCGATCATCGCCCAGCGGCTGGTACGGCGCATCTGTCCGCATTGCCGTGTACCCGTCAAGCCCAAGGACCATCACCTGCGCAGTCTTGGCTCGGATTTCTTCGACCCCACACTGAATTTTTTCGAGGGGCGCGGCTGCGATCATTGTCACAAGGGGTACAAGGGCCGGGTCGGGATTCATGAGGTTCTGTTGATGACCGGCTCCCTGCGCGATGCGGTTTCACAGGGCGCCGGCGCCATGCAGTTGCAGGCCATTGCCACCGAGCAGGGCATGACCAGCCTTCTCGATGATGCGCGGGAGAAGATCCACCTTGGCCTGACCACGGTGGATGAGGTCCTGCGTTTGCTCGGCCCGCAGGTGGAGCCCGAGATCGCAAGCAGTTGATCGGGTGTGCCTGAGTTATTAGTCTGTCGCATCCAGACTGCTACTGCCCCCTTGCCGCGAAATGACCACCCCCTCGACTGATAGCCACAACAGCGTGACGATCCATGTAATCGACGACGACCGTGGCATCCGTGAAGCCCTGCGTCGATTGCTTTACCGCGCGGGCTATGAGAGCAGATCGCATAGCAGCGGAGCGGCATTTCTGAAGAGCTACGACGGAGCTCCCGGCTGTGTAATCCTGGATCTGGCGATGCCTCAGATGCGAGGCGAGGCGCTGCTCGAAGAAATCGCCCGTCGTCGTCTCAACGTGGTCGCGCTTGTTCTGACCGGCCATGCCACGATCGAATCAGCCATCCGCGTCACCCGTGCAGGCGCATTGGATCTGCTGGAAAAGCCCTTTGACAACGACCAGTTGCTGTCCGCACTTGGCAACGCGTTGTGCAAGGCTCAACCGATTTTCGCGCGCCAGGCGCTGGTCAACGATTACCAGCAACGACACGCGAGCCTGACGCCCAGCGAACGCAACGTGATGGATCTGATACTGGCGGGGCTGACCAGCCAGGACATCGCGGCTCGCCTGGGTAATAGTAAGAAGACCATCGACATTCATCGCGCACGGGTGATGCGAAAAATGGGCGCCGGGTCCACGGCAGAACTGATAATCGACTGGACGACGTTAGGAAAGTAGCGTTCCGGCTCTACTGTATTTCAGCGAACTGAAAATCTTTGTAGAAGCGTATGGTGCTCGCGGAACATCAGAGCCCGTTATGTGCCATCGTTTCCTTGATGGCGCGATCGAGATGTTCCTGGAAAAACGGTTTGTGCAGAACAGTGACATCCATACCGGTGGCGTTAGTGGGGTTGCCCGTTGCGAGGATCGTCGAAACCTGGGGGTAGATGTGTTTGATGATCTCGATAAGCTGACCGCCCGTCAGCGCCTGCATGGAGTAATCGGTCACCACTAGGTCGATTGATGCGTTAGTAGCAAGTATGTCGAGGGCGCGCTCGGCGGACTTTACTTCAATGCAGGTATGCCCCAGCTCATCAAGCATGGAATGCACTATCACGCGTACGATGGGGTCATCTTCTACAAGCAGAACAGTAAGCGGTGCATTCGCACTCGAGGCGGCATCTTTGTCGTTGGTTTCGGTGTCGTAACGTTCAGACATTTGTTTATTGTTCATAGTGCTTCCATTCAATGAATTCAGGTTTATTGAATCATTGCTCTGGATAGCCAGGGAATAGGTACTCATCCTTATGTATGGATGGTGGCTCGGCGTCCCCTGTGTTAATAATGGTCTCGCCAGCACTTCCCAGGTTTCACTGCCGAGCGCGCTGCATGCACTCGTGAAACCAAGGCTGGCTTGTCCCGGTTTATACCTCGCAGGAATTCTCCATGAGCCCCATAAGCGGTCGGTTGCGGCTGTTACTGATCGATGATGACGAGCGTGGCTTCGTTATGACTCGCGACCTGCTAGGTGATGTGCAGGAGCTGGATGCTGAGCTTGAATGGGAGAGCGATGCCTGCGAGGCACTGAAACGGATCCTGAAGCAGGAGCATGATCTCTACCTCCTGGGGTGCGGTTCGGGCGGAAAGTGGGGCGTCGAACTGATGGCGAATGCACGTGCGGCCGGGGTTGCGAAGCCCTTCGTTCTTTTGGACGGGGCGGGCCATGCGAACCTGGATGCCCATGCCACCGAACTGGGCGCGGCCGATTGTCTTGTCAAAGGCCAGTTCGATGGCCATCAGCTGGCGCGTAGCATTCGCTATGCGCTGCAACGTAGTCAGGCCATTGCGCGGCTGGCGGAAAGCGAGAGGCGCCAGCGGCTGATGTTCGAAGCCAACCCCGGGGCCATGTGGGTGTTCAGCAAGGAGAGCCTGCGCTTTCTCGCAGTCAATCAGGCCGCCTGCGACCGCCATGGCTACGACCGGGATGAGTTTTTGCAGATGACAGTACTGGACATCCAGTCTCCCCATGAGCAGAAGCGTTTTTCCGAGCTTTTCGCAGAGCGCCAGCGCTATGCCGTCACGCGCCCGGACATCGGGATATGGGCTCTTCTTCACAAGGACGGTCAAGAACTGCAGGTGAGCATCAGGCTTCATGACGTAGAGTTCGATAACCAGGCCTGCTACCTGGCTTTTATAAGTGACGTGAGCGATGAGCTGAAGGCGCGGGATGAGGCGAAGCACAGCAACGCCTTCATGAAGCTGCTCGGCAATCTGAGGGATGCGGTGCTGGTGGTGGATCAGCAGGATGGCGCCGTCTGTTATGCCAATCCATCCGCTGAGCAATTACTTCGCGGCTCACGCCAGCAGCTGTCGCACCAGAAGTACGTCATGCCCTGCAGCGCTGGCCTTTACGAGCGGACGTTGCAAACGCTCGATGGAGAATCCGTTGCGGTAGAGATTCATTGCGTTGAAACCGAGTGGGAAGGCCGTCCGGCGAAGCTCCTCTCGCTGCGCGACGTCACCCTGCGCAAGCAGGAGCAGGAACAGTTGCGTCTGTTCAAGTGCAGTCTGGAGTCGAGCCATAACGGCATCGTTATCACCGACGCACGCGAAGCGGATCAACCCATCATCTATGCCAATCCGGCATTCAAGCGAATAACCGGCTATTCGCCGGCGGAAGTGATAGGTCGCAACTGCCGCCTTCTTCAGGCCGGCGAGCGCGACCAACCTGGTTTGACGGAACTCCGGGATAATCTGAGCGCGCCGGGCGAAGTGCAAACCGTGCTGCGTAACTACCGCAAGGATGGCACAGCCTTCTGGAATCAGCTGTTCATCTCGCCGATTGCCGATGAGTGTGGCGACGTCAGTCACTACGTCGGTGTGTTGAACGACATCAGCGAACAGAAACACTACCAGGCCGAGCTCAGTCACAACGCCAATCATGACCGACTGACCGGACTGCCCAACCGCGCCTTGCTGGAAGACCGCCTTTCGCAAGGTTGCAAGATTGCCCGGCGATACCAGCGCAGCCTGGCGGTGATGTTCATCGATCTGGACGGTTTCAAACCGGTCAATGATTCGTTCGGCCACGAGCTCGGCGACACGATCCTCGTGCAGGTCGCACAACGCATGAGCGCGCAGGTACGTCCTGGCGATACGGTAGCGCGCATGGGCGGCGATGAATTCATCATCCTGCTGCCGGACCTCGCCCAGCAAGAGGACGTCGTGCAGGTGGCCGAACGGCTTATGGCCGAGATCGCACGGCCCTATCGCATCCAGGAAAGGGACGTGCACCTGACCGCGAGTATCGGGATTTCGATTACCGATGGCGATATCGCGCAACCCACACAATTGCTCCAGCAAGCCGACATCGCGATGTGTGAAGCCAAGCAGGAAGGCCGGAACAATTACCGATGGTATACCAGCGACCTCAATCTGCGCATTCTGGAAAGAGTCACACTACGTAGCGATATCCAGAAGGCCATCGAAAATCAGGAGTTCGAACTCTATTACCAGCCGCAAGTTGACGCTCGTAACGGGCGCACGGTGGGTTTCGAGGCACTGTTACGCTGGCACCATCAGGAGAAAGGCTTCATCCCGCCCGATGTGTTCATCCCGGTGGCTGAGCACACGGGGCAAATCATCCCGCTGAGCGAATGGGTGATAGACACGGCCTGCAAGCAAATGAGGCTGCTCGGCAGCAGGGGCGGGGGCGAACTGTCGGTGGCGGTGAATATTTCACCGCTGCATTTTCAGCGAATGAATTTCGTCGAGACAATAACGCTGATGTTGCATAAACATCAGCTCGATCCTGCGCAACTGGAACTGGAAGTGACCGAGACGGTATTGGCGCACAACGCGGAGCGAGCGCTGGAAACGCTCCAGCAGCTCAAGGAGCTGGGCGTGAAATTGTCGCTCGACGACTTCGGCATCGGCTTTTCCAGCCTTAACTACCTGAAACGGCTACCGGTCGACAAGGTGAAAATAGACCGCTCTTTTGTCCGGGAAATCATCAGTGATCAGCATGATGCGGCCATCAGCCAGGGAATTATCGCTATGGCTCACCATCTGAATCTCAAGGTCATTGCCGAAGGCGTGGAGTTCGAATCGCAGATCGCGTTCCTCAAAAGAAGTAACTGCGATGAGTTTCAGGGTTATTATTTTGCGAGGCCGATGCCCTTTGCAGAGCTGCAGCGTTTTTTACAAAAGGATCAATCGGACATCAAGCAGAACGCCATCGATGTCACCGAACAGACATTGCTGCTATTGGATGACGAGCAAAACATACTGAAGGCCCTCGCGCGGCTACTACGCCGTGAGGGTTACAGGATCCTGACTGCTACGAATGCCAAGGATGCGTTCGCCCTGCTCGCCACCCATGATGTGCAGGTCATCCTGTCCGATCAGCGCATGCCGGAAATGAACGGTACGGAGTTTCTCAGTCGGGTCAAGGAAATCTACCCGGATACCGTGCGGCTCGTGTTGTCCGGCTACACCGATCTCAACTCCGTCACGGATGCCATCAACCGCGGCGCGATCTACAAGTTTCTGACCAAGCCATGGGACGACGACCAGTTGCGCCAGGATATCGCCCAAGCCTTCAGGGAGCAGCTGTTCAGTCAGCATAAGGAGACGGGTGGCTAGCGACCCGTTTGGTTATTTCAGGTTAGTTAATCAATTTCGGCGCTCACGCCCTCGACACTGCGTTGTGATTCCTTGCCATAGCCCTACTATGGCTCGTCGCGGCGCCTTGTCTCGGAACCTTGATCATCCAAACTGAGTAACCAACTAACCGCACAGGCCACTGGCTCGGTTTCCAGCGTTTCGTTTAATAACAATTAATTGGCATGCCAGTAGCGACTGCTGGCAGGGTGGTGCTTGAGTGTCCATTCGGAACATGTTTCTGCAGGTCTGCGTGCTCGGATTGCTGGCTGCTATCACGAGCGGGTTGTTGCTCTATCAGGAAAGTCAGCGCAGCCGCCGTGCTGCCGATCGCCAACTGGCGCATGAGGAGCTGCTTCGGCTCAACGATTTCGTCGAAACGCTCGTGCTAAGTCGCCAGCGCAGCACAGCAACCGTCAGCTATGCAGCCAATATCGAGCGTTATCTGTTGAAGCCGTCGCCGCAAGCGACGGCGGCAATGAATACACGACTGCGAAAATTGCGCGATAGCCTGGCGGTGAGCGCGATCTATGTACTCGACGAGACCGGGCTGACGCTCGCATCCAGCGATTACAACGAAACACCCAGTCATGTAGGCCAAAATTTTCAGACGCGTGATTACTTCAGGCAGAGCCTGCTGGGGTTGCCCGCTCAGGAGATCGACAATGGTCGGCTAACCGGCCGCTTCGGTGCCTATTACAGCTATCCGATCATCGGCGACTCGGCTGTCGGCGGGGATTCGTCCCGGTTCCTGGGTGCTTTGGTCATCAAGGATTCGTTCAAGCTACCGTTGCTGGGCAGCGCAAAGAAGGAGATTGCTGCGTTAAAAGTCAACACGGTCTCGGTGGTCAATATGGTCGGGCCCGGAGGCAGGATAGTTGCCTCGAACCGTGATGGATGGATTGGAAAAGTCCTGGCTGGTGTGCCCCTGGCTGGCAAGGGGCATCGACGGCTCGAGTTCGAGGGGGCCACCTACACGGCCACCAGCGTGGAACTGCAAGATTTCCCAGGTTGGCACCTGCTTCGCCTGCAGCCGACCCGACATTGGCTGGTCGATACGCTGTCGCCGCTGATGACCCAGACAGGGGGGCTTTATCTCTTGCTGCTGTGCGCTGTTATGGTCGGGATGATCGGGTTCTATCGACGGGCTGCGGTCTCGGTCAGAAAGCGAGAGCTTGCTCACAAGCGGCTGCGCCGTAGCCATCAACGTTATCGGGAGTTGAGCTGCCGCGATGCGTTGACCGGTTTGTATAACCGCCGCGCATATCAGAACGATCTGGCGCGGGAAATACAACGAGCACAACGCTATGGGCATCCGTTGAGCGTCGCTTTGCTGGATATCGATTTCTTCAAGAAAATAAACGATCTCCATGGCCATGAAACCGGTGATCGCGTGCTTCGACAGATCGCCAAGCTGATACGCGACACGATTCGCGAGGCGGATATGGCCTACCGATTCGGCGGAGAGGAGTTTATCGTCGTGCTGCCAGAAACAGATGGCAGCGCGGCTGAAACGGTTATCAAACGGATCCAAAAAGCGTTGCTCGATAGTGAAGCCAACGCCGAGGAGCCTATCGGATTTCCAGTCACCTTCAGTTGTGGTATCGCGGCCTATCAGCAGAATGATACGGCACGTGAACTGTTCGAGCGTGCAGACGCGCTTCTGTACAGGGTGAAAGCCAACGGACGAAATGGCGTGCAGGTTCAGGACTGATCCTGGATCGCTGTCACGCCATTCATGGGGAGGAGTCACATGGGTATCGGTGTGTCCGTTCGAGCCAGTTGGTTACGCATGCGCATGTTCTGGCGCAGCAGATCCCGTTGCTGGAACGCGTCACGTATCTGAGCCCGCAAGTCATCCGCCTCCCAGGGCTTGGTGATGAAACGATAGATGACTCCCTCGTTGACCGCTTTCAGGATGCTGCTGACCTCGGTGGACGCGCTCAGAACGATACGGACGACATCCGGATGAAGGCTTCTGATCTTTCCTAGCAATTCGACCCCGCTTACCTGTGGCAACTGCAGATCGGTCAGCACCACGTCCACCGGATGGGTGGCGAGAAAGGCGAGCGCCTCTTGTGGACTGCTGGCGGCGAGGAACTGGTAATTCTCGAGACGTAGCTCACGCTTCAGTGCATTGAGAATGCTTTGCTCATTATCGACCACAAGCAGGTAGCGTTCCTGCTTATCGACGATGTTGGCGGGCAAGCGTTGCTTCAGATTATGGGTGAGAAACTTCAGGCAGTCCTCGGGTGGGAGAGGCTGGGAATAGTAATAGCCCTGTACTTCATCACAGCCGGCGCGGTGCAGGAAGCTGAGTTGTTCAAGGGTTTCGACGCCTTCGGCGATCACCTTGATGCCCAGGTCATGCCCGATGGAGATCATCGAGCGCACCAGGGCCGCTGCATCCGGATTCAGGTGCACGTCGTCGACGAAGCTTCGGTCGATTTTCAGTTGGCTGAAAGGGAAGCGCTTCAGGTAGCCGAGCGATGAATAACCGGTGCCGAAGTCATCGATGGAAAAGCGAATGCCCAGGGCGCTGAGGGCGTTCATTTTCACCAAGGCCTGGTCCGTATTGCTCATGAGAATGGATTCGGTAACCTCCAGTTTTAGCAGGCTGGGGGAGAGCTGGTACCGATCGAGGGTCGACGTCACTCGATCGATGAACGACGGCTCCATGAGCGTGATGGCAGAAACGTTCACCGCGACGCACATCCCACGCAGGGTGTCGAACCAGAGCTGCAGCTGCTGGCATACGGAATCCAGCACGTGGAAGTCAATGGCAACGATCTGGCCGGTTTCTTCTGCCAGTGGAATGAACTCATAAGGCGCGATCGTTTGGCAGTCACGCTGCCAGCGGACCAGCGCCTCGAAACCACACAACCGTCCACTGGCCAGGTCCAGCTGGGGTTGATAAACCACCCTGAATTGGCGCTGTTGCAGTGCATGGCGGATATCCTGCTCGAGCCGCAAGCGCTTCTGGATGTGCTCGTTCATCTCCGGGGTAAAGGCACACACCCTGTTGCGTCCCTGCTGCTTGGCGCGATACATGGCGGTATCGGCATTGCGCAGAAGCGTATCGGCATCCGACCCATTCTCGGGGTAGCAGCAGAAGCCGATGCTGGCGCTAATCACGACTTCCTGCCCATCCAGTACCAGCGGCTCGGCGATGCTGCTCTTCAACTGTTCGAGCCAGCCGATCAGTTCGCTGGAAGCGCCACCATCGCCGTATACGATGACGAACTCGTCACCGCCTAAGCGGGCGACCGTATCAATGTCTCGGGTGCCATGACGCAGGCGTTCGCCGATCAGCTTGAGCAGATGGTCGCCGGCGCCGTGGCCGAGGCTGTCATTGATCACCTTGAATCGGTCCAGATCGATGAACACCACGGTAAAGGCTTGCTGGCTATGGCTGGCGAATGCGATCGCCAGTTGCAGTCGATCCCGAAGCAGGTTGCGATTGGCGAGCCCGGTCAGGCCGTCGTGGTTGGCTTGGTGTTCCAACTCTTCGCGGTAACGTTTGGCTTCGGTGATGTCATGAAGAATCCCGACGTAATGGGTGACTTCCTCCCGGTCATTGATCACCGGGGCGATACTGAGCTTGTTCCAGAATTGCGAGCCGTCCTTGCGACAGTTCAACAGCGTGGCAGAACCGCGCTGTTTACCAACCAGAGCGCGCCGAATATTGGCCAGCTCCGGCTGGTCCTGGTATTTGCCTTGGAGGATACGGCAGTTTTTGCCCATGACTTCGTCGCGCGAGTAACCGGTCAACTGAATGAATGCCGGGTTGACGTAGATGATCGGCTGGTCGGGCTGCTTGTTATCGGTGATGATGACTGCGTTGACGCTGACATCCACCGCTTGGGTAAGCATCCGCATTTCGAGGTCGCGCTGACGCTGTTCGCTTATGTCTTGCAGTATCGCGATGGCGCCCTGCGGATTGTTTCGCCGGTCGTCGAATGGCATCGCGGTGGCCACGATGGTCTTCCCGGCACCATCGAAGGTTTGAATGTCCAGCACTTGGTTTCGCAATGTCGTGCCTTGCCGGAGCGCCTGAATCAAGGGCCAGTCCGCATCCTCGATCCGCTGTCCGGTCTCGGCCCATGCACCTTGAAAGCACGTGGGGTCGGCCGTCTGCAGCGGCTCGTTGGAGTTCCAGATCCGACCGCTTTCGGGGTTGCTCAGAAGCATCTTGCCATCGCTATCGGTAACGAGAACGCCGACCGGCAGATCATCGACGACGCTGCGAAGCAGTGACTCGCTGCGCAGCAATTCCTGGGTTCGCAGCTGAATCTCCTGCTCCATGCTTTCCAGAAGGCGCGCCCGGCCCAGTGCCATGGCGAGTTGCTGGCCGATGGAGGTCAAGGCACTGAGCGCCTCGTCCGACCAGCTCTGGCCTTGCTCCTGTAGCACGTTGAAGACGCCGATGGTCCTGTCACCCAGCAGCAATGGAATACTGGTATGGGCGCTCGTCGTGGGGTGGTGGCCATCGAGCAGGACGCAGCAGGGGATATCGGTAGGTTCCGTCAAGCCGCCACGCTGCCAGGCGCTCACGCATGCACAGGTGCTGCCGCAGCCATTCAGGCGTTCGCCCAGTTGTTCCAATCCCGGGCCCAGAGCCCCTGCCAGGATTGGTGGTTGGTCGGGCTGAGCGTTGTTCTTCAGTAGCAGCCATGCCCCGCCTGCGCCCGGGAAGGTGAGGATTTGCTGCAGGGCGCCGTCGATGACTTGCTGTTTACTGCTGGCATCGCTCAAGCGGGCGGTGAAGCGAAACATGCATTCGATCAGCCGATTGCTTTGCATGACTTCGTCATGTTTGCTCTGCAGCTGTTGATTCAGCCGGATACCCTGTTCGTAGGTCGAAATCAGCAGATCGAAGATCTGCTGGCGGTCTGCCGTGATGAAATGCCGTTCCCCCTCCAGCATGATCTCGACACCCATCTGCATGCGCCCATGGGAGCGCAGTTCCAGATTGATGAGAAAGTAGCGAATGCGTGAAAGCAGGTATTTCTCGTCGTAGGGCTTGACGATGAAATTATCGGCGCCGGCTGACAAGCCATGCACCACGTCCCGTGCGTCGCTCAGGCGGGTGACCAGAATTACCGGAATGTAAGCGGTATGCGGCGCATCCTTCAGCCGTCGGCAAAGCTCGTAGCCGTCCATCTCCGGCATGAGGATGTCGCTGATCACCAGGGTTGGATGTTTTTCCGCGACCATCGCCAAGGCTTCTACGCCGTTACATGCGACGCGTACCTGGCAACCGGATGCTTCGAGCAGGAGTTGCAACTCAAGGGCTTGGGTCGGGCTGTCTTCGACAACCAGGATGTCAGCGTTGTTGAGCATGACTAGCGTCCTTGCCTGGGTCGGTTGTCATTCAGGTATTGCCTCGCAAGTGTATTGAGCATGTCGGCAATCTGTTCGGCAGGCAGCACTTCGCATGCTGCGTGCATGTCAATGGCCGTCCGAGGCATCGAGTCGATAACCGCATCGCTTGGCTGCTGGACCAGCGTCAGCGCGCCGTGGTTCTTGAGGTCGAGCAGTCCCGAGGCGCCGTCACGGCCCATGCCGGAGAGCTGGATACCAATAGCCGATTGGCCTAACGCTTTTGCCATGGAGTGAAACAGATGATCGGCGGAAGGGCAGATCAGTTGCTCTGGGCGGCAGGACTCAAGCTGCACATGGTTCCTGCATGTCACGCCGATCGAGCAATCATCGGGGGCCAGATAAAGCACGCCCTGCTCGAGCGATTGGTTGGCTTCGGCGACCTTCACCGGAATGGGAGCTATACGCTCCAGCCACTCCCGGAAGCTGTCGATGAATCCCGCGGCGATGTGCTGCACCAGCAATATCGGCCAGGGTTGCGCAGGATTTAGCCGCTGCAACAGGGTTTTCAACGCCGCCGGTCCGCCGGCCGAGGCAGCGATGCCGACGATTTTCGGTATGTCGGTCGATTCCGGCGCCGGCCGTTTCGATACCGTCGACGGCATGCGATCCGCTGTGCTGCTACGCCTGACGATCTTGACCTGTGACATGACGCGCAGCGTCCTCAGCAGCTCATCGACGCGCTGATCGAAATCCGGTGCCTCCGGCCCGGCTGGCTTCTGTATCACGGCTAACGCGCCGGCCTCCAGAGCGCGTATGGCCGCGTCGGCAACCTGGGCACTGGCGGTCAGCACTACCACGGGCAAGGCATGCTTCTGAAGAATCCGAGCGGTTGTCGCATAGCCGTCCATGCCCGGCATGTTCACGTCCATGGTGACGATGTCCGGCGTATAGCTATCCAGAATGTCCAGAGCCTGCTCGCCGCTTTCGGCGATACGGGAATCAATCCCAGCGCTTTCGAGAATGGCGCAGAGCAGCATGCACGCTACAGGGGAATCATCAACGACCAATACCCGCATCAGCGAAAACCTCGATTAAATCAAACGGCGAATGGCGTCCAGCAGGTTGTCCTGCGCGAAACCGCTTTTCACCAGGTAGGCATTTGCACCAGCCTCCAGCCCTTTCGCCCGATCCTCCGGCGACTCCAGAGCCGTCACCAGAATCACCGGCAGCTGGGCGAGCTCGCGGTCGGCGCGAATTCGATCGGTCAGGGTGAAGCCATCCATACGGGGCATCTCCACATCGGAAACCAGCAGATCGTATTGCTCCTGTTTCAGCGCGCTCCATGCCTCCAGGCCGTCGTTGGCCGTGGCCACCTGATAGCCGGCGGCCTCGAGGATTGCCTTCAGCAGCCCTCGCGAAGTGAACGAGTCCTCGGCAATCAGCAGCCGCTGGGCTCGCGTCGTAGAGCCTTCTCTTTCCTGCCTGGACAGGGAGCTGACGTTCGTCGCCAGGGCACTCTGGAACAGGTCGGCAGGCTCGAGAATGGGCACCAGTCGGCCATCGCCCAGCACGCTGGCCCCCATCAGGTTGCGCACCTTCTGCAACTGCAGCCCCAGGCTCTTGACCGTTATTTCCTGATCGCCGAGCAATTCGTCCACGAGCAGTACGAAGCGCTCGCCGCGCACTTGCAGCAACAGCAGCGTCAGCTCGCCGGCATCCGGCTCGACGCTGTCGAGGCCGAGGATGTCGGCCAGGGGCCAGACGGGAAGCACGCGTTCTTCCCACACCAGAGAAGGCCGGTTCTCCAGCATGCGGACAGCGCTCGGAGGCAGGCGCAGGCAGCGCTCGACCGCCAGTGCCGGTATGGCGAAGAGGCGTTCGGCATTGCGCACGATGACGGCACGGAAGGCGGACAGGGTCAGCGGCAGGTACAAGCGGAACCAGGTTCCGCGGCCGGGAGGCGACTCCAGCTCGACATGGCCGCCGATGCGCTCGACGGCATCCTGGACGATGGCCATGCCCAATCCACGTCCGGACAGGTCGGTGATCATCGCGGCGGTCGACAGGCCGGAGGCGAACACCAGCTTCTGGGCTTCGCTGTCGTTCAGTTGGGCCGCTTCCGCCTCGTCCAGCAAGCCGGCGCCGATGGCCCTCGCTTTCAACTGCGGGATGTCGATGCCGCTGCCGTCATCGCGCACGCTCAGCAGAAACCAGCCGGCCGACTCCTGCTGCAATTCGATCTGCAATTGCCCAACGGGCGGTTTGCCGAAGGCTTCGCGCTGATCGGGCACCTCGAATCCATGATCGATGGCATTGCGCAGCAGATGCGTCAGCGGGGTGCGCAGTTCGTCGAGAATACGCTTGTCCACCTGCAGGTTGGCACAGTGCATTTGCAGTTCCACGCGCTTGCCGGCTTGCCTGGCGAGGTCCTGTACCATGGCCGGAACGCCTTCGACCAGCGTGCCGACGGGCAGCAGCAACACAGCCAGCATGTCTTCGGCATGCGCATCGGATAGCTGCGACATGCCCTGGGCCAGGTGCCTGCCTGACTTGTCGAGATTGATCGCCTCGAAATGCAGCCGATCGAATTGTTCCTGGCTCCAATCCAGGTAATCGAACAGGCTTTTCAGCGTGTCCCGGTTCTGTATCGGCAGGCTTTCCAGCTCATCGCGCAGCTGTTTCCAGCCATGCTGGCCGACGAATTTCCTGTTGCGCTGCGCATCGAAGGCCAGCGCATGCTCGTGCAAGCCCTGCGCCAGGGCCTGGGCTTCGAGCTTGTGCTGGAGCAGTGCTTCGCCATGAAACAGCAGAGCATCCAGATTCTTCGCCGACACCCTGACCATGCTCGAGTCGGTTGCTTGTTGCGTTCGCACAGGTGCCGTCTCTTTCAACCGCACCGTCTCGCCACGGCCGGCAGCTTCCAGCATCTCGGCGAGTTGCTGGAGTTCTTCGGTTTCCACTGGCTGGGCAGCGCTCAGCTTCTGTACGGCACTCAGGGCTTGTCGGCAAAGCTCGATGGACGTGGCGCTCAGTTGCAACCTTTCGTTGCGCACAGCGCCGAGCAGGGTTTCCCAGGCATGGCAGAGCTGCTCGAGCGGCTGCAGTCCGACGGCCCGGGCCGCTCCTTTGAGGCTGTGAACTTCGCGAAATACCGACTCGATCGACGCCTGATCGGCCGCGGCCTCGTGCCAGTCGGCCAGCCCGTCGGCCAGCACGATCAGCCGCTCGCGTGCTTCGATGCGAAAGCTTTCCAGCAGGCGTTGCTGCAGCGCAGCGCGATCCAGGCTCATGATCGGTCAGAGCCGAAAACGGCTGGTCAAAGCCTTGAGTTTGAGACCCACTTCATGCAGGTTGCGAGCTGCCAGGTCCACCTGGCGGGTGCCGGCCACGTTGTCCTGGCTGGCCTGGTTGATGTATTCCATCGCGCTGGCGATCTGATCCATGCCTACCATCTGCTGCTGGCTGGTGGCCGCGATCTGCTGGGCGACGTCGCTCGACTCCTCGATGCTGACGCTCAGCGTACGGATCGATTCACCGCTGACTCTGGCCCGTTCGTAGCCGATCTCCACCGCCTTGCTGCCTTGTTCGGCCAGCAAAATCGCCTTGGTCGTGGCTTTCTGGATGTCGCCGAGTATGCCGCGTACCTGTGCCGTGGCCTGCTTGGACTGATCGGCCAGCGCCTTGACCTCTTGTGCGACCACCGAAAAGCCCTTGCCCGCTTCGCCCGCCTTGACGGCTTCGATCGAGGCGTTGACGCCCAGCAGGTTCGATTGCTCGGCCAGGTCGCCTACCGTCGCGACGATCTCGCCGATGGCCTGGGTCTGATCCCCGAGGCGCATGATGCTTTCGGCCACCGCCTGCATCTGTTCGCGAATTTGCTGCATGCCCTTGAGGGCTTCGTCCACCGCCTGGAAACCGCCCTGGGCCACCTGCCTGGTGCGCTCGGCGCTTTCGGTCACCGTCTTGGATTTGTCGCTGGCGAGCATCGCGGTCTGTTTGACTTCCTCGACCGTGGTCACGATTTCGCTGACCGCGGTCGCCGTTTCCTGGGTGCTGGAAGCCGACTGGCTGGTGGCTGCGAGAATCTCCTCGCTGGAGCTGGCCAGCACCGAGATGCCTTCATCGATTTCCTGCACCATGTCGCGCAGGTAGTGACTCATGTCGGCGAATGCCTGGGCGAGGCTGCCGACCTCGTCCTGGCGCTTGCTGGTTGCGACCGACTGCGGGATCTCGCCGCGCCCGATCTGTTCGGCAAGGCGCGTGAGCGCTGCCAGCGGTTTCGCGATATGCCGGCTCAGCAACCAGGCCAGCAGCGCGCCGAGACCCACCAGTAACAGACAGAGCCCAAAGATCTTTTGCTGGGTACTCTCCAGTTCCTGGCGTGACGCCGCGAGCGCTTCGGCGATGCGCTGATCCGTCAGTTGGGTAAGCTGCATGCCATGTTCGTTGATGCGCTGGAGCCGCTCGGCTTGCTCGTCAGCCTGCCAGCGGACCGCGGTCTCCACCTCGCCATTGCGAAGCATCTGCAACTGCTGGGCGCGAGCCTCGACCACCTCGCTGCGAAGCCTGTCTATCTGGTCGATGATTCGACCGGTTTCCGTGTCTTTGGCGGCACTGGCCTGTAACTCTTGAAGAATCCGGTCATTGGCTTCGCTGCCACGGCGAACTTCCTGTTCGAGGCTGGCCAGGTCGGCACCTGCCGCGTCATTGGCGGTCTGCAGGACCACGGCGCGCATTTGCTCGAGATTGATGCGCAATTGGCCCACTTGGGTGACCAGCTCATAGTTGCGCTGGAACTGTCGCTCCTCGGCTGCCTGCAGATCGACGAAGCGTTGCAGGGTGCCGAACAGCAGACCGCCGAAACCGAGAATCAACACGGCGAACGCGATCACCAATTTATTACCGATGCTGAACCGCAACAGGTTCCCCATGCCATTTGTCTCCGCTTTTTAATTGTTGATGCGCATCGAGGGGTCGCTCAGCAGCCGGGCGCCGTCCAGTACCGTCCATTGGTCCGGCGTGACACCGAGCAGATAGGCTGCACGAATGCCCGAAAGATTCGCCACTTCGGCCTGCAGGCTGCTGCGATGGATCTGTCTGATGCCCAGCACGCGATCGACCAGCACCCCGAATTCCATTCCGAAACCGTGCAGGATTGCCAGAAAGTTCTTGTCGGATAATCCGCTCATCGGCAGCTCGAGAAGCACACGCAAATCCAGTACCGAGACGATGCGCCCGCGCACGTTGACGATGCCCAGCACATGGCGTGGCGTGCCGGGCAGGGGGGTGTACTGGGAGAGCAGCATCACCAATGCCACATGCTCGCTTTCCACCGCGTAGGTTTCACCGCTGAGGCTGAAAGTGAGCACTTCGATCCAGTCGTCTGATTGCGTCGCTTCCGGCGTCGCCGCCCATTGGCGAGTGCGCTGGCGTAACCGCTCATCGCGCTCTTCAGCGCCGGGGGCAAAGTCAGCGGTCAGACGCCTGCCGAACTCGGCCAGCCTGGCATTGACTTGCTCCCAGCGCTGATTGTCGTGCATCGAATCGGTCATTCGGTTCCCTCATCCTGTAGCTGCTCACAGAGGCGCAGCAACTGGGCAGCGCTCATGCCATCCGAATGCGGCACCAGATAATCGTCGTTCCGTTCGGTCAGCAATTGTCGACACACCTGCAGGGCCTTGCGGCTGGCCGGCATGCGCCGCTCGGCTTTGAACAGGCGGGCCTGGAGGAAGTAGGCAAGAATGAACCCGGGGTTCAGGTACAGCGCTTTCTGCAGCGCCTTCAGCGTGGCCTGGCTATTTCCGCACTGTTGCTCGAGCAGGGCCTGCAGCCAGTACGCCTCCGGTGAATTTACCCCTGTCGCCAAGGCCAGTTGCAAATATTCCCTGGCCGCTTCGATGTTCTGTTCATTGGCCCAGCTTCGGGCCACCAGCAAGCAAGCCCTATGGCGCAGAGCAGAGGCCAGATCGGCCGACTCCAGGTAGCTCCGCAAGGCTTCTCGCGCCGTTCGGGGCTGGCCCGCTGCCAATGCCTGCTCCGCCAGGGCCAATGGATCCGCAGGCTTGCTGCCAGCCCGATCCTCGAGGTTTTCCCGGGGCACGGGGATGGCGGCTTTCGGTTGCAACGTTCGCGCGGACACAGGCCGTCGTGGCGCAGGGGGCGCCACAGCGTTGAGCCTGGATGTCGTTCGCGGTTGCGCTATGCGAGAGCGCTGAGCGACAGTCGCGGCTTGCTTGGACAGGGCATAGTTGCTTCCCGCAAGACGGCCATTGAGTCCCGCTTGAGTCGCTATGCCAGCCTCGACGGACGTCAGCATCAGCAGACCGTCCTGGTCCATCCCCGCGAGCAACCGCCGCAACGCGGAGCTGGCCCGCGCGGCCGAAAAATACATCAGCACGTTACGGCAGAGCACCAGGTCGGCCCCCGGCATTGGACAGGCCTGCCGACCGTCGGCCAGGTTGAACCGGGCAAAGCGGATGCGCCCGCGCCAGGCGGCGCGCACGCGCCAGCGAGAGCCGTGCGGTTCGAAGTAACGCTGGCGATAGGCATCGTCATCCCCTCGAAAGGCGTTGCGTCCGTAGATGCCTGTCCTCGCCTGAGCGAGGAAGTCTTCACTGATATCCGTCCCGAGCAGTTCCACCGTCCAGCCATCTCTCTCTGCGCCCAGCAGGTCGTCGATGAGAAACAACAGGCCATAGGCTTCTTCGCCGGTGCAGCAGGCCGCGCTCCATAAGCGCAAATGCCGTTGACCCTCACCGCGGCGACGTGCCAGCAGCGGTTTGAGGTGATGCTCAACCAACCAGTCGAAGGCGTCGGCATCGCGTCGGAAATAGGTTTCGCCCACCGAGAAGGCCGGTACCAGTGTCTGGATCCGATTCGCGTTCCAGTCGGCGAAGGCGAGCTCGGTCAGCCAGCTATCGACATCGGAATGCGCCCGCGCCTGAGCCAGGCCGGTCAGGCGTTTGATCAACTCTGCCTGGCGCGCGCCGGAGAAATCCATTCCCAGGTGCTGATGGACCTTGTGGCTCAGCGCATCCAGCAGACGTTGCGAGCGATGCAGCGAATTGCCGGTCTCAATCGTGGTCATCGAAGGCCCCGCCATGCTGAGCCATGGCACGGGCCAAGCACTCTTCATCTGTCGCAGAAAGCACTTTCTCGACATCCTGAATCAGCAGCATGCCATCCGCGGTGCGGACCACACCGCGCAGCAGGTCGGATGGGACGGTGGGGTCCGGCGCTGGAGAAAAGTCGGCCGCCTGGTATGAGCGCACGGGTTCAACCGCTTGAACTGCCAACAACAGCTCCCTGCGACTGCTCTTCAGCCAGATGAAGGGTTGCCATAACGATCGCTGTGGTGAAGCCCAGCCAAAGCGGCGGGCAAGATCGACTACCGGTAGCAACTGACCGTGAACGTTCACAAGTCCGTGAACAGTATCGGGTGCTCCAGGCAAGGGGGTACTCAGCAATGCCGGGAGTACCTTCAATACATCGTGGACAGGAACGGCTAGCTGATGCCCCGAGATGGCGAAGGGCAGCACTGAATATGTGTCCATAACCTTATAATTCCAAAGGTTTTTTTTGCTCTGATGAACCCGGATATTGTGGGAGCTAAATACGCCCTCGGAATGAATTAGGCAAGGCTTTTTACGACACGGGCAAAAACGAAAACGATAGGGCTCAGGCGCCAGTCAGCCCCGGATTGAGCAACCGTTCATGAGGCTGGCCCAGAAACCCTGGCCATGCAAGTGCCAGCATGGTGAACCGCCCCCGATCCGGAGGTGATGCCCATGAAGAAGGAAGTGAGTATCCGCTCATCGCCGAGGCTCGATTCGTGCCTCGGCGATGAGCGGGTTGACAGGGCCGAAGCCCTGCACCGTTGAGCCTTGTCAGCTCCGACGGCAGGGCTTCGGTCTTGACCCACCAAGCGTCTTGATCGAAGTTCTGATTAGCCATCAGGCCCTGATATCGGGCACGCTGCCGTTCAGCTGCATGGCAGTGCGAGTCGGCGTCACGGCACCGGCGTCAGGATGGGTTCATCGCTGTTCTTCAGCAGAAAGACCAGGAACCGGGCGGGCTCCGTGAGGCTGGCGTTGCGTCCCACCGTATGGATGTCGTCCGGGCCTTCGTAGAAGGTCTGGCCCGGTGTCAGCGTTACGCTCTTGCCGCCGCGCACGCCCATCTCGATCGAGCCCTCCAGCACGTAGACGAATCCGTGTGCGTCGTGCTTGTGCACGGGGTCCTTGCCGCCCGGCGGATAGGTCACTTCGATGGCCACGGCTTCCTTGCCCGGATACTCGGCCAGCGCTTTGCTCATCAGCAGCGATACCTGGACTTGCGGGGGCGCCTGCTCTGCGTTGGCGGTGCAGGCCGCCAGCATCAGGATGGCGAAGATTCTGAACCTGGACATGGCTTGTTCCTCGTTATCGATCGCGAAGTGGGTGGGATGGGGCCCCGGAGTGCCCCGCCCGCGGTCATGCCAGTCCGGACTTGTCCACGCCGAACGCCTTGTCATAGGTGCCGGGCACGACCCGGAAGCCCACGTTGACGCGATTCCAGGCATTGATCGACATCACCTGGAAGGTCAGGTCGGACAGCTCCTTCTCGGACAATTGCGTGCGAACGCGCTCATAGACGTCGTCAGGCACGCCTTCGGCGGGAATCAGGGTCAGGATTTCGGTCCAGGCCAGGGCGGCGCGCTCGCGTGGGCTGAACAAGGTCGATTCGCGCCAGGTGGCGATGTGGTGCAGCCTGAGCGCGCGCTCGCCATGCATCGTGGCTTCCTTGACATGCATGTCGACGCAGAATGCGCAGCCGTTGATCTGCGAGGCGCGGATTTCCACGAGATCGCGGATCGACTGTTCGATGGTGGACGTTCTGAGGGCAAAGCTGAACTCGACGAGTTTCTTGAACAGCTCGGGGGATTGCTGCTGGTAATCGATGCGCTGGGTCATGGTGAAACCTCGATAGGTGGAACGACGGTTGAAGGAAAGGGGCGAGCGGCCGCCATGGTCTGCCCGGCGGCTCTGCTCGCCGGGCAGGAACGTGGGCGGCCTGGTCGGTTCATCCTCGTGCCGAGGCACGGCTGAGCCAGTTCTGGAAGCGCGTCGGGCCGATGCGCGGGTTGGCGCCGGCGGTCAGCGAGCGATCGCTCAATGCATTACCGAAGTAGCGCGCATGGACGTCGGCGATCACCTGGCGCTTGTCCGCCCGTGCGGCGAGACACTTGCGCGCCAGTTCGTCGAGCGGAAAACAGTCCGGGCCGGCCACCTCGACGGTGCCGTTCAGCGGCGCGCCGACCGCCAGATCGGCCAGCACGGCCGCGACATCGTCCGCCGCGACGGGTTGCATGAGCGCCGGCGAAAGACGAATCGTGTCGCCGTCGGCACTCGATTCGACGATGCTCCCGATGAACTCGAAGAATTGCGTCGAGCGCAGGATGGTGTAGGGCGTCTTCGAGGCCTTGATCAGGTTTTCCTGGGCGACCTTCGCGCGGAAATAGCCGCTTTGCAAAAGGCGATCGGCGCCGACGACCGAAAGCGCGACGTGGTGCTCGACACCGGCCTCGGCTTCGGCGGCGAGAAGGTTTCGGCAGGACGTTTCGAAGAATTCCAGCACGGCACGGTCTTCGAACGACGGCGAGTTCGCCACGTCGACGACGACCTGGGCGCCCTCCAGGGCTTGCGCCAGACCCTGTCCGGTGATGGCGTTCACACCGGCGCTGGGCGAGGCCGCGACGGTCTCGTGACCATCGAGACGCAGCCTGTTTACAATGTTCGACCCGATAAGGCCGCTGCCGCCAATTACGACTATTTTCATGTTCTGTCCCTCGCTGCTGTCGATCATCTCGTTGCGGCGATCGATGGGTTCAGCTTGCGGGTCGTGCAATACGAATGCTTTGCCGGTGCCTTGGGTTTCCATTGAATTTGGCTTGAATATTCCTCTGGAAACCCCAGAACCGGCGTCCCCGCCAGCGGTCGTGCCAGGTGCCCGACACGCGAATGCGGAGCAAGGAGCCCGGAATGCAATTGCTGTTTGAGGACTGCGTGCTCGACCTGGACCGGCGGGAGCTCTCGCGGGAGTCCCGAAGCGTTGCGACCGCGCCCCAGGTTTTCGATCTGCTGGTCTATCTGGCGCAGAACCGCGAGCGCGTCGTCAGCCGGGATGATCTGATCGAAGCGATATGGGCCGGCCGAATCGTCTCGGAATCGACCCTGGCCAGTCACATCAATGCGGTGCGCAAGGCGGTCGGCGACAGCGGCCAGCATCAACGCGTGATACGAACGATCGCTCGCAAGGGGTTCCGTTTCGTCGCCGAGCTCAGGGCGATCGAGCCAATGCAGGGCGTCGATTCGCCCGGCCCCGGCACGCCTGCCCCCGAAGGCCAGGCCGCTGCGCCGGCGTTGCCGGCCAGGCCATCCATTGCCGTCTTACCGTTCGTGAACCTGACTGGCGACCTGGAGCAGGACTACCTGGCCGACGGCGTGGTGGAGGACATCATCGCGGCGTTGTCGCGGTATCGCTGGCTCTTCGTCGTGGCGCGTAACTCGAGCTTCACCTACAAGGGCCGAGTGGTCGATGCGCAACAGGTCGGCCGGGAGTTGGGGGTGCGCTATCTGCTCGAGGGCAGCTGGCGCAGGGCGGGCAATCGCGTACGCATCACCGGCCAGCTGATCGATGCGACGACCGGGGCGCACCATTGGGCGGGCCGCTTCGAAGGCGTCCTCGATGACATTTTCGAGCTCCAGGACCAGATCACCGAGAGCGTGGTCGGTGCGATCGCGCCCCAGCTCGAACGAGCCGAGATCGAGCGGGCGCGGCACAAACCAACCGCAAGCCTCGACGCCTACGATTACTATCTGCGCGCCATGGCCGCGTTGCACCACGGCTCCCAGGAGAAGATCGGGCAGGCGCTGCAGCTCTTCCACAAGGCGATAGATATCGATCCGGACTTTTCCTCGGCCTACGCGATGGCGGCCTGGTGCCATTGCTGGCGAAAGATCAATGGCTGGATGGCGGATCGCCCCCGCGAGGTGGCTGAAGGAATCCGGCTGGCTCGACGGGCCGTGGAGCTGGACAAGAGCGATGCAGTCGCGCTCACCAGAAGCGGTCACGCGCTTGGCCATCTGGCCGGCGATCTGGAAGGCGGCATCGCCTTGCTGGACAAGGCGCTTGCACTCAATCCGAATCTCGCGGCGGCGTGGTTCCTCGGGGCGTTCCTCAAGATCTGGCATGGCGAAACCGATGCGGCCATCGAGCACCTTGCGCACGCCATGCGCCTGAGCCCCCTCGATCCGGAGCTGTACCGGATGCAGGGTGGAATGGCGTTGGCGAATCTCTTTCTGGGGCGTTTCGACGTCGCGTCGTCGTGGGCGGAGAAAGCCTCCCGGGAGCTGCCGGGGTTTCTGCTGGCGGCCGCGATTCTCGCGGCGAGCCATGCACTGGCGGGGCGAAGGATCGAAGCGCAACGGGCGATGGCTCAATTGCGCCAGTTCGATCCCGGACTGCGCCTGTCCAATATCGCGGATTGGCTGCCGATCCACCGGGCGGAGAATCTCGCCACCCTGGTGGAGGGGCTACGCAGGGCGGGGCTGCCCGAATGAAGAAGGGCGGCACGGCCTCTGGCCGCAGCGGATCATGTCCTTGGCTTGCAAGGCAGGGGCATGCGCTCGATGCGCTCGAGGTTGCCGAACACCGGCTTGGGTCTGCGAGCGGGGCGGTTTCAGGCGATGGCCAGGGACGTGGCAGTGAGCATCTGCTCATCGCCGAGACCCTGTTCGTGCATCTGCGTGATCAGGCTGGCATTGGCCGAAGCCCAGGCGCCGTTGAGCATCGCCAGCTCCGACTGCAGGGCCTCAACCTTGAGCCGCCTGGCCTCCGGGTCGAGGTTCCGATCCGCCATCAGGGCCTTGAGCTCGGCTTCCTTCGCGGCGATCTGCGCTTTGAGTTCACGGATCATCTTCAGCAGTTGCTTGATGCTGTCGGGCAGTCCGCTTTCATCGATGTCCCGGTTCTTTTCCCCGGCCTTGGCGGACAGGCTCCGGCCCAGCTCGGAAAGACTGACGCGCAAGCCCTGGCGCAACGCCTCCGGGGTTCGCTCGGCTGCGCTGGCTTGTCGCTGGACACTCCTGGCCAGGTTGTTCAGCGGACGGCTGGATTCGATATGCATCGCGCGGTTCCTCGCACCGTTCATAGCCTCCAGATCGACCTGAATGCCCTGAACTTGAGCGTGGGTTCGGATTTCTTGGCAGCTCGTGGTTGCGAGAAGCGGCGAGCGGCCGGCAGACCGCTGCAGAGTGGGCTCGGACCCTGCAGTATCTGCTCCAGCGTGTAGCGGAGGCCATCGAGTGCTCGATGGCCGTGGTGGTGCCGGACTTAGAGCCAGCCCTTCTCCTTGTAGAAGCGTTCGGCGCCTTCGTGCAGCGGTGCGGTCAGGCCGACGCGGATCATGTCTTCGGCCTGCAGATCGGCGAATGCCGGATGCAGGCGCTTGAAGCGCTCGAGGTTGTCGAACACCGACTTGACCAGCTGGTACACCACCTCCGGATCGGTTTTCGTGGTGGCGGCCAGCACCGCCTTGCCGCCGAGCGACGGTACCGCCGTGTCCACACCCGGGTAGAGCCCGGCTGGAATTTCGGCGGCGGTGTAGTAGTCGGCGCCCTTGAGGAACGCGTCGATCTGCGGACCGCTGACCGGGATCAGCTCGGCCTGCACGTTGGTCAGCGCCTCCTGGATGGCGCCGCTGGGATGACCGACCACATAGGTGATGACGTCGAGGTTGTTGTCACCCAGCGCGGAAGCCATTTCCGCCGGCTTCAGTTCGCCGGCCAGGGCGAAGTCGGCATTCGTCCAGCCCTTGGCCTTCATGACTTCGTCGAAGGTGTCGCGGCTGCCGGAGCCGGGCACGCCGATGTTCACGCGCTTGCCCTTGAGGTCGTCGAAGGTCTCGATGCCGCTGTCGCGCCGGGCGACGACGGTGAGGATCTCGGTCTGCAACGAGAACACCGCACGCAGCTCTTCGATCGGCCCGCCCTTGTCGAACGGGGCCAGCCCGTTCAGCGCCTTGTGCTGGTGGTCGGACTGGATGAAGCCGAACTCGAATTCGCCGTTCTGCAGCGAGACGATATTGGTCACGCTGCCGGCGGTGGAGGGCGCGTTGCACTTGATCGCCGGCTGCGTCTCGGCGCGATTGAGAAAGCGGCACACCGACTGCCCAGCGGTGTAGTAGACGCCGGTCTGGCCGCCGGTGCCGATGGTCACGAAGCGCTCCTGGGCCATGCCGGTGGTCGCGCCCAGGACGCCGGCGAGGAGGGTGCAGACAAGCAGGCCGACACGTATTTTCTTGTTCATTGTTTTTCCTCTTGCGTGTGGTTGGTCGAAATGGGGTACGTCCACTGACGCGGCGAATCAACTGCTGGCCGCGATCACCATGACCAGCACCTGGCGGGTCTGCCCGGCTGCGTCCTGGGTGCGGTCGTCCGGCACCTGGCCGGAGAGAAACAGCAGATTGGCGAAAGTCACCGCGGCGGACATGCGTTCGTTCGAGTGAAGCGTTGCAGGAGCATGTGAATCGTTCTCGTCGGTTTCAGGAAGCAAGCACCAGGCCATCCAGCGCCACGGCCGGACGCTGGCCGTCGATCAGGTCGCAGAGCAGGTCGGCGCTGCCGCAGGCCAGGGTGAAGCCTAGACTGCCGTGGCCGACGTTGAGCCAGAGGTTGTCCATGCCGCAGGCGCCCAGCAGAGGGGTGCCTTCGGGGGTGGCCGGGCGCAGGCCGGCCCATGGCGTGGCGTTGCGGTAGTCGCCCGCGGCGGGAAAGGCTTCGCTGGCCAGGCGCTGCAGCATGGCGATCCGCCGGCTATCGAGGCTGGCGTCCCAGCCGCCGATGTCGACCATGGCGGCGACCCGCAGTCGTTCGCCGAGACGCGCGTAGACCACCTTGTTGTCGTAGTCGGTCACGTTGGTTTCGGGGATGCCCGTATGGCTGTGCAGCGCCAGGGTCAGGCTGTAGCCCTTGAGCGGGTAGATCGGCAGCTCGATGCCCAGCGGCCGCAGCAGCGCCACGCTGGCGGTGCCGGCGGCGATGACCAGATGATCCACCGGCAGTTCCCGTTCGCCGAGAACGAGCGTACGAATCCTGCCGCCTTCGCGATGCAGCCGGCTGACCGCCTGCCCGCAATGCAGGCGAAAGTTCGCTGATCGTTCGAGTCGCTGCAGCAGCCGCTTGCAGAACAGGTGGCAGTCGGCGACCTCGTCACCGGGGGAATAAATGCCGCCTTGCAGCCTGTCGACCAGCGGCAGCAGCGCTGGCTCGATCAGGCCGCAGCCACGGGCATCGAGCAGTTGCTGGTCGGCGCTGGCATCGATCCCGGCCGCGGCCTTGTCCAGGTGCGCCCGGTTGCGGTAGATCACCAGCTTGCCGTTGGCGCGCCAGGCGAAGTCGTCCAGCCCATCCTGCTCGCGCCAGCCCCGCAGCACCTGCTGGCTGTGCAGGGCCAGGCGCAGCAGGTGCGCGGCGTTGCGGCGGTTGGTCGAGCGGCGGCAGGCGAGCAGGAAGCGCAGGCACCAGCGCCACTGGCGCAGGCTCATCGTCGGCCGGAAATGCAGCGGCGCCTCGTCGCCGCGCAGCATCCAGCCGAGGGCCTGCAGCGGCACGCCGGTATCGGCCAGCGGCGAGACGTAGCGATAGCTCAGTTGGCCGCCATTGGCGAAGCTGGTTTCCAGCGCCACCTGGTCGCGTTGCTCGATCAGGTCCACCCGATGGCCCTGGCGGACCAGCGCATAGGCCGTGGTGAGGCCGATCACGCCGGCGCCGATTACCGCAACTCGCATCGCTTCGCTCCTTGAACGGTGATGCCAGGAGCCTAGGGCGAATGCGGCCGGGGTGGCCAATGAAAGGATGGAGGCAAGCCATAACCCGGGGTTATGCTCGGGCGGATCGAAACGTCAACAGACCCTAGCCATGCGCCTTCGCCATATCGAACTGTTCCAGGCCATCCTGCAGACCGGCAGCCTGACGGCGGCCGCGCAGTTGCTGCACATCTCGCAGCCGGCGGCGAGCAAGATTCTCAAGCATGCCGAGCAGCAACTGGGTTTCGCGCTGTTCAGCCGGGTTCGCGGCAAGCTGCAGCCCACCGCCGAGGCGCGCATCCTGCAGCAGGAAACCGAACGCCTGGCGGCCGACCTGCAGAGCCTGCGGCGCCTGGCGGGCAACCTCGGGCGTGGCGAGGAACGTGCGTTGCGCCTGATCTGCACGCCGACGCTGGCCCAGGCGCTGCTGCCGGAGGCGCTGCGGCGCTGGCGCGGCCGCTTCGCCAACACGCCCTGCCAGATGGCCACCCAGCACACCGCCGAGATCGTCGAGGCGCTGCTGCTGCGCGAGGCGGACCTGGGGCTGACGCTGCAGGCGATCGAGCATCCCGGCCTGGACAGCCAGGTGCTGGCGCAAGGGCAGATGATGGTGATCGCACCGGCCGGCTGGTGGCTTGCCGAGAGTCTGTCGCGCCCGCTACGACTGCCCGAACTGGCTGGTGCGCCGCTGATCGGGCTGGATACCCGCGATGCGCTGGGCGGCCTGCTGCGCGGGCATCTGGAGGAGCTCGACCCGCCGCCGCGCATCGACACCTGGGTGCAGACCTACCAGCTGGCGCGCGCCCTCGTCGCCGCCGGCCAGGGGCTGGCGCTGGTCGATCCGCTCACGGCGGCGGCGGGCGAAGGCGCGGTCGAGCGGCGCCCGCTGGAGCCGCTGATACAGGTACGGCTGTACGCGCTGACACGCGCACAGGAGGCACCGTCGAGCGCGCAGCTGGCGTTGCTGGAACAGGTGCGCGTGCAGGCCGAACGATTGATGGGACCGGTCGGCGGCTGACGCCCCTGCGGTTACCGCCAGGGCTGCGTTACCATCGCGGCTGTCTTTTTTTGGTTGGCCGGTTGCCATGGAACATCCATCCCCGTTCGCCCTGTACCAGCGCGCCATCGCCCGCGAGGGTTTCGTCAGCGATGCCGCCCAGCTGTGCGCGGTCGAGCGGCTGCAGCGCTGCCACGAAGCGCTGCAGCAGGAGACGGAGGCACCGGCCGGCATCTATCTCTGGGGACCGGTGGGGCGCGGCAAGACCTGGCTGATGGACATGTTCCATGCGAGCGTGCCGGTTCCCGCGCGCCGACAGCATTTCCATCACTTCATGCGCTGGGTGCACATGCGCCTGTTCCAGCTGAGCGGCACCGCCGACCCGCTGCAGGCGCTCGCCAGGGAGCTGGGCGAGGATATCCGCGTGCTGTGCTTCGATGAGCTGTTCGTCGGCGATATCGGCGATGCGATCATCCTCGGCCGACTGTTCCGGGTGATGTTCGAGCAGGGCGTGGTGATCGTCGCCACCTCCAACCAGCCGCCGGACCAGCTGTATGCCGACGGCTTCAACCGCGAGCGCTTCCTGCCGGCCATCGACGCCATCGAGCGGCACATGCAGGTGGTCAATCTGGATGGCGGCGCAGATCACCGGCTGCGCCCCGGTGCCGTGCTGCAACGTTACTGGGTACGTGCGCCCGGCGCCTCCAGCGCCTTGCCGGGCGTCTTCGAGGCATTGGCCGAAGGCGCTGCCAGCAGCGAACCGCTGACACTTGGCCGGCGCCCGTTGTCGGTGGTGCGCCGCAGCGATTCGGTGCTCTGGTGCCGCTTCGCAGACCTGTGCGAACAAGCGTTCTGCGCGCTGGATTTCATCGAGCTGTGCGACCGTTTCCCGGCGATCCTGATCGGCGACGTACCGAAACTGGGCAGTGCGCAGAAGGATGGCCGCATCGCCCGTGGCACCGAGGATGCCGCCGCGCGGGTAGCGGCGGGGGATCGCCAGTTGCCCCGGCTCGCCGCCCGCGACGATGGCGTGCGGCGCTTCATCGCGCTGGTGGACGAGTGCTACGACCGGCGCGTTCCGCTGTACATCGAGGCGCAGGTGGCGCTGGACGAGCTCTACACCGAGGGCTACCTGTCGTTTCCGTTCCGCCGCACCCTGAGCCGCCTGCGCGAGATGCAGTTGCAGCGCTTTGGCTAGGCTCAGTCGCGGTAGAACACCTGTACCAGGTGGTAGCCGAACTGGCTCTTCACCGGGCCGTGGACTTCCCGTAGCGGCTTCTTGAAGATCACCTGGTCGATGCTGCGCACCATTTGCCCCGGGCGGACCTCGCCGAGGTCGCCGCCTTTCTTGCCGGAGGGGCAGGTGGAGTATTTGCGCGCCAGCACATCGAACGCCTCGCCATTGGCCAGGCGCTTCTTCAACTGCGCGGCTTCGGCTTCGGTCTTGACCAGGATGTGGCGGGCCATGGCTTTGGGCATTGCGCGGGTGCTCCTCGGTGACAGGGGCGGCGATTGTAGGGCAGTGGCGGCAAAAGTCGACCTGAGGGCCGCTCCACTGCTAGTCGGTCTTGTCCTGCTGCGCGGTGACCTGCTGGGCGATCTCGATCATCTGCTCGCGCATCCAGCGGTTCGCCGGGTCCTGGTCGGTGCTTTCGTGCCAGTAGATGTGGGTTTCCAGCGGCGCGACGTCCACCGGCAGGTCGACCTGATGCAGGTTGTGGCGACGGGCGAAGCGCTCGGGCACGGTGACCACCATGTCGGTCTGCTCGATCACCTGGGTCGCCATCAGGTAATGCTGCGAGCGCAGGGCGATCTTGCGTTGCAGGCCCATCTTGCCCAGGGCGAGGTCCACCAGGCCGAGGCCGCTGCGGCGGCTGGAGATATGGATGTGCGACAGCCCCAGGTACTGCTCCAGGCTCAGCTTGTCCCTGGCCAGCGGGTGGCCACGGCGCATGGCGCAGATGTAGCGGTCTTCCAGCAGCTTGGCATGGCGCACCTGCGGGTCGGTGTTGAGCGGGACGTCCATGGCGAAGTCCAGGCGGCCGGCGGCCAGTTCCTTGGTGGTCTCGCGGCGCTTGGCCAGCATGCTCTCGATCTTCACGTTCGGCGCCAGGCGGCGCAGGCGCTGGAACAGCGGCGGCAGCATCACCGCTTCGGTGAGGTCGGTCATGCTGACGCGAAACACCTTGTTCGCCTGCGCCGGGTTGAAGGTCCGGCTTTCCTGCACGGAGACGCGCAGCAGCTGCAGGGCATTGCGCACCGGGCCGATGATGTTCTGTGCCATCGGCGTCGGCACCATGCCCTGCGCGGTGCGCACGAACAGCGGGTCGTTGAAGGTCTCGCGCAGGCGGGCCAGGGCGTTGGATACGGCGGGCTGGGTGATGCCGACGATCTGCCCGGCGCGGGTCAGGTTGGCCTCGGTGTAGATGGCATCGAAGACGATGAACAGATTCAGATCGACCTTGTTCAGGTTCATTGTTGTGCTCTCCGGCATGTAACGGATGCGCCGATCATATATCGGTTATGAATGTTTATACACGAGGAAAATAGCTTAGATAAATCGAAAGGCGTCCTCTAGCATCCTTGCTACATACACACCCGCAGAAGGTCGTCGCCATGAATTTCGCCTACTCCCCCAAGGTTCAAGAGCTGAGAGCGCGCGTGCAGGCGTTCATGGACGCTCATGTCTACCCCGCCGAAAAAGTCTTCTACCAGCAGGTCGCCGAAGGCGATCGCTGGCAACCGACCGCGGTCGTCGAAGAGCTCAAGGCCAAGGCAAGGGCAGAGGGGTTGTGGAACCTGTTCCTGCCGGAATCGGAGCTGGGCGCCGGGCTGAGCAACACCGAATACGCGCCGCTGGCGGAGATCATGGGCAGCTCCGGCCTCGGCCCGGAAGCCTTCAACTGCTCCGCGCCGGATACCGGCAACATGGAAGTGCTGGTGCGCTACGGCAGCGAGGCGCAGAAGCGCCAGTGGCTGGAACCGCTGCTGCGTGGGGAGATCCGTTCCGCCTTCGGCATGACCGAGCCGGCCGTGGCGTCCTCCGACGCCACCAACATGCAGGCGCGTGCCGTGCGCGAAGGGGACGAATGGGTGATCAACGGCCGCAAGTGGTGGACCTCGGGCGCCTGTGATCCGCGCTGCAAGGTGATGATCTTCATGGGCCTGACCAACCCGGATGCGCCGCGCCATCAGCAGCATTCGATGATCCTGGTGCCGATGGATGCGCCGGGGCTGAAGGTGCTGCGCCCGTTGCCGGTGTTCGGCTACGACGATGCGCCGCACGGCCATGCCGAAGTGCTGCTGGAAAACGTCCGCGTGCCTTATGAGAACGTCATCCTCGGCGAAGGACGGGGCTTCGAGATCGCCCAGGGGCGTCTCGGCCCGGGCCGCATCCACCACTGCATGCGTTCGATCGGCGTCGCCGAACGGGCGCTGAAGCTGCTGTGCGAACGTGCCGTCAGCCGCACCGCGTTCGGCAAGCCGCTGGCGCGCTTGGGCGGCAACCTCGACCATATCGCCCAGTCGCGCATCGAGATCAACATGGCGCGCTTGCTGACGCTCAATGCCGCCTACATGATGGATACCGTGGGCAACAAGATCGCCGCCAGCGAGATCGCGCAGATCAAGGTGGTGGCGCCGAACGTCGCGCTCAAGGTGATCGACCGCGCCATCCAGATCCATGGCGGCGCCGGGGTGTCCGAGGACTTCCCGCTGGCGCACTGGTATGCCATGCAGCGGACCTTGCGCCTGGCCGATGGCCCGGACGAGGTCCACCTGGCCTCCATCGGTAAGCACGAGCTGGGCAAGTATGTGCCGCGGGAGATGCTGCGCGGGCATTGATGAGCCAGAAGCTTGAAGCTTGAAGCTTGAAGCTTGAAGCTCAAGAGCATCGCCCCGAGGTCGGGCAATCCACAGGGATGTGGTGAATGCCGCAAGCCCGTCGGGAACGGGCGCGGCCTCCCACAAGAACGGCAGGTGCACACCGATCCTGTAGGAGGCGCGCCCTCGCGGCGATTGCAAAGCAACCCGCCGATTCGGAGTTGGCTTTGGCATCGTCCGCGCGGGTTTCACCCGCCCTACAACTGCCTGACCGTCGATTATCCTGGCGCTCAGTAGACCCAGATCTCGACCCGCCGGTTCTTCACCCGGCCGCTGCCCAGGTCATTCGAAGCGACTGGAAGTTCAGAGCCCATTCCATTGATTTCACGGAAAAAAGCGCCGCGCTTGTTCAGTTCGCGGCGCACCGTCATGGCCCGTAGTTTGGACAACAGGGCGGCGCGCGTGGGATCGCTTTTCGCATCGCCGAAACCGACCAGCACCGCGCTGTCGGTGAGCTTGTCGTGGGCGCGCAGGTAGTCCACCACCCGGTCGAGATCGCGTTGCGCCTTGTTGTCCAGTTGCGCGCTGCCTTCCTCGAAACGGAAGTTGACCGTCAACCGCTGGGCCTCGCGGGCCAGTTGCTGGTAGAACGCCGGCATGTCCGCCTGGGGCGCCTGTTTGACCACGTCGATATGCTGCGCCACGTAGCCGGAGCGTTCGACGATCCGTTGGCCGGCGGCGCTATGGCTGAATTCGATATAGGCCTGGGTCCAGGGCGTCTGGCCGCTCGGACGCGCATAGAGGAACAGACGGCGGGAAAGCGGGTAGTCCTCGGTGGCCACCAGCGCGCTGAGCGGCGGCATCGGTTGCGACTGGCCATCGGCGATGGCCAGCGCCTTGGCCTCGCCCAGCGAGGCCAGCCCGGTGAAGCCGATGGCCCCGCGATTCAGCGCCACCGCGCGCGCCAGCTCGTCGTTGGATTCGTAGCGCCTGGCCGTGCTCGAGAGGGTCTTGCCCTGGCGCGCCAGGACCAGTTCGTTGAAGGTGTCCCAGGTGCCCGAGCGGTCATCGCGGGCGTGCAACTGCACCGCCAGGTCCGGCCCGCCGATTTCGCGCCAGTTGCGGATTTCGCCGGCGAACAGCTCGGCCAACCGCTCGGTGGTCAGCGACGCCAGGGGATTGTCCGGATGGACCACGACGGCCAGCCCATCGATGGCGATCACCTGTTCCGCCTGGGCGCTGCGCATGTCGCCCAGCGCGCCCAGTTCGGCGATCTCGCCGGTCTTGATCGGTCGGGAAGCGGCGGCCAGGTCGCCGTAGCCGTCCCTCAGGCCGGCAAAACCGGTGCCGGTGCCATGCGCGGCGACCGTGGCGTGCACCGGCTGGCCTTTCGGCGTACGCGCGCTGATGCGCTGTTCGTTTTCCACCTCGGTCGGCAGGATGCGCACATCCTGCAGGCCCTGCGCCTCGAACAGCCCGGCGATGAGCATCGGCGCGAGCCTGGCGCCGACGGTATTGGAGCCGTGGATGCGCAGCACCGGCGTGCCGTCGGCGGGAACGGGCAGGGCGGAGGAAGCCGAAGTGGGAAGGCTGCAACAGCCCAGGCCGAGCAACAGCAGGGGCAGGATCCGGGTCCGGAGTTTCTCTACGGCTATGCGTGGCGACATCTGGCGACCTCCCTGGATGAAGGCCGCGAGATTAAGACGATGCGATTACCGAAAGATGACGAGGGGCCGTACCCCGGCGGTTATCGCGCCAGAACGTCGACTGGCGCAAACTCGGCCGGGAAAATCAGGTCAGCTCGACCCACACCGGGCAATGATCGGAGGGCTTTTCCATCGCGCGGATATCGTAGTCGACCCCGCAATCGGTGACCCGTTCGTGCAGCGCCGCGGTGGTCAGGATGTAGTCGATGCGCAGGCCCCGGCGGGGTTCGTCCTCGAAACCGCGGCTGCGGTAGTCGAACCAGCTGAAGCGGTCGACGACTTCCGGGTTGAGGCTCCGGAAACTGTCCTGCAGGCCCCAGCTCTTGAGCTTGCCGAGCCACTCGCGCTCCTCCGGCAGGAAGCTGCACTTGCCGGTGCGCAGCCAGCGCTTGGCGTTCGCCTCGCCGATGCCGATGTCGCAATCTTCCGGTGAGATGTTGAAGTCGCCCATCACCGCCAGCGCCAGGTCCGGGCTGAACTGCTGTTCGAGCAGGGCCTGCAGGTCGGCGTAGAAGCGCGTCTTGGCAGGAAACTTGACCGGATGGGCGCGGCTTTCGCCCTGGGGGAAATAGCCGTTCATGACCGTCACCGGCTGGCCGTTGGCATCGGCGAAACGGCCCCAGATGAAGCGTTTCTGCGACTCCTCGCCGTCGCCGGGGAAGCCCTTGTGGATTTCCAGCGGCGCCTGGCGCGACAGCAGGGCGACGCCGTAGTGGCCCTTCTGGCCGTGGTAATGCACGTGGTAACCGAGTGCTTCGATCTGCGCCTGGGGGAACTGCTCGTCGGCCACCTTGGTCTCTTGCAGGCCGATGATGTCCGGTTGGTGCTTTTCTATGATTGCAGAAAGCTGATGAGGTCTTGCGCGTAGACCATTGATATTGAAGGAAACAATTTTCATAAGGTATCCATGAATGCTGCCTGGAGGCGGCGTCGGTCTGTGGCACCGGGGCGTTGCCGAAAGCCGTGATTCTAGTGATTCGCCGCCGCGCATACCAAGCGCCAACGCGTTGCAGCGGCGTGTGCGCTGCGTTTTCGTGGGCTGAAACGGTCCCCGTGGCAGGCTGTGCGACCGGCTGCTAAGTTGCATTCACCCTTACGAAAAACACGAGAGTCGCCATGACGATACCCGCAGAGGTCCGTACGCTCGACAGCGGTTACGACCGTGAAACGCGTTCATTGCTGTATCACGCCTATCGTCACGAACCCACCTTCGCCTATCTGTTCGAATCGGATCGCCCCGGCTACGAGCAGCGCGTGCGTGCGACCGTGCGCGAGCTGGTGAACCAGCACTTTTTGCAGCAGCAACCGGCGCTTGGCCTGCTGTTGCAGGACCGGCTGATTGCGGTCGCCCTGATCGCGCCGCCACAACGGCGGCTGGACATCACCGAAAGCTGGGCGTGGCGTGCGCGCATGCTGCTGACGGCGGGGTTCCGCTGTACGCGCCGCTATCTGGACTATCACGAAACGGTGCTGGCCTGCCTGCCGACCGGGGCCGTCCATCTGCTGCCGCTGCTGGGCGTGCATCCGCAGTTCCAGGGGCAGCACTACGGCGAGCAGTTGCTGCAGGCGGTGCACGACTGGTGTGCCGAGGACGAAACCTCCGAAGGCCTGGTGATCGATACCGGCAACCCGCGCTATCTGAACTTCTACCAGCGCCAGGGCTATCGGGAGATCGGCCAGGTGGCGGTCGGGCCGGTGGTCGAGCATGTGTTTTTCCATCCGGCGCCGCGGCGGATGGAGGCGACGCCATAGCCGGTAGTTTTTCAACGGCCCGATAGGCGCGCGGCGAATTTTATCGCGCCGGGCCAGTCTGAGTGGCCTGACAACCGACGATGCCAGCCATGCCCGGACGCCCGTACGATCGCTCTAACGCTTGCCTTACCGCCGCGCTCGGATTTGCCGTCATGCTAGCATTGCGCGCCATGTGCAAATCGAACCGACTCGGCCCGCTGGTAGCCGCAATCGTGATGTTGACCGGGATCGGTGCCGGCGCCGCTGAGCTTGACGTTCGTCTCGAGCCTGCGAACCGGGCGCTACGGGAAAATATCGAAAACTACATCGGCGAGCTGGGTGACCGCGACGCCCGCGAGCTGCTGCGCTACAGCCGCGTCGCGCAAAGCCAGGCGGAAAAGGCGCTGCAGGCCCTGGGCTATTACCGCAGCCGGATTCGCAGTGACGTGAGCGAAGGCGAGGAGCCGACGCTGATCCTGCGGGTGCGTACCGGCGAGCCGGTGCGCCTGCGCAACGTCGAGGTGCGCCTGGACGGGCCGGCGGCGCAATTTCCCGCTTTCCAGGTGGCCGGGCGCACCCTGCGCCAGGGCGACGTGCTAAACCATGGCCGCTACGAAGAGGTGAAGCAGCAGTTCCTCAACCAGGCCTCGCGCTACGGCTATTTCGATGGGCGCTTCACCCAGCAGCGCCTGGCGGTCGATCCGCGGGAGAACACGGCGGACGTCGAACTGGTGTTCGACAGCGGCCCGCGCTATCGCCTGGGCGATGTGCGTTTCGAGGGCGACGCACCGTTCGATGACGACCTGCTGATGCGCATGGTGCCGTTCAAGGCCGATGCCCCCTATGACTCCGAGCTGATCGCCGAACTCAGCCAGGCCTTGCAGTCGAGCGGTTATTTCGAGGGTGTCCGGGTCGATGCCAATCCCGCCAGCGCCAGCGAGCAGCGGGTTCCGGTGGCGGTCCGGCTGGCCACCCGCAAGCCGCGCACCTTCGGCCTGGGCCTGGGCTACTCCACCGACGTGGGGCCGCGTATCCGGCTGAACTGGACGCGCCACTGGGTCAATCCCCAGGGCCACAGCTACGGCGCCGAAACCGAGCTGTCGGCGCCGCGGCAGAACGTCGGGCTCTGGTACGACATCCCGCTCGACCCTCCGTTGACCGACAAGCTGCGTTTCGTCGGCGGCTACCAGTACGAAGAAATCGCCGGCACCGACAGTCTTAGCCGTCTGCTCAAGGTCGGGCCGGAATGGCACAGCCAACTGCCCAGTGGCTGGCAGCGGGTGCTGTCGCTGAAGTGGCAGCACGAGGAATATCGCCTCGGCGACGATTCGGGCCTGAGCACCCTGTTGATGCCCGGCGTCGCCTACAGCTATCTGCGCAGCGACAACCGCATCGATCCGAGCCGGGGCTACCGCCTGCAGTTCGAGGTGGCGGGAGCCAAGGATGGCGTGTTCTCGGATGCCGACCTGATCCACGCCAACGTGCTGCTCCGCGGCCTGACCACGCTCGGCCAGCGCCACCGCTTGCTCGGTCGCGTGCAGCTCGGCGGCAACTGGACCGACGAATACGTCAACGTGCCGCCGTCGCTGCGCTACTTCGCCGGTGGCGACCAGAGCGTGCGCGGTTACGACTACCAGAGCTTGTCGCCGACCAATTCCGATGGCGACAGGATCGGCGGTCGCTACCAGTTCGCCGTCAGCGCCGAGTACCAGTATTCGATCGCCGAACGTTGGCGCATCGCGACCTTCGTCGACCAGGGCAACGCCTTCAACTCGCTGGAGTTCCCGACCCTCAAGAGCAGCGTGGGCGCAGGCGTGCGCTGGGTTTCGCCGGTGGGGCCGATACGCGTCGACCTGGCGCATCCGCTCGACGGCGAGGGCGGCGTGCGTCTGCACTTCTCCATGGGGCCGGAACTGTGAGGCGGGCCTGGCGGGGCCTCGGCTGGACATTGCTCGGTGCGATCCTGCTGCTGATCGTCGGCCTGGGTGCGCTGCTGGGAACCACCGGCGGCAGCCGCTGGTTGCTGGCCCAGGTGCCGGGGCTGAGCGTCGAGGCGTTCGACGGAACCCTCGGCCGGCGCTGGCAGGCCGAGCGGCTGCTGTGGCAGCAGGGCGATAACCGGGTCGAGGTCGAGCGACCGCGTCTCGCCTGGTCGCCGGCCTGCCTGCTGAAGCGAACCCTGTGCATCGACGAGCTGGTCGCCGGCGATATCGAACTGGTCTTTCCGCCCGCCGAGCCGGAGCCGGACGCCGAGCCCTTCAGCCTGCCCGACATCGACCTGCCGCTGGCGCTGCAGGTCGGCCGTATCGAGATCGGCCGGCTGCGCCTGAACGATGCCGAACAGCTGCAAGGCCTGACCCTACAGGCGGACTGGCGCGCCGCAGGACTCGACATCCAGCGCCTGACGCTGCGCCGCGACGACCTCGACCTGGACATGCAGGGTCGGCTGCAACCCCGGGGTGACTGGCCACTGACGCTGCAGGGCCTGGCGGCGCTGCGGTCGCCGGACGAACGACCCTGGGCGCTGAAGATCGACGTGGAGGGCGAACTGCGCGAGCAGCTCCGGCTCGCCGTGCAGAGCCAGGGCTATCTCGACGGTGCCCTCAGCGGCCAGTTGCGCCCGCTGGACCCGCAGCTCCCGGCGACGCTGAAACTCAGCGCCGACGGCTTCAAGGCCATGCCCGACCTGCCCGATACCCTGCGCCTGGACGGGCTGGAGCTGGCGGCGAGCGGAAACCTCGAAGACGGCTACCGGCTGCTCGGCACCGGCCGTTTACCGGGCGAGGGCGGCACCGTGCGGCTGGCAGTGGAAGGACTGGTCAAGGCGAGCGGGGCGCGGCTCGACGTCCTCGAGCTGGATGCCGGCGAGCAACGCCGGGTGCGCCTGAGTGGCGATATCGACTGGCAGGAGGGCCTTGCCGCGAACGCCGAGCTGGCCTGGCGGGACTTCCCCTGGCGCCGGCTCTATCCGCAGATCGACGAGCCACCAGTGGCGCTGCGCGAGCTGACGGCCCAGCTGCAGTACGACAATGGCAACTACCTCGGCCATTTCGACTCGGCCATGAGCGGGCCGGCGGGCGACTTCACCCTGGCCAGCCCGGTCAGCGGCAATCTCGAAACGGTGCATCTGCCGCAATTGCAGCTGCGCGCCGGGCAGGGCAGTGTCAGCGGCTCGCTCAGCATCGGTTTCGCCGATGGGATCGAGTGGAACACCGACCTGGCTCTGAGCGAACTCGATCCCGCCTATTGGGTTGCCGAGCTGCCCGGCAATCTCGGCGGCTCGCTGAAAAGTCGCGGGTCGTTGCGCGGCGAGCGGCTGCAGGGCGAAGCCGCCCTCGACATCGCCGGCCGCCTGCGCGGCCAGGCGACCCGCCTGCAATTGCAGGCCAGCGGGGAGGACGGGCGCTGGGTCCTTCCCGGCATCGACCTGCGCATGGGCGACAACCGTATCCATGGCCAGGGCAACTGGGCGCAAACCCTGGACGGCCAGCTGCAACTGGAACTCGGCCGGCTGGCACAGCTCTGGCCTGGCCTGAGCGGGCAACTGAACGGGCAGATCGGGCTCGGCGGCACCCCTTCGGCGCCACAAGGGCGTGCCGAGCTGAGCGGCCGCAACCTCGGCTATCAGGACAACCGGCTGCGCCGGCTCAGCCTCGACGCGCGACTGGCCGAAGGCGAACGCGGCCAACTGACCCTGAGCGCCGAGCGGATTCGCGCCGGTGAAACCGATCTCGGCGCGCTGCAACTGGAGGCCGATGGCACCCGCGAGCGGCATCAGGCCACCGTGCAACTGCAGGGGCCGCTGCTGGACCTGGCGCTGGCCTTCGACGGCGGCCTGCGCGACGGCGACTGGCGCGGCCGCCTGTTGCGCGGCGAGCTCAGCGCGCAGCAGCAGGACTGGCGTCTGCAGCAACCCGCGGCGCTTCGGCGTTTCGCCGAGGGCCGCCTCGATCTCGGCGCGCATTGCTGGCTGTCCGGCCCCGCCAGCCTCTGCGCGGAAGATCAGCGGCTGATGCCCGACCCGCGCATTCGCTACCGTCTGCGCGATTTCCCGCTGCAGACGCTGGCCGGCTACCTGCCCGACGACTTCGCCTGGCAGGGCGAGCTGAACGCGGATATCGAGCTGGACCTGCCCGCGGCTGGGCCCAACGGCCGAGTCAGCATCGATGCCGGCGCTGGCGTGCTGCGCATGCGCGAGGGCGACGAGTGGTACGACTTCCCTTACGACGTCTTGGCGCTGAACAGCCGGCTGCTGCCCGAGCGGATCGACAGCGAACTGCGTTTCCAGGGCGGCGAGCTGGGTGAGCTGGAGCTGCACGCTCGCATCGATCCGCGCCATGAGCTCAAGCCCCTGAATGGCGAGTTTCGCCTGAACGGCCTGAATCTGGCCGTGGCGCGCCCGTTCGTGCCGATGGTCGAGCGTCTCAACGGCGAGCTGAACGGCAGCGGCCAGTTCTCCGGCAGCCTGCAGCAGCCGCGACTGGACGGCCAACTGACCCTCAGCGGCGGCGAGATAGCCGGTACCGAGTTACCCACCACCTTCGAGGACCTGCAGGTCCGCCTGCTGATCGAAGGCGAACGCCTGCGCATCGACGGCGACTGGCGCGCGGGCGAGCAGGGACGCGGCAATCTGGCCGGCACGCTGGATTGGGCCGAGGCGCTGGATCTGGATATGCAGCTCAGCGGCAGTCGCCTGCCGGTGGTGGTCGAGCCCTATGCGGAACTGGAAGTGGAGCCGGATCTGCGCATCGTCCTGAGCGGGCAGCAACTGGCGGTGAGTGGCCGCGTCGAGGTGCCCCGCGGCGCGATCACCGTGCGCGAACTGCCGCCGGCGACCGTGCGGGTTTCGGAGGACGCCGTGATCGTCGGGCGCGAGGCCGAAGAGCCGGCGACGCCAATGGCGGTGAAGATGGATATCGACGTCGAAGTCGGCCAGGACCGCCTAAGTTTTTCCGGCTTCGGCCTGACCGCCGATCTCGCCGGCTACCTGCACATCGGCGACAACCTGGATGCGCGCGGCGAACTGCAGTTGAACAACGGCCGTTACCGCGCCTACGGCCAGCGCCTGACCATTCGCCGCGCCGAGCTGCTGTTCACCGGGGTGATCAGCCAGCCCTTCCTGAACATCGAGGCGATCCGGCGTATCGATGCCGAAAACGTGGTGGCGGGGTTGCGCATCACCGGCAGCACCGAGCAGCCACGCATCGACGTCTTCGCCGAACCCGCCATGAGCCAGGAACAGGCGCTGGCCTATCTCATCCTGGGCCGGCCGCTGGGCGCCGACACCGGCGACAGCAACCTGCTCGCGCAGGCAGCGCTGGGGCTGGGCCTGGCCGGTAGCTCGTCGATCACCGGTGGGTTGGCGCAGCGACTGGGCATCCAGGATTTCCAGCTGGATACCGAAGGTACCGGCGCCGACACCAGCGTGGTCGCGACCGGCCGGCTGACCGATCGCCTGGCGCTGCGCTATGGCGTCGGCGTATTCGAGCCGTCCAACACCATCGGGCTGCGTTATCAACTGACCCGGCGAATCTTTCTCGAGGCGGCCAGTGGCCTGGCCAGCTCGCTGGATCTGTTCTATCGGCGCGATTTCTAGGGCTTTGTTGCCGTTTCGATATGGCCACTGCGTCGGCGGGCTTTTCGAGCTCGGTGGAACCCAATAGGCTCGGCGATCCGCTTTGCGCAGGCTGGCCTCCCGTGGGGCTGGCTCTCATCAAACATAAATAACGCTTTGTTTTTATTGGATAACTTTTAGAGCTTTCGCCAGTTCGCAGGGTGGGCAACGGCGAAGCCTTGCCCACGCGTCTGCCGGGTATGAACGCGGATTATCCTTTTGCCCCACCGCTAGGCGCCCGCTTGCGGGCGATCGGCCGCAACGCCGATGATCGCCGGCAAGGACTCGGCGTCCCCCCGGGCTCCTACGGGCGCGGGGTGCACAGGCGGCTTTCTCGGGGCTGCACCCTGTTTGCTATCCGACAGCGCTGCATCGAAGACGCGCAGGCGTCTCCTACGGGTTCGGTGTGTACATGCTGCCTTTTTTGCAGGTGCGGGCTCGGTCGTCGCCCTGTTCTGGGGCGTATGCCGACTGGCGTGCGCACCAATTTTGACTACGCTCGCTTTTCGTGCGACCTGCGGATGCCGGAGCGTCGGTGCCGGGAAACCCTGACCGTCCGGTCGATTTCCTTCGTCGCTCCGATCGCCGAATCTGGCGCAATCGGCCCGCGCCCAAGGGCCGAGGCAGTGGTAGCATCCGCTCTCCGCCCCTGCGCGGGATTGCCGTACAGACCCTAGCATGAGTCTTGCAATGGTGGCTTTGATGTCGACCGTCATTACCTTGGCGGTGGCTCGGAACTCGTCGTTACCTGGCCGTCGAAAACCATCGTCACGAGCGTCATGGTTTTCAACGGTCCCCATGGTGGCGCGATACTCACGCGAGTGCGACTCGCAATAAGAAAATAAGGTGCCTCGAATGGAATTCCTGAACAACCTGGTCAACAGCGTCAATGCCCTCGTCTGGGGCCCACCCATGCTGGTGCTGATCCTGGGGACCGGCCTGATCCTGATGATCATGCTCAAATTCATGCCACTGACCCGCATCGGCACCGGTTTCGCCCTGATGTGGCGCGGCCGCGCCAAGGGTGACTCGGCCACCGGTGAAATCAGCCCGTTCCAGGCGCTGATGACGTCCCTGGCGGCCACCGTCGGCACCGGCAACATCGCCGGCGTCGCCACGGCGATCTTCCTCGGTGGTCCCGGTGCCCTGTTCTGGATGTGGTGTACCGCGCTGGTGGGCATGGCGACCAAGTACTGCGAAGTGGTGCTGGCCGTGCACTACCGTGAGAAGGACGACCGCGGTGAGCACGTCGGCGGGCCGATGTACGCGATCAAGAACGGCCTGGGCAAGAAATGGATCTGGCTCGGTACCGCCTTCGCCATCTTCGGCGGCTTCGCCGGTTTCGGCATCGGCAACATGGTGCAGGTCAACAGCATGGCCCATGCCCTGGAAACCACCTTTTCCGTGCCGCTGTGGGTGACCGGCCTGGGCACCATGGTGATCGTCGGCCTGGTGATTCTCGGCGGCATCCGCCGGATCGGCGTGGTCGCGGCGTCACTGGTGCCGTTCATGTGCCTGGCCTATCTGATTGCCGCGGCGGTGGTGCTGGTGGTGAATGCCGAGGCGATTCCCGCCGCCTTCAACCTGATCTTCACCCATGCCTTCACGCCGATCGCGGCCACCGGCGGCTTCGCCGGTGCGGCGGTGATGGCCGCGATCCGTTTCGGCGTGGCGCGCGGCATCTTCTCCAACGAGGCGGGCCTGGGGACCGCCGGTATCGCCCAGGCGGCCGGGACCACCACCAGTTCGGTGCGTTCGGGCATGATCGGCATGCTGGGCACGTTCATCGACACCATCATCGTCTGCTCGATGACCGGCCTGGCGATCATCTGCACCGGTGTCTGGACCAGCGGCGAGAGCGGCGCGGCCCTGTCCGCCGCGGCTTTCGAGTCGGCCATGCCGGGTATCGGCGGGGCGCTGCTGACCGTTGCGCTGGTGGTATTCGCCTTCACCACCATCCTCGGCTGGAGCTATTTCGGCGAAAAATGCTGGGAGTTCCTCGTCGGCACCAAGGCCATCTGGCCGTTCCGCCTGATCTGGGTCGTCGCGGTGCCGTTCGGCGCCATCGCCCAGCTGGATTTCGCCTGGCTGCTGGCCGACACCCTCAACGGCCTGATGGCGATTCCCAACCTGATCTCGCTGCTGTTGCTGAGCCCGGTGGTGGTCAAGCTGACCAAGGAATACTTCGCGCGCAGTTGATGACCGGCGCCGGAGCGGCGGGATGACCGCTGCGGGGATGAGCCCCCGCCGCTCCGGCAGCTACACTGGTTCTGTCTTGCGGGCCGTGGAGGCGAATGACTCCACGGCCTTTCTTTTTCACATGCACACCTAGCGAGGAACGAAACATGACCGAGGTAACTCTACGTGGCGCGCCCATTCAGGTCGCCGGTGACTTTCCGCAAGCCGGCCAGCAGGCCAAGGCATTGCGCCTGGTCGGCACCGATCTCGCCGATGTCGAGCTGTCGGCGTTCGCCGGCAAGCGCAAGGTTCTGAACATCTTCCCGAGTGTCGACACGCCGATCTGCGCCACGTCGGTGCGCAAGTTCAATGCCCAGGCGAGCGGGCTGAGCAACACCGTCGTGCTGTGCATCTCCGCGGACCTGCCATTCGCGCAGAAGCGCTTCTGCGGCGCCGAGGGCCTGGAGAACGTCGTCAGCCTGTCCACCATGCGCGGCGCACAATTCCTCGAGGACTACGGCGTAGCGATCGCCAGCGGCCCGCTGGCCGGTGTCGCGGCCCGTGCCGTCATAGTCCTCGACGAACAGGATCGCGTCCTCTACAGCGAACTGGTCGGCGAGATCGGTACCGAACCGAACTACGAGGCGGCCATCGCTTCGCTGGCCTGACCCGCACGGCGGCACATACGACGGCGAGTGCTCTTTCGGGGGCGCTCGCCGTCGCGTTTTCTGGCGACGGGAAACCAACGAAGTACCCTGCGCCGCTTGTCGTCCTCAATTAGCGGAACGCCAGCGCGGGCACTAGCTTCATGCGGGCCGCCCTTCGTTGGATTCAGGGTGAGCAGACGCCGGCAATCGGTAACAAAAGGCCATTTTGTTAAAAAATCTTTTTGTCCCATTGCTGTCATAGAGCCTGATGCCCATTGAACGGATTCAGCTATGCCTACCTCACAGATCAAGAAAATCGGTGTCTCCGGAACGGGAATGATCGCCCACGGCTTCGTGAGGCTGATCAAGCAGCACTATCCGGACATGGAGATCTCCCGCGTTCTGACCCGTCGCCCGCTTTCCTCCATGACCGGCTTCCCGCAGGCCAATGCACTCACCCACTCGCTCGACGAGCTCATCGACCACTCGGACCTGATCGTCGAATGCAGCGGCGATGTCTTTCACGGCACTTCGGTCATCGAGCGCGCGTTCGAGGCAGGGCTGCCGGTGGTGACGGTCAATGCCGAGCTGCAGGTGACCACGGGCTCCTATCTCGCGGGCAAGGGCCTGCTCACCGAAGCCGAAGGCGACCAGCCGGGCTCTCTCGCCGCGTTGCGCGAGGATGCCTTGCTGATGGGCTTCCAACCGCTGGTCTACGGCAACATGAAGGGCTACCTGAATCACGATCCTTCGCCGGAAGACATGGCCTACTGGGCCAACCGCCAGGGAATCAGCGTCGATCAGACCACCTCGTTCACCGATGGCACCAAGGTGCAGATCGAACAGGTGATCATCGGCAACGGGCTTGGCGCCACCATCACCCGGCAGGGGATGGAGGGCCTGGCCTCGACGAATCTCGACGACAGCGCGAGCCTGCTCGCGATGATGGCCGAACGCATAGGGCAGCCGATCGTCGACTACGTGATCCCGTCCGGCTACTCGGCTGGCGGGGTGTTCCTGGTGGGCCGGCACGACGAGGATCAGGCGCGTGCCATCGAGTATTTCAAGCTCGGTCGTGGCCCGTTCTATACCCTGGTGCGGCCGTTCCACCTCTGCTCGCTGGAGGTCGGCAAGACGGTGCGGCGGGTCCTCGGCGGCGGCGGCGTGCTGCTCAACAATTCCACCGAGCCGACCCTGGGTGTCGGTGCCATCGCCAAGCGCGCGATGAAGGCCGGCGAGCTGATCGAGCGCGGCATCGGTGGCTTCCAGTTCCGCGGCGAAGCGCTCAAGCTCGCCCAGCATCCCGACCACGTGCCGATCGGCCTGTTGCGCAAGACGGCCCTCAAACGCGCCGTGGAGCCCGGCCAGCTGATCACCTTCGACGATATCGACATCCTGCCGAGCCGCGCGCTGGACATCGTCCTGGAGCAGCGCAAGCGGCTCACCGACGCCAACGCCAGGCCCGATGCCTGGAACACGCCGGTCAGCACCATGGGAATGCTCGCCCTGGGGGGCTGAGCATCTCCCCGCCACACCGATCGCGCCGCGTCGCCGCAACGACGGGGCGGTGACAACGCATCCGCTCAGAAGCAAGAAGGCAGCTGTCGAACGACAGCTGCCCAATGTCGATCAGATAAGGTTTGTCCGTAGCCTGCACGGGTGTCGTGGTGGGCTGAAGCCCACCCTACCTGGAGCACCCTACAGGGCTTCCTCTCGATGCTCAGGTCTTGCGCATCGACCAGTAGCGCGGCTTGAACAGGTCACGCTCGCCGAGCAGCGTCACCCCGGCGGCGAACCCCACCAGCACCAGGCCGATATACAGGCACAGCTGCAGCAGGCCTTGCGGCTCGGGCAGGTAGTGCAGGGCCGCGGCCAGTGCGGCGGCGGTGGCCAGCCAGCGCGCCAGCACGGCCACGCCCAGTCCCTTGGGTGAGGCGCGATAGACATAGAGCCCCATGAACAGCGCCTGCAATGCGGCGCCGCAGGAGAAGGCCGTCGCCAGTCCCGCGGCGCCGTACGCGCGGTACAGCGCGGCATCGAGGCCGATGGTCATCGCCGAGCTGATCAGGGTGATCACCAGGAACAGCCGGGCCTGATGCTGGGCGAGCAGGGCGCGGCCCCAGAGCAGCGCGAGCCCCATCGCCGGCAGCCCCAAGGCATAGATCACCATCAGCGAAGCGGTGGCCTGGGTTTGCGCGGGGCCGAACTCGCCGCGCTCCAGCAGGACCGAAACCACCGCCACGGGAGAGGAACAGAGCACCACCGTGGCCGGCACCAGGAACAGCAGGGTGGCCAGCAGGCCCTTGCGGATCACGACGGCGTGGCCGCGATGGTCGTTGTCGTTCCAGCTGGAAGAAAACCGCGGGAACAGTACGGAAAGCACCGACATCGCGTACAGGGTCAGCGGTATCGTGACGATACGGAACGCGAAGGACAGCATGGTGATGCTGCCTTCCTCGAGGAACGAGGCGAACATCCGCTCGGCCAGGATGCATGCCTGCTGGGCACCGGCGGCCCCCAGCACGGGCGCGAAGGCGAGGCCGAACTGGCTGCCGTGGCCTTTCTCCAGCGGCATCGCGTCCCCGCGCAGATAGCGGATGCGGCGATGTTGCACGACGATCAGCGCCATCTGCGGCAGCAGCATGCCGACGAAGATCACCATCCCGCTGGGCTCGAACAGCAGGATGCCGACGATCGCGCCGGCGTTGAGCAGCAGGGTGCGGGTCATCGGCATGATGAACACGTTGTCCATGTTCAGCAGTGCCCCCTGGCAATACAGCGCGGCCTGCACGGCGATGAGCAATGCGCCGACGCAGAAGACCAACTGACCATCGGCCACCTGCTCCGGCGTCCACCCTGGCGCCAGCAGGTTGAGAACCCAGTAGCTGGACAGAACGATCAGCGCGCAGGCGGCGCCGCCCATCAGCATGACCCGCCAGTACAGCCAGCGGGCCACCGACTCGAACAGGGCCTGCGATTGACAGCGCAGCTTCTGCAGGTAGGGGATCATCGCATCGCGCAGGGCCAGGCCGAGGAAGTTCTCGAAGAACAGCGGCAGAATGAGGGCGACGAAGATGAGGTCCGCTTCCCAACTGAGGCCGAAGGAGCGGGCGATGAACAGATCGCGAAGAAAACCGAGAAGGAAACTGGCGACGGTAAGCGCCAGGATGGCCAGCGATGCATTCATTCCTTGGTCCTATGACAACGACACGACAACGTCCGATTCGAGTGCTGGCGGGGCATGCTCGCTGCCCCGGGGCGTCTGGCTCATGGGCCAGGACCAGTAGATAGACTGAGCGCTATCTGCATGGTTCCGGGCGGCAGTGGCGTTCGACACTGCCGCCGTCCATATGTGTCGATACGTAAAAATGCCGTAAAGGCCCTTTGCGAGCGGCCCCCGACTGCTTATCGTTCACGCTCATTTTCAAGCGAACACTGTTCATGTCCGAGGCTCACTCCACTTCCGCTCGTTCCCGCCTTCGCTGGCTGTTCCTCCTCATCGCCGTTACGATCGTCGCGCTGCTGATCTGGTGGTTGTGGCCGAGCGCCGCGCAAACGCCGCCTCCCGGCGGCCGGCCGGGCTTCGGCGCGTTCGCCGGCCCGGTGCCGGTGCGTGTGGCGAAGGTGGAGCAGGGCGCGTTCGAGGTCTACAACAAGGCGCTCGGCACCGTCACCCCGCTCAATACCGTCAATCTGCGCAGCCGCGTGGGCGGCGAACTGGTCGAGCTGCGCTTCGAGGAAGGGCAGCGGGTCAGTGCCGGCGATCTGCTGGCGGTGATCGATCCGCGCCCTTACCAGGTGGCCTTGCAGCAGGCCGAAGGCACGCTGCAGCAGAATCGCGCACAGCTGAAGAACGCCCAGGTCGACCTCGAGCGCTATCGCGGCCTGTATGCCGACGACAGCATCGCCAAGCAGACCCTGGACACCCAGGAGGCGCTCGTCAGCCAGTACCAGGGCACCCTGGCGGCCAACCAGGCGGCGGTCAACGAGGCGCGCCTGAACCTCGAATTCACCCAGATCCGTTCGCCCATCGATGGCCGCCTGGGGCTGCGCCAGCTGGACGTGGGCAATCTGGTCGCGGCCAACGACACCACGCCGCTGGTGGTGATCACCCAGACCCAGCCGATGTCGATCAGCTTCACCCTGCCCGAGGGCGATCTGCTGCCGGTGCTGACACGCTACCGGCAGGGCGACGAACTGGCGGTGCAGGCCTGGGATCGCGGCGAGAAAATACTCTTCGGCGAGGGCGTGCTGGAAAGCATCGACAACCAGATCGACGCCACCACCGGCACGCTGCGTTTCAAGGCGCGCTTCGATAACGAGGCCGAACTGCTGATCCCCAATCAGTTCGTCAACGTGCGCCTGCGCGTGCAGACCCTCACCGACGCCATCCTGATTCCGTCCGCGGCGCTGCAGTTCGGCTCGCGCGGCACCTTCGTCTACGTCGTCGGCGACGATGACAAGGTCGAGATGCGCCTGCTCGAAGCGGGGCCGAGCAATGGCGAGACGACCGTGGTGCTCGAAGGGCTGCAGGTGGGCGAGCGCATCGTGATGGAAGGCACCGACCGCCTGCGCGACGGCAGCCAGGTCGAAGTGGTCGACAGCCGCCGCATGGCCGAACAGGCCGCGGAGAATCCGGTGCTCGGCGGCGGCGAAGCCGCGGAGCGCGAGACGCAATGAACATCTCCCGGCTGTTCATCCTTCGGCCGGTGGCGACCACGCTGAGCATGGTCGCAATCCTCCTGGCCGGGCTGATTGCCTACCGCATGCTGCCGGTAGCCGCGCTGCCGCAGGTGGATTACCCGACCATCCGGGTGATGACGCTCTATCCCGGCGCCAGCCCCGAGGTCATGACCAGCGCCGTCACCGCGCCGCTGGAACGGCAGTTCGGGCAGATGCCGGGGCTGACCCAGATGTCGTCCACCAGCTCCGGCGGGGCCTCGGTCATCACCCTGCGCTTTTCCCTGGAGGTCGCGCTGGACGTGGCCGAGCAGGAAGTCCAGGCGGCGATCAACGCGGCGGACAACCTGCTGCCCAACGACCTGCCGGCGCCGCCGGTGTACAACAAGGTCAACCCCGCCGATACGCCGGTGCTGACCCTGGCGGTGACCTCCGACAGCCTGCCGCTGCCGCAACTGCACGACCTGGTCGATACCCGCATGGCGCAGAAACTGGCGCAGATCAGCGGCGTCGGCATGGTCAGCATCGCCGGTGGCCAGCGCCCGGCGGTGCGCATCCGCGCCAATCCCGAAGCGCTCGCCGCCTACGGCCTGTCCCTGGCCGACGTGCGCTCGCTGATCACCAGTTCCAACGTCAACCAGCCCAAGGGCAACTTCGACGGCCCGACCCGCGTGTCCATGCTCGATGCCAACGACCAGTTGAAGACGCCCGAGGAATACGCCGAGCTGATTCTCACCTACCAGGACGGCGCCACGCTGCGCCTGAAGGACGTGGCCGAGATCGTCGACGGCGCCGAGAACGAGCGCCTCGCCGCCTGGGCCAACCAGAGCCAGGCGGTGCTGCTGAACATCCAGCGCCAGCCCGGCGCCAACGTCATCGAGGTGGTCGAGCGCATCCAGGCGTTGCTGCCGGAGGTGACCGCCAGCATGCCGGCGGGGCTCGACGTGGTGGTGCTCACCGACCGCACCCAGACCATCCGCGCCGCGGTCACCGACGTGCAGCACGAGCTGATGCTGGCCACCTTCCTGGTGGTGATGGTCACCTTCGTGTTCCTCAAGAAGCTCTCGGCCACCGTCATTCCCTCCATCGCCGTGCCGCTGTCGCTGGTGGGCACCTTCGCGGTGATGTACCTCTGCGGCTTCTCGCTGAACAACCTGACGCTGATGGCGCTGACCATCGCCACCGGCTTCGTGGTGGACGACGCCATCGTCATGCTGGAAAACATCGCCCGCCACCTGGAGGAGGGCGAGACGCCGCTGAACGCCGCGCTCAAGGGCGCCAGGCAGATCGGCTTCACCCTGATCTCGCTGACCTTCTCGCTGATCGCCGTGCTGATCCCGCTGCTGTTCATGCAGGACGTGGTCGGCCGGCTGTTCCGCGAGTTCGCCATCACCCTGGCGGTGGCGATCCTGATCTCGCTGGTGGTGTCGCTGACGCTGACGCCGATGATGTGCGCCAAGCTGCTCAAGGCGCAAACCGCGGCCGAGGCCAAACCGGACTGGGTCGAGCGACTGATCGGCGGCTACTCGCGCTGGCTGACCTGGGTGCTCGGGCACCAGACGCTGACCCTGCTGGTGGCCGTCGCGACCCTGGGACTCACCGTCGTCCTCTATCTGGCGGTGCCCAAGGGCTTCTTCCCGGTGCAGGACACCGGCGTGATCCAGGGCATCAGCGAGGCGCCGCAATCGATCTCGTTCCGCGCCATGAGCGAACGCCAGCAGGAACTGGCCAAGATCATCCTGGCCGATCCGGCGGTGGCCAGCCTGTCGTCCTATATCGGCGTGGATGGCGACAACGTCACCCTCAACAGCGGCCGCCTGCTGATCAACCTCAAGCCCCATGGCGAGCGCGACCTGACCGCCAGCCAGGTGATCGATCGCCTGCGCCCGGAGCTGGCCAAGCTGGCGGGCATCGAGCTGTACCTGCAGCCGGTGCAGGATTTGTCCATCGAGGATCGGGTCAGCCGTACGCAATTCCAGTTCAGCCTGGAAACACCGGACAGCGAACTGCTGCAGGAGTGGACGCCGCGCCTGGTCGAGGCGCTGCGCGAGCGGCCGGAGCTCACCGACGTCGCCAGCGACCTGCAGAGCAGCGGCCTGCAGATCTACCTGGACATCGACCGCGACGCCGCCGCGCGCCTGGGCATCCAGGTCTCGGACATCACCGATGCGCTCTATGATGCCTTCGGCCAGCGGCAGATCTCGACCATCTTCACCCAGGCCAGCCAGTATCGCGTGGTGCTCGAGGCCGAGGCGGGCAACCGGCTCGGGCCGCAGGCACTGGAGCAGTTGTTCGTGCAGAGCGAAGGGGGCACGCCCGTGCGGTTGTCGAGCCTGGCGCGGCTGGAACAGCGCAACGCGCCCTTGCTGATCAACCACATCGGCCAGTTCCCGGCGGTGACCCTGTCGTTCAACCTGGCCGAAGGCGTCTCGCTGGGCAAGGCGGTGGAGGTGATCGAGGCGGTGGAGCAGCAGATCGGCCTGCCGGCGGGCATCCAGACGCGCTTCCAGGGCGCGGCCGAGGCCTTCCGCGCCTCGCTGTCCAGCACCCTGCTGCTGATCCTCGCCGCGGTGGTGACCATGTACATCGTGCTCGGCGTGCTCTACGAAAGCTACATCCACCCGATCACCATTCTCTCGACATTGCCGTCGGCGGCGGTCGGTGCGCTGCTGGCACTGCTGCTGACCGGCAACGACCTCGGGCTGATCGCGATCATCGGCATCATCCTGCTGATCGGCATCGTCAAGAAGAACGCGATCATGATGATCGACTTCGCCCTGGAAGCCGAACGGCAGCAGGGCATGAGCCCGCAGGACGCCATCTATCGCGCCGCGCTGCTGCGTTTCCGGCCGATCCTGATGACCACCCTGGCGGCGCTGTTCGGCGCCATCCCGCTGATGCTGGCCTCCGGCTCCGGCGCCGAACTGCGCCAGCCGCTGGGCCTGGTACTGGTCGGCGGGCTGCTGCTCAGCCAGCTGCTGACGCTGTTCACCACGCCGGTGATCTATCTGTTCTTCGATCGGCTCGGTAATCGCTTTGCCCGACGGGATGGAGTAGGGCGGGAGGTCGGGGTATGAGCTGCAAGCTGCAAGCCTCAAGCTACAAGAAAAAAGCGGCGCGTCAGAAAACTCGCGCTCGATCCGGACAGCCGCGAGTCGCCTTTAACTTGCAGCTTGTAGCTTGCAGCCTGCAGCTATGAATTTGTCCGCCCCCTTCATCGCCCGCCCCGTGGCGACCATGCTGATGAGCCTGGCGATCCTGCTGCTGGGTGGGGTCAGCTTCGGCCTGCTGCCGGTTTCGCCGCTGCCGAACATGGATTTCCCGGTGATTACCGTGCAGGCCAGCCTGCCGGGGGCGAGCCCCGAAATCATGGCCTCCAGCGTGGCGACGCCGCTGGAGCGCTCGCTCGGCAGCATTGCCGGGGTCAGCCAGATGACCAGCCGCAGCAGCCAGGGCTCGACGCGGATCATCATCCAGTTCGATCTGGAGCGTGACATCAACGGTGCCGCGCGCGATGTGCAGGCGGCGATCAATGCCTCGCGCAACCTGCTGCCCAGCGGCATGCGCAGCATGCCGACGTACCGCAAGATCAACCCCTCGCAGGCGCCGATCATGGTGCTTTCGCTGACCTCCGCGGTGCTGGACAAGGCCGAGCTCTACGACATCGGCTCGACCATCCTGGCGCAGAAGCTCTCGCAGGTGCCCGGCGTCGGCGAGATCCAGGTCGGTGGCAGCTCGCTGCCGGCGGTGCGGGTCGAACTGCAACCGCAGCAGCTCGAGCAGTACGGTGTGGGTCTCGACGAGGTGCGCCAGACCATCGCCAACGCCAACGTACGCCGGCCCAAGGGCATGATCGAGGATGCCGACCGGCACTGGCAGGTGCGGGCCAACGACCAGTTGCACCACGCCGCCGACTACACCCCGCTGATCATCCGCTACCAGGACGGTGCCACGCTGCGCCTGGGCGATGTCGCCAAGGTTCGCGACTCGGTGGAGGACCGCTACAACAGCGGCTTCTTCAACAACGAGCAGGCGGTGTTGCTGATCGTCAACCGCCAGGCCGGCGCCAACATCATCGAAACCATCGAGGGCATCCGCAGCGAGTTGCCGGCCTTGCAGGCGATCATGCCCGGCAGCGTCGACCTGAATATCGCCATGGACCGCTCCCCGGTGATCCGCGCGACGTTGCACGAGGCCGAACGTACGCTGCTGATCGCCGTGGGCCTGGTCATCGTGCTGGTCTTCCTGTTCCTCGGCCGCTTGCGCACCGCGCTGATTCCGGCGCTGGCGGTGCCGGTGTCGCTGGTCGGCACCTTCGCGGTGATGTACCTGTGCGGCTTTTCGCTCAACGTGCTGTCGCTGATGGCGCTGATTCTCGCCGCCGGGCTGGTGGTGGACGACGCCATCGTGGTGCTGGAGAACATCGCCCGGCATATCGACGACGGCGTGCCGCCGCTGCGCGCCGCCTATATCGGCACGCGCGAGGTCGGTTTCACGCTGTTGTCGATGAACCTGTCGCTGGTGGTGGTGTTCGTCTCGATCCTCTACATGGGCGGCATCGTCGAGCGGCTGTTCCGCGAATTCTCCATCACCCTGGCCGCGGCGATCCTGGTCTCGCTGCTGGTGTCGCTGACCCTGACGCCGATGCTCTGCGCGCGCTGGCTCAAGCCCCATGAGCCGGAGAGGGACAGCCGCCTGCAGCGCTGGAGCCACGAGGCCCACCAATGGCTGCTGCGTCATTACGACCGTTCGCTGGGCTGGGCCCTGCGTCATCGGCGCATCACGCTGTTCAGCCTGCTGGCGACCATTGCGCTGAACGTGGTGCTCTACGTGCAGGTGCCCAAGACCTTCCTGCCGCAGCAGGACACCGGCCAGCTCACCGGCTTCATCCGCGGCGACGACGGCATGTCCTTCCAGGTGATGCAGCCGAAGATGGAAATCTTCCGCCAGGCGGTGCTGGCCGACCCCGCGGTGGAAAGCGTGGCCGGCTTCATCGGCGGGCAGGGCGGCATCAACAACGCCTTCATGATCGTGCGGCTCAAGCCGCTGAGCGAACGCGGCCTCTCCGCGCAGAAGGTCATCGAGCGCATCCGCGAGAACCAGCCCAAGGTGCCCGGCGGGCGGATGTTCCTCATGGCCGACCAGGACCTGCAGTTCGGCGGCGGCCGGCAGAGCAGCTCGGCCTACGCCTATACCTTGCTGGCCAGCGACCTCACCGACCTGCGCACCTGGGTGCCGCGGGTCAACCAGGCGCTGGCGGCGTTGCCGGAGCTGACCAGCATCGACGCCAACGACGGCGAGGGCGCCCAGCAGATCAGCCTGAAGATCGATCGCGACGCCGCCAAGCGCCTGGGCATCGACATGAGCACGGTCACGACGCTGCTCAACAACGCCTTCAGCCAGCGGCAGATTTCCACCATCTACGAATCGCTCAACCAGTACCAGGTGGTGATGGAGATCGACCCGAGCTACGCGCAGTATCCCGAGGTGCTCGAGCAGATCCACGTCGTCACCAGCGATGGCCGCCGCGTGCCGCTGGCCGCCTTCGCCCGCTACGAGCGCAGCCTGGAGGAAGACCGGGTCAGCCATGACGGCCAGTTCGCCGCCGAGAACATCGATTTCGACCTGGCGCCCGGTGTCAGCCTCGATCAGGCGACGCTCGCCATCGAACGCGCCGTCGCCGCCATCGGCCTGCCGAGCGAGGTGCAGGGCCGCCTGGGCGGCACCGGCAGCGCCTTCCAGAGCGCCCAGGAGGGGCAGCCGCTGATGATTCTCGGCGCCTTGTTGCTGGTCTACATCGTGCTGGGCATTCTCTATGAGAGCTACATTCACCCGCTGACCATCCTCTCGACATTGCCGTCGGCGGGCGTGGGCGCGCTGCTGGCGATCATCCTCACCGGCGATCAGTTCAGCCTGATTTCGCTGCTCGGCCTGTTCCTGCTGATCGGCGTGGTGAAGAAGAACGCCATCCTGATGATCGACCTGGCGCTGCAGTTCGAGCGCAATGAGCGGCTGTCACCGGCCGAATCGATCCGCCGGGCCTGCCTGCTGCGCTTCCGGCCGATCCTGATGACCACCATGGCCGCCATTCTCGGTGCGCTGCCGCTGCTGCTCGGCGGCGCGGAGGGTGCCGAGATGCGCCAGCCGCTGGGCCTGACGATCATCGGCGGGCTGCTGCTGAGCCAGATCCTGACCCTCTACACCACGCCGGTGGTCTACCTGTACCTGGACCGCCTGCGTCATCGTTTCAACAGCTGGCGCGGTGTGCGCACCGACGCCGCCCTGGAAAATTCGCTATGAGCCCGTTGCCCCCGTATCCCGCGTTGCGCCCGCTGGCCATCGCCGTCCTCGCCCTGTCGCTGGGCGCCTGTACCCTCGGCCCCGACTACCAGCGACCGGACCTGCCCATGGCCGGCGAATTCAAACAGGCCGAAGGCTGGAAGAGCGCAGCGCCGGCCGACGTGCTGCACCGCGGCGACTGGTGGCAGCTGTATGGCGATGCCGAGCTGGACGGCCTGGTGGCGCGGCTGAACGTTTCCAATCAGAACCTGGCCGCCGCCGAGGCGCAGTATCGCCAGGCCCGTGCGCTGGTCCGCGGGGCGCGTTCGCAGCTGTTCCCGATCGTTTCCGGCAGCCTCGGGGTCACCCGTTCGGCGCAGGGCGGCAGCAGCTCGGACGCGACCACCGGCAGCTTCGGCAGCGGCGTCGGCGAGAGCTACGAGGCCGGGCTCGGTGCTTCCTGGGAGGCGGACATCTGGGGGCGGCTGCGGCGCAATCTGCAGGCCAACCGGGCGAACATGCAGGCCAGCGCCGCCGATCTCGCCGCGGTCAGGCTGAGCCTGCAGGCGGAACTGGTGCAGACCTACCTGCAATTGCGGGTGATCGACGAGCACCAGCGCCTGCTGGAGCAGACCGTCGAGGCCTATGCACGCTCGTTGCGCCTGACCGAGAACCAGTACCGCGCGGGCATCGTGCCCAAATCCGACGTCACCCAGGCCCAGACCCAGCTCAAGAGCACCCAGGCCCAGGCGATCGACCTGCAATGGCAGCGGGCGCAGATGGAACACGCGATCGCCGTGCTGATCGGCGTCGCGCCGTCGGAGCTGGGCATCGCCGTGCGCCAGGACATTCCTGCGCTGCCCGCGGTGCCGCTGGCGGTGCCTTCGCAACTGCTGGAGCGGCGCCCGGACATCGCTTCGGCCGAACGCCTGGTCATGGCGGCCAACGCGAACATCGGCGTCGCGGAGGCGGCCTGGTATCCGGACCTGACGCTGTCGGCCAGTGGCGGCTACCGCAACAGCAGCTTCAGCGACCTGTTCAGCGTGCCCAACCGTTTCTGGTCGCTGGGCCCGCAGCTGGCGCTGACGTTGCTCGACTTCGGCAGCCGCCGCGCCGAACTGGAGCGGGCCGAAGCCAGCTACGACCAGACCGTAGCCAGCTATCGGCAGACGGTGCTCGACAGCTTTCGCGAAGTCGAGGATTACCTGGTGCAGCTACGCGTCCTGGAGCAGGAGGCGCTGGTGCAGCGCGAAGCGCTGGAGTCGGCGCAGGAATCACTGCGGCTGATCGAGAACCAGTACCGCGCCGGCACCGTCGACTACCTGAGCGTGGCGACCATGCAGACCACCGCGCTGAACAACCAGCGCACCAACCTGACCCTGCTCGGCGACCGCCTGACCGCCAGCGTGCTGCTGATCGCCGCGCTGGGCGGTGGCTGGGAAGTCGAGCAGCTCGATCAGGAGCCGGTGCTGTCCACGGCAAGGTGAGACCCGGCGGCTTCGGTGCCTTCGGAAGCCGCATCCTGCCCGGCTCAATGCCCAGGATGCGCTGCGTAGCGCAGCGGCAGCGTCGTTGGCATCTACTACCAAATGAGGAGTTCTCCGCTGCCATGGGGGCATACCGCAGGCCAGAGGGCGCTGCCTAAGATCGGCCCATGTCCTGCGCACCTTCCGGCGCAGGCTCCGACAGGCAGAAAGAGAGGCCCCATCATGATCTACGCCCAACCCGGTACCGCAGGCGCCGTCGTTTCATTCAAGCCGCGCTATGGCAACTACATCGGCGGTGAATCCGTGCCGCCGGTCAAAGGCGAGTATTTCGTCAATACCTCGCCGGTCAACGGTGAGGTGATCGCCGAGTTTCCACGTTCGGGCGCCGAAGACGTGGAAAGGGCGCTGGACGCCGCGCACGCCGCGGCCGATGTCTGGGGCCGCACCTCGGTGCAGGAGCGCGCCAACACCCTGCTGAAGATCGCCGACCGCATCGAAGCCAACCTGGAAAAGCTCGCCGTCGCCGAAACCTGGGACAACGGCAAGGCCGTGCGCGAGACCCTCAACGCCGACGTGCCGCTGGCCGCCGACCATTTCCGTTACTTCGCCGGCTGCATCCGCGCCCAGGAAGGCAGCGCCGCCGAGATCAACGAGCACACCGCGGCCTACCACTTCCACGAGCCGCTGGGCGTGGTCGGGCAGATCATCCCGTGGAACTTTCCGCTGCTGATGGCGGCCTGGAAGCTGGCGCCGGCCCTGGCCGCCGGTAACTGCGTGGTCCTGAAGCCCGCCGAGCAGACGCCGCTGTCGATCATGGTCTTCGCCGAGGTGATCGGCGACCTGCTGCCGCCGGGCGTGCTGAACATCGTCCAGGGCTTCGGCAAGGAAGCGGGCCAGGCGCTGGCCACCAGTACCCGCATCGCCAAGATCGCCTTCACCGGCTCGACCCCGGTGGGCGCGCATATCATGCGTTGCGCGGCCGAGAACATCATCCCCAGCACCGTGGAGCTGGGCGGCAAGAGCCCGAACATCTTCTTCGAAGACATCATGCAGGCCGAACCGGCGTTCATCGAGAAGGCCGCCGAGGGCCTGGTGCTGGCCTTCTTCAACCAGGGCGAGGTGTGCACCTGCCCGTCGCGCGCACTGATCCAGGAGTCCATCTTCGAGCCGTTCATGCACGAGGTGATGAAGAAGGTCCAGCAGATCAAGCGCGGCAACCCGCTGGACACCGACACCATGGTCGGCGCCCAGGCGTCCGAGCAGCAGTTCGACAAGATTTTGTCCTACCTGGAGATCGCCCGGCAGGAAGGCGCCCAGGTGCTTACCGGCGGCGCCGCGGAGGAGCTCGAGGGCGGCCTGGCCAGCGGTTACTACATCCAGCCGACGCTGCTCAAGGGCCACAACCGGATGCGCGTGTTCCAGGAGGAAATCTTCGGCCCGGTGGTCGGGGTGACCACCTTCAAGGACGAGGCCGAGGCGCTGGCCATCGCCAACGACACC
>NZ_JADDIX010000024.1:88458-148327 GCF_015070855.1 Pseudomonas lopnurensis
GTAAGCGCTCCATAAACCCCACCTACAAATGATCCCTGGCGTTGGGAATGCTTGTGCTCCCGTTTCCCACTGGAGCCCATCGCCATGATGCGTCCCGACGCCAAGGTACAAAAGGTCTACCTCTACCCCAAGCCCGTCGACTTCCGTAAATCCATCAACGGTCTGGCTGCCCTGGTCGAGTTGGATATCAAGGTAGAGGTGTTCAACCCGGTGCTGTTCGTGTTTCTCAACCGCACCCGCAGCCAGGTGAAGATCCTTTACTGGGAGCGCAACGGCTTCTGCCTGTGGCTCAAGCGCCTGGAGGCCGAGCGCTTCAAGACCAAGCCCGAGGCCGGGGACGAGGCCATCGAGCTGACGGTCGATGAATTGAACTGGCTGCTAGACGGCATCGACCTCTGGCGCAACCGCCCGCACCAGGTACTGACGCCACGTTTCGTGGCCTGAGCCGGTATAATCCACGGCCATGATTGCCGTGCCCGAAAGTCCCCCTGACGACCCTATCCTGCTCAAGCAGTTACTGCTGCTGGCCAATGAGCAGGCGGCGGCAAAAGATGCTCGCATTGCACAACTTCAGGAGCAGGTCGCCCTGCTGCGGCGCAAGCTGTTTTCGCCAAAGTCCGAGCGCAGCCCCGAAGACGACGACTCCCCGCAGCTGGCGATGTTCAACGAGGCCGAGGAACTGGTCGAAGCAGCGCCTGAAGCGGCTGCCGAAGAAACCGAGGAAGAAACCGTCGCCCCGGCCAAGCGCCGTGGCAGGCGCAAGTCGTTGCCGGCGAATCTGCCACGCGTCGAGATCATCCACGAGCTGCCCGAGCATGAACTGACCTGTGAATGCGGTTGCCGCAAGCGGGTCATCGGCGAAGAGACCAGCGAGCAGCTGGAAATCATCCCGATGCAGGTGCGGGTGATCCGTCACATCCGCAAGACCTACGCCTGTAAGGCCTGCGAAGCAGCCCCGGTCACCGCTGACAAACCGGCCCAGTTGATCGAAAAGAGCCTGGCGAGCCCCAGCGTGCTGGCGATGCTGCTGACCGCCAAGTACGCCGACGGCATACCGCTGTATCGCTTCGAGAAGATGCTCAGCCGCCACGGTGTCGACGTACCGCGCCAGACCCTGGCGCGCTGGGTGATCCAATGCGCTGAGCACCTGCAACCGCTGCTCAACCTCATGCGCGACACGCTGCTCGACTACCCCGTGTTGCACTGCGACGAAACCCGGCTGCAGGTGCTGCACGAGCCGGGGCGCGATCCCACGGCCCAGTCCTGGATGTGGGTGCAAAGCGGTGGCCCACCGGGCAAACCGGTGACCCTTTTCGACTACAGCACCAGCCGCGCGCAGGACGTACCGCTGCGCCTGCTCGATGGCTACCGCGGCTACCTGATGACCGACGACTACGCCGGCTACAACGCCGTGGCCCTGCAAGACGGCATCGAACGTATGGGCTGCTGGGCGCATGCCCGGCGCAAGTTCGTCGAGGCACAGAAAGTCCAACCCAAGGGCAAGACCGGTCGCGCTGACATGGCGCTGAACCTGATCGGCAAACTCTACGGTATCGAGCGCGAGCTCAAGGCCAGCAGCGATGCCGAACGCCATGAAGCTCGCCAGCAACGCAGCCAGCCGATCCTGGCCCAGCTCAAAGTCTGGCTGGACAAGACCCAGCCGCACATCGCCGGTCAGACGGCCCTGGGCAAGGCGGTGAACTACCTGGCCAGCAACTGGAACCGGCTGGTGCGTTACATCGAAGCGGGTCACCTGCCGATCGACAACAACCGCGCCGAGAATGCCATCCGCCCGTTCGTCATCGGGCGCAAGAACTGGCTGTTCAGCGACACGCCCAGGGGAGCCACGGCCAGCGCGCAGGTCTACAGCCTGATCGAAACCGCCAAGGCCAACGGCCAGGAACCCTATGCCTGGCTGCGCCACATCCTTGAGCGCCTGCCGACCGCAAGCAGTGTCGAAGACTACGAGACGCTGCTGCCGTGGAACTGCTCGACAACGCCTTCATCCTGACTGGCCAGGCTCGTCAGTAAAAGACGGGGTTTATGGAGCGGTTACGGAGCTACGGCCGGAGAGGCCCACGAAGCGGCCGCCCAGGCCCTCGGCCTGAGCGAGGCGCAGCGGCAGGAAACCATCGCCAGCGGGCAGGCGACGTACAAGAACCGCTCCGGCTGGGCGCACGACCGCCTCAAGCGCGCCGGGTATTCCAGCAGCGCCAAGCGTGGCTACTGGAAACTGACCGACGCCGGCCTCGCCTTCGCCCAGGCCAACCCGGCCCCGCTAAGCGCCGAGCAGGTCGAATACCTGGCCGTGAACTTCATGAGCGTGAAGCTGAAAACGGCGCCAGATGCCGCTTCACTGGACGACACAGACGACACGTCGCCCCCGATCAACCAGGCCGACCTCGCCACCAGCAGCCCACAGGAGCGCCTGGACCAGGCCATCCTCGAGCTGCGCACCAGCGTCGCCGGCGATCTGCTGGACAACCTGCTGCAGGCCAGCCCGACACGCTTCGAGCATATCGTGCTCGATGTGTTGCACAGCCTGGGCTACGGCGCGAATCGCCAGGCCCTGCAGCAGGTGGGCGGCAGCGGCGATGGCGGCATCGATGGGGTGATCTCGCTGGATGCGCTGGGGCTGGAAAAGGTCTACGTGCAGGCCAAGCGCTGGCAGAGCACCGTCGGCCGCCCCGAACTGCAGGCCTTCTATGGCGCGCTGGCCGGGCAGAAAGCCAGGCGCGGCGTGTTCATCACCACCTCCGGCTTCACCGCCCAGGCGGTCGATTTCGCGCGCTCGGTCGAGGGGCTGGTGCTGGTCGACGGCAAACGCCTGGTCAATCTGATGCTCGACCACGAGGTCGGCGTCAGCTCGCAGCTCTACAAGGTGCCAAGACTCGACAGCGATTACTTCGACGAATCACTCGGCTAAGCCGGTGAGATAGGGTGGAACTGCGCAGTGGTTTTTCCATTGAACGAGCTGACGCCAGATTTCCAGTCGCAAGGATCGCCCCATGGGATTGCTGCAAACTGCCAAACGCGCTGTTTTGATTGGATGGAGGCTTCCGCACTCGTCCTGCCCTGGAAAGCTCGACTCGGCCGAATCTGCCCGCTGATGGCACCGCACCAAGCCTCACGGTGGCGCGACGCGGCTACAGCTGACCGAGCAGAAGCAGCATCGGCTGCTGTAACGGCCGATGGATCAAGCCGGCCTTGAAGGGTGCCTTCTCTGGCAGGCGAGCCTGCAAGCCAAGCGCAACCGCCAGGTACTCGTCATATGCCAGCTCGACCGGGGCGAAGACGACCGCCACCAGCCGCTTGTAAGGCAAGGCGCTTCGAACGCTCCAGCCAAGCGGCTGTATCTCCACCGTCAGTTGCCCACCGGCCGCACCGTCGAACACCTGCACGTAATCATCGACCAGCAGCGGCACCGGTCCGCTGCCGACCAGGCTGGCTTCGAGCAGTTGGTGCGCCGCAAGAAGCTGGCCGGCAGCCAGGTGATCGGTTGCAACGATAGGCAGCCGCCGGAACGCCCTTTCGCCGTCGGGCCAGGGCTGTCGGGCCGACATCTCCATCAGCAGCCGCAGGCCGCTTCGCGCATCGGGCTCGAGCCGCAGCTCGACCGCCACGGCATGCTCGCTGCGTTCCGGCCCGAAGCAGTGGGTGGTGATGCGCGGGCTGCTGCCGGTCAGGTCGACGACCTTCAGCATGCGTTGTCAGCGCCGAGCATCAGCAGCCGCTGAGCGAGCACGCCCGCATCGTCCGGCCAGCAGACCATGGGCCGCGGCCGTAGCGACTGCGGATGCGCGCGGCAGGACAGCAACGGCCCTAGCTGCGCCCAGTCGAGGCGAGCGATGCCGTCGACAGCGCCTAGCAGCGCCCCGGCGATGCAGGCGTTGGTATCGGTGTCACCGCCTTGCCGGATCGTTTCGTTCAGCGCATGGCCGACGGTGTTGCCGGCCAGCAGATGGTAGAAGGCATTCTGCAACGCGATCAGCACCCAGCCCATCTGTTGCTGATAATCGTCGGGCCGTTCGCCCGCTGCGGCAGCCAGCAGCACCTGTTTGACGGCGTCGCCGTCGGCGCTCGGCAGGAGCACCGCCAATGCAGCGTCCAGCATCGCCTGGCGATCCGCACCCGCTACCGCCGCCGCGATGGCCGCGGCGTAGGCCGCACTCGCCTCCTGGCAAACACCATGCGGATGGGTGAGCAGTGCATCCTGCCTGGCCCAGCGCGCCGCCAGCGCCGGACGACCATGAGCGGCAATCCCGATCGGCGCGACCCGCATCAAGGCACCGTTGGCCTGGCTGCGGACAGAGGCATGCGCCCGACAGGCCTCGTCGACCGCCAATGCCGGCTGGCGAAGCGGCCCAAGCAAGGCCTGGCGGGTGGTGTTGCCGACATCGAAGGGCTCGGAGCGCAGCCAGGCCACATAGCGCTGCGCAACGTCCGTCGCGCTGAAGCCGCCCAGCTCCACCAGCGATCGCGCCAGTGCCAGCGCCAGTTCGCCATCATCGGTGGGCTGCCCAGCCTGGATGTTCCAGGTACCACCGTCGCGCATCGTCAGGGGTGCGGACGCGCAACGCTCGGCGATCTCGGTTGCGCTCATGAACTCGACCTGCGCGCCCAGGTTGTCGCCGATGAGCATCGTCGCCAGGCAGCCAAATGCGCGCTGAAGCCGCTGGACTGGAGGAAACACCGGCGACATCGGCAGGCTGCGCTGCGCCTCGTTGCATTCTTCCAGGGCCTGGCTCCATGGCCGGCCTGCGAGTACCGTGCATGCCGCCGCCGCGCCGCCGAAACAGCGGATGCACACCAGGTCCATGTTTCGGTAGCCCAGCGGTCGTCCGCCCTGGTTGAGCAACACGCCACCCGCGCCGATCAGCAGCGCATGCCCGGCAGCGACGTCATGTGCCGACAGGCTGGTCAACGAAACCGCTGCAACGCCATCGCCGGCAGCCGCTCGGGCCAGCCGATAGGCGACGCTCGGCATGGCGACGAAACGGGCCGGTGCGCACAGGCGAATATTGGCGTGCGGTTTACGGGCGGCAGCCGCACTCAGCCAGACGATCTCTCCCGCCTCGAGTCGTGAGCCGGACAGATCAACCGGATGCGCGGCGCCGTTGCGCAGTAGGTGCGGCAGCCCCTCGGCCCAGGCTATGCAGTCTCTGCCCCGATCTGGGCTGATTGGCGCGTAGACAACTCCGAGCACCGGCTGCCCGTCGCGCAACAGGGCCACGGAGATGGCGCTGCCCGGCAAGCCGAGCAGGAAATCCCGGGTCCCATCGTGCGGGTCCACCACCCAGCAAAATCGCTGGCCGGTGAGCCTTTGGCAGGTTTCCTCACCCCAGAAGTCGACGTCCAGCAGCCCGATCAGCTGTTCATGAAGCAGCCGTTCGATTTCCTCATCCACCGCAGCCTTGTCGCCACTGCCACGCGGCCCACCCTCGCGCTCCCATTCGCGGAGGATTAGTTCACCCGCTGCCTCGACCGCTACCTGTACGGGCCGCAGCAGACTGGCAATATCGATCGCATCCATCATCATTCTTTCTCCATTTCGTCAGTCACCAGCCCCTCGCGACGCATGCGATAGTTGCGCCAGAAATCGCCCATGAGGTTGCCGGGGTCCGGCATTTCCAGGCGCGGCTCGTCGAGGTAGAAACGCGCCAGCCGGTCGGCAGCCAGGGGCTGGCCGTGGCCGGCCGCACACATCAACCAGTACAGGCCGCCGGCTTCGTCCCGGGTGCTGGAATCGGTGCCCAGCAGAAGATCACCGAGGGCGAACATCGCTTCGCAATGACCGCCTTCGGCAGCGGTTCGAAAGCACTGATAGGCGCGCTGCAGGTCCGCGGCGACCCTGCGCGGTGCCGGCAAATACTCCTCATCCGAGCCTACGTAAACCTGTCCCATCTCATAGCAGGCGTCGAGCGAGCCGCTCTCTGCAGCCCGCTGGTAGTAAGCCAGCGCCTTGCGCTCGTTCACCGCCACGCCCTTGCCATACCAATGGATGTAGCCAAGGTTAAGCAGCGCTTCTAGCGAACCGTATCGCGCCGCTGCGATGAACAGGCCGCGGGCCAGCCGCTCGTCCCGCTGGCCTGCCAGCCAGAGACAACCCAGTTCATTGAGCGCCTCGGCTGATGCGTCAGGCGCAGCAGCGCGCTCGTGCAATTCGGCATAACGCTGCCGCTCGGCAGACGTTGCGCTTTGGCCGGGCCAATGGGCCAGGGCTAGCGACAGGATCGGCAACATGGAACCTCCGGCCGTCGAGTTGATGGCCGGATTGTCACCGCGACGGCCGACAATTCCTGTCGCACCCCGCCGTATGCGGGACCGCCACAGCCGCAGGACATCGCGACATAACCCGTCGCAGGGATCTTGCACAGTGAGCAGGACTTCACCGATGAGGGCTCCGTATGAAGACCTACCAAGTATCCATGCGCCGCGTTGTCGCCTCCGCAGGCCCGCGTGCCAGTTTCATCATGACCGTCCAGGCGACGAGTTCGGCGATGGCGAAGGTCACCGCCGAAGCGCAGTATCCGGGCTACCAGTGCATGAACGGGCCCGTGCCGGTTCGCTAGCGGATCGCTAAGCTGCCGACAGCCTGCCAGCACCAACAGGCGCTGGCAGGCTGTCATTCGGGACGTGACAGAGGATACGAAGTTCGTTTTAGAGGCGCCTCGAGAATCAGGATACGCGACAGTTGCTGGCAGTCAGTGCTTGCGCGGCCAGATCAAGCTGAACGTCCAGATCCGAAAGAGCCTCGCCATAAAACTTCTGGAACAACAGAGACGGCTCTTCGCCCTCCAAAAGTCCAAAGTGTTGCCCCACGTCTCGCCCTACGCGACGGATTAAACGAGCAGAACTCTCGCGCCCAGCAAAGCCGGCTGTCACGAGCAGATCGTCAGGAGCCACTCCATACACAGCGGCGACCTGTGCCGACCGGCAGCACAAGAATGCATCCACCATATAGACCTGCTCGCGCTCATCTCCAGCGACGAAACCTGGCTGGCCAGCAAGCAGTGCCTGCAAGCCAAGCGGCCCTCCGTTGGCAATCAGCTCAAGCTCAGTCAACTCGTAATTTTCCAGATCGAACTCTGTAACCTTCAAGGGCGCGCAATAAGCCATAGCTGTGCTTGTGGTGCGGCCTTTCTCTTCAAGCTGCCATTGGCAGAACTCTCGCAGCGTCATGGCCTGGCCTCTACGCTGACTGGTTTCAGCGTATTCACGAAGCACTTGGCTGAAAGGAACACTGGTAGGTACCCATGTGCCACCGCGCGGTGCGCTAGCGGACTTGACTCGTTCAGGAGACGAAGCCGGTATCGATGGAACGCTAGCAGGAACGAGGCATTGAAGGTCATAACCAATCATGAACAAGGCTGCTTCGAATGCCCGGCATCGATCTACTGAACTGCCCGAGAACAAGGATGAGCGTCGAACGGTATCTTGAAGAATCCAGCCAAGCTCCAGTTGGCTTTTAGCCCAGCGCTCAGCGGGCACGCTAGGGGTAAAAAACTGCGGTGCACTCTTGTATCCAAGGCGCCCCGGGTCGCGGATTTGTGTGCCGCGAGCCGCCCCGGTCGGAAAACTCATCACAGCGTCGACCGTAGCGCTCTCACGGTAAAGGGAATAAAGCATCGCGATTGCTGCACCTACCCGACTGTCATAGATCGGCGAACCCGTACCATCGATCAGCGCATGGATCTTGGTCAGACCAGCGTCGAATCGCAGGATGCTGTTCTTATTGAGGTCAGACAGGCTCTGGGTTCCGTCCAAGTCGAACAAGCGCTTGCAACGGTTTAGGTACTCGACTAACTGCCCCTGATGACGCAACCCGTTCAGGAACGGAATGGCTCCTCGGACGCCACCCCACTCCAGTACAGCCAGGCACGCACGATATGTCGTGTGCTCGCAACCGCTTGCAAGTGCTGCCAGCAAGCGGTCTCTCAGCAGTTGGAGCGACCTTTCCGTGCTGGCCAAATTGTCCGACACAATTCGCTGAGAAGTCTGCTCGTCATACCAGCTGCTTTTCCACCGATAAAACCTGTGAACCGCTTCAATACCATTCACGTGCTGCTGAAGGCCACCGACGACGAAACGGCTGGGGCTGAAGCTGAGTTGAACAGGCAACCGGGGGAGGCTTTCTACCAACCAACCGATGAAATTTTCTACGTCGGGCTGCGCCAGAAATTGCCGCTTATCCATGAGTAACCTCTAGTGAAAGGGTTGGCCTGCGCTGTAGGCGAGTGGCTCCAACCAATGCCACTATGCCATCAGAGCGCCTAGATGATTGTCCATATCCGCACGACAACTCATGTCGCTCAGTGACTGGCATCGTGTACAAGCTCGGGAAGCTCGGTGGAGCCGGCTGCATCGTCGAGGTAGAAGCCTGCCAGGGTCCGCACGGTTTCGCGGACCTGCGCCCGCAGGCTTGGCGGCTCCAGCACCTCGACCGTGGCGCCATGGCTGAGAATCCACCACAGCAGCCCCTGGCTATAGGCGATGCTGCACTCGAGCAGGTGCCAGCCATTACCCAGGGGGGTGAATACCTGCTCGTGCGCCAGTGGGGTTTCGCGTTCATCCAACCGCTGGCGCAACCGGTCATTGATACGCAGCTTGAGCACAATCGGCTCGGGCTCGATCAAAATGCGCTGCACGTGGTTGCGAAGCTCGAAGTCGCGGGGCACTTCGGCCAGGCGGCTTTCCAGCGGTCGCACCTGGCGAAACCGATGCAGCGGCAGGCAGCGAATCCGGTCGGGGTCACCGCTGTGGCATACCAGGTAGATACTCGAGTCCTGGTAGGAAAGTCCCAGCGGATGCAGCTGGTAGTCCTTTTCCTGTTGCTGGTTGGAAGCGAAGTAGCGCACCGCCAGTTGATAACCGCCGAGCAACGCAAGCTGGACCTGTGCGAGCACCTGAGGGTCGATGGCCGCCTGCAGCAGTTGAATGTGCTGGGTGCCGGTAACCAGCTTGCCGAGCCAGCGGCCCTCCTGCGGCATGAGCCGGGTAAGCAGGGCCTTGGATATTTCGTATTGCTCGCGCAGATCATCCAGCGCTGCCTGGTGCAGCAGATGGCTCGCCTGCTCGTACAACGTGACGATACCCAGCGCCACTCGTGCGGACCTGAGATCCGGCCCGGACAGCTTGGTGTCAGTCGCGGCGGCAGGCGTGGGGGCCGCCGCACCGCGTACCACACGCCACAGTGGCGCAGCGTTATCCGGCTCGTCGGTTGGCTGGATGCGCCCCCAACCCTTCAGGTAGTTGAGGTCGCGCTGCACCGTCTTGATCGTCATGTCGACGCCCAACTCATTGCGCAGTCGGGCATGGATCTGCGGGGCGGTCAGCCCTTTCTTTCCTGCACGGTGCAGCCACTCGGCGATGGCCTCGCGGCGTTGAGCTATCTGCGCGGGGCGCGGCACCCCCTCGTCTTTGTGCATGCTCGTCTCCCTGGCGGCACGATGGATGGCATCATGCCACCTACCCGCGGAAACGTAGCGTAAAAAAGCACGCGCAAAACCTATGCTCTTTGCAATTCAGAACAGGTTGCACATAAAAATTCATAAATTAACTTACTGATTCTTAACATGAAAAATTGGTCTGTACTCAGTAGGTCCCGGGTTCGGCTCCTAGTACCGCACCAATCACATGCCTTCCTCAGTCCCGAGCGAACCCGGAAGCGACAACAAGCCCCGCCTCGTGCGGGGCTTGTCGATTTCTGGTGCGCCGGATGTGGTGCCGAGGAATGGACAGTGGTCCTAGCGCGCGTGCCTGAGCACTGCGTTGAGCAGCACGTCGGCACCCGCGGCGATGTGCGCCTGCTCGGCATGCTCGATCTCGTTGTGGCTGATACCGTCCCGGCACGGTACGAAGATCATCGCGGTGGGCGTCACGTCGGCCAGATAGACCGCGTCGTGGCCGGCGCCACTGACCACTTCCATGTTGTCCAGCCCCAGCGCCTCGGCCGCTTCGCGCACGCTGGCGATGCACGCCGGGTCGAAATGGCAGGGTGGGAAGTACACCACCTGCTCGATCTGGATCGTCAGGCGCTCATCACTGGCTTCCAGGGTCGTGCAGGCATCGCGCAATTCGGCATCCATGGCGGAAAGGGCGTCGTCGTCGAGCGCCCGGAAATCGACCGAAAAGGTCACGCTACCGGGGATGGTGTTACGCGAGTTGGGCGATACCTGCATGAAACCAACCGTGGCCCGGCCATGCGGGGCGTGCTCCAGGGCAATCCGGTTGATGCGTTGGATCAGGTGGGCACTGGCCAGCAGGGCGTCGTGACGCTGCTGCATCGGGGTCGGACCGGCATGCGCCTCCATGCCGGTCACGGTAACGTCGTACCAGCGCTGGCCCAGCGCGCCGGGGACCACGCCGATGGGCAGGCCGTGCGCCTCCAGCACCGGGCCCTGTTCGATGTGTGCCTCGAAATAGGCGGCGAACATGCCGCCCGGTACCTCGCCGGGCATCTGCGTGCCGGCGTAGCCGATGCGCGTCAGTGCGTCGGCTACGCTCACGCCGTCGATGTCCTTCTGCACCAGCGCGTGCTCGAGACCGAAGGCGCCGGTGAATACGCCCGAGCCCATCATCACCGGCACGAAGCGCGAACCTTCCTCGTTGGTCCAGACCACCACCTCAAGCGGCGCCGCGGTCTGGATACAGTGATCGTTGAGTGTGCGCAGCACCTCGAGGCCGGCGAGCACACCGAAATTGCCGTCGAACTTGCCGCCGGTCGGCTGGGTGTCGATGTGGCTGCCCATGGCGATGGCGCGCCGTGTCGGGTCGGTGCCTTCACGCCGGGCGAAGATGTTTCCGATGGCGTCTACCCGGACAGAGAGGCCGGCCTCGCGGCACCAGCCGACGAACAGTTCGCGGCCCTGGCGGTCGAGCTCGGTCAGCGCCAGGCGGCAGACACCGCCTTTGTCGGTGGCGCCGATTTTCGCCAGGTCCATGAGGGATTGCCAGAGACGGTTGGAATCGATGTGCGGGGTCATGGGAGTCTTCCAGGTGATAGGGCAAAAAAAGCGCGCCGCTCAGGCCGTGAAGCGGCGGGCCAGAGCGATCAGGGATTGGTCCGAGCCGCGCGGGCCGATCAGCGACAGCCCCAGCGGTGCACCGGACAGCTGCATCAGCGGCAGGGATATCTGCGGGCAGCCGGCGAGTCCCGCCAGGCAGAGCATGCGGATGGATTGGTTGCGATAGTCCTCCAGCGTGGCCTCGTCGCTGCTCAGCAGCGGGGCCACGTCGGGCATGGTCGGCATCACCAGTACGCCATCGTGGCCAAGCAGCTCATCGAAGCGGCGGCTGAATTCGGCGCGGATAGTTCGATACGGCGCCACTTGTTCCTCGTCGAGCGTGCTGGACCAGGCGAAACGCTCCTTCACTCCCGGGCCGAGCTGCACGTCGTGCCGACAGAGGAACTCGCCCTGGCTCTGCCAGGCCTCGATGCCCTGGATATGGCGGAACGCCCAGTACAGCTCGTTGGCCGGCAACAAGGCGCTCGCGACCGGCTCGAGCCCGGTATCGAAGGCCGCCGCCAGCTGACCCAGCAGTTCGGCGGTGGTCGCCCGCGCGCTGACCGTGACCTGCTCCATGACGTCGGCGGCGAGCAGCAGGCGCGGTGACGCGGGCAGCGGCATGCTGTCCTCGCCGAGCAGCACCTCGCCGACACGGGCGAACAGGTCGATCTCGCGGGCGAACCAGCCGCAGGTGTCGAAGCTGGGCGCCAGCGGCATGCAGCCTTCGAGACTGATGCGGGCATGGGTCGGACGCAGGCCGATCAGGCCGCAGTGGCTGGCCGGCGCCCGCACCGAGCCGCCGGTATCGGTGCCGATCGCGAAGTCGCAGAGACGGTTGGAAACCGCCGAGGCCGAGCCCGAGCTGGAGCCGCCAGGAATACGGGTCGGCGCCGCGCCATTGCGCGGGGTGCCGAAATGGGCGTTCTTGCCGTTCATCGAGAACGCCAGCTCATCGGTCAGCGTCTTGCCGGTGAAGCGCGCGCCGCTGTCGAGCAGCCTTTGCACGGTCGGTGCGGTGGTGGTCTTGATCCCGGAGCGCGCCAGCGCGTGCGGGTTGCCGCAGCCGGTAGGGTAGCCGGCCAGGTCGAAGATGTCCTTGACGGAAAATTCCAGGTCCGCCAGGGGACCGTCACCGGAGGCGACCGGCGCGTCGGGGTAAGGCAGGTAGCAGTGTGCAGGGGTCGTCATGGCAGTCGCACCGTCAGGCTGTCAGGGAAAGGGGCAGCGGCCGTTGCCGGCCGCCGGAAGGGATCATCCGTTCACCGGTTCGGCCCGCTGGACGGGACCGCCCTGCGCGGGCAGCTCGTCCAGCCGCCAGCACCGCACGCTGTGTTCGGGGCCGACGCGGGTCTCCTCGGGCTGGCCCCCCAGACAGGTCTCGGCGGCAAAGGCGCAGCGTTCGGCGAAGGCGCAGCCGGCCGGCAGCCGGGACAGGTCCGGCGGCGCGCCCTGGATGGTGTCCAGCCGGCGACCTTTCTGCATGGCGCCCTCGCTGCGGCTCTTCAGCAGTGCGCGGGTATAGGGGTGGCGCGGCCGGGTCAGGAGTTCGGCGGCCGGCCCCTGCTCGATGATGCGCCCGGCATACATCACCGCCATGCGATCGGCGATCTCCGCCGCAGCACCGATGTCATGGGTGACGAAGACGATGGACAACCCCAGCTCCCGCTGCAGTTCGCGCAGCAGCAGCAGGATCTGGATCTGCACCGTGGCATCCAGCGCGGTGGTGGGTTCGTCCGCCAGCAGCACCTGCGGTTCGCAGGCCAGGGCCAGGGCGATCATCGCCCGCTGGCGCATGCCGCCGGACATCTCGTGGGGGTAGGCATCGAGGCGCCGCTCGGGACTCGGAATGCGGACCTTCTCGAACAGCCGCAGGGCGCGTGCCCGGGCTTCCGCCCTGCTTACCGGCGCATGCTGTCGGATCGCCTCGGTGATCTGCTGACCCAGGGTGTACACCGGGTCCAGGGCGAGCAACGGCTCCTGGAAAATCATCGCGACGCTGCTGCCGCGCAGTTGCGCCAGCTCGCGCTTGCCCATTTTCAGCACGTCGCGGCCGGCGACTTCCAGGGTGCCGGCGTAATGGGTGGTGCGCTCGGGATGCAGACGCATCAGGGCGCGCAGGGTCACGCTCTTGCCGGAACCGGATTCGCCGATCAGGGCAACCACCTCGCCCGGGCCGACTTCGAGGTTCACCCCATTGACCGCCTGGACGCGTTTGCCAGGCACGCGAAACTCCACCTGCAGATCGTGCAAGCGGATCATCGGGCTGTGTGCCGTCTGCATGTCAGGCATGGGTCACCTCCTTCAGCGCAATGGTCGAGGCTGCGTAACCGGAGCCGGGTTGGTATTTCAGGCAGGCGACACTGCGCCCCGGCATGGCCTCGCCGAACACCGGCGCGCGCATACGGCAGATCGCCTGGGCGTCCGGGCAGCGGGTATGGAAGCGGCAGCCGGACGGCGGGTCGATGGGGTTCGGCGGATCGCCGGACAGCGGTGCCTGTTCGGTACGCCGCAGCGGGTCGGTAGTGGGCATCGAACGCAACAGTGCAGCGGTGTAGGGGTGCAGCGGCTGTTCGAACAGCGCGTCGGCACTCGCCACTTCCACCACCTCGCCGAGGTACATCACCAGCACCCGGTCGGACATGTAGCGCACCACGTTCAGATCGTGGCTGATGAACACGTAGGTCAACCCGAAGGCCTGTTTGAGGTCCTGCAGCAGGTTGAGCACCTGGGCTTCGACCGACTTGTCCAGCGCCGACACCGATTCGTCGAGAATGATCAGGCGCGGCTCCAGCGCCAGGGCGCGGGCGATGTTCACCCGCTGGCGCTGGCCGCCGGACAGTTCGTGGGGATAGCGGCCGGCGAAGCGCGCCGGCTCCAGCCCGACCCGCGCCAGCAGGTCATGGGCGCGGGACAGGGCCTCACGCTGCGACACGCCGTGCACCGTCGGCCCGAAGGCGATGGAGTCCTCGACGGTCATGCGCGGGTTGAGCGAGGAATAGCTGTCCTGGAAGACCATCTGCGTCTGCCGCCGGTAATCGCGCAACGACAGTCCCGGCGAGCCCAGGCTGAGTCCGTCGAACACCAGCTCGCCGCTATCCTGCGGGGTCAACTGCATCAGCAGCCGGGCGGTGGTGGATTTGCCGCAGCCCGACTCGCCCACCACGCCGAGGGTCTCGCCCTTGAGGATGTCGAAGCTGATGCCATCCACCGCACGCACCGCCAGGCGCGGGCCGCGCAGGCCGAGGCCGGTCTTCTTCAGGGGGAAATGTTTCTTCAGTTCGCGCACGCTGAGCAGCGGTTGGCGTGGTCCGCCCAGGTCTCGCGGGTCCCTTGCCGAATGCGTTGGCTTCATTGCTTGACCTCCATCGCCGAGCGCAGGCCATCGGCCAGCATGTTGAAGGACACCGAGGTGATGAAGATCATCAGCCCCGGCAGCGCCGCGACCCAGGGCTGGGTATAGATGGCGGTGCGCAGGGTGTTGAGCATCAGTCCCCATTCCGGTTGTGGCGGCTTGACCCCCAGGCCGAGGAAGGACAGGCCCGAAGCGAGGATCATCGAGACCGAGATCAGGCTGGTGGCGTAGACGAAGATCGGGCCGATTACGTTGCCGAGCACGTGCTTGCGGATGATCAGCAGCGACGATGCGCCAGAGGCGCGTGCGGCATCGACGTAGTCGCTGCGGCGCACCTGCGTGGTGACGCTTTCGGCGATCCGCGCGATCTGCGGGATGAACACGACGGTCAGCGACACCAACGCGTTGGTGATGCCGGCGCCCAGCGCACCGGACAGGGCGATGGCCAGCAGCACCGAAGGGAAGGCATAGAGCACGTCGATGCAGCGCATGATCGCCGTGTTGAGCCAGCCGCCAGCGTAACCGGCGAGGATGCCGATGCCGCCGCCGATGATGAAAGCCATGACCACCGGGGCAATGCCCATGAACAGCGACAGGCGGCCGCCGAGCATCAGCCGCGACAGCAGGTCGCGCCCCAGCTCATCGGAGCCGAGCGGCAGGCCCTCGGTGCCGATCGGCTTCAGGCGCTTGAGCATGGAAGTGGCGTAAGGGTCGGCCGGCATGAGCCAGGGCGCGAAGATCGCCATCAGCACCAGAAGCAGGATGATGGTGGCGGCGATCATCGCCACGGGGTTGCGCAGCAAGCGGCGCAGCACGTTGGCGCCGTGTCCGCGCGAGCGCACCACCGGCGTTCTGCCGCGGGTGTCGGTAAACGTGGCAGCGGTCATGGTCAGCCCCTCTCGATGCGTGGATCGAAGATGGTTTGCAGCACGTCCACCAGCAGGTTGAGCGCCACGAAGAATAGCGCCAGGACCAGGATGGTCCCCTGCAACAGCGGCAGGTCGCGCTGGAAGATCGCCTGATTGAGCAGAAAGCCGGTTCCCGGCCAGGAAAACACCGTCTCGATGAGAATCGAGCCGCCCAGCAGATAGCCGAGCTGCAGGCCCATCACCGCCAAGGCCGTGGGTGCGCAATTCTTCACCACGTGCTTGAACACGCCCCACTCGCCGAGCCCCCGGGCCCGCAGGCCGACGACGAACTCCTGCGACAGGATGTCGGCGACCAGCGCCCGGACGGTACGGGCGACGATGCCCATGGGAATGAAGGACATGGTCAGCGCCGGCAGGATCAGGTACTGGACGTGTTCCCAGTCCCACGTCCAGCTACCCGAGCCGCCCGGCCCGGCACCGGTGGCCGGCAGCCACATCAACTGCGCGGAGAACACGATCACCAGCACCATGCCCAGCCAGTAGTTCGGCAGGCTGACACCGATCACCGAGACGAACGACGCCAGCCGATCGCCCCAGGAGTTGCGGAAATAGCCGGCAACGAAGCCGAACAGCGCGCCCAGCGTGAAGCCGATCAGAGTCGCCAGCACGGCGATCATCAGGGTATTGCCCACCGCCTTGAACACCTCGTCGACCACCGGCCGGCTGGTGGCGATCGAATGGCCCAGGTCACCCTGCAGCGCCCGCCACAACCAGCGTACGAATTGCTCGATCAGGGGCCTGTCGAAACCATAGAGCTGCATCATCTGTTTCTGCAGCTCGGCGGAAGCATCGGCCGGCAGGATGGAAACCAGCGGGTCGCCCGGTGCCAGATAGACCAGCATGAAGCACAGGAAGGACACGCCGAGCATGATGGGCAGCGCATAGCCCAGCCGGCGAAGAAGATAGCCAATCATCGTGGGGGCCTCTCGATGGGGGCGCTGCGGCTGCTCCCTGTGCCGCAGCGCGGACTGGACGTCGCCTGGCGGCGATCAGTCCAGGGTCATGGTGGCGATGTCGATGAACCAGCTCCTGGGCTGCACCACATTGCCGATCTTCGCCGAGAGCGCACGCGGCCCGACGTCATGGGCAACGAACAGGAACGGCGCCTCGTCGACGATGTTCGCGTGCAGTTCACCCAGGGCTTCGTTGCGCGCCTGCTCGTCGAAGGTGGTGCGGGCCTTCTCGACCAGGGCGTCGGTCTTCTCGTCGATGTAATACCCCCAGTTGTTGGAAACCGGCGGCAGCGCCTTGCTGCTGACGAAGCGGATCATGGCGAAGAATGGGTCCATGACCGCGGCGCTGACATTGGTGGCGTCGGCACCGTGGGCGGCCGGGTCCTTGGCACCCAGACGCCAGCTGGAGTACAGCGTGTTCCATTCCAGCACGTCGAATTCGACATCGAAGTAGCAGTCCCTGAGGTTCTGCTGGATGTACTCGTTCATCGGCAGCGGCTGCATCTGGCCGGAACCCGAGGCCGAGGTCTGCACCTTCACCTTCGCCGGTTTGGACGCCGAATAGCCGGCGGCCTGCATCAGCTTCTGGCCGGCGGCGACGTCATAGCGAACCTGGAAACTCGGGTTGCCGCGCCAGGGGTCGCCCGGTTCGACGACGCCGGTGGCCGGTTCCATCTGGCCGCTGAGCAGCGCCTTCAACTCCTCCCGGTTGACGCAGAGATTGGCGGCCTGGCGTACCTGCTTGTCATGGAAAGGCGACTCGGGCAACAGCGAGAATTGCCAGGGCCACAGGTGTGGCTGGAGATTGGAATAAAGCTTGTAGCCGCGCGCCTTGATCGCATCGATCGAATCCGGCGCGGGCGCCTCGATCCAGTCGACCTGGCCGGACATCAGTGCGGCAGTGCGGGCGCTGGCCTCGGGAAGCGGCAGCAGTACGACGCGGTCGATCTGCGGCCGACGCTTGGCGTCCCAATAATCGGTGTTGGCCACGATCTCCAGGCGTTCGCGGGGTACGAACCTGGCCTGTTTGAACGGCCCGGTGCCGGACGAGTCGGCGGCGAAGGCCGCCCAGGCCTGCTGGCTGCGTGCGGCCGGGTCGGCGACCGAGGCCGGCAGTGCGTCTGCCTTGGCCTGCCAGTGGCTCGGCGAGGCCATGAACAGGTTGGTCAGGTTGTAGGGCAGGAAGGAGTCCGGCTCGGAGGTGGTGAGCTCGACGGTGAGTTCATCGACCTTGCGCGCCGAGCGTAGCGTCGGCATGCGCGAGGCGGTGACACCGATCTGCGAAGGGTCGTATTGCGGCGCATCCTTGTTCAGCACCTTGTCCACGTTCCACACCACCGCGTCGGCGTTGAACGGCGAGCCGTCATGGAAGGTCACGTCGGGACGCAGCTTGAAGATCCACTTGGTCTGGTCTGCCGGGTCGACCGACCAGGACTCGGCCAGCCCCGGGATCAGCACGCTCGCCTTGTCGCCGGAGCTCAGGTCCCATTGGGTCAGCGAATCGTACAGGGTGATGCCGGTGAAGCGGTTACCTTCGTAGCCTTGGTCCGGCTGGCCCAGGGTGCGGGGGATGTCGCCGGCCGTCATGCCGATGCGAAGGACCTTTTCCGCGGCCTCGGCAGCGGTGGTGCAACCAATCGCCAGGGATAGTGCCAGTGCGAATCGGGAAAGCGCGGTCGCCGGGGTTTGTTTCGGCAGCTTCATGCTCATCGGAAGACCTCATCAAAAGGGAACCTAACCGACATCTGCCGAAGCAACCTATATGCCAATCGATTTCGAGTTATCGATTATCGATCCAAAAACGAGCGAATTCGGCCCTTCCGAGCCGAATCGACGCGGACCGCCCCGCCGTACCCAAGGGGTGATCGCGAGTGGCGCTTCGTCAGGCCCCGCCCATGCCCCTCATCAGTGCGCGAGCGACTCGGAAATGCCCCGGGCACACTCGATTACCAATGGAGCGAGGCGCGAGGTCACCTCCTCCATGTTCCAGCGGCTGGTCGGCGGCGCCAGGTGCACGGCGCCGACTGCCTCGCCGTAGCGATCGATGATCGGCGCCGCGATGCCCATGTCGCCCAGGAACAGCTCCTCGCAATTGAGCGCATAACCCACCTGCCGGCAGGTGCGAATGGTCTGCAGAATGTCGTCCACGTCCGTGAGCGTCGCCGGGGTTCGTGCCTCGCGGATCGACGCCTCGAGCAGTTCGCGGGCCTGCTGGTCCGTGTGGCGACTGAGATAGGCGCGCCCCGAACTGGTGCAATACATGGGAATCCGCATGCCGACCGGCGTCAGTACCGGGATGGACTGGGTCGTCATGATCTGCGACATGTAGACCATGTATTGATCCACCGGCTCGGTCAGGCTGGCGGTTTCCCCGCTGGTTCTGGCCAGTTGGGCGAGATACGGATGAGCCAGGCGTACCAGGGGGTGGGATGCCAGGTAGTTGAAGCCGAGTTCGATCACCTTCGGCAGCAGGCGCAAGCGCCGGCTGTACGGGTCGCGGCCGATGTAGCCCAGCACCGTCAGGGTGTGCACGGCACGCTGCGCGGACGCCTTGCTCATGTCGGCGATGCGCGCGATGTCCGCCAGGGTCAGGGTTCGATGCGCGGGATCGAACGCCCGCAGCACGGCAAGCCCCTTTTCCAGGGATTGATTGAACAGGGGGTCGGTCGCCTCGGGGCGTTCCTTGCCGATTGTGCCGGTCGTTCCGGATGTTGCCATAGCGACTGCTCGATAAAAGCTCGGTAAGCGTGACACGCATGTTACCGACAAACGCGTCGAGAAACGCCCCGACCTCAAGACAGCATGTCGCCAGGATGCGTCTGCGGCCTCACTGCTAGTGCATGAATAGAATCACGTCGCCGAACGCCTGTGCAGCAGCCACCGCTGAAACGACAAGGCGGTCGCCCGCTCGCCGAAGCAGGCATGCGCGTCATGGCTCGCATCCACCGGCAGGTACCGCGGGTCTCAGCTGCGAGCGGCGGTGCGAACCCATCGGACAAAAATGCTACAGCTTGGCGATCGAGACCTCGGTGGATTTGACGAAGGCGATCACTTCGCTGCCGACACCGAGTTCCAGCTCTTTCACCGAGCGCGTGGTGATCACCGACGTGACGATGCCGGCAGCGGTCTGCACGTCGATTTCCGACAGCACGTCGCCGAGGATGATGGCCTCGATGGTGCCCTTGAACTGGTTGCGTACGTTGATGGCCTTGATGGTCATGGTATTTCTCCTGGGGTCGCAATTAGCTGCAAGCCTCGAGCTGCAAGCTCCAAGTAGAAGCGCGCTGCTCTTGCTTGAAGCTTGTGGCTTGCCGCTTGCCGCTGCTCTAAAGCGCCCAGCGCAATTGCGTGGGCAAGGGGGATACGGGATCGGGTTGTTCCGGCAATGCCGGGCGCTGCAGGACGCGGTCGAGCACTTCGGCTTCCAGCGCGGCCAGGCGCGCCGAGCCGCGGTGCCGCGGGCGCGCCAGGTCGACCGGCAGGTCGAGGCCGATGCGGCCGTCCTCGATGAGGATCACCCGGTCGGCCACGGCCACCGCCTCGGCCACATCATGGGTCACCAGCAGCACGGTGAAGCCGTGCTGCTGCCAGAGCCGCTCGATCAGTTGCTGCATCTCGATGCGGGTCAGCGCATCCAGGGCGCCGAGCGGTTCGTCGAGCAGCAGCAGGCGCGGCTGGTGGATCAGCGCGCGGGCCAGGGCCACGCGCTGCTTCTGCCCACCGGACAGCGCCGCCGGCCATTCGCCGGCGCGATCGGCCAGGCCGACCGCGGCCAGTGCCTCGCGCGCCCTGGGCCGCCAGTCGCCGGAAAGCCCCAGGCCGACGTTGTCGATCACCCGCTTCCAGGGCAGCAGACGGGCGTCCTGGAACATCAGCCGGGTATCGTCATGGGCGGCGGACAGCGGACCGTTGCCGGCCAGCAACGCGCCCCGGCTCGGCTGGTCGAGGCCGGCCAGCAGGCGCAGCAGGGTGCTCTTGCCGCAGCCACTGCGGCCGACCACGGCGACGAACTGGCCGGCCGGGATGTTCAGGTCGATGCCCCGGAGTACTTCGCGCTCGCCGAAGGCCTTGGCGATGCCTTCGATCGCCAGCGGGATGCCCTGGCGAATGCTGTGCAGCGCGGTCATTGCGCACCTCCCCTGGCCTGGTAGGCCGGATGCCAGCGCAACCAGACGCGCTCCAGCCCACGGGCGGCGACGTCGGCCAGCTTGCCGAGCACGGCGTACAGCAGGATCGCCAGCACCACCACGTCGGTCTGCAGGAATTCGCGGGCGTTCATCGCCAGGTAGCCGATGCCGGCGCTGGCGGAAATGGTTTCGGCGACGATCAGCGTCAGCCACATGAAGCCGAGGGCGAAACGCACGCCGACGAGGATCGACGGCAACGCGCCGGGCAGGATCACCTGGCGGAACAGCGCGAAGCCGGACAATCCGTAGCTGCGCGCCATTTCCACCAGCGCCGGGTCGACGTTGCGGATGCCGTGGTAGGTGTTCAGGTAGATCGGGAACAGCGTGCCGAGGGCGACCAGGAAGATCTTCGCGCTCTCGTCGATGCCGAACCAGAGGATCACCAGCGGGATCAGCGCCAGGTGCGGCACGTTGCGGATCATCTGTACCGAGCTGTCGAGGAAGCGTTCGCCCCATTTCGACAGGCCGGTGATGAAGCCCAGCAGCAGGCCGAGGCCGCCGCCGATGGCGAAGCCGACGCCGGCGCGCCAGCCGCTGATGGCCAGGTGCGTCCAGATCTCGCCGCTGGCCAGCAATTCCCAGCCGGCCGAGAGCACGGCGCTGGGTGCCGGCAGAATGCGCGTGGACAGCAGCCCGAAGACCACCGCCCCCTGCCAGGCCACCAGCAGCGCGACGGGCAGTGCCCAGGGCGCCAGGCGCAAGGCGAGTTGTCGTGTGGATATGAAGCTCATTTGCCCTCCGGTTGGATTGTCATGCATGAGTGCCTTTCCGTAGGGTGGGCAACGGCGAAGCCTTGCCCACGCGTCTGCCGGATATGAACGCGGATTATCCTTTTGCCCCACCGCTAGGCGCCCGCTTGCGGGCGAYCGGCCGCAACGCCGATGATCGCCGGCAAGCCGGCTCCTACGCATGCGCCTTTCTCGGGGCTGCACCCTGTTTGCTGCCCGACAGCGCTGCATCGAAGACGCGCAGGCTGGCTCCTACAGGACACTTGTCGTCCTCAACTGCTCGCAGTGCGCAGGGTGGAAAACACGCAGCACTTCCCACGCAGGCGCGCCAGACCCGGCTCCGCACCCGCGTGGATGGCTTCGGCCATCCACCCTACGGTTTGCGCTCAACTCGCCGACGCCGCCTTGGGCAGGATGTCGCTGGAGATCATTTCACCGAACGGGCTGACATAACCGCGGCTTTCCGGGCGTTGCGGCTGGGCGACGTCCAGGTGCGGGAACAGCAGTTCGGCGACGCGGTAGCTCTCTTCCAGGTGCGGATAGCCGGAGAAGACGAAGGTATCGATGCCGAGATCGGCGTATTCCCTGACCCGCGCGGCCACGGTCGGACCGTCGCCGACCAGGGCGGTACCCGCGCCGCCACGCACCAGGCCGACCCCGGCCCAGAGATTGGGGCTGACTTCGAGGTTGTCCTTCTTGCCGCCGTGCAGTGCAGCCATGCGTTGCTGGCCGACCGAATCGAAGCGCGCCAGGGAGGCCTGGGCGCGGTCGATGGTGTCCTGGTCGAGGTGGCTGATCAGGCGCTCGGCGGCGGCCCAGGCTTCTTCGTCGGTCTCGCGCACGATCACGTGCAGGCGAATGCCAAAACGCACCGTGCGTCCGAGCCTGGCGGCCTTCTCGCGTACCTCGGCGATCTTCTCGGCCACCGCGGCCGGCGGCTCGCCCCAGGTCAGGTACAGCTCGACCTGCTCGGCAGCCAGGTCCTGCGCCGCTTCGGACGAGCCGCCGAAGTACAGCGGCGGACGTGGCTGCTGGATCGGCGGATAGAGCAGCTTGGCGCCCTTGACCTGGATGTGCTTGCCATCGTAGTCGACGGTCTCGCCCTCCAGCACCCGGCGCCAGATGCGGGTGAACTCCACCGACGCCTCATAGCGCTCGGCATGCGACAGGTGCAGGCCATCGCCGGCCAGCTCGTCCGGGTCGCCGCCGGTGACCAGATTGAACAGCGCGCGGCCGCCCGACAGCCGGTCCAGGGTCGCCGCCTGGCGCGCGGCCACGGTCGGCGAGATGATCCCCGGCCGCAGGGCGACGAGGAATTTGAGATTCTGCGTCACCGGAATCAGCGACGCCGCCACCAGCCAGGAGTCCTCGCAGGAGCGCCCGGTGGGGATCAGCACGCCGCCATAGCCGAGGCGATCGGCGGCCTGGGCGACTTGGGTGAGGTAACCGTGGTCGACGGCTCGGGCGCCTTTGGCGGTGCCCAGATACTTGCCGTCCCCGTGGGTGGGCAGGAACCAGTAGATGTTCAGGCTCATAGGTGTTGCTCCATGAAAAGGATGGATGCGTGGTTTATTCCGGGTATTGCGCGATGCTCTTCGGCGCCGTCCAGATCACATCCTGGATGACGAGTTTTTTCGGGATCAGCTTGAGGTCGGCGAAGGTGTCGGCGATGTCCTGCTGCGCGCGCACCACGGCCGGGCCGATCGACTGAGCGCCATAGCCCTGGCGGATGACCGCCTTGCGGGTGATCGCGCTGGACAGGCCGAGCAGCGGCGCCACCTGGGCGGTCGCCTCTTCCACGTTGCCTTCGACCCAGTGGCCGATGTCGCGGATCTCGCCGATCAGCGTGGTGATGACCGCGGGGTTGCGTTCGGCGAACGGCCGCGCGGCGAGATAGAACTGGTGGTTGCTGACCAGGCCCTGGCCATCGCGCAGCGTGCGTGCCTGCAACTGTTCCTCGGCGGCGGCCTGGAAGGGGTCCCAGATCACCCAGGCGTCGACGCTGCCGCGCTCGAACGCGGCGCGCGCATCGGCCGGCGGCAGGTAGACCGGCTGGATGTCGGCGTACTTCAGCCCGGCCGACTCCAGCGCGCGCACCAACAGGTAGTGCACGTTGGAACCCTTGTTGAGGGCGATCTTCTTGCCCTCGAGCTCGCTCAGCGAGTGGATCGGCGAATCCTTCGGCACCAGGATCGCCTCGCCGCTCGGCGCCGGCGGCTCGTGGGCCACGTAGAGCAGGTCGGCGCCGGCGGCCTGGGCGAACACCGGCGGGGTTTCGCCGGTCACGCCGAAATCGATCGAGCCGACGTTGAGGCCTTCGAGCAATTGCGGGCCGCCGGGGAATTCGGTCCACTGCACGGCGACGCCCTGGTCGGCCAGGCGCTTCTCCAGCGTGCCGCGTGCCTTGAGCAGCACCAGGGTGCCGTATTTCTGGTAGCCGATGCGCAGGACGTTCTCCTGCTTCGATTGGGCCTGAGCCTGGGTGATGGCGCCGAAGGAAATGGCCGCGCCTAGCAGGGCGACCAGTCCTCGACGCAAGGTGTTGGTGCGCATGGCACTCTCCTTGACAGTCTGAAATTGGATTTACGACCTGCTTGCCCGTTGGCGGGCGAGTAAGGCTTTTTAGCGGCAAGCTTCGTAGGGCGGGTGAAACCCGCGCGGCAACTACAAGCTGGCTCCGCAATGGCGGGTTGCACCCGCCCTACATACTTGAGGCTTGCAGTTGCTTTTCTAGATACTCCACTGCGCGTTGTTCAGGCGGTCCGTCAGGAGGCCCGGATCGAGCGGGCCTGGCCGCCGGGCCAGCGCCGCATGCAGTTGCTGCAGCGACTCTTCGAGGCGTTCCTGCAGCTCGGGCGCCAGGCTGGCCGGGTGCTGCGCCTCGGCATAGCGGATCTGCGCGTCGACGGCGTACACGCCGTGCAGCATTTCCTCGGCCTTGAGCGCGGCGAGCACCGGCTTGAGCGCGTAATCCACGGCCAGCATGTGCGCGACACTGCCGCCGGAGGCGATCGGCAGCACCACCTTGTGCGCCAATGCGCGTTCCGGCAGCAGATCCAGCAGCGCCTTCAGAACGCCGGAAAACGAAGCCTTGTAGACGGGCGTGGCGATCAGCAGGCCGTCGGCCAACGTGACGTGCTCGATCAGCTGCCGCACGCGCGGGCTGTCGAAGCGGGCATGCAACAGGTCCTGCGCATCGAAATCGCGCACGCCGTAGCTCACCACCTCGATACCGCGCCGGCGCAGCCAGTCGCCGGCGACATCAGCAGCACGCCGGAGCGCGAGCGCTGGCTGGGGCTGCCGGCGAGGGAAACGACCAACATGAAAGGCGTCCTTCTACTCGATCAACGATTGGGTTGCGGGGTCAGGCGCAGGTACGGCTTGACCGCACGGTAACCCTTGGGGAAGCGCTGGCTGATCTCGTCCTCGTCCTTGAGCGAGGGCACGATCACCACCTCGCCGCCGTCCTGCCAGTTGGCCGGGGTGGCGACCTTGTGCTCGTCGGTCAGCTGCAGCGAGTCGATCACCCGCAGGATCTCGTGGAAATTGCGCCCGGTGCTGGCCGGGTAGGTGATGGTCAGGCGCACCTTCTTGTTCGGGTCGATGACGAACAGCGAACGCACGGTCAGGGTGTCGCTGGCATTGGGGTGGATCAGGTCGTACAGCTCGGAGACCTTGCGGTCGGCATCGGCGATGATCGGGAAGTTGACGATGGTGTTCTGCGTCTCGTTGATGTCGTCGATCCACTTGACGTGCGATTCGACCGGGTCCACCGAGAGCGCGATGGCCTTGACGTTGCGTTTGCCGAACTCGTCCTTCAGCTTGGCGGTGAAGCCCAGCTCGGTGGTGCACACCGGGGTGAAGTCGGCCGGATGGGAGAACAGCACGCCCCAGCCGTCGCCGAGCCATTCGTGGAAACGAATGCGGCCTGCGCTGGAATCCTGTTCGAAATCGGGGGCGATGTCGCCGAGGCGGATACTCATGTGTGCGGCTCCTTGGGGTTGTCCGAGGCGCCACTATGCGGGCAAAATTTTGAGATTAAAAAGAATAGATAACGATTTCTTTATCTCTTAAAAGAATAATAGATCGCGCACCGGAAAGGCGCCATCGAGGGGCGACGGCCCAACAGGCGGCTTGGGAAAACCGCCGTTGGACGGCCGCCGATCAGGCCTCAGTCCAACCGGCGCGCCTTGTCCGGCGCCGCATCCTCGAAGCGGTCGACCTGGCGCAGGCTCTTGAAGCCGAGCATCCAGCCGGCCGTCACCGAGAGGGTGCAGAAGCATCCCAGCAGGGCCGCCGGTACCGCGCCGAACCAGGCGGCGCTGGTGCCGGCGCGGAACTCGCCGAGCTCGTTGGACGAGCCGATGAACAGCATGTTCACCGCGTTGACCCGGCCGCGCATGGTGTCCGGGGTGGAGAACTGGATCAGCGAGGAGCGGATGTACATGCTCACCATGTCTGCGCCGCCGGCCACCAGCAGCGCGGCGAAGGACAGCCAGAACAGGCTGGACAGGGCGAACACCAGGTTGGCCAGGCCGAACAGCGCCACGGCACCGAACATCACCAGCCCCACATGGCGGTTGAACGGCCGCAGGCTGAGATACAGCCCCACCGTTACCTCGCCGATGGCCATGGCGCTGCGCAGCAGGCCGAGACCGGTGGGGCCGACTTCCAGCACCTCCTGGGCGTAGATCGGCAACAGCGCCACCACGCCACCGAGCAGCACGGCGAACAGGTCGAGGGAAATGGTGCCGAGGATGATTGGCCGCGAGCGGATGAAGCCGATGCCGGCGGTGAAGCGCGCCCAGGCGCTGGTCTCGAGCACCTGGCGCTTTTCCGCATAACGCACCGGGACGAATGTCAGCAGCAGCGTGCCGACCAGAAAGCCGACCAGACACGCGCCATAGGTCAGGCCGCCACCGCCCAGGGCATAGAGACCGCCGCCGAACACCGGGCCGGCGATGGTGGCGCCACGCATGATCATGCTGTTGGCGGCGATCGCCGGGGCCAGGCGCTCGCGCGGCACGATCTGCGGCAACAGGCTGGACAGCGCCGGCCCGGTGAACGCCCGCGCGCAGCCATAGAGCACCAGCACCGCGTAGTACCAGGTCACCGCCGCCCCGCTCAGCGACAGCCAGAGCAGCGCGGCGGCGCACAGCGCCTCCACCAGCCAGCTCAGCGCCAGGATCAGCTTGCGGTCGTAGCGGTCGATCAGGTCGCCCGCCGGCAGCAACAACAGCAGCATGGGAATGAACTGCGCCAGGCCGACATAGGCCAGGGCCAGCGGATCACGGGTGATGTCGTAGACCTGCCAGGCCACCACCACGGCCTGGATCTGCATGGCGAAGACCGCCAGCAGGCGTGCGAAGAGAAAGGAAGCGAAACCGGGAAGGCGATAAACGGAAGCAGGAGCGGCAGCGGACACGGTGCGGGCCTCGAGGCACGACCGGCCAGTTCCGGTCGAGGTGGGCCGGCAAATCTACGGTAAAGCGCCGGCACAGGGCAAACGGCAACCGGCCGCACACCGGAAGAATCCGGAATAGCTGTGCATCCCGGTCGGGCCTCAGCGGCCTGCCGGCCCACCACGGCAACAGGCGATGTAGCGCCGTCGGTGCCCGGCCGACCGGCGTGATGGCCGGGCCCTGGAATTCAGGCCACGGCCGCGTCCGGAGCGGGCGAGAGGGAGCCCGGCGCATCTTGCCTGGCAAGAAGATCCGCCGCCTTTTCGCCGATCATGATGCACGGCGCGTTGGTGTTGCCGCTGATCAGCGTCGGCATGATCGAGGCGTCGGCCACGCGCAGGTTGGCCACACCGCGCACCTTGAGATCCGGCGTGACCACCGCCGCCTCGTCCGTGCCCATCCTGCAGGTGCCCACTGGGTGGAATACGGTGGCGGCGTATTCGCGTAGATGCGCCAGCAATTCTTCGTCGCTCTGCACCTGCGGCCCCGGCAGCATTTCCTCGCCGCGGATGGCATCGAATTCCGGCTGGGCAAGGATGCTGCGCGCCAGCTTAACCCCCTCCACCAGTACCCGGGCGTCGGCCTCGTCGCTGAAGAAATTGAAGTCGATGGAAAGGCTGCGGCCCTCGCCCAGACGCACTTCGCCGATGCTTTTTGGGCGCAGCACGCAGGTGTGGATGGCGTAGCCGTGGCCCCATTCGAACAGCCGCCCGCGGTGGCTGCGGTAGCCGGGCACGAAGTGCATCTGCACGTCGGGCAGGTCGCCCGCCAGCGGCGTGCGGGCGAAGCCGCCAGCCTCGACGTAGTTGGTGGTCAGCCAGCCCATCTTGCGCGCCAGGTACTGGAGCGGCGAGGCGATGATCTTCGGCAGCGCGCCGAGGGAGAAGCCCAGCGACAGCGGGCTCTTCGAGCGCACGGTGACCAGCCCGTCGATATGGTCTTGCAGGTTCTTGCCGACGCCGAGCAGGGCGACCCTGCAGGCCACGCCAGCGGCTTCCAGCTCGGACTTGGGGCCGATGCCGGACTTGAGCAAGATGTGCGGCGAACCCAGCGCGCCGGCGCAGAGGATGGTCTCGCGGCTGCAATGCAGGGTGCGCCACTGGCCGTCCTCGCGCAGCTCCAGGCCGGTGACGCGCTCGCCGTCGAGCAGCAGGCGCTCGACTTCGCAGCCGGTGAGCACGGTGAGGTTGTCGCGCTGGCGGACCGGGGCGACGAAGGCGCGGTAGCTGGACAGGCGCCTGGCGTCCTTCTGGGTGACGTTGTAGATGCCGACGCCCTCCAGCGTGCCGCCGTTGAAGTCGTCGTTGCCCTTGAGGCCAATATGCCCGGCGGCGCGGATGTAACGCTCGGACAGCGGGTTGGGATCGCGCGGCCGGTCCACCAGCAGTTCGCCCTGGGTGCCGTGGTACTGCAACGACTGGCCCAGGCGGTTGCCTTCGGATTTCTTGAAGTACGGCAGCACATCGTTCCAGCCCCAGCCGGGGCAGCCGGCGGCCTCCCAGCGGTCATAGTCGCTGGCGTCGCCGCGGATGTAGATCATGCTGTTCATCGAACTGGAGCCGCCCAGGGCCTTGCCGCGCGGGGTGTGCAGGCGGCGCCCGGCGAGGTTCTTCTGCGGCGTGGAGAAGTAGTTCCAGCTGAACACGCGGCTCTTGTACAGGGTGATAGTGCCGGCCGGCACCTGCACACGCGGGCTGGCGTCGCCGCCACCGGCCTCGATCAGGCACACGCGCACGGAGGGGTCGGCGCTCAGCCGGTTGGCCAGCACGCAGCCGGCCGAGCCGGCACCGACGATCAGGTAGTCGAAGGTATCGTTCATCTCAGTGCACCTCTTCCATGTCATCGTGCAGCAGACCGAGGATGTGCCGCTTCATACGAATGAACTCGGGCTCCATCACCACATCGAGATTGCGCGGGCGTTCGATCGGCACGTCGAGGATTTCCTTGATGCGGCCGGGACGCGCGCCCATCACGTAGATGCGATCGGCAAGCAGGATCGCCTCGTCGATGTCGTGGGTGACGAACACCACGGTCTTCTTGCTGTTGCCCCATACCTGCAGCAGCAGTTGCTGCATCTGCAGGCGGGTCTGGCTGTCGAGGGCGCCGAAGGGTTCGTCCATCAACAGGATCTGCGGGTCGTTGGCCAGCGCGCGGGCGATGGCCACGCGCTGCATCATGCCCCCGGAAAGTTGCTTGGGATAATGCTCGGCGAATTTCGCCAGACCCACCTCATTGAGGTAGAACTCGACGATGGTGCGGATCTCGTCTTGCGGCAGGCGGCGCCGCTTGAGGCCGAACTCGATGTTCTGCCGCACGCTGAGCCAGGGGAACAGGGTGTAGCCCTGGAACACCATGCCACGGTCGGCGCCGGGGCCCTCGACCTTCCGCCCTCCGACGTAGATTTCGCCCTCGGTCGGCTCGTTGAGCCCAGCGGTGAGATAGAGCAGGCTCGACTTGCCACAGCCGGACGGGCCGACAATCACCGCGAACTGCTGGTCCGGCACCTCGAAGGACACCCGGTCCAGCGCGGTGAAGGTGTCGCCCTTGGGCGACTGATAGCGCAGGCTGACATTGTCCACCTTGAGCCGTGCGGCGACCTCGGCGTACTGGCTAAGCGCCGGCATGATGTAGGGTTTCTTGGCTACTGCGCCCATGCGGCAATCCTCAGTCGAAGCAGACGGAACAGTTGGTCGGTGATCAGCCCGAGCAGGCCTATGATGGCGATGGCGAGAAAGATCACATCCACCTGGAAGCCACGCATGGCCTTGAGGCTGATGTAACCGAGGCCGCTGCTGGCGGCGACCAGTTCGGCCACCACCAGATAGGTCCAGGCCCAACCCATGGTCACGCGCAGGGTATCGAGGATGCCGGGCAGCGAAGCCGGGCCGAGCACATGCAGCACTACATCGCGGCGGCTGGCACCGAGGGTATAGCTGGCGTTGAGCAGATCCTTGGAGACACCCTTGGAGACGTCGGCGATCATCACCAGCTGCTGGAAGAACACGCCGAAGATGATCACCGCCACGCGCTGCTCCAGGCCGATGCCAATCCACAGGATGAACAGCGGTACGAAGCTGGTCACCGGCAGGTAGCGGATGAAATTGACCAGGGGCTCGAGGAACGCCTGGACGATACGGAAGCTGCCCATCAGCAGCCCCAGCGGCACCGACACCAAGGAGGAAATAGCGAAGCCGATCAGCACCACTTCCAGGCTGGCCAGCACGTGCTTGCTCAGAGTCCCGTCGCTGGCCAGGCGCACGCCGGCGGCGATCACGCCGCCCGGCGTCGGCAGGAACATCGACGGCACCACGCCGCCGTAGGACAGGATGGCCCACAGGCCAAGCACCAGCAGCCAGCACAGGCCACTGACGCTGAGCACCAGGCGGCCCGGCAGGTCGACTTTCGGGGTCAGGCAACGCTGCACCCAGGATTTTTGCGTGGCCATGACCACCTCGTGTTGCGGATATTGAAGAGGCCCGCGGGGAAAGCTCTCGCTCTGTAGAGCCGGCTTGCTGGCGATCAATGCCTTAACGGCATCGCCAGCAAGCTGGCCCCTATGAAAAGCGGTGCAAATGAGCAGCCGACGGGTAGCGCGACTTACTGCGTGACGAACGAGGTATCTACCAGATCCTCGTAGCTCACCGCGTAGGGCTTGCCCTGCAGGCTGCTCCAGGTCTCGTTGGCCAGCTTGATGATCTCGGCGATGTCGCCGGCCTTGCCGGGCGTGCCGAGCAGCTTCTCACTCATGGCCTGGTCGTAGAACTTCACACCCTTGGCTGCTTCGGCCAGGTCCTTGGGATCGGACAGGTAGCCGCCAACGCCCTTGGCCATGATTTCGTAGGCCTTGTCCGGGTTGGTCTTGGTGAACTCGACCGCCTTGTACAGGCCAGCGACCAGCGCCTTGACGTCTTCCGGCTGCTTCTCGATGACGTCGCAGTCCAGCGCCACCACGTCGACGATCACACCGGGGGTCTCGTCGCTGTCGACCAGCACCTTGCCGCTGCCCTTCTGCTTGACCATGGTCAGGTTCGGCTCCCAGGTCACCGCCGCCGGTACGTGGCCGGCGATGAAGGCCGAAGCGGCGTCGTCGGCGGTCATGTTCTGCACTTCGATGTCGCTCATGCTCATGCCGGCTTTCTTCAGCAGGTAGCTCAGCCAGAACTGCGACACCGAACCTTCGTTGACCGCTACCGCCTTGCCCTTCAGGCCCTGCATGTTGGCGATGTCGCTGCTCACCACGATGCCGTCGCCACCGTGGGATTCGTCCAGCGCGGCCACGGCCTTGAAGCAGAAGTCCTTGGAGCGGTACTTGAGGATTTCATCTATGGTCGAGGCCGAACCGGACAGCTTGCCCGATGCCTGCGCGGCCATGTACATCGAGGCTTCCTCGATGGTAGTCAGTTGCAGATCGAGGCCGGCGTCCTTGAAGTAACCCAGGTCACGGGCCAGGTACAGGGTGCCGTAGCCAACCCAGGTGGTGTGGCCGATGGACAGAGTGCCGGCCTGGGCGGTGGCGGCCATGCCGGCAGCCAGTGCGGTGCATGCGAAGGAACGGACGATACGGTGGCGCAAGGATGATTTCATGAAACACTCCCACAGCCTGTTGGCTCGCTATTGGTTTGCGTGGGGCAGAAAGTGGCCAGAGGCCCAAGCATGTTTTGCGGGCCGGCCTCATCGGGCCGGCATCTGGTTCTTGCTCCGTTCTCTGCGGAACGGTTTGGGGTTACAGCAGGTTCAGCTCGTGGCCAGTGCGATCCACTGCGCGCCGGGTCTTCTCCACCAGTTCGTCCAGCTCGGCATGGCTGGCCACCAGCGCTGGCGCCATGATCATGCGGCCGAGGGTGGAGCGAATGATCAGGCCCTCATCGAAACCGACAGTGCGGCAGTGCCAGGCGATGTCGTTCTCGTTGGCAAAGCGCTTGCGCGTGGCCTTGTTCTCGGCAAACTGCAGCGCGGCGACCAGACCGGTGCCTTGGATATCGCCGACCAAGGGATGATCCGTGAAGGTCTCGCGCAGCAGTTTCTGCAGGTAGGGGCCGCTGTCGTTCTTCACCGTCTCGACGATCTTCTCGTCGCGCAGCGCGGTGAGGTTGGCGATGGCCACGGCAGCGGCCACCGGGTGTCCTGCGTAGGTCAGGCCATGGGCGAACACGCCGCCCTCCTGCACCAGCGCATCGGCGATGCGCCTGGACAGCACCAAGCTGCCCATGGGGATGTAGCCGGAGGTCAGACCCTTGGCGATGGTCAGGGTGTCCGGCTCGAAGCCGAAGTGCTGGTGGGCGAACCACTCGCCGGTACGGCCGAAGCCGCCGATCACTTCGTCGGCGCACAGCAGCACGTCGTACTGGCGGCAGATTCGCTGCACCTCGGCCCAGTAGCCAGCCGGCGGGAAGATCATGCCGCCAGCGCCCTGGAATGGCTCGGCGACGAAGGCGGCCACGTTCTCGGCACCCAGTTCGAGGATCTTCGCTTCCAGTTCGCGGGCGGCCTTGAGGCCGAATTCCTCTTCAGACAGATCGCCACCTTCGGCGAACCAGTACGGCTCGCCGATATGGGCGAAGTCCGGCAGCATGCCGCCCATCTCGTGCATGAAGCCCATGCCTCCGAGCGCGGTGCTGCCCAGGGTGGAGCCGTGATAGCCGTTCCAGCGGCCGATCATGATCTTCTTCTGCGGTTTGCCGACCACCTGCCAGTAGCGGCGCACGCTGCGGATCAGCACCTCGTTGGCCTCGGAACCGGAGTTGGTGTAGATGGCGTGGCTGTAGTGCTTGGGCAGCAGGCTGAACAGCAGCTCGGACAGCTCGACCACACGCGGGTGCGTGGTGTGGAAGAACAGGTTGTAGTACGGCAGCTGTTCGAGCTGGCGCGCGGCGGCGGCATTGAGATCGGCGCGGCCATAGCCCAGCGCGGTGCACCATAGGCCGGACATGCCGTCCAGGTAGCGCTTGCCGTCGCTGTCCCACAGGTTCAGGCCCTGGCCTCTGGCGATCACCAGCGCGCCCTTCTCGTTGAGCGCCTTCTGGTCGAGGAAGGCATGGATGTGGTGCGCCGCATCCAGTGCCTGGTATTCCGAAGTGGTGTGGGGCAAGGCAGTCATCGCTAGGCTCCTGGGTTATCCGGTAATCAGCTCAGCGGAGCTGGAACCATGTCGTTTTCAGTTGGGTGTACTTGTCGAACGAGTGCAGCGACAGGTCGCGGCCGAACCCCGATTGCTTGCCGCCACCGAATGGCGTGCTGACGTCCAGCGCGTCCACAGTGTTGACCGACACGGTGCCGGCCTTGAGGCGGCGGGCAACGCGGTGGGCGCGGTTGAGGTCGTCGCTCCACAGCGAGGCAGCTAGGCCGTAGACGCTGTCGTTGGCCAGTTGCACGGCCTCGTCCTCGGTGTCGAACGGCAGCACCGCCAGCACCGGGCCGAACACTTCCTCGCGAGCCAGGCGGCTGTCGGGGGCCACGCCGGTGAAAATGGTCGGCGCGATGAAATTGTCCGAGCCATTCAACATCAGTTGCTGACCACCGCAGGCCAGGCGCGCACCTTCGGCCTCGGCGCTACGGATGAATTCCATGATCCGCGCGGTCTGCCGCGCCTCGACGATGGCGCCGGCGCGGCTGGCCGGGTCGAGCGGGTCGCCGGGCAGCCAGCCGCGTGCCTTGGCCTGCAGGCGCTCGACGAATTCTCCGTGAATCGAGCGCTGCACCAGCAGGCGCGAGTTGGCCGAGCACACCTCGCCTTGGTTGAAGAAGATACCGAAGGCGGCCTTCTCGGCGGCCAGGTCGAGGTCCTGGCAGTCGGCGAACACCAGGTTGGCGCTTTTGCCGCCGCACTCCAGCCACACCTGCTTGAGGTTGGACTGCGCCGAGTAACCCATGAAGTATTTGCCCACCTCGGTGGAGCCGGTGAAGGCCAGGCAGTCGACGTCCATGTGCAGGCCGAGGGCCTTGCCCGCCTGCTCGCCCAGGCCGGGCACCACGTTCAGTACGCCATCCGGCAGTCCGGCTTCCAGCGCCAGCTCGGCCAGGCGCAGGGCGGAGAACGGCGACTGCTCGGCTGGCTTGAGCACCACCGAGTTGCCGGCGGCCAGGGCCGGGGCCAATTTCCAGGCCGCCATGTCCAGCGGGAAATTCCATGGCACCACGGCGGCGACCACGCCCAGCGCTTCGCGGGTGACGGTGGCCAGCACGCAGGGAGCGGTGGGAGCGACTTCGTCGTAGAGCTTGTCGAGGCTTTCGGCATACCAGCGGAACACGCCAGCGGCGCCAGGCACGTCGATGTTCCAGGCATCCATCACCGGCTTGCCCATGTTCAGCGAGTCGAGCAGCGCCAGCTCGTCACGGTTGGCCAGGATCAGCTCGGCCAGGCGCAGCAATACCTGCTTACGCTCGGCGGGCGTACGCAGCGACCAGACGCCGGCCTCGAACGCCTGGCGGGCGGCGCGCACGGCCTGATCGACCTCTGTCTCGCCACAGGCGGCTACCTGCCCCAGCACCTTCCCGGTGGCCGGGTCGATGGCGGCAAAGGTCGCGCCGGACCGCGCCGCCACGCGGCGACCATCGATGATGGCCTGTTCGATGAATACTTGCTGCCGGGCGCGTTGCTGCCAGTCGCTGAGTTCGTACACCACTATCCCCTTCTGCCGTTTGGCGGTTGCGCAGTGATGGTGGCGCAAGCCCGGGGATAGGAAAAATATTAAAAATGTCGCCGGAACATACGAAAAAGCTGGTCACATCTGCACCAGAAAGGTGCAGGACGCCAATTCATTGTGCACCTGCTGCCCCTGTCCATGCGGAGCCGCGCAGTGCCGGGATCCGGCGATGTCCGATGCAGCCGCTTGACGCACTCTTTCAGCGCACGGCCAGTGTGGAGAAGGACTCAACGCAAGCGCCAGCAACCCGAACAACCGTTTGCGACACCTGATGGCCATCAAAGACGATACACGCCAGCGATCGTCGGCAACCGCAGCGCCACGACCAGGAGCGGTGACCCAGGGACCGGCTGAGCGCCAAACCGGTATTCCACGCACCTTCGCCCGATCGTGTACGGCTCTTGCAAGTCCAGCGCATGCTCCTTCGGCCATGAAGTTCGTCGCTGCCGGGCACAAGGCTCGCCTGCTGCGCCACGTCAACCACCAAGCGAGCACCAAAAGAAGATTTTTCGAGGTCCTGTGCGTGGCTGCCTACACCCTGCGTCAACTCAAGTATTTCGTTACCACCGTCGAGTGCGGCAGCGTCGCCGAGGCGTCGCGCAAGCTGTACATCGCCCAGCCGTCCATCTCCACCGCGATCAAGGGGCTGGAGGAAAGCTTCGGTGTGCAATTGTTCATCCGTCACCACGCCCAGGGCGTATCGCTCACCCCGGGCGGCGGACGCTTCTACCGCAAGGCGCAGGAGCTACTGCGCATGGCCCACGAGTTCGAGCAGAACGCCCTGGCCGACAACGACGTGGTGGCAGGGCAGATCGACATCGGCTGTTTCGAGACCGTCGCCCCGCTCTACCTGCCACGGTTGATCGCCGGCTTCCGCCAGCGTTATCCCGGGGTGGAAATCCGTCTGCACGATGGTGAGCAGCACGAATTGGTACAGGGCCTGACCGCCGGCCGTTTCGACCTGGCAATAGTCTACGAACACGACCTGGACGGCACTATCGAGACCGAGCCGCTAATGCCGCCGCAACGCCCCTACGCGTTGCTGCCCGAAGGCCACCGCTTCGCCGCCCAGGCCCAGGTGTCGCTGCGCGACCTGGTGCTCGACCCGATGATCCTGCTCGACGTGCTGCCGAGCCGGAACTACTTCGTGAGCATATTCGAGGAACTGGGCCTGTCGCCGAACATCGTCTTCAGCTCGCCGTCGATCGAGATGGTGCGCGGCATGGTCGGCCAGGGTTTCGGCTTCTCCGTCCTGGTCACCCGCCCGCACTGCAACACCACCTACGACGGCAAGCAGGTGGCGTGCGTGAACATCGCCGAGGCCGTCACCGGCTCCGGCTTGGTCGCCGCCTGGCTGAAGCGCACGCAACTGACCAAGCCGGCGCAGTTGTTCGTGGATTACTGCAAGGCGGAGTTCGCCAGGCAACAGAACGCGGTATGACCTTCGACGAAGCTCGTCCGGCACGCCGGGCACCACTCCGGCCATGGCGTGCAGCCGCCGGTCCGGCCCCCGGCGGCTCGCCCCAGGCAGCCGGGTTCAGCTGTGCCGTTGCATCCACTGCCCCAGCCGCACCAGCAGCGCATCGCAGCTGTCGAGCTGTTCGAGCGTAACGAACTCGTCCGGCTTGTGACCCTGGTCCATGCTGCCGGGACCACAGATGACGGTGGCGATGCCGGCCTGGTCGAACAGACCGCCTTCGGTGCCGAAGGCGACGGTAGAGAAGTCCCGCGAGCCGCTGATAAGGGCGAGCAGTTCGGCGGCCTGGCTGGCGGGATCGGTGAGCAGGCCAGGGTAGCTGGGCAGTTCGCTGAAGCGGATGTCGCTGGCAGCGCTGACGGCACGCATGCGCGGCAGCAGTGCGCGCTCGGCGTAATCGCGCAGTTCGGCGGCGACGGTCTGCGGGTCGTCGGCCGGCAGGACGCGCATCTCGAAGTCGAAACGGCATTCGGCGGGGACGATGTTCAGCGCGCGGCCGCCCTGGATGACGCCGGTCTGCACGGTGGAGTACGGTGGGTCGAAACGGCTGTCGTGGTGTTCGACGGCGGCCAGGCGGCAGCCGATCTCGCCCAGTTTGCCGATCAGCCGCGCGGCATATTCGATGGCGTTGACACCCTGCGGCGCGTAGGCCGAGTGGCAGGCGGCGCCGTGCACCTCGCAGCGCATCGCCAGCTTGCCCTTGTGGCCGAGCACCGGGCGCATCTCGGTGGGCTCGCCGATCAGGCAGATGTCCGGCCGCTCGGGGCTGGCATGCAGCTGCTCGACCAGGCTGCGCACACCGAGGCAGCCAACCTCCTCGTCGTAGGAGATGGCGATGTGCAGTGGCAGGCGCAGCGGTTTTTCCAGAAACGCCGGCAGGCTGGCCAGCACGCAGGCGAGGAAGCCTTTCATGTCCGCCGTGCCGCGCCCATAGAGGCGGCCGTCGCGCTCGGTCATCTCGAAAGCAGGCACGCTCCACGACTGGCCGTCAACCGGCACCACGTCGCTGTGCCCGGAGAGCATCACCCCGCCTGCCCCCGCCGGGCCGAGGCGCGCGTGAAGGTTGGCCTTGCTCCGCTCGGCGTTGAACAGCAACTGGCTGTCGATGCCGAGGCCGGCGAGGTAGGCACGAGCGTAGTCGATCAACGCCAGGTTGGATTCGCGGCTTGTGGTGTCGAAGGCGATCAGGTCGGCGAGGATGGCGCTACTGCTGGGCATGGGCATTTACCGGGTCGTACGCGGTGGGCGACAACCGTCGCGCACCGTGAATCTGGCTCATTCGTCACCCGGCACGCCGTAGCTCGGCGCGGCGGTGGGGTCGAGGGCGCGGGTGATGTAATCGTGCAGTTGCGGCTCATAGGCGCGCCAGAGATTGTCCAGCTCGCCGATGGGGTCCTGCTCGGCCCAGTCGACGCGCAGGTCGATCACCGGCCAGACCAGGTCGCCGACCACCGAGAGCGCCGCCGAGTGCACCGGCCCGGCCTCGCCGCCGGCCGCCATGGCGGCGTGCATGGCCGCCAGCAGGCGGTCCGGCAGGCCGCCGTCGGCCTGTTCGAAGACCTCGATCATGGCGTCGATCACCGCCGGAGTGCTAAGCAGGTTGCCCGCAGCCACGCACTGCTCGCCGGCACGCGCATGGTGCACGCCGAGCGCTTCGCTGCCGGTGAACAGTGCGCTGGCGCCGTGACTGTCGAGCACCGTCACCTGGCGGTACTGGCCGTAGCCGTTGCGTGCCAGCGCCTTGTCCAGCGCCGCCGCAGGCGCTTCGCCGGCCTCCAGTAGGTCGAGGATCTGCGGGCCGAGCGCCGGCAGGGTGATGTTCTGCGTGGACACCGCGCCGACTCCGGCGCGCAGCCAGGGGCAGCGGGCACCGACGGCGATGCTCGACGAGCTGATGGCGATGCCCATCTGGCCGGTCTCGGGGCAGCGGCCGACGATGGAGAAGGTCATGGACGCGCCTCCTGCTGCCAGCCATCCGGAATGACGGCAATCACGTCGATCTCCATCAGCCACTGCGGCTGACCGAGCGCCGAGACCACCAGACCGGTGGAGATCGGGAACACGCCCTTGAGCCACTTGCCGACCTCGCGGTAGACCGGCTCGCGGTAGCGTGGGTCGATGATATAGGTGGTGGTCTTGACGATGTGCGAGAGGTCGCTGCCGGCCTCTTCGAGCAGTTGCTTGACGTTCCTCATCGCCTGGTCGGCCTGGGCCGCCGGATCGCCCAGGCCGACCAGGTTGCCGGCGAAGTCGGTGCCGACCTGGCCCCGCACGTACACGGTGTTACCGGCACGCACGGCCTGGCAGAGGTCGTTGTCCAGGGACTGGTTGGGGTAGGTGTCCTTGGTGTTGAACATGCGGATGCGGGTATGCGTGGGCATCAGCGAACTCCCGGAAGGCTGATTTTCTGTGGGGCGACGCCCGCTGCGCGCTGCGCGGCGTCGCGGTATTCGGCGTACTTGCGCTGGGTAGCGATGTGGTCGGCGACGTGCTTGGCGTCGTGCCACACACCCCAGATGAAGGTGGAGCCGCGCCGCGACAACCACGGCAGACCAACGAAGTACACGCCCGGCTCGCTGGACACGCCGCGCTGGTGCCGGGGCTTGCCGCTCACGTCGAAGGCCTCCACTTGCAACCAGGAGAAGTCCAGGGCGTAGCCGGTGGCCCAGATGATCGAAGTGACGCCGGCGGCGGCCAGGTCCAGCTCGAGGATCGGCTCGCGCACGCAGTCGGGCAGCGGCGGGAACACGCGTGCCTGCGGCTCCTCCGGCAGGTCCAGGCCGTTGCGGGCGATGTAGGAATCGGCGGCGTCGAGCAGCTTCAGATAGTTCTCGTCGCCACGGGCGATGTTCTCCGCCAGATCGTCGCGGAAGCGCGCCACACCGCCGGCGAAGGCATCGGTCAGACCGACCAGGGCGATACCCTGTGCAGCCAGTTCACGGAAATCGATGGTGCGTCCGCCGTGGGCGCCACTGACGGCGATGGTCACGTGCTCCTTGCCCGGCTGAATGGACTCCATGTCCCACAGGCCGAGCACACCGAGCCACCAGACGAAGTCGCGGCCGCGGTAGCTGCGCGGCGGGCGGTCATGGGCGCCGACCGAAAGATAGACGCGGCGCCCGGCGCGGTTCAGCTCGTCGGCGATCTGCACACCGGAGGAACCGGCGCCGACCACTAGCACCGCACCCTGGGGCAGTTGCTGCGGGTTGCGGTAGTCGGCCGAGTGGATCTGCTGGATTGCGGCATCCTGCAGGGCGATGGCCGGGATCAGCGGGCGCTGGAACGGGCCGGTAGCGGCCACCACGCGGGCGGCCTCGATCACCCCCGCCGAGGTCTCCACGGTGAAGCCGGGACGGTCGGCGTTGCGCACCACGCGCTTGACCTCCACGCCGGTGCTAATCGGCGCGTCGATCTGCCGCGCGTAGGCCTCGAAGTAGTCGGCGACCATCTCCTTGTGCGGGAAGGCGTCAGGATCAATGGGAAACTCCATGCCCGGGAAGCGGTCGTGCCAGGCCGGGCCGTTGGCCACCAGCGAATCCCAGCGGCCGGTACGCCATGCCTCGGCGATGCGGTTCTTCTCAAGGACGATGTGCGGCACGCCAAGCTTGCCCAGATGCTCGCTGACGGCAATGCCGGCCTGGCCGCCGCCCACGACCAGCGTATCGATTGCAAGGGTTTCGCTCACGTTGTCCGCGGGCTTCTGGAAGGCGTTCTGCTTCAGGATGGTCATGGTTTGCCTGCTCTGATTCCAATATGGCTGGCCCGCCGTGGCGGGTCGTTGCCGCATTCTGTTCAGAGCCGGGGATTCGCGAAATTATGATTTTTGTAGTCGCTGGAAAGGGAAAAGCTGCCCGTGTGTGCGGCAGGCCCTGCATGCTGGCCAGCAGCCGCGCGGGACCGCCGCAGACGACGGCCGAGGATGCCCCTCAGCTCCATCCGGCGGCAGGATCGCCCCGGGCAGATGACGACCCGCCACACATACAAATAATTATCATTTAGATCATTGTTGCCTGATCCGCGCTTTCCGCGCATGCTTGTGGACCAGTCAATGCGCCACGCCGGCGGGCGCTCGATCCACCAGCAAGGAGCCTCTCGATGAACGTCCAGACCTCGACTGCCACAAGCAACGATCTCTACCTGGCGTGGCAGGTGCTGCTGCGCGAGGAACCGCACCTGCGGGCCCGCGACGCCGCCGAGCGCCTGGCGGTGAGCGAGGCGGAGCTGGTCGCCAGCCGCCTGGGCGTGGACACGGTGCGCCTGCGCCCGGATTGGAAGGCGCTGCTGCCGGCGCTCGGCGAGCTCGGCTACGTCATGGCGCTGACCCGCAACGAGCACTGCGTGCACGAGCGCAAGGGCCGCTACCGCGAGGTGACGATCGGCGGCAGCGGGCAGATGGGGCTCGTAGTGTCGCCGGACATCGACCTGCGCTTGTTCCTCGGCGGCTGGGCCAGCGCCTTCGCCGTCGAGCAGGAAACCGCCGAAGGCACCCAGCGCAGCATCCAGATCTTCGACCGCCAGGGCGTGGCGGTGCACAAGGTCCACTTGACCGAGTGCAGCACGGCCGAGGCCTGGGCGCCGCTGATCGAGCGCTTTCGCAGCGATCCGCAGAGCGCCGAACTGAACCTGGAGCCGCTCGTCCTGCGCGAGCCGCCACGGCCCGATGCGGCCATCGACGTGGCCGCGCTGCGCCACGGCTGGGCCGAGCTCAAGGACACCCACCATTTCTTCGCCCTGCTGAAACAGCACGGCGCGGCGCGCACCCAGGCGCTGCGCCTGGCCGGCCGTGAATGGGCCGAGCCGCTGGCCCCCGGGGCACTGGCGAAGCTGTTCGAGCAGGCCGCCGCCGACGGCGTGCCGCTGATGGTGTTCGTCGGCAACCGCCACTGCATCCAGATCCATACCGGCGAGGTACATAACCTGCGCACATTCGGCGAGTGGTTCAACGTGCTCGACGATGCATTCAACCTGCACCTGAAGGCGGCCGCGGTGAGCGAGCTCTGGCGCGTGCGCAAGCCGAGCAGCGATGGCATCGTCACCAGCTGGGAAGCCTTCGACGCCGACGGCGAGCTGATCCTGCAGCTGTTCGGCGCACGCAAGCCGGGCACACCGGAACGCAGCGACTGGCGCGCACTGGCCGAAAGCGTACCGACGCAGGGGTGCTGAACATGGGCGTCACGAACGGGCGCGTCTCGATCGGTAAACGCCGGCTCGGAGCGGCGCTGGCGCTGCTCGCCGCCCTCGCCTGGCTGCCGGGCGCACCGGCGGACGATGCCCTGCCGCAGCGCTGGGTCAGTGCTGGCGGCTCGCTCAGCGAATGGGTGGTGGCCCTGGGCGGCGCGGACCGGCTGGTCGGGGTCGACACCACCAGTCTGCACCCGACCTTCCTGCAGGACCTGCCGAGCATCGGCTACCAGCGCCAGCTGGCCGCCGAGGGCATCCTCGCGCTGCGCCCGGACCTGCTGCTGGGCAGCGAGGAGATGGGCCCGCCACCGGTGCTGCAGCAATTGCGCGCCGCCGGCGTGCGCATCGAGACCCTGTCGGCCCAGGCCGACCTCGCCACCCTGGAGGACAACCTGACCCGCCTCGGCGCCCTGCTCGGCGAGCCGCAACGCGCACGGCAGGCGCTGGCCGCTTTCCGTTCCCGAATCGAGTCGCAGCAGGCCTGGATCGCCGAGGCGCAACGCAGCCAGGAGGCGCCCGGCGTCGTGCTGCTGCTCGGGCATCCCAGCGGCAGCGCCATGGCCGGTGGCCGCGATACGGCTGCCGCCTGGCTGATCGAGCAAGCCGGCGGGCGCAACCTGACCCGCCATAGCGGCTACAAGGCGCTGTCCAGCGAGGCGCTGCTGGCACTGGACCCGGACGTGGTGATTTTCACCGACCGGCGCCTGCTGGAAGCCGACGAGGCCCGGCAGGCGCTGATGCGGCAGAACCCCGCCCTGGCGTCGACCCGCGCCGCCCGCGAGGGGCGCATGGTCGCACTGGACCCGACCCTGCTGGTCGGCGGCCTCGGCCCGCGCATACCCGAGGGGCTGGCGGCATTGTCGGCGGCCTTCTATCCTGCCCGCTCGCCATTGCCCGCCGAAGCCACGCCCGACCGATGAATCCCGCCATACGTCCGCGCTCGCTGTTCATCGCACTGAGCCTGCTGCTCGCGCTCGCCCTCTGGGGATCGCTGGCCCTCGGCCCGGTCAGCCTGCCGCTGGGCGACACCCTCCAGGCCGCCCTGCGCCTGCTCGGCCTGACCCTGGGCGGCAGCGAGCTGAACCAGGCGCAGCTGATCGTCGGCCAGATCCGCATGCCGCGCACCCTGCTCGGCCTGGCGGTCGGCGCGGTGCTGGCGCTGTGCGGCGTGGCGATGCAGGGGCTGTTCCGCAATCCGCTGGCCGACCCCGGCCTGATCGGCGTCTCCAGCGGCGCGGCCCTGGGTGCGGCCATCGCCATCGTCGGCGGTGCCGCGTTCGGCGGCATTCCGGAAGCGATCGCGCCCTACCTGCTGTCGCTGTGCGCCTTCGTCGGCGGCCTCGGCGTCACCGCGCTGGTCTACCGCCTGGGCCGGCGCGACGGCCAGACCAGCGTGGTCACCATGCTCCTGGCGGGGATCGCGCTCAACGCGCTGGCCTTCGCCTGCATCGGCCTGTTCACCTACCTGGCCGACGACGCCACCCTGCGCACCCTGACGTTCTGGAACCTGGGCAGCCTCAACGGCGCCAGCTATGCCCGGCTCTGGCCGCTGCTGCTGGTCACCTTCGCCGTGGCGTTCTGGCTGCCGCGCCGGGCCCGCGCGCTGAACGCCCTGCTGCTGGGCGAGTCCGAAGCGCGCCACCTGGGTTTCGAAGTCGAGCGGCTCAAGCGCGAACTGGTGTTCTGCACCGCCCTCGGCGTCGGTGCCGCGGTGGCCGCCGCCGGCATGATCGGCTTCATCGGCCTGGTGGTGCCGCATCTGGTGCGCCTGCTGGTCGGGCCCGATCATCGCATCCTGCTGCCGGCCTCGATGCTGGCCGGCGCCAGCCTGCTGCTGCTCGCCGACCTGGCGGCACGCCTGGTCCTCGCACCGGCGGAGTTGCCCATCGGCATCGTCACGGCGCTGATCGGCGCGCCGTTCTTCCTCTACCTGTTGATGCGGGGGCGTTGATGCTGCAGGCCGAAGCGCTATCGATCCGCCGTGGCGGCCGCACGGTGCTGGAAGGCGTCGACCTCGCCCTGCAGCCCGGCCGGGTGCTCGGCGTGCTCGGGCCCAACGGCGCCGGCAAGAGCACCCTGCTCGGCGCCCTCAGCGGCGAACTGGCGCCGGCCCAAGGTCATGTCCGCCTGCACGGGCAGCCGCTGGACGAATGGTCGGGCAGCGAGCGCGCACGCTGCCTGGCGGTGCTGCCGCAGAGTTCGACGCTGAGTTTCGGCTTCCGCGTCGAGGACGTGGTGGCGATGGGTCGCCTGCCGCATGCCACCGGCCTGCTGCGCGACCGCGAGATCGTCGAGGCCGCGCTGCAGGCAGCGGATGCCGCGCACCTGCATGGCCGCAGCTACCTGGCGCTGTCCGGCGGCGAGCGCCAGCGCGTGCACCTGGCGCGTGTGCTCGCCCAGCTGTGGCCGGGCGCGGAGGGGCAGACGCTGCTGCTCGACGAGCCGACCTCGATGCTCGACCCGCTGCACCAGCACAGCATCCTGCAGGCCACCCGCGCCTTCGCCAGCCAGGGCGCGGCGGTTCTGGTGATCCTCCACGACCTCAACCTGGCGGCGCGCTACTGCGATCGCCTGCTCCTGCTGCAGGACGGCCGCCCCCAGGCGCTGGGGCCTCCGGACGAGGTCCTGCGCCCGGAACCGCTGAAGCAGGTGTTCGGCCTCGACGTGCTGATCCAGCGCCATCCGGAACAGGGCCATCCGCTGATCGTGGTGCGTTGAACGCGATCACTCCACGCTGCCCGGCTGTTGCCGCGCACTGGCCTGGCTGATGTTGCTGCCCGCCGGCACGCTGCGGGTGAGCCAGACGTTGCCGCCGATGGTGGAACCCTGGCCGATGGTGATGCGCCCGAGAATGGTGGCGCCGGCGTAGATCACCACGTCGTCCTCGACGATGGGATGACGGGGGCGGCCCTTGTGCAACTGGCCGGTTTCGTCGGCGGTGAAGCGCTTGGCGCCGAGGGTGACGGCCTGGTAGATGCGCACCCGGTTGCCGATGATCGCCGTCTCGCCGATGACCACACCGGTGCCGTGGTCGATGAAGAAGCTATGGCCGATCTGCGCGCCGGGGTGAATGTCGATGCCGGTGGCGGAATGGGCGATTTCCGCGCCGATACGTGCCAGCAGCGGCAGGCCGGCGGCGTACAGGTGATGGGCCAGGCGGTGGTGGATCACCGCGAGGATGCCCGGATAGCACAGCAGCACCTCATCGACGCTACGCGCCGCCGGGTCACCGGCGTAGGCGGCGGTGACGTCGCTGTCGAGCAGGCGGCGTATCTGCGGCAGGGCGGCGGCGAAGTCGCGCACGATCTGCACCGCGCCGGCGTCGCTGCCCTCCTCGGCCTCGCCGCGCTGGCGGGCGGCGTAGCGCAGCTCCAGGCGCACCTGGCCGAGCAGGCGGTTCAGGGCGTTGTTCAGGGTATGGCCGACATAGAAATCCTCGCTTTCCAGGCGCAGATCGCTGGGCCCCAGGCGCATGGGAAAGAGCGCGCCGCGCAGGTCGGAGAAAATGCATTCCAACGCCTGGCGCGACGGCAGCTCACGGCTGCCCAGCTCACGGGCGCGCCCGGTGCTGACGCGCCATTCGGTACGGGCGGCGCGCAGCTCGCCGACGATCCGCTCCAGTTGCCAGGTCGTCGCATGGGCGGGAGCCGCTTGCGAGCATTCATCGCGATCGTCGGAAGGGCCGTCGAGCTTGGCGGACATGGGAACTCCTTGAAAACGCCGTCGGCAGGACTCGGGCGCAACGGAAGGGAAATGAAGGGAAAAGCCGCTCCGGTCCTGCACCCGCGGCGGCCACATGCGTCGTGGCCAGTGTAACAACGGCTGGCCCCGGCATTCGACACGCACGCTGGCGCTCTATGGATAAGGCTATGTCTGAGCTGGCTGTTGCGGATAGACGTACCCCTGTAGGAGAGGGCGGGGACGCCGAGTCCATGCCCGCGAATATTCCAGCGCGCAAAGCTNCGCGGGCACGGCCCGCTCCTACGGACGCTCAGAACACCTCGACAATTCGAACAACACGCAATTGGGACAGAGCCACGGATGATAGCTCGTTCGTGACAACGGCCAGCCCCTCGCCGCCTCTCGTCGGCGGGATGTCGAGGATGTGCGTGGTGACGTTCGCGTTGACGAACAGCCGCCCTTGCGGCCCGTCTCCGGATGGCGATCCTTCATGCCACTGTACGGCCGAATCGCAGGAGACGCCTGCGCGTCTTCGCCGCAACGCTGTCGCGTAGCGAACAGGCTGCAGCCCCGAGAAAGCCGCCTGTGCACACCGCGCCCGTAGGAGCCCGGGGGGCGCCGGGTCCTTGCCGGCGATCATCGGCGTTGCGGGCGATCCAGCATCCGACCGGCAACTGAACGGCTGTGGCTCATGAAAAGACTTTCGCCAGGCGAACCGCAACGCGGTCGCCTACTGTCGGATAGTGCATAGCCGGCCCGTCGGCGCTGCCCTCAGGCGGTCCTGCGGGCCTGCTGCTCGATGCGGTTCTGCAAGCGGTACAGGTAGGCGAAACCCTGTTCCCAGCGGTGATGGCCGGACTTCACATTGATGTGCCCGGCGCCGCTGAGAATCGCGATTTCGCTGCCCCAGTCGAGTCCCAGCTCGATCGCACGCTCGGCGCTGGCCGCGCTGTCGTTGTCGGAGCCGACCAGTTGGCTGACGAAGGGCAGCCGCTGCCGGGGAATCGGTGCGAAATTGCGCAGCGCCTCGGGGCAGTTGTTGCGCTGCACGTCGGCCGGGGCCACCAGCAACGCCCCGCGCACCCGCCGCAACAGTTCCAGCGGCGCCTGCGCCGCCCAGTGCGCGACGGTGATGCAGCCCAGGCTGTGCGCCACCAGGATCGATGGCTGCGGGCTACCGGCGATGCAGCGCTCCAGTTCGGCGACCCAGTCTTCGCGACGCGGCGTCATCCAGTCGGCCTGCTCCACGCGCGCGCCGTTGGGCAGCGCCTGCTGCCAATGGCTTTGCCAATGATCGTCGGGCGAGCCCTGCCAGCCCGGCACGATCAGATAGCGGATCGATTCACTGCGCATCACGGCGCCTCCTGGGGAAGTGTCGGCACCAGTCTAAGCAGACTCGTATTCGCCTATAAAAGAATAAGAATTTCTTTACTTATTCCATATCTTGCTCACTCGACCAGTCGGCACGCCGAAACCATTTATTCGATTTGTTTATATAAATGTTCTTAAACAATATTTTTAAGAATATTTCGAGCTTGCCTACTATCCGCTCCACGCCTCCCTGGCTACGGCTGTAGCAGCCATCACGGAGGCTTCGCCACGGAGAGATAACGATGAGCGCGACCCTTCGCAACCTTGAAGGTCAGGACGAAGCCAGCATCCTGCGCGAAATCCAGCGCGCCTTGAACGGCCTCAAGTTCGGCTCGGTGGAGATCACCGTGCACAACGGCCAGGTCGTACAGATCGAGCGCAAGGAAAAATTCCGCCTGCAGCCGACCGGCAAGCACGCCTGACCCCAAATCCCCACAGCCCGACTGGACAACCGGAGGGCGTGAACATGAGAAGAGCCAAGACCATGAACACGCACCGGTACTGCAGCTGTCGCCCGCGAATGCGGCGCTGACGACCCGACGCCCCCGCAGAAAAACAGCCAACAGCCGAACCCGTATTTTCAGGAGCTGCATCCATGTCCATTCGTTTCTTTGCGCTCGCCGCCCTGGCTGGCGCCCTGGTCGCCGGTCCCGCCAGCGCCGCCCAGACCCTGCTCAACGTGTCCTACGATCCGACCCGCGAGCTCTACGTGGAATTCAACCAGGCCTTCGCCAGGCACTGGCAGGCCCAGGGCAACGAAGCCGTGGCCATCCAGCAATCGCATGGCGGCTCCGGCAAGCAGGCCCGCTCGGTGATCGACGGCCTGCGCGCCGACGTCGTGACCCTGGCCCTGGCCGGTGACATCGACGAGCTGCACCGGATCGGCAAGCTGATCCCCGAGAACTGGCAGGAACGCCTGCCGGACGCCAGCACGCCGTACACCTCGAGCATCGTGTTCCTGGTACGCAAGGGCAACCCGAAGGGCATCGAGGACTGGGACGACCTGATCGAGCCGGGCGTGGAAGTCATCACCCCCAACCCGAAGACCTCCGGTGGCGCCCGCTGGAACCTGCTCGCGGCCTGGGCCTACGCCGAGAAGAAATACGGCGGCGAAGCGCAGGCCAGGGACTTCGTCGAGAAGCTCTACCGCAACGTGCCGGTACTGGACACCGGCGCCCGCGGCTCGACCATCACCTTCGTCAACAACAAGATCGGCGACGTGCTGCTGGCCTGGGAGAACGAGGCCTTCCTGGCGCTCAAGGAAGAAGGCGGCGATGCCCTGGAAATCGTCGCGCCGTCGCTGTCGATCCTCGCCGAGCCGCCGGTCACCGTGGTCGACGCCAACGTCGATCGCAAGGGCACCCGCAAGGTCGCCGAAGCCTACCTCGAGTACCTGTACAGCGATGAAGGCCAACGCCTGGCGGCCAAGCACTTCTACCGTCCGCGCAACCCGGAAATCGCCAAGGAGTTCAGCGAGCAGTTCTCCGACATCGAACTGGTGACCATCGATGGTTACTTCAACGGCTGGAAAGAAGCCCAACCGCGGTTCTTCAACGACGGCGGCATCTTCGACCAGATCTACCAGGCGCACTGACCTGCGCAGCCACGAGCGACAAGCCCCAAGCTGCAAGCGGGCTCTCGCTTGTGGCACCTGCTTGTCGCTTGCAGCTTGAAGCTTGCCGCCGAGGTCCTATGTCCCGCCGTACTTTCCCCGTCATACCCGGCTTCGGGCTGACGCTGGGCTACACCCTGGTGTACCTCAGCCTGTTGGTACTGATCCCCCTGGGTGCCCTGTTCATCTATGCCACGCAGCTCACCTGGGCTGAATTCTGGGCGATCGTCACCTCCGCCCGGGTTCTGGCCGCGCTGAAACTCAGCTTCGGCACCGCCTTGCTCGCCGCCCTGCTCAACGGCGCGATCGGCACCCTGCTGGCCTGGGCGCTGGTGCGCTACACCTTCTCCGGGCGCACGATCATCGAGGCGATGATCGACCTGCCCTTCGCCCTGCCCACTGCGGTGGCCGGCATCGCGCTCACCGCGCTGTACGCACCCACCGGCCCGATCGGCCAGTTCGCCACCGCACTGGGCTTCAAGATCGCCTATACCCCGCTGGGGATCACCCTGGCGCTGACCTTCGTCACCCTGCCCTTCGTGGTGCGCACCCTGCAGCCGGTGCTCGCCGACATCCCGCGGGAAGTCGAGGAGGCCGCCGCCTGCCTGGGCGCCAAGCCCCTGCAGGTGTTCCGCTACGTACTGCTGCCGGCGCTGCTGCCCGCCTGGCTGACCGGCTTCGCCCTGGCCTTCGCCCGGGGAGTCGGCGAATACGGCTCGGTCATCTTCATCGCCGGCAACATGCCGATGAAGACCGAGATCCTGCCGCTGCTGATCATGGTGCAGCTGGACCAGTACAACTACGCCGGCGCCACCGCCATCGGCGTGCTGATGCTGGTGGTGTCGTTCATCCTGCTGCTGCTCATCAACATGCTGCAACGCCGCATCGCGCGCGCCTGAGGAGGCCGTCATGTCTAGCGCAACGTTAACCGCCTCCGCCAGCAACGCCGCCCGCCGCGGCAACGCCTGGGGCCGGCGGCTGCTGATCGGCGGCGCCTGGCTGGTGTTCGTCCTGTTCCTCCTGCTGCCGCTGCTGATCGTGGTCAGCCAGGCGCTGCAGAAGGGCTTCGCGCCCTTCTTCGCCGCCATCGTCGAGCCCGACGCCCTGGCCGCGCTGCGCCTGACGCTGCTCGCCGTGGGCATCTCGGTGCCGCTCAACCTGGTGTTCGGCGTGGCCGCCGCCTGGTGCGTGAGCAAGTACGAGTTCCGTGGCAAGAGCATCCTGGTCACGCTGATCGACCTGCCGTTCTCGGTTTCCCCGGTGATCGCCGGCCTGGTCTACGTGCTGCTGTTCGGCGCCCAGGGCTTCTTCGGCCCCTGGCTGCGCGAGCACGACATCCAGATCATCTTCGCCGTGCCCGGCATCGTCCTCGCCACCCTGTTCGTCACCGTGCCCTTCGTCGCCCGCGAACTGATCCCGCTGATGCAGGAGCAGGGCACCACGGAGGAGGAAGCCGCGCGCCTGCTGGGCGCCAACGGCTGGCAGATGTTCTGGCACATCACCCTGCCCAACATCAAGTGGGGCCTGATCTACGGCGTGGTGCTCTGCACCGCGCGGGCCATGGGCGAGTTCGGCGCGGTCTCGGTGGTGTCCGGGCACATCCGCGGCTACACCAACACCCTGCCGCTGCACGTGGAAATCCTGCACAACGAGTACAACCACATCGCCGCCTTCAGCGTCGCCAGCCTGCTGTTGCTGATGGCCCTGTTCATCCTGCTGCTCAAGCAGTGGAGCGAATCCCGAATCAACCGCCTGAAAGCCAGCGCCGGCGAGGAATGAGCCATGTCCATCGAAGTCACCAACGTCAGCAAGCACTTCAACGCCTTCAAGGCGCTCGACACCATCGACCTCAACATCCACAGCGGCGAACTGGTCGCCCTGCTCGGCCCGTCCGGCTGCGGCAAGACCACCCTGCTGCGGATCATCGCCGGCCTGGAAACCCCGGACAGCGGCAGCATCGTGTTCCACGGCGAGGACGTCTCCCGGCACGACGTACGCGATCGCAAGGTCGGCTTCGTCTTCCAGCACTACGCGCTGTTCCGCCACATGACGGTGTTCGACAACGTCGCCTTCGGCCTGCGCATGAAACCCAGGGGCGAGCGGCCGAGCGAAACGATCATCCGGCAGAAGGTGCAAGAACTGCTCGACCTGGTGCAACTCGACTGGCTCGCCGACCGCTATCCGGAACAGCTGTCCGGCGGCCAGCGCCAGCGCATCGCCCTGGCCCGCGCCCTGGCGGTGGAACCCAAGGTGCTGCTGCTCGACGAGCCGTTCGGCGCCCTCGACGCCAAGGTGCGCAAGGAACTGCGCCGCTGGCTGGCGCGCCTGCACGAGGACGTGCACCTGACCAGCGTGTTCGTCACCCACGACCAGGAAGAGGCCATGGAAGTCGCCGACCGCATCGTGGTGATGAACAAGGGCGTGGTCGAGCAGATCGGCTCGCCCGCCGAGGTCTACCAGCAACCGGCCAACGACTTCGTCTACCACTTCCTCGGCGACGCCAACCGCCTGCAGCTCGACGCGGACCGGCAGATCCTCTTCCGCCCCCACGAAGTCTCGCTGAGCCGGGTCGCCACGGCCGACTACCAGGCCGGCGAAGTGCGCGACATCCGCCCGCTCGGCGCGATCACCCGGGTGACGCTGAAGGTGGCCAGCCAGGACGAACCGATCGAGGCCGAAGTGACCAACGACCACGCCAGCCTCGCCGGCCTGATCCGCGGCGAGACGCTGTACTTCAGGCCGAACACCGGAGCCCGGGCCTGACCTGCAGCGGCGAAGCCATTCGCCCGCCCTGCGAGGCAGGGTGAGCTTCAGCCCACCCTACGGTGCGGTGGAATACCGAGCCCGGGACGATGCGTGCAAGCTTCTCTGCTTAAGTGAACGGCATGGCTTGCGATAAAACGGTCCAGGCCAGCGAGGTAGGGTGGGCTTCAGCCCACCGACGAAGGTTTTGGTGGGCTAAAGCCCACCCTACGGTGCTGTGGAGTACCGAGCCCGGGACGATGCGTGCAAGCTTTTCTGCTTAAGTGAACGGCATGGCTTGCGATAAAACGGTCCAGGCCAGTCATTTCCACAGAGGCTCCGCATGCGCATCACCCTGTTCAGCAGCAAACCCTACGATCGCGACAGCTTTCTCGCCGCCAACCAGGCGCATGGCTACGACCTGCACTTTCTCGACGCCCGCCTCGATCCGGACACCGCCGCGTTGGCCGCCGACGCCGAGGTGGTCTGCCCCTTCGTCAACGACGTGCTGTCCGCGCCGGTACTGGAGACGCTGGCGGCCGGCGCGACGCGGCTGATCGCGCTGCGCTCGGCCGGCTACAACCATGTCGACCTGGCCTGCGCCCAGCGCCTCGGCCTGCCGGTGGTGCGGGTGCCGGCCTACTCGCCGCACGCGGTGGCCGAGCACACCGTGGCGCTGATCCTGGCGCTCAACCGGCGCCTGCCGCGCGCCTACAACCGCACCCGCGAAGGCAATTTCTCGCTGCAGGGGCTGACCGGCTTCGACCTCATGGGCAAGCGCGTCGGCGTGGTCGGCAGCGGGCAGATCGGTGCGGTGTTCGCACGCATCATGCAGGGCTTCGGCTGCCAGGTGCAGCTGTACGATCCCTTCCCCAACCCCGTGCTGGAACAGCTGGGCATGCGCTACGTGGCGCTCGACGAGCTGCTGGCCAGCAGCGATATCGTCAGCCTGCACTGCCCGCTCACCGCGCAGACCCGGCACCTGATCAACCCGCGCAGCCTGGCCAGCATGAAGCGCGGCGCCATGCTGATCAACACCGGCCGCGGCGCCCTGATCGACACCCCGGCGCTGATCGGCGCGCTGAAGAGCGGCCAGCTCGGCTACCTGGGCCTGGACGTCTACGAGGAGGAGGCCGGGCTGTTCTTCGAGGATCATTCCGGCCTGCCGCTGCAGGACGACGTGCTGGCCCGCCTGCTGTCGTTCCCCAACGTGATCGTCACCGCGCACCAGGCCTTCCTTACCGAGGAAGCGCTGGCGGCGATCGCCAGCACCACGCTGGACAACGTCGCCGCCTGGCGGGCCGGTGCGATGCGCAACCAGGTCAGCGAGGGTTGACCCTCGCTACAGTAGGTTGCCTGTAGGAGCGAGCCATGCTCGCGAACCCCGGCCACGCAACACATCGCGGGCATGGACTCGGCGTCCCCGCCCGCTCCTGCGCGGGGGACAGGAGGCGACGCCTACCAAGCCCTACATCGCACAGCGATCACCCGCGCCCTCAGTCGACAAGAACGCTTGCCACCTCCAGCCTGATCGTCTCGGCGCCCTGGGTCACGCTGTAGAGGACATAGTCCCCGTCCACCACGCCCGTTCCCCAGCCGGCATCCAGGGTGATCGTGTCGCTCTCGTCGCCCAGTATCCTCAGGGTATTTCGGCTATCGGTCATCCCCAGGACATCCTCGATGCCGAGGCCGACAATGCTGTTCTGACCGGCACCAGACATGTCGATGATTTCGATATTCGACAGACTGCCAGCCAGTTCATCGCCGGACAGGCTTTCGCCGAAGCGCAGTTGGATGGTGTCGTCGCCGCCCAGGCCATCGATCGGAGCGCCGCCGTAAAGCAGTACATCATGGCCGCCGGTAGCCGGTTTGGCTGCAATCGCCACCTCGAAGCTGCCGGAGGAAGGGGCGCCCTCCGTGCTGTCGGTTCCGTCAACGGTGTATGCCGTGACCTGCACCGTCCCGGCTACGCTACCCGCCGCCTGAACGAAGCCCAGGGTGTTCACCTGCTGCGGCGTCAGGCCGGAAACCGTATGGGTATCAGTAGCCTCCACATAGGTGACCGTGACACCGCTGTCGGCATCCAGCAGGGTCGCTCCGGCATAGAAGGCCGCGTACTTTCCCAGCCCCTGAAATGCCAGGGTGGCAAGCTCCGAACCGTCATTGTCGGGCATGGCGGCATTGAGGTTGATCGGAATGATGTTGCCTTCGGTGCCGAAGGTCAGGGTCGGGGAGATGCTTATGCCATCCGCCACCGGCGCGACCTCCAGGGTGACGGGCAAGGTGAAGTCCTCGCTCGCCAGCCCCTGGTCACTGGCCTGAACCACCAACTCCAGATCCGATGCCGTACCGCTCCAGTTACGCGGGGGTTGCACGGCGATGTAGGCCGGCAATGCTCCACCCGTAAGCGGAATGGACCAGATGCCACCGCCGGCGTTATTGGCCAGCTTCGCACTGTCCGCATCACTGCCGACAAAGACCAGGAAATCGGTCGGGACATGGCGCAGGAAGGCGGCCAGCAGCTCCTCCGAGCCATCCTGATCGTTCAGGGCGCCGGATACCCTCAGCTCCACCCGCTGATCCTCGGTGCCGGTCGCCACCAGCGCGTCGATCGAAACGCCATTCTCATCCGTGAAGTCGATACCGCTGTTCTCCGGTGCTACCACAGCCGTGACACTACCAAAGCCAGGCCGGATGTCACTGACATCAGCCCCTTCCTCCCGGGTCAAAAAGCCTGCGGTCAGGCTGACCTGGCCGGCGGCATGCTCGCCCCCTTGATAAGTCAGGATGACCTCGTCGCCAAAGCCGACGTCCTCAATGATGTAGTAATCACCGTCAGGCAGACCATCGACTCCAGCCACCGCTTGCAAATCGAGTTCACCGTCAGGCCCGGTGAGGCTGCCCGAAGCCAGTCCGCCCGCCTCGTTCAATCGCAGGTACAACTTGCCATCCACCACCCGGCTGAATTCGCCATCCACTCCGGGCGCCACCTTCACGGTGAAGGTGACCGCGTCGCCCTCGGTAACGCCGTTGGTCGTCACCGTCACGGCTGCCGGATCGGTGGCTGGCGCGAGCGGCGGCGTCACCGATTGCGTCACAACGTTACGCTCGCCGTTGGGGGCGTAGGTGGTCAGGGTGACGTCGAAGCTCCAGGGGGTACTACCATTGTCGTTGCGGTCGCCTGGCGGCGTGATGCCAATGCTGTCCAGCAGGGCCTGCAGACCCGCGCTGTCGCCACTGCCGTACAGCGTCCATGTCGGCTCGCCATTGACCATGGTTTCGGTCATGCCCTCGATCGAACCTCCGGTGAAGCCGGTGATGGTGATGGCGAACGGACCACTGCCATCCAGCGAACCCTGCACGACACTCCCCAGTTGGAACCCGGCATCTTCGACGCCGGGAGCGGCCATGTTGTCCACCGTCCAGCCGACGATCTCGACCGGCTCGGTCGCGGAGACATCCGTATCCTCGAAGTCGGAGGTGTCGGCTGGGGTCGTCAGCGTCCAGCTGGCGGAAGCGCTCACCTCCTCCGCACTGCCATCTTGGGTAATGGCGGTTACCGTCAGGGTATCGTTCAGGCCGGCCAGAATGTCGGCCGCGGCCAGCAGCTCGAACTCGATGGAGAACGTCGTGCCATCCGCAGCCTGGTCAATGGCCTGATCGATCGGCAACAGCCAGCGCCCGGTATTCTCGGAGCCCGCGCCACCTCCCGGCACGTTGCCGATGTAACTGGCGCCGACGATGGTGACGCCCTGGGGCACACCCTCGATCACCAGGCCCGTCAGGCGCTCGCTGCCGTCGTGATCCCGCGCACCACCTGCGTTGGCATCGGGATTTTTGGTCAATTGGAAGTCGATGGTCAGGGTGGTGTTGCCGGTGACCTCGACAGCCGTGTCATTGATGTCGGCGTTGTCGGCATTGCTGGAAGTAATACCCGTGATGATCAGGGTCGCCGGGTCGGTAGCCGGCGCGATATTCAGGGTATGCGTATCGGAAATGGTACTGGTATCCGTCGCCGGGCCTTCGCTGGCCGTGTTGATGATCGTGTACTGCACCCCGAAGTCATGGCTGCCCGTGCTGTTGGCAGCGCCCTGCGCGTAGACATTACCGATGGCGCTGCCACTCAGCTTGTACCAGCCATCGTCCAGGACCACATCCGCAACGCCCGGATCGTTCGCGGCCTCGGCCAGCGTCATGCTGCCGCTGCTGCCGTAGTACAGCGTATAGTCAGCGCTGCCGCTGGCAACATCGTCGACATCGACCCATACCGAGGTCAGCGTCTCCTTGGTATCGCCGCCCCCCGGAATTGCGAACTGCACCTGGCCGCGCGTGTCTTCCAGCAACGCGCTGGAGTCCTGCATGGTCTTCTCGACCTCGGGCGTGATGGTGAAGGTCACCGAGGTCGGCTCACTGATGCTGTGGCCGTCGATTTCCGTGCTGATGACGGCCACGCCGACGATGACCTCCCCGCTGAAATGCTCGGGCACACGAATCGAGGCCGTGGCCAGTTGGCTAGCATCCAGCAGCCAGGCATCGCCAAGCCAGGTGCCGCCCTCCAGCGAGAAGCCGGCCGGCAGGGTGATCTTCAGGTTGAGGGTTTCCGAACCGTCCGTATCGCGAGGCGTATGGCCGGTGATCAACTCGCTCAATGGCACCCGGTTGTTCATGGCGCCATCCACTGCGGATTCGGTGTAGGTCTTGTTCGATTCCGTTTGCAGATCGAAACCGTCGGCCACGCCCTTGACCTGAACCTGGATGTTTTTTGTCTCGATCGGCGATTCCCGGACGTAAGGTTCGGCCGGATTATCCAGATTGGGCATGGTATCGACCGACCTGGCCTCCACCGTAAGGGTGAAATCGGTGTTGCCATCGACCGGTGGTCGTACCGTCAGCAGGGTGCCGCTGTCGAAGTTCTCGATGGTGGCCGTGTCGCCCACAATAGTCAGTTCGAGAGCCGTGTCGGGATCGTCGCCATAAAAGAGCTTCGCACCCGCCGGAATGTCCTTGATGACGACGGTATAGGTTTCCGATGGATCGTCGCTGCGCGGCTCGATCGTCAATGGAATGCGCGTATCCTCGTCACCCTTGGCGAGGCCGTGAACGGCCAGAGTCACCTGGTCGGCAACCGGCAGGATGAGGATATTGTCCAGCGTGGCGACGACGTCGTCACTGGTGTATACGGAAGGCGTACCGTCGCCCTCGTTGTCATCGTCGTAGTCGACCGTCCTGATCCGGACATCGATCTCGAACTTGCCGGAGAAGTTATTGGCAGCCTTGAACTGCAAGGTATCCAGGTACTCCATCGGGATCTCGACGGGGTTGCTGCCGTCGTAGGTGAGCGTCGTCCATTCGCCCCCCGCATCCGTCGTGTCGCCGTTGGTGGAATAGCGGAATTGCGAACCCCCGGCTTCGGCGAGGCTATCGCCAAAGATCAACTTCGGCGTCAACAAAGCATAGGTTTCCTCGTCCCCATCCTCGTTCGCCCAGCCTGTCTTGAGGTTGAAGACACCTTCCTGTCCCAGGACGAACCAAGAGTCTTCCTCGCCAGGCGCCATATAGGTGTGATCGTCATTGTGCGTGACGTCGTTGCCGCCCGGGTCGGCGGTATCCGCATCTTCCTGCTCGGCCACTGGCGTGACTTCGATCAGCAAGGTGACAGGAGATGTGGTTGCAGGGACACTGGTGACAGATGTACCACCGACGGTGTTGCTGTCCACCGTGGTCACGGTCACGTCTTGCAGCGTGAGGTCACGGCTGCTGTGGGCCGGTGGTGTGGCGGTGAACGCATCGAGTATCGGCTTGAGGTCGAAGCCGGCGGCACCAGCGAGGGTATAGCTGCCAGTGGCCGTATCCACGCTGAGCGACCAGTCCGCCGTATTCGCCGGAACGCTCACCGTCCAGGTGCCCAGCGTGGCGTGCGTCCAGCTCGCGCCATCGGCGCTGACCGTCCAGCCCGCCGGTACGCGGAAGCTGACCCCGGTGATGATTTCACCGCTGGCGCCGGTGCTGGTGTCCGTTACCGCGATGCCACCGAGGAACGCAATGGCGGTGTCCTCAAGGCCGCTGGCACCTTCGACCTCCACATCACCCGCCACCGGATCGACGCGCAGGTTGAGGTGAACCGTATCCGACACCGGCGCTCCTGTGGTCGCACCGGAACCCACGCCGTCGCTGTCGCGATCCTGCGCGTGCAGCGTGACCCGGACGTCATCGAGGTCGCCGCTGAAGTCCTTCGGAGGTTCGATGATGATATCCGGCAGGGTCGGCGACACGCCGTTGTAGCCGTTGGCGATATCGACCCTGACCACCTGGTCCTCCGCCGTGATCGTGATGTCGTTGACGGCCCAGCCCACCGGCAGGCCGGTGACTTCGAACCAGCGCTCCTCGCTGCCATCCACGTCGGCGCCGGTATTTCCGTCCGTTGCTTCATCGAGCGTGATCTGCAGGTAATCCTTCAGATCGATGCTGGTGTCTTCCTCGAAGGACGGCAGGGTCACGGCGCTCCCCGACGTGTCTGCATCCACGTAATCAACGCCATCATGGATTCTCAGATCGATGGGATCCGTCACCGCCTGCACGTACACGGCAAGCGTGGCGATAGCCTCGGCGCCCGGCACGTCGACGCCGCCCACCTGGGCGCGGGCGCCCGCATCGTCCACTTCGTAGCTGGTGACCCGCACGGTCAGCGAGATGTTCTGGTGGCTCTCCGTCGGCGGCAGCAGTTGCAACTGCTCGAACTGGGCCCTGGTCATCGTCAGGGTTTGCCCCGACAGCCCGGTCATGTGGTCGCCATCACTCAGCAGGATGCCGATGTCGCCTCCGCTGGCGGTGAAATCGATCGCTGCCGAAGCCCCATCCAGCTCGGCCAGCAGCCTGGCTCCGGCAGGCACGCCCGAGAGAGTGACCAGACTCAGCTTTTCGGAAGCGTCGCCCGCCGATGCGCCGTTGCCGTCGAAGGCGTCGGTCACGATGGGCGCCTTCAGGCCCAGAGTCACTGCCGTATCTTCCGGCGTGTCGACGGCCGTCAGCACCACATCGCCTCCCGTGGACGGTCCGTCGCCATCCATGTCCGGCGCATCGGCGACCGGATCGACCGTCACCTCGACGGTGAAGGTCTTGGTCTCGTTATCCGTCACCGTGGTGTAGGTGAAGGTATCCGTGCCGCTGTAATTGCCGTGTGGAACGTAGGTGATGGTGCCGTCGGGATTGACCATGGCCGTGCCATGCGCGGGTGCCATGGTGCCGTTGTCGCCATAGCCGATGGTGGTGTTGCTGCCGGTGGCGTCGGCATTAGTGTTGAAGGTGTTGGCCGGCACCGCCGCCGTGGAGTCTTCGTCGATAGTGACCTGCTTCGGCTGCGTATCATCGGGCGTGTCGTCGAGTACGGTGACAGTGAACTGCGTCTCTACGGTATCCCCATCCCTGTCGGTGACGAGGATGCCCACGAAATCGAGGGCGATGTCATCGATCGGCGCACCCGTCCCATCGATATGGTCCAGCGGACGGAGCAGGGTGAACTGGTAGGCCGGCGTGGTCCCTGGGTTGATGATGACCACGGTGAATACCGGGATGCCGTCAGCCACGTCTCCACGGTAGGCAGTCAGGGTATGGCCGCCGCCAGTGATGTCATAGGTCAGCCCCTCACCATTCGACTCCAGCCCCAGTCCCTCCAGCGCAGCGCTGGTGTCGCCGGTGAACTGCACGTCGCCGGCGCCGTCGGCGCCGAACTGCACGTTCAGCGAGTGACTGACACTGGTCAGCGGCACATCCGGCTCGCTGCCGTTGGCCAGGTTCGCCTCGTCGATGGTCGCACCGGTGGGAGCGGCGGAAATGCCCGGGCCGTCATCGAGGAAGGTGAAGCGGCCACCGACATCCACCGCCGTACTGGTGGTGGCATCGCCGTCTCCATCGGTCGCCGTGGCGGTCAGGGTGATGGCGTCGGACGCCAGGGACAGCGGGTCGTCGTGGTCGTCCGCATCCGGGTGGCTCAGCGGGCGCGACTGGGTCAGCGTCACCGCGCCGGTGGTGGCGTCGATTTCGATACGGAACGCCTCGGCACCGGCCGGATCGGCCGAACCGCCGTTGCCGACGCGCCCGACGATGTCGTGGCCCACCTTGTACAGGTAGACGCCCTGGCCGTTGGCTGTATCGATCACTCCGGCGACCACGCCGGCGCTGGCGACGTTCAGAGCGTAGACCAGCGGATTGCTGGACGCCGCGCCATCGGCGCCGTAGTTGACGCCGAACACATCGGCGACGAAATCACTGTCGGTGGCGGGAGTGCCCAGCGTGGTTTCGTCGACGGTGACGCTGCCCAGCTCACCAGCATCATCGGTGACGACCGGCACGTCGTCGACGATCCGCACGCCCAGCGTGCCGCTGGCGGTCTGGTCGTCCTGGTCGGTGAGCACCAGGGCGATGTTCTCGAACAATTCGGTGTTATCGCTCGGCTGGGTGTGGGTCTGGTTGTCGCCCAAGGCATAGCTGTACGTGACCACGCCGGTATCCGGGTCGTAGCCGGTGATGGTCAGGGTGTTGCCCAGGCCCGTGCTCACCGTGAGGCTGCTGGTCAGCGCGCCGTCCGCGATGACGGTGACACCGTCGATGACCAGCGATTTCACGCCATCGGGGGAGGTGATGGTGAAGTCGCCCGTCTTGGTCAGTTCGTCGTCATCCGGCGTCGTGCCATCGGCGAGGTAGCGCTCGTGGAAGGTCAGCTCGCCGCCATCGGCCTGCGGGGTGAGGCCGCCGATCGTCGGTGTGGCGTCGGCGATGCTGATGGTCAGCGTCGCGGTGGCGGGATCGCCATCCGCGTCGGTCAGCGTGTAGCTGAACACGTCATCCACACCCCCGGGGGTGCCGGCGGCGCGGGTGTAGCTGTAGTCGCCGCTGGGTTCGATCACCAGCGTGCCGTACTGGCCCTGGATGGTCAGGGTGCCGTCGTCATTCGTCGCGTCATTGGCCGGGACGTTGTCGCTGGCGATGGCGGTGATGGTGGCGCCATCGGCACCCTGCACGTCCGCGCTGCTGCTGCCACTGGTAGTGCCGGCGCCACTGATGACGTTGCCGGTTTCGGCGCTGTACTGGCCAGCGGCGACGCTGTCGGTATCGGCGCTGGCCTGCGGCACGTCGTCGACGATCCTGATGCTGAGGTTCTGGCTGTGATCGTCGCCGCCGCGGTCGGTGGCGGTGATGGCGAAGGTGTCGCTGGTGTGGTCGCCGGACACTTCCGGCGCATTGACCAGGGTGTAGCGGTAGTCGAGGGTGATCACGCCGTCGCCGCCCAGGTTGTAGCCGTTCAGTTCCAACGTGCCGTAGCGGGTGATGATGCTCTGCGGGGCACCGCCCAGCGCCTCCACCTGAGCCTTGCTCAACGTCAGGCTGGCCGGGTCGCCGCTGGCGTCGGTGTAGTCGATGGTGACCGCGTCGCTGTCGTCCAGGCCATCCAGTGCGCTGACGGTAAAGCTGGCGTTGACCACCGTGTCATTGGGGCTCGGGCTGGAGCCATTGGTCAGGCCGCTTTCGAACACCACCTGGTCGCC
>NZ_JADDIX010000025.1:0-25887 GCF_015070855.1 Pseudomonas lopnurensis
ATGTTGGACACCAATCTCAAGACCCAGTTGAAAGCCTACCTGGAGAAGGTCACGCAGCCTTTCGAGATCGTCGCGTCCCTCGATGACGGCGAGAAATCCCAGGAAATGCTGAGCCTGCTGCAGGACATCGCCAGCCTCAGCGACAAGATCACCCTGAAGACCGACGGCGACGATGCGCGCAAGCCGTCGTTCGCGCTCAACCGCATCGGCGGCAACATCAGCCTGCGTTTCGCCGGCATCCCCATGGGCCACGAATTCACCTCGCTGGTCCTGGCGCTGCTGCAGGTCGGCGGCCACCCGTCGAAGACCGCGCCCGAGGTGATCGAGCAGATCAAGGCGCTCGACGGCGAGTACCACTTCGAAACCTACTTCTCGCTGTCCTGCCAGAACTGCCCGGACGTGGTCCAGGCGCTGAACCTGATGGCCGTGCTCAACCCCAACGTGCACCACGTCGCCATCGACGGCGCGCTGTTCCAGGACGAAGTCGAGCGCCGGCAGATCATGTCGGTGCCGAGCATCTACCTCAACGGCGAGCTGTTCACCCAGGGCCGCATGAGCGAGGAAGAAATCCTCGCCAAGCTCGACACCGGCTCCAGCGCCCGCGATGCCGAGAAGCTCAAGGCCAAGGACGCCTTCGACGTGCTGGTGGTCGGCGGTGGTCCGGCCGGTGCGTCGGCGGCCATCTACGCCGCGCGCAAGGGCATCCGCACCGGCGTCGCGGCCGAGCGCTTCGGCGGCCAGGTGCTCGACACCATGGCCATCGAGAACTTCATCTCGGTGAAGGAAACCGAAGGCCCGAAACTGGCCCGCGCCCTGGAAGAGCACGTGCGTGAGTACGATGTCGACATCATGAACCTGCAGCGCGCCAGCAAACTGATCCCGGCGGGCGAAGACGGCCTGCATCGCGTGCAGTTCGAGAACGGCGGCGAGCTCAAGGCCAGGACCCTGATCCTCGCTACCGGCGCGCGCTGGCGCGAAATGAACGTACCGGGCGAGCAGGAATACCGCGGCCGTGGCGTCGCCTACTGCCCGCACTGCGACGGCCCGCTGTTCAAGGGCAAGCGCGTGGCGGTGATCGGTGGCGGCAACTCCGGCGTGGAAGCGGCCATCGACCTGGCCGGCATCGTCGCCCACGTCACCCTGCTGGAATTCGGCGAGCAACTGCGGGCCGACGCCGTGCTGCAGCGCAAGCTGCAGAGCCTGCCCAACGTCACCGTGCTGAAGATGGCGCAGACCATCGAGGTCAAGGGCGATGGGCAGAAGGTCACCGGCCTCACCTACAAGGATCGCGCCAGCGATGCCGTGCACGACGTCGAACTGGAAGGCATCTTCGTGCAGATCGGCCTGTTGCCCAACAGTGACTGGCTCAAGGGCAGCGTGGAACTGAGCCGCTTCGGCGAGATCATCGTCGACGCCAAGGGCCAGACCACTGTTCCCGGCGTGTTCGCCGCGGGCGACGTGACCACGGTGCCGTACAAGCAGATCGTGATCGCCGTGGGCGAAGGGGCCAAGGCCTCGCTGAGCGCCTTCGACCACCTGATCCGCACGTCAGCGCCGGCCTGACGCAGGGCGCGGGTGCGGAAAACCAAAGGGAGCGGATGCGAGTCCGCTCCCTTTTTTTCGTGCGCCTCGGCGGCACCGTAGGATGGGGCGGGCAGAGCCCATGCGGTGTGAGCAGCGGTGCGCGGAGCGCACCCTAAGCAAAAAACGGCGCCATGCGGAAGATTCTCAGTGCGGGACGCCGGCTCCCGTTCGGCGGGTTGCAACCCGCCCTACGGTCCGCACGAACTCCTGTAGGAGCTTGTATCCCGATGCTTTGTAGGGTGCGCTTCGCGCACCGCCGGCTCATGCGCAGGCAGCGGTGGGTGGAACGCACCCTATGACGCCAGTCCAGAAGCTCACTCCGGCTTGCCGAGCACGCAGCAATTGCGTCCGGCGTTCTTCGCCTGGTAGAGGGCCTGGTCGGCGCGCTGCAGCAGGCGCTCGTAGTCCGGATGGCCATCATGCACGGCCATGCCGATGCTCACGGTCACGCTCAGCTCGTTGCCCCGCGGCAGGCGGAAGCGTTCCCTGGCGATGCGCTCGCGCAGCTTCTCCGCGGCGCGCAGGGCCTTGTCGGCATCGATGTCCACCAGCACCAGAAGAAATTCCTCGCCGCCGAGCCGGAACGCATAGTCGCCGCCACGGGTGTTGGCGGCGAGCAGCGTGGCGACTTGCTGCAGGATCAGATCGCCGCCGTCGTGGCCGTAACTGTCGTTGATCTTCTTGAAATGGTCGACGTCGATGATCAGTACGCCGAAGGTGTTGCCGGACTGGCGGCTGTAGAGCACTTCCTTGGCCATCACCACCGGCAGGAACTTGCGGTTGAGCAGGCGCGTCAGCACGTCGCGCCCGGCCTCGAGGTCGTTGGCTTGCTCGAACAGGCTGTCGAGGAGGAACTTGATCGAGCGGGTTTGCTCGCGGATCTGGTGCAGCACCGGCAGGTGGCCGCTGGTGCCGGGCACCTGCGTGGCGAGGCTGCTCAGGCCGCGGTCGATCTGCTCGATGTAGTCGAGAATGCTCGCGCTTTCCGGCGAACCCTGGAAGGCATGCGAGGCCTTGTGGCGGAACCAGAGGCCGAACTCCGAGCTGGCCAATTGCGGCAGCATGCCGCTGGTGTTGCCGATGGCCAGGTCGAACATCAACTGGTTCTCCCAGTCCAGCAGTGCGGCGCGCTGGCGCTCCTTCTCCGCGCCGATGTTCTGCGACACCGAGAATAGCCGGTAGGCCTCCTCGGCGCGCGAATTGCGGTCATGGGACTGGGAAAAGGCGAAGCAGATGATCTCCACCGCCAGGTCGATGATGTCCGCGCCCATTCGCGCCGCCTTGCGCCGCACTGGTTCGTCCAGACCGCGTTGCTCCAGCAGCTCGCGCAGGCGTCCCTTGAGCGAGCGCGCTCCGCGCAGCACCAGGCTGACCGGGATCTCGATGCGGGCATGGATCTCGCCGATCCTGCGCTGCAGGTCGATGACGGCATCCAGGTCGCTCTGGGTCGTGGCGGAAAAGACCGTCAGGATCCAGTTCTGCATGGACTGGCCGAGGCGGTTCTTCACCTGCTCGTGGGAGAGGAAACTCGCCGAATGCGGGTCGGCCAGCATCTGTTCATAGAAATAGCGCGACAGTTCCGCGCTGTGTTCTTCGGCAACGGCATGCAGTGCCGTGGCGGCTTCGGCGGGGAAGCCTTCCAGCAGGCGAAGCCACTCGGCGACCAACTGATGGTTGGGGATCTGCTGCATACGGGCCTCGTGTGGTGGGTCAGATTTCCATGCTCCGCCGTGGAAAGGATCAGGCGGCCGGGTGGCCCTGGGCTTCGAGCTGCCGCACCTGTGCGTTCACCCAGTCTTCGGCGCGCTGGTTGAGTTCGGCGATGGCGCGTGGCCCTTCGCTCTCGGCGAGCATGGGGGGGCCGATGACCACCTGGATGGTGCCGGGACGCTTGCCCCAGCCGGCCTTGGGCCAGAACATGCCCGCATTGTGCGCAATCGGCAATACCGGCAAGCTGGCGTTGACCGCCAGCGCCGCGCCGCTGCGCGAGAACTTGCCGGGCTGCCCGACCGGCACGCGCGTGCCTTCCGGGAAGATCAGCACCCAGGCGCCCTGCTCCAGCCGCTCGTGGCCCTGCTTGGCGACCTGGCGCAGCGCTGCCTTGGGATTGTCGCGATCGATGGCGATGGGCTTGAGCAGCATGATCGCCCAGCCGAAGAACGGCACCCGCAGCAACTCGCGCTTGAGCACCTGGGTCAGGGGCTCGAAGTAGGCCGAGAGGAAGAAGGTTTCCCAGGTGCTCTGGTGCTTGGCCAGGATCACGCAGGGACGCGCCGGGACATTCTCCGCGCCGTGAACCTCGTAGCGCAGGCCGATCAGTGCCTTGGCCAGCCAGACGGCGCAGCGGCACCAGTTCTGCACCACGAAGCGATAGCGCGTGCGAAACGCCATGAACGGTGCACAGACCAGGCTGACCAGGCACCAGGCGAACGCGGTGAAGGCCAGCAGGAAATAGAACAGGACGATGCGCAGGGGTAGCAGCAGGCTCATCGAGACGTCTCGAGTAGATGGTTGGCAACGGCAGCGAGGTCGTCGAAGACCTGCGTACCCGGCGGCAAGGTCCCTTCCAGGGTGCGCAACCCCTTGCCGGTCCTGACCAGGTAGGGCACGCCACCGAGCAGCAGGCCGGCATGCAGGTCGCGATGACTGTCGCCGACCACCGGCACCCCCTTGAGATCCGCCAGGCCGAAATGCTCGGCGATGGTGCGGAACAGTCCAGCTTTGGGCTTGCGGCATTCGCAGCCATCGTCCGGGCCGTGCGGGCAGTGCACGATCAGGTCGATACGCCCGCCCTGCTCCATCGCCAGTTGCTGCATCTTGAAATGCATGTCGCCGAGGGTGCTCAGATCGAACTTGCCGCGTGCGACACCGGACTGGTTGGTGGCCACCGCCACCGTCCAGCCGGCCTTGCACAGGCGGGCGATGGCTTCCAGCGAGCCGGGAATGGGGATCCACTCCTCCGGCGACTTCACGTACTCGTCGGAGTCCTCGTTGATCACGCCATCGCGGTCCAGCACGATCAGCTTCACGGGCTTAGCCAAGTGCGGAAATATCGGCAACGCCAAGGAACAGTCCTCTCAGCCGGGCCAGCAGGGCGTAGCGGTTGGCGCGTACCGAAGCATCTTCGGCATTCACCAGCACCGCTTCGAAGAAGGCATCCACCGGGCCACGCAGGTGCGCCAGGCGTTCCAGCGCTTCGCGATACTGGCGCGCCGCGGCCAGCGGTTGTACCGCCTGTTCGGCTTGCTGGATCGCCGAGTACAGCGAGAACTCGGTGGCATTGTCGAACCAGCGCGGCTCGACCGCTTCCGGCAGCTTCGCGTCGAACTTGCTGAGCAGGTTGGAGACGCGCTTGTTGGCGGCGGCCAGGGCCTCGGCTTCCGGCAGTGTGCGGAACGCCTGCACCGCCTGCACGCGCTGGTCGAAGTCCAGCGCCGAAGCGGGCTGCACGGCACGCACCGAGAGGTAGGCGGCGACGTCGACGCCTTCGTCTTCATAACGGGCGCGCAGGCGATCGAAGATGAACTCCAGGATGGTCGAGGCAAGAGCCTCAAGGTTTGTTTGTACAGTTTGGCCGCGCGGCGCGTTCTTCGCCGAAGCCATAACCCATTCCATCTCCAGACTCATCTGGCTTTGGTAGGTTTGGATGGCGAAGTTCACCGCCTCGACCAGGTCCAGGTCCAGCCGCTTCTCGATGAGGATGCGCAGCACGCCGAGTGCGGCACGGCGCAGGGCGTAGGGGTCCTTGCTGCCGGTGGGCAGCATGCCGATGCCGAAGATGCCGACCAGGGTGTCGAGCTTGTCCGCCACCGCCACGGCCGCACCGGTGAGGGTACTCGGCAGCTCGCCGCCGGCGCCGCGCGGCATGTACTGCTCGTTCAGCGCCAGCGCCACATCCTCTGGCTCGCCATCGTTGAGCGCGTAGTAGTAGCCGGCGATGCCCTGCATTTCCGGGAACTCGCCAACCATCTCGGTGGCCAGGTCGCACTTGCACAGCAGGCCGGCGCGCGCGGCGCGCTGCGCGTCGCCACCGGTGCGTTCGGCGATCAGCCCGGCCAGGCGCGACACCCGTTCGGCCTTGTCGAATACGGTGCCGAGCTGGGCCTGGAAGACCACGTTCTTCAGGCGCTCGTTGAAGCTGTCGAGCTTCTGCTTCTTGTCCTGCTTGAAGAAGAACTCGGCGTCGGTCAGGCGCGGGCGCACCACCTTCTCGTTGCCGGCGACGATCTGTGCCGGGTCCTTGGACTCGATGTTGGCCACGGTGATGAAGCGCGGCAGCAGCTTGCCGTTGGCATCCAGCAGGCAGAAGTACTTCTGGTTGTCCTGCATGGTGGTGATCAGTGCTTCCTGCGGCACCTCGAGGAAGCGTTCCTCGAAGGAGCAGACCAGCGGCACCGGCCACTCGACCAGCGCGGTCACCTCATCGAGCAGCGCCGGCGGCACGATGGCCGTGCCGTTCTGCTCGCTGGCCAGCTGCTCGACGCGCCGGGCGATCAGCTCGCGGCGCTCGGCGAAGTCGGCGATCACATAAGCGCTGCGCAGATCCTCCAGGTAGCTGGAGGGCTTGGAAATGCGCACCTGGCCCGGGCTGTGGAAACGGTGGCCGCGGGATTCGCGACCGGCACGCTGGGCGAGGATCTCGCAGTCGATCACCTGCTCACCGAAGAGCATCACCAGCCACTGGGTCGGACGCACGAACTCTTCCTTGCGCGCGGCCCAGCGCATGCGCTTGGGGATCGGCAGGTCGTTCAGCGAGGCCTCGACGATGCCCGGCAGCAACTGGGCGGCGGGCTGGCCTTCGATGGTACGGCTGAACTTCAGTTTCGGGCCGCTGCGATCGATCTCGGCCAGATCCACCCCACACTTGCGGGCGAAGCCCAGGGCGGCCTGGGTCGGCTCGCCTTCGGCGTCGAAGGCGGCCTGTATCGGCGGGCCGTCGAGGTTGATGCTGCGATCGGGCTGCTGGGTCGCCAGCTGCTCGACCAGCACCGCCAGGCGGCGCGGCGCGGCGTAGGCCTGCGCCTTGGCGAAGCCCAGGCCGGCATCCTTCAGGCCCTTCTCGATACCGGCGCAGAAGGCTTCGGCCAGTTTGCCCAGCGCCTTGGGTGGCAGCTCTTCGGTACCCAGTTCGACGAGGAAATCCAGTGCACTCATTCTGCAGCCTCCAGCTTGGCCAGCACTTCGTCACGCAGTTCGGGGGTGGCCATCGGGAAACCGAGGCGGGCGCGGGCCAGCAGGTAGCTCTGGGCGATCGAGCGCGCCAGGCTGCGCACGCGCAGGATGTACTGCTGGCGCGCGGTGACCGAGATGGCGCGGCGGGCATCGAGCAGGTTGAAGGTGTGCGAGGCCTTGACCACCATTTCGTAGGCCGGCAGCGGCAGCTCGGCGGCCATCAGGCGGTTGGCTTCGCTCTCGTAGAAATCGAAGAGTTCGAACAGCTTCGGCACGTTGGCGTGCTCGAAGTTGTAGGTCGACTGCTCCACCTCGTTCTGGTGGAACACGTCGCCGTAGGTCACGGTGCCGAACGGGCCGTCGGCCCAGATCAGGTCGTACACCGAGTCGACGCCCTGCAGGTACATGGCCAGGCGCTCGAGACCGTAGGTGATCTCGCCGGTGACCGGGTAGCACTCGACGCCGCCGACCTGCTGGAAGTAGGTGAACTGGGTGACTTCCATGCCGTTGAGCCAGACTTCCCAACCCAGACCCCAGGCGCCGAGGGTCGGCGATTCCCAGTTGTCCTCGACGAAGCGCACGTCGTGCACCGAGGTGTCGACGCCGATGCGGCGCAGCGACTCCAGGTACAGATCCTGGATGTTGTCCGGGTTGGGCTTGAGGACCACCTGGAACTGGTAGTAATGCTGCAGGCGGTTGGGGTTCTCGCCATAGCGGCCATCGGCCGGGCGGCGCGAGGGCTGGACGTAGGCGGCGTTCCAGGTCTCCGGACCGATGGCGCGCAGGAAGGTGGCGGTGTGGAAGGTACCGGCGCCCATTTCCATGTCATAGGGCTGCAGGACCACGCAGCCCTGCTCGGCCCAGTAGCTTTGCAGGGCGAGGATCAGGTCTTGGAAGGTGCGCACGGCAGGCGTAGTCTGGCTCAAAATTTCACCTGTGCTGGGCTTCGACAGAAAGCCTCGAAGTATACCCCCCGCACGGCTGCGGTTGCGATGCTTTCGGGCCCGCGGCGCCGCGGCGGACGGCACGCAAGAGCGAGGATGGATATGCCACGTTGTACCTGGTGCGGCACGGATCCGCTGTACGTCGACTACCACGATCGCGAATGGGGCGTGCCGGCCCGCGATCCGCAGGTGCTGTTCGAATTTCTCCTGCTCGAAGCCTTCCAGGCCGGGCTGTCGTGGATCACCGTACTGCGCAAGCGCGAGCGTTACCGCCAGGTGCTGTTCGGCTTCGATGCCGAGCGTCTGGCGCGCCTCTCCGACGAGGAGATCGAGACGCTGATGCGGGACCCCGGCATCATCCGTAACCGCCTCAAGCTCAAGGCCGCGCGGCAGAACGCCCAGGCCTGGCTGCGCCTGGACGATCCGGTGGGTTTTCTCTGGTCCTTCGTCGACGGCGCACCGAAGATCAATCGCTTCGAGCGCATCGACCAGGTGCCGGCGGTCAGCCCGGAGGCCGAAGCCATGAGCCGCGCGTTGAAGAAGGCCGGCTTCAGCTTCGTCGGGCCGACGATCTGCTATGCCTTCATGCAGGCCACGGGGATGGTGATGGACCACACCATCGACTGCGACCGCCATGCGCAACTGAACGCCCCATGACCACCATCACCACGCAGGAGCAGTTGCGGGCGCTCTACGGCGAAAGCCACGAGCGCTCGCGACGCAAGGAACTGCCCCGGCTGATCGAGCCCTACCGCCAGTTGATCGCCGCCTCGCCCTACGTCGTGCTGGCCAGTGCCGGGCCGGACGGTTTGGATTGTTCGCCGCGCGGCGATGCGCCGGGCTTCGTGCAAATCCTCGACGACCGCACCCTGCTGCTGCCGGACCGTCCCGGCAACAACCGCATCGACAGCCTGCGCAACATCGTCCACGACCCGCGCGTGGCGTTGCTGTTCCTCATCCCCGGCGTCGGCGAGAGCCTGCGGGTCAACGGCCGCGCACAGATTTCCATCGATCCGGCGCTGCTGGAACTGGGGCGCGCCCAAGACAAGCTGCCGCGCAGCGTGCTACGCATCGATATCGAGAGCTGCTACTTCCAGTGCTCCAAGGCGGTCGTGCGTGCGCGGCTGTGGGATGCCGGGCAGCAGGTCGAGCGCGCCCGCCTGCCGAGTGCCGGGGATATCTTCGCCTGCATTTTCGACGAGGGGTTCGATGTCGAAGCCTACGAACGCGACATGCAGCACAGGCTGCGGACGAGCCTTTACTGACTGCACCGGGCGTGGTCGCTACACTTGGCGCTTTTCCGAGTGGTTGGAGTCTGTCGTGGAAAAACTCAAGGGCGCCCTGGTCGTCGGCTTCCTGCGCCTGTTCGCCCTGTTGCCCTGGCGCGCGGTGCAGGCGCTGGGCAACGCCATCGGCTGGCTGATGTGGAAGTTGCCGAACCGCTCGCGCGATGTGGCGCGGATCAACCTGCACAAGTGTTTCCCCGAACTGGACGCCACGGAACTGGATGCCCTGCTCGGCCGCACCCTGGGCGAAACCGGCAAGACCTTCACCGAGAGCGCCTGTGCCTGGATCTGGCCGGCGGACAAGACCCTGCGGCTGATCCGCCAGGTCGAGGGCCTGGAGGTGCTGGAGCAGGCGCTGGCCTCCGGCAAGGGCGTGGTCGGCATCACCAGCCACCTGGGCAACTGGGAGGTGCTCAATCATTTCTACTGTGCGCAATGCAAACCGGTCATCTTCTATCGTCCGCCCAAGCTGAAAGCGGTGGACGATCTGTTGCAGCAGCAACGCGTGCAACTGGGCAACCGCGTCGCCCCGTCGACCCGCGAAGGCATCCTCAGCGTCATCAAGGAAGTGCGCCGCGGCGGTGCGGTGGGCATTCCCGCCGATCCCGAGCCCAGCGAAGGCAGCGGCCTGTTCGTGCCCTTCTTCGCCATCCAGGCGCTGACCAGCAAATTCGTCCCCGGCATGCTCGCCGGTGGCAAGGCGGTCGGCGTGTTCCTCCATGCGCTGCGCCTGGAGGATGGCTCGGGCTTCAAGGTGATTCTCGAGGCGGCGCCCGAGGGCATGTATAGCGAGGACACCGAAACCGCCGTGGCGGCGATGAGCGCGACGATCGAGAAATACGTGCGCGCCTACCCCAGCCAGTACATGTGGACCATGAAGCGCTTCAAGAAACGGCCGCCGGGCGAGAAGCGCTGGTACTGACCGATACTCAGCACAAGGACGAGCGCATGCGCAATCAGCGACGGCACCCACGGACCAGCATGAAATGCCGGATCCGGATCACCCACCCTTCCTTCGGCGAAGTCTACGCCCATACCAGCGACCTCTCCGACGGCGGCGTGTATGTCCGGCATCCGCAACTGGTAATGCTGCAGCCGGGTGCGGTGGTCACTGGCCAGGTGCAGGATCTGCCGATCCCGGCACCGGAGCTGCGGATGGTGGTCATGCGGGTGGATGGCGAAGGCGCCGGCCTGCAGTTCCTTCGCGAGGAGTGATTGCCGCCGGGCCGTTTCGGTGCGCGGCCGGTCTCAGTCCGGTGTGAGCCGATCGAGCCGGCGCAGGAACACGTTCATTTCCTTTTCCGCCTGCCTGTCGCCATGGGTGATGGCCGCGGCGATACCGCGCTCCCAGGCCTGATGGGCGCCCTGCTTGTCGCCGTCGGCCTGCAGCGCCTTGCCCAGCAGTTTCCAGGCGGCCGTATACTTCGGATCGAGTTCGACGCAGCGGCGCAGGTGCGGCACCGCCCTGCCCGGCTCGCCGGCATCCAGATAGCCCTTGCCCAGGCCGAAGCGCAGCATCGGGTTGTCCATGCCTTGCGCGAGCATCTTTTCCAGGGATTCGAGCATGTCGTGCTCCATCGGCGGCCCCCCGGGCCATTGGCTCCAAGTTAAGCAGAGCCGGGTGGAGTTGCCGTTAGCCTTTAGCCTAGGGGCTGTTGCCGTTTCATCGCGAACCGCGAAACGTCAACGCCCCCTAGCTGGCCTCGTTGACCGCGCTGAGAAACTCGCGGGTGCGGTCCTCGCGCGGCTGGTTGAACAGCTCGTCCGGAGTGCCCTGCTCGTGGATGCGGCCCTGATGGAAGAAGCACACGCGGTCGGCGAACTCGCGGGCGAAGCCCATCTGGTGGGTGACCATCAGCATGGTCAGGTTGTGCGCCTCGCCGAGACGGCGGATCACGTTCAGCACCTCGCCGCACAGCTCCGGGTCGAGTGCCGAGGTGACTTCGTCGAACAGCATCACCTTCGGCCGCATGGCCAGCGCCCGGGCGATGGCGACCCGCTGCTGCTGGCCACCGGACAGCTGTGCGGGAAAATGCTCCAGCTTGTCCTCCAGGCCGACCATCGCCAGCAGTTCCTCGGCGCGTTCGCGGGCCTCGCTCTTGGCCAGTCCGAGCACCTGCACCGGCGCCTCCATGACGTTCTGCCGTACCGACATGTGCGGGAACAGGTTGAAGCTCTGGAACACCATGCCGACGTTGCCGCGCACCCGCCGCAGATGGCGGGTATTGGCACGCACCAGCCGGCCGCTGGCATCGGGCATGTGCGTCAGCGGCTCGCCGTCGACCTCGATCACACCTTCGTCGATTTCCTCCAGGGTCATCAGCGCCCGCAGCAGGGTGGACTTGCCCGAGCCGCTGGGGCCGATGATCGCCACCTTCTCGCCCTCCTGCACGTCGAGATCGAGGCCGTCGAGCACGGTCAGCTCGCCGTAGCGCTTGGTCACGCCGGCGAAGCGCACCATGGGCTGCTCCGGCTGCTCCGGCTGCTCCGGGCCGAGGGTGGGGCTCAGGGTTCCGTCGGGTTGTACGGGCGTGTTCATCGGGCGGGCTCCATACGGTTTTCCAGGCGGCGCACGCACCAGGCGAGGCCGAGGCTGAGAATGAGGAAGAACAGGCCGACCAGGGTGATCGGCTCCAGGTAGCGGAAGCTCTCCGAGCCGATGTTCTTGGCCCGCTGCATGATTTCCACCACGGTGATCGCCGAGAGCACCGGCGTGTCCTTGAGGATCGAGATCAGGTAATTGCCCAGCGCCGGCAGCACCGGGCGCAGCGCCTGCGGCAGGATCACGTCGCGGTAGGCGGTCCAGGGCCGCATGTTCAGCGCCGTGACCGCCTCCCATTGTGCGCGCGGCACCGCGTCCAGCCCGGCACGGTAGACCTCGGCGGTATAGCAGGCGTAATGCAGGGCGATGCCGATGATCCCGGCCTGCAACGCCGAAAGCTGCAGCCCATAGTTGGGCAACACATAGAAGAGGAAATACACCTGGATCAGCAGCGGCGTGCTGCGGATGAATTCGATCAGCCCGGTGATCGGCCAGGACAGCCAGCGCTGCCGGCTGCGCCGGCCGATGGCGAGGAACAGGCCGAGCACCACGGCGATGGCGAAACCGGCCAGGGCGATGCCGAGTGTGGCCAGCGAGGCGTCGAGCAGGCGCGGCAGGATTTCCAGGGCGAACGGCCAGTCGAAGAAGTTCATGACAGCCCTCCGCGCATCCGGCCGCGTGCCAGGTGGCGTTCCAGCCGGCGCATGGCGAAGTTGATCGCCTGGGCGAGGACGAAGTAGATGACCAGCGCCAGGCCGAAGATTTCCAGCGTCATCAGCGTCGCCTGATCCAGCTGGCGGGCGCGGAAGGCCAGGTCCGAGAGGGTGATCAGCGACACCAGCGAGGTGTTCTTCAGCAGCTCGATCAGCAGGTTGGTGCCTGGCGGGATCGCCGCCAGCAGCGCCTGCGGCAGGATGATCCGGCGCAGGCGGGTGGCCGGCGTCATGTTCAGTGCCTGGCAGGCCTCGTGCTGGCCCTGGTGTACCGAGCGGATGGCGCCGCGCAGCACCTCGGCGCCATAGGCGCCGATGTTCAGCCCGAGACCGACCACCGCGACGGCGAAGGCGCTCATCTCGATATTGAACGGCGGCATCGGCAGCACGAAGTACAGCCAGAACAGCTGTACCAGCAGCGAGGAGCCGCGGAAGACTTCGATGTAGACGATCGCCAGCCAGCGCAGCGGCGCGAGTGGCGACAGCCTCGCCAGTGCGCCGATCAGCGCGCAGGCGATGGCCAGCAGGGAGCCGAAGAAGGTCACCTTGACGGTCACCCAGGCGCCCTGCAGCAGGAGGGGAAGCAGTTCAGTCATGTTGGCGCTATCCGGTTGCCGGAGCGCTGACCGAGGCTGCGCAAGCGCACGGCACAGCCTTGGTCAGCGTTCACTGCCGGGTCGACCGGCCGGCAGCGCCGACGGGCCGCCCGGGATGCTTCAGGAGCCGCAGAGCTCGGCTGCGGTCTTGTCGGTCAGGTTCGAGCGGTCGAAGCCGAACGGTTCGACCGTCTTCAGGTGCTCGTCGCTGCCCAGCCACTGCTTGAGCTCGGCATTGACCGCATCGCGCAGCGCCCGGTCCTCGGGGCGGAACGCCAGCGCGCCATAGCCGGCACGGGCGGGGTCGTCCTTGAAGTCGGCGATGGCCTCGACGTCGTTGCCGGCCTTCGCGGCCAGGCCGCGCATGGTCAGTTGGGTGCCGATGGCGGCATCGGCGCGCCCGCTGCGCACCGCCTGCAGCTGCGAGGTGGTGTCCGGGACCTGGACGATCTGCGAATCCTGGATGCCGGCCTGGCGGGCATAGCCCAGGTTCACCGTGCCGGACATGATCGCCAGCTTGACGTCCGGGTTGCCGGCGATGTCTTCGTAGCTGCGCAGCTTCTTCGGGTTGCCCTCGGCCACCAGCAGGGTGTCGAGCAGGCGGTAGTGCGGGTCGGTGAACAGCACCTGCTTGCAGCGCTCGGGGGTGATGTACATGCCGGCGGCGATCAGGTCGAAGCGCCCGGCGCGCAGGCCGGGAATCAGCGAACCCCATTCGGTGAGCACCGGCTTGATGGTGTCGATCTGCAGGCGCTCGAAGACCTTGCGCACGATCTCCGGCGATTCGCCGGTCACCGTGCCGTCGAGCGCGGTGTAGGCAAAGGGGGTTTCGTTGGCGTAGCCGATGCGCACGCTGCTGCTGTCCTTGATGGTTTCCAGGGTATCGGCCTGGGTCAGGCTGGCGAAGGTGATGCTGGCCAGGGTGGTGCAAGCGATCAGCAGCCGGTGAGCGCGTGTCGGGATGGGGGTGTTCCTCATGGGGGAAATTCTCCTGTTCCTTGTAGAGACCCGAGGAATCGGATCGATGTGTTTTAGGAGGGTGTCTGGTGCATCGGTTTCAATGACCTGAAGCGGCAGGGTGCCGGAAAAATCGAGCGGCCATAGTCTGGTTCAATCGATCGCGTCCCGGTTGCTCATGCGACCGGGTCATGGGAGGGTACAAAAGCTGGGCGGGAAATGGAAATCGGAAGGGATTTGAGTCGATTGGAGACGATCGGATGGAAGTCTGCCGAACTCTTGAGAGAGAGGTGGCGGCAGGGCTTCGCCGGGGTACAGGATCGAACGATTGAAAAACAGAATGATCGGCCATGCCCACCCTACGGGCAACGCATACGTGGCCTTAGAAAAACGTCAGGCCGGCCTGGAACAGCCGCTCGACATCGCGGATGTGCTTCTTGTCGACGAGGAAGAGAATCACGTGGTCGCCGGATTCGATCACCGTGTCGTCATGGGCGATGAGCACCTGATCGGCGCGGATCACCGCGCCGATGGTACTGCCCGGCGGTAGCGCGATCTGCTCGATGGCGCGCCCGACCACCTTGCTCGAGCGCGAATCGCCGTGGGCGATCACCTCGATGGCCTCGGCTGCGCCGCGGCGCAGCGAGTGCGCGCTGACGATGTCGCCGCGGCGTACGTGGGTCAGCAGGGTGCCGATGGTGGCCAGCTGCGGACTGATGGCGATGTCGATCTCGCCACCCTGGACCAGGTCGACGTAGGCCGGGTTGTTGATGATGCACATCACCTTGCGCGCGCCCAGGCGCTTGGCCAGCAGCGACGACATGATGTTGGCCTCGTCGTCGTTGGTCAGGGCGAGGAACACGTCCGCCTCGTTGATGTTCTCTTCGACCAGCAGGTCGCGATCCGAGGCGCTGCCCTGCAGGATGATGGTGTTGTCGAGCGTATCCGAGAGGTAGCGGCAGCGCGCCGGGTTCATCTCGATGATCTTGACCTGGTAGCGGCTTTCGATGGCCTCGGCCAGGCGCTCGCCGATGTGCCCGCCGCCGGCGATGACGATGCGCTTGTAGTTCTCGTCGAGGCGGCGCATCTCGCTCATCACGGCGCGGATGTGGCCGCGGGCGGCGATGAAGAACACCTCGTCATCGGCCTCGATCACCGTGTCGCCCTGCGGCAGGATCGCATGGTTGCGGCGGAAGATCGCCGCCACGCGGGTATCGACGTTGGGCATGTGGCGGCGGATCTGGCGCAGCTCCTGGCCCACCAGCGGCCCACCGTAGTAGGCGCGCACGGCCACCAGCTGGGCCTTGCCCTCGGCGAAGTCGATCACCTGCAGCGAGCCGGGATGCTGGATCAGGCGCTTGATGTAGTTGGTGACCACCTGCTCCGGGCTGATCAGCACGTCCACCGGAATCGCCTCGTTGGCGAACAGGCCGGAGCGCACCAGGTAGGCCGACTCGCGCACCCGGGCGATCTTGGTCGGGGTGTGGAACAGGGTATAGGCCACCTGGCAGGCGACCATGTTGGTCTCATCGCTGTTGGTCACCGCCACCAGCATGTCGGCGTCGTCCGCGCCGGCCTGGCGCAACACGGTCGGAAAGGAGCCGCGGCCCTGGACGGTACGGATATCCAGGCGATCGCCGAGGTCGCGCAGGCGGTCGCCATCGGTATCCACCACGGTGATGTCGTTGGCCTCGCTGGCCAGGTGCTCGGCGAGCGTGCCGCCGACCTGGCCGGCACCGAGAATGATGATCTTCACGAGCGACCCTCTTGGCTGCGCGGTGCGGCAGCGATCTTGATCAGCTTGGCGTAGTAGAACCCGTCATGCCCGTCGACCCGTGGCAGTAGCTGGCGTCCATGCGTCTGGGGCACGCCGAAACTGCCGCCGAGGTCCAGTTCGCGGGCACCCGGGGTGCGTTCGAGAAAGGCGCCGATCACTTCGCGATTCTCGGTCGGCAACACCGAGCAGGTGGCGTACAGCAGCACACCGCCGACTTCCAGGGTCGGCCACAGGGCATCGAGCATCTCGCCCTGCAGCGCGGCCAATGGCGGAATATCCTCGGCCTGGCGGGTCAACTTGATGTCCGGGTGCCGACGGATCACGCCAGTGGCCGAACAGGGCGCATCGAGCAGGATGCGCTGGAACGGCTTGCCGTCCCACCAGTTGGCCGTCGCGCGGGCATCGGCGGCCAGCAGCTCGGCGTCGAGCTGCAGCCGCTCGAGATTTTCCCGGACCCGCGCCAGACGCTTGGGTTCCAGATCGAGGGCGATCAGCTCGGCCAGCTGCGGCTCGCGCTCGAGCAGGTGGCAGGTTTTGCCGCCCGGCGCACAGCAGGCGTCGAGCACGCGCTGGCCCGGCGCCAGATCCAGCAGCGCGGCGGCCAGCTGGGCGGCCTCGTCCTGCACGCTGAGGCGTCCTTCGGCGAAGCCGGGCAATTGCTGAACGTCGCAGGGCGCGGCCAGGCGGATGCCGTCCTCGCTGAATACGCAGGGATAGGCCTCGATGCCGGCCGCCTGCAGTTCGGCCAGATAGGCGTCACGGCTGAGCTGGCGGCGATTGACCCGCAGCAGCATCGGCGGGTGGGCGTTGTTCGCTGCACAGATGGCTTCCCAGTGTTCGGGCCAATGGGCCTTGAGCGCTTTCTGCAGCCAGCGCGGATGCGCCACGCGGATCACCGGATCGTGTTCGAGTTCGACCAGCAGCGCCTCGCCTTCGCGCTGGGCGCGACGCAGTACGGCGTTGAGCAGGCCCTTGGCCCAGGGCTTCTTCAGCTTGTCGACGCAACCGACGGTCTCGCCGATGGCGGCATGGGCCGGAATGCGGGTATGCAACAGCTGGTAAAGGCCGACCAGCAGCAATGCCTCGACATCACGATCGGCGGCCTTGAACGGCTTCTGCAGCAGCCTGGCCGCCAGGCCGGCCAGGCGCGGCTGCCAGCGTGCGGTGCCGAAGGCGAGCTCCTGGGTCAGGCCGCGATCACGCGCATCGACCTTGCCCAGCACTTCGGGCAGGCTGCTGCCCAGCGACGCCTTGCCCGACAGCACGACGCTCAGCGCACGGGCCGCCGCCAGGCGCGGATTCATTGACCGAGTACCCGGCCGGGCGCGAACTGCTCGCGGCGACTGTTGTACAGATCGGCGAAGTTCAGCGGCTTGCCGCCGGGCAGTTGCAGGCGGGTCAGCAGCAGCGCGCCCTCGCCGCAGGCGACGGTCAGCCCGTCTTTGCTGGCGGCGAGGATCAGGCCGGGCTCGCCCTGCCCTTGGCCGAGACGCGCGCCATGGATCTTCAGCGCCTCGCCGGCGAGCGTGCTGTGGCAGATCGGCCAGGGATGGAAGGCGCGGATCAGCCGTTCCAGTTCGACGGCCGGGCGCGTCCAGTCGATGCGCGCCTCGTCCTTGTTCAGCTTGTGCGCGTAGGTGGCGCGGCTGTCGTCCTGCGCTTGCGGCACCAGCGTGCCGGCGGCCAGGGCGGCGACGGCCTGCACCAGCGCCTGCGAGCCGAGCTCGGCGAGACGGTCATGCAGCGTACCGCCGGTGTCGCTGGCGCCGATCGGCGTGGCGACTTCGAGCAGCATGGGGCCGGTGTCCAGCCCCGCTTCCATCTGCATCACGGTGACGCCGGATTCGGCGTCGCCGGCCTCGAGCGCGCGCTGGATCGGTGCGGCACCGCGCCAGCGAGGCAGCAGCGAGGCATGACTGTTGATGCAGCCCAGGCGCGGCAGGTCGAGTACCGCCTGCGGCAGGATCAGGCCATAGGCGACCACCACCATCAGGTCGGCCTGCAGCGCCGCCAGTTCCGCCTGCGCCGCCGGATCGCGCAGGGTCTGCGGCTGGAATACGGCAATGCCGTGCTGCACGGCGAGCTGCTTGACCGGGCTGGGCATCAGTTTCTGCCCGCGGCCGGCGGGGCGGTCGGGCTGGGTGTAGACGGCGACGATCGACTGGCCCGCATCGAGCAGGGCCTGCAGGTGCCGGGCGGCGAATTCCGGGGTGCCGGCGAAAACGATGCGCAATGGCTGGGTCATGATAGCTCGCTAAGAAAAAGGCTTGCCGTGGCAAGCCTTCGAGGTTTCGGGCATCAAGCCTGCTGGCGGTGGATCTTTTCCAGCTTCTTCTTGATCCGGTCGCGCTTGAGATTGGACAGATAATCGACGAACAGTTTGCCGTTGAGGTGATCGCACTCATGCTGGATGCACACCGCCAGCAGCCCTTCGGCGATCAGCTCGTAGGGCTGACCGTCGCGGTCCAGCGCCTTGACCCTGACCTTCTGCGGACGGTCGACATTCTCATAGAAGCCGGGCACCGACAGGCAACCCTCCTGATACTGGTCCATTTCGTCGGTCAGTGGCTCGAACTCGGGGTTGATGAAGACCCGCGGCTCGGATTTGTCCTCGGACAGGTCCATCACCACAACGCGCTTGTGCACATTGACCTGGGTCGCCGCCAGGCCGATGCCCGGGGCGTCGTACATGGTCTCGAACATGTCGTCGATCAGCTGGCGGATGCCGTCATCGACCACGTCCACCGGTTTGGCGATGGTGCGCAGCCGCGGATCGGGAAATTCAAGGATGTTCAGAATGGCCATATGCGTTTGTGATGCACTTATGGAATAAAGTCAAAAGCCGCTGCTAAGATGCCGAGCAGCATGGAAAACGGCTTAATGCCGCGTTCCACAAGGGTTTCGCGGCGCTAGGGCGCTTTACGTGAAGGCACATAATAAAGGGATTCACCACATGAGGAAATCACTACTCGCCCTGCTGCTGGTGGCCGTCGGCGGCATCGCCCAGGCTGCGGTGCAGCTCAAGGACAACCACCCGGAGCGCTATACCGTGGTGAAGGGCGACACCCTCTGGGGCATTTCCGGACGCTTCCTGCGCGAACCCTGGAAATGGCCGGAACTGTGGCATGCCAACCCGCAGATCGAGAATCCTCACCTGATCTACCCTGGCGATACCCTGAGCCTCGTCTACGTCGACGGCCAGCCGCGGCTGGTGCTCGACCGCGGTACTTCGCGCGGCACCATCAAACTGTCGCCGACCGTGCGCACCACACCGATGGTCGAAGCCATCCCGACCATCCCGCTGGAGGCGATCAACAGCTTCCTGCTGAGCAACCGCATCATCGACACCGCCGAGCAGTTCCAGGCCGCGCCCTATATCGTCGCCGGCAATGCCGAGCGGGTGATCAGCGGCGCCGGCGACCGTATCTACGGCCGCGGCGACTTCAGCGCGCAGATCCCGGCTTACGGCATCTTCCGCCAGGGCAAGACCTACGTCGATCCGGTCAGTGGCGAATTCCTCGGCATCAACGCCGATGACGTCGGCAACGTGGAAATCTCCGACGTCGAAGGCGACATCGCCACCATGCAGCTGACTCGCACCACCCAGGAAGCGCGCATCGGCGATCGGCTGTTCCCCAGCGAGGAGCGTGCGGTCAACTCCACCTTCATGCCCAGCGCACCGGCTACCGAGGTCGAGGGGGTGATCCTCGACGTGCCGCGTGGCGTCACCCAGATCGGCCAGTTCGACGTGGTCACGCTCAACAAGGGTGCCCGCGACGGCCTGCAGGCCGGCAACGTGCTGGCGGTGTACAAGACCGGCGAAACCGTGCGCGACCGCGTGACCGGCGAGAACGTGAAGATTCCGGACGAGCGCTCCGGGCTGCTGATGGTGTTCCGCAGCTACGACAAGCTCAGCTACGGCCTGGTGCTGCAGGCCACCCGCTCGCTGGCGGTGAAGGACAAGGTTCGCAACCCGTAAGGAAGCCCGCCGATGCGGTAATGCTTTCAGATAAGCACAGACTGCTGTAGGAGCGCGCCATGCGCGCGAATCGCGGGCACGGCCCGCTCCTACATTCGCCTCCTGCATCCAGTGTCTGGATCGGGTGTCAGTGTTGAGTGAACAGCATTGCGCTGATGCGGGCCTGTTTCGTTCCAGCCCGATAAAACCCAATAAAAAAGCACCGCACGGATGCGGTGCGACGAGACAAGGAGCGCTCGCCCATGCCCGCCATTTCCCCCGCCGAACTCGAAGCCCGGCTGCGCCTGCACCTGCTGCCCGAGCTCGGGCCGCGGCGCCTCGGCAAACTGCTCAGCGCCTTTCCCGATGCCGCGTCCGCGCTCAGTGCGCCGGCCAGCGCCTGGCGTTCGCTGGGGCTGCCGGCCAGCTGTGCCGAGCCGCGGCGCAGCGCCGAGATCCGTGAGCGGGCCGGCGCCGCCCTCCTCTGGCTGGAGCAGCCCGGGCACCATCTGCTGAGCTGGGACGATCCGGCCTACCCCGCATTGCTGGCAGAACTGCCGGATGCCCCGCCGCTGCTGTTCATTGCCGGCGATCCGGGCCTGCTCGAGCGGCCGCAGTTGGCGATGGTCGGCAGCCGCCGCGCCTCGCGCAATGGTCTGGACAATGCACGGGCCTTCGCCCGCAGCCTGGGCGGGGCCGGTTTCGTCATCACCAGCGGCCTGGCACTGGGCATCGACGGTGCGGCTCACCAGGGCGCTCTGGATGCTGGCGGCAGGACCGTGGCAGTGCTGGGTACCGGGCTCGAACGGCTGTATCCACAGCGCCATGTACGGCTGGCCCGGCAGATCATCGAACAGGGCGGTGCGCTGGTCTCTGAATTGCCGCTGGACTGTGCGCCGCAGGCGAGCAACTTTCCGCGGCGCAACCGCATCATCAGCGGCTTGTCGCTCGGCGTGCTGGTGGTCGAGGCGAGCCTCTCCAGCGGCTCGCTGATCACCGCGCGGCTGGCCGCCGAGCAGGGCCGCGAGGTCTACGCGATTCCCGGCTCGATCCATCACCCCGGCGCACGCGGTTGTCATCAACTGATCCGCCAGGGTGCGGCGCTGGTGGAATCGGTGCAGGACGTGCTCGAGGCGCTGCGTGGCTGGCAGCGGCTGGCGCCGCATCCGGCGGCCGCAGCGCCGGATGCGGAGAACGAGCATCCGCTGCTGCGCGAGCTGTTGGCCGCGTCGCTGAGCAGCGAAGCGCTGGCCCTGGCGCTCGATCAGCCATTGGCGCAGGTGCTGGCCGAACTCACCGAGCTGGAAATCGACGGGCGGGTCATCTGCGACAACGGCCTCTGGTCGGCCCGGACACTGCGTTGATGCAGTGCCGTAGGTTGGGTTGAGCGAAGCGAAGCCCAACACGGAGCCCGGCTCATAACCACTGCGTGAGTCGGGCTTCGTCGCCGTGCTCCTCAACCCAACCTACGCGAGCCATTCAACCCCTGCGCGTGGTGGGCGGCTTGGGTACACTGCTGCCCTTTATCGAGCAGAGGTCGCCATGATCGGCAGTTGGCGTGTGCAACAGGTCGCCCGGGTGGTCCGGGCCGGTGGTGTGATTGCCTATCCGACCGAAGCGGTCTGGGGGCTGGGCTGCGATCCCTGGGAGGAAGAGGCGGTGCTGCGCCTGCTGGCGCTGAAGGAACGGCCGGTGGAAAAAGGGCTGATTCTGGTCGCGGACCGCATCGAGCAGTTCGACTTCCTGCTGGACGATCTGCCCGAACGCTGGCTCGATCGTCTGGCCAGCAGCTGGCCGGGGCCGAACACCTGGCTGGTGCCCCATCGTGATCGCTTGCCCGAGTGGATCAGCGGACGTCACGACAGTGTCGCCCTGCGGGTCACCGATCATCCGCTGGTCGCTCGCCTCTGTGCATTGACCGGCCCGCTGGTGTCCACCTCGGCCAACCCCGCCGGGCGCCCCGCGGCGCGTTCGCGGCTGCGCGTGGAGCAGTATTTTCCGCAGCAGCTGGACGCCGTGTTCAACGGCCCGCTGGGCGGGCGACGCAATCCCAGCACCATCCGCGATCTGCGCAGCGGCGAGATTATCCGGCCGGCTTGAGCGGCCGGCGAAACGCCAAGGAGCTTGGCACAGGATCGAAGCCTGAAGCCTACGGCACCAGGATGGTGGAGCCGGTGGTTTCGCGCCCGGCCAGTTTGCGCTGGGCCTCGGCGGCTTCGCCAAGCGAATAGCGCTGGCCGATCTCGACCTGGATTCTGCCGCTGGCGATCATCTCGAACAGTTCGTCCGCCATGGCCTGCAGGCGTTCCGGGGTATCGGCATAGCCGGCGAGGACCGGCCGCGTGACGAACAGCGAGCCCTTCTGTGCCAGCACGCCGAGGTTCACTCCGCTGACGGCACCGGACGCATTGCCGAAGCTCACCAGCAGGCCGCGTGGCGCGACGCAGTCCAGCGAGACCTCCCAGGTGTCCTTGCCCACCGAGTCATAGACCACCGGGCATTTCCTGCCGTCGGTCAGCTCCAGTACCCGCTGCACCACGTCCTCGCGGCTGCGGTCAATGGTGGCCCAGGCGCCGAGCGCCTTGGCCCGCTCGGCCTTTTCCGGCGAGCCGACCACGCCGATCAGGCGGGCGCCGAGGGCCTTGGCCCATTGGCAGGCGATGGAACCGACACCACCGGCGGCGGCATGGAAGAGAACGGTTTCGCCAGCCTGCAGCGGATGGATCTGGCGCAACAGGTACTGAGTGGTCAGGCCCTTGAGCATCACCGCGGCGGCCTGCTCGAAGCCGATCGACTCCGGCAACTTGACCAGATGCCGTGCCGGCAGGGTGTGGTGCTCGCCGTAGGCGCCCAGCGGGCCGGTGGCATAGGCGACCCGGTCGCCCGGCTGAAAGGCGCTGACGCCCTCGCCTACCGCCTCGATCACCCCGGCACCCTCCATCCCCAGCCCGGAGGGCAGGCTCGGCGGCGCATAGAGGCCGCTGCGGAAATAGGTGTCGATGAAGTTCAGGCCGACAGCATGGTTGCGCACGCGTACCTCGCCGGCGCCCGGCTCGCGGAGGGGAGCCTCGACCAGCTCCAGAACTTCGGGGCCACCGTGCTGACTGAATTGGATGCGCTGGGACATGACGGACTCCTGATTGTTCGGGAAAGTGGTCTATCCAACCTGTCGCAGCCGCGTTCGTCAATCGGGCAAGTGTTATGCTTGCCGGTCCTACCCCTCCTTCAAGCACTGCCCTGCCTGGTTCTCCGCAGGGTCTGCGGTTTTTCGCAAGGTGATTTCGTGAACGACAGGACCGAAGCCGTCAAAGCCTATCTGCTCGATCTGCAGGACCGCATCTGTGCGGCCCTGGAAGCCGAGGACAGCAGCACCCGTTTCGTCGAGGATGCCTGGACGCGACCGGGTGGCGGCGGTGGCAGGACCCGCGTGATCGAGAACGGCGCGCTGATCGAAAAGGGCGGGGTCAATTTCTCCCATGTCCACGGTGCCGGCCTGCCCCCTTCGGCCAGCGCACATCGCCCGGAACTGGCCGGGCGCGGCTTCCAGGCCCTGGGCGTATCGCTGGTGATCCATCCGGAGAACCCGCACGTGCCGACCTCCCACGCCAACGTGCGCTTCTTCATCGCCGAGAAGGACGGCGAAGAGCCGGTCTGGTGGTTCGGCGGCGGCTTCGACCTGACGCCCTACTACGGCGTCGAGGAAGACTGCGTGCACTGGCACCGGGTCGCGCGTGACGCCTGCGCGCCGTTCGGCGCGCAGGTCTATCCGCGCTACAAGCAATGGTGCGACCGCTATTTCTACCTCAAGCACCGCAACGAGCCGCGCGGGGTCGGCGGGCTGTTCTTCGACGACCTCAACCAATGGGACTTCGACACCTGCTTCGCCTTCATGCGCGCGGTGGGCGATGCCTACCTCGAGGCCTACCTGCCGATCGTGCAGCAGCGCAAGGGTACGCCGTACGGCGAACGTGAACGCGAGTTCCAGGCCCTGCGCCGCGGCCGCTACGTCGAATACAACCTGGTCTACGACCGCGGCACCCTGTTCGGCCTGCAGTCCGGCGGGCGCACCGAATCCATCCTGATGTCGCTGCCGCCGCTGGTGCGCTGGGGCTACGACAAGCATCCGCAGCCGGGCACGCCGGAAGCGCGCCTGACCGAATACTTCCTGCAGGAACGCGATTGGCTGAAAGAGCAGCCATAAGCCCCAAGCCCCAAGCTGCAAGCCACAAGCCAAGCCGTCGTGCTTGCAGCTTGAGGCTTGCAGCTTGCAACTCGAGGATTCCCATGGACCGCTACGGCGTTTTCGGCAACCCCATCGGCCACAGCAAGTCGCCGCAGATTCACGCCATGTTCGCCGCGCAGACCGGCCAGGCGCTGAGCTACGAACCGTTGCTGGCACCGCTGGACGATTTTCCGGCCTTCGCCCGCGCGTTCTTCCGCGACGGTCTGGGCGCCAATGTCACCGTGCCGTTCAAGGAACAGGCCTGCCGGCTGGCCGACCTGCTCAGCGAGCGTGCCCGCCGTGCCGGTGCGGTGAATACCCTGAAGAAGCTCGATGATGGCCGTCTGCTGGGCGACAACACCGATGGCGCCGGGCTGGTCGGCGATCTGCTGAATGCCGGCGTGCCGCTGGCCGGCCGGCGCATCCTGCTGCTGGGTGCCGGCGGCGCCGTGCGCGGGGTGCTCGAACCATTACTGGCGCACAAGCCCGCCACGCTGATCATCGCCAACCGCACGCCGAGCAAGGCCGAGCAACTGGTGCACGAATTCGCCGGCCTCGGCCCGCTGGCGGCCAGCGCTTTCGAGCAGCTCGGCGAGCCGGTGGACCTGATCGTCAACGGCACCTCGGCCAGCCTCGGCGGCGAATTGCCGCCGCTGCCCGCCGGCCTGATCGTTCCGGGGCGGACCTTCTGCTACGACATGATGTACGCCGCGGCGCCCACGCCCTTCTGCCAGTGGGCCGCGGCCCTCGGCGCCGAGACCCGTGACGGTCTCGGCATGCTGGTGGAGCAGGCGGCGGAGGCCTTCGAACTCTGGCGCGGGGTGCGCCCGGATACGGCGCCGGTACTCGCCGCACTGCGCCGTCAGTTGAACGCCGGCTGAGCCGCTCAGTCGCGAAAGCGGATGCGCTGGTGGATGTGCCGGGGCTGCTCCAGCTCGTCGACGATGCCGGCGGCTATGCGTTGCAGCAGTCGGTATGGATTGTCGTCGCCGCTGTCGGCTGCCGCGGCCAGTGCCTCGATCGTCAGCAGGTCACCCGAGGATGGCGTATCCACCAGCGTCCAGCGCAGCGGATAGGCCGCCAGCCGCTGCAGCGCCGCCTCGACCTCGGGCTGCTGCTCGATGGCCGGGAAATCGGCGATCAACAGCAGATGGCTCACCCCTACCCGCTCCAGCCCTAGCAGCAAGGCTTCCACCGCCTGGTAGAAGTCGCGCCGGGACTCGCCGGTCAGCGCATCGGTGCTCGGCAGCCGCGGCGCGTTGAACAGGCAGATCACCGCGTCCATGCCCGCCACACTCTCGCTGACACTCAGTGGATCGAAGAGATCGCCCGGCTTGGTCCGCAGGCCCGGCCGGGCGGTCATCGAATTGAGCTCATCGAGCAGCGCCACGGCCTCGTGCTGGCGGCTGAGCAGCTCCACCAGCAGCGCACTGCCGAGATCCGAATGCGCGCCGTAGAGGGCGAACTTCAGCCGTGGCGTCTCGGCGTTGAGCATGGTGCGACGCCGCTCAGCGGCGGGTGATCAGATAGCCGATCAGCGCGCAGGCGCCAGCGGCCAGCGCCACCGTGCCCCAGGGATGCTCGCGGGCGCAGTCCCGGGCCAGGCGGCTGGCTTCGCGGGTGCGCTGGGACAGGTCGGCATAGTGCTTGTCCCAGTGCTGATCGTGCCAGAGCGATTCGGCGCGCGAACGCAGGGCGCCCAGGTGTTGGCGCGAATCCTGTGCGGCATCGTGGCGGAGCTCGTCCAGCGCGCGCATCAGGTTGTCGATCTCGTGCTGGACTTCTTCTCGGGTGGTGGGCTTGTGGCTGAAACGGGACATGGCGGGAGCTCCCCTCGGTAAGTGTGAGCGTTAGACCGCGACATCGCCCAGAGGTGCGCCGCCGTCCCGGTCCGGCCCAGTCCAGCATCCGTGCAACACCTCGAAGACGCCGCCGGTGGCGACGGCCATCAGCAGCGCACGGCCTCATCCTGCGAGCGAAACGGCGGCGCAAACCGTTGTTTACCTATATCCCGGCTTTTGTCAGCGGGCTTTATCCTTGGCTCTGTCCGAGTTGGCTGTTGCGGATAGACGTATCCCTGTAGGAGAGGGCGGGGACGCCGAGTCCATGCCCGCGAATATTCCAGCGCGCAAAGCT
>NZ_JADDIX010000025.1:25896-31994 GCF_015070855.1 Pseudomonas lopnurensis
CGGCCCGCTCCTACGGACGTTCAGAACACCTCGACACTTCGAGCAACACGCAATGGGGACAGAGCCTTATCCGTTGCCCGCAAGGCGGCTGAGCGATTCGCCGAATCATTCCCTATACTGCAGCGCAGAGCGCCCGCAGCGCCCCCATTCCAACCCCTTCGAGCCGGAACCCCTATCGTGAAAATTCGTCGTACGATGGCCTGCCTACTGCTGCTTTGCGTCGCCGCGCTGCCCGCCGCCCATGCCCGGGCCGCCAGCAAGACGACCAGCCAGGAACTCGCCTCCGGCAGCGCCCTGCTGGTCGACCTCAAGACCAACGAAGTGCTGTATTCGATCAACCCCGACATGGTGGTCCCGATCGCTTCGGTGACCAAACTGATGACCGCCATGGTCACCCTCGATGCCAAGCTGCCGCTGGACGAGCAACTGCCGGTCACCATCCGCGACGCGGCCGAGATGCAGGGCGTGTTCTCGCGCGTGCGCATCGGCAGCGAAATCAGCCGCCGCGAGATGCTGCTGCTGACCCTGATGTCCTCGGAGAACCGCGCCGCCGCGAGCCTGGCGCACCACTATCCGGGCGGCTATGCGGCGTTCGTCCAGGCGATGAACGCCAAGGCACGGGCGCTGGGCATGGCGCAGACGCACTATGTCGAGCCGACCGGGCTGTCCGAGCGCAACGTGTCGAGCGCCAACGACCTGGTCAAGCTGATCCGCGCCAGCCGCCAGTACGCGCTGATCCAGCAGTTCAGCACCACCGACGAGAAGACCGTGGCCTTCCGCAAGCCCAACTACACCCTCGGCTTTCGCAACACCAACGCGCTGGTGCGCAAGCCCAACTGGGACATCCAGCTGAGCAAGACCGGTTTCACCAACGCCGCCGGCCACTGCCTGGTGATGAGCACCACCATGAACCAGCGTCCGGTGGCCTTCGTGGTGCTCGACGCCTTCGGCAAGTACACCCACATGGCCGACGCCAATCGCCTGAAGAAATGGCTGGAAACCGGCAACATCACCCCGGTGCCGGCGGCCGCCCTGGCCTACAAGCAGCAGAAGCAGGCCGAACGGCAGCTGGCCGGGCAACCCGCCAACGCCGCGCAAACGGTGGCCGGCGCGCGTTGAGGCTGCGCCGGTTCGGTTGAGGACGACGAAACGAAGCCGGGCTCAGCCCGCCAGCACCGCATCCACCAGCGCCTTGGCCTCGGCCTGGATGCGCGCCAGGTGCGCCTCGCCCTCGAAGCTCTCGGCGTAGATCTTGTAGACGTCCTCGGTGCCGGATGGGCGCGCGGCGAACCAGCCGTTTTCGGTTTCCACCTTCAGCCCGCCGATCGCCGCGCCGTTGCCGGGTGCTTCGGTGAGGATGCGCGTGATCGGCTGCCCGGCCAGTTCCTTCGCCGTCACCTGCGAGGCCGAGAGCTTGCCCAGGCGCGCCTTCTGTTCGCGGTCGGCCGGGGCATCGATGCGCTGGTAGACCGGCGCGCCGAAGCGCTCGGTCAGCGCCTGGTAACGCTCGCTCGGGTCCTTGCCGGTCACCGCGGTGATCTCCGCGGCGAGCAGGCCGAGGATCAGCCCGTCCTTGTCGGTGGACCAGGCACCGCCCTGCTTGTCGAGGAAGGACGCGCCGGCCGATTCCTCGCCGCCGAAACCCAGGCTGCCATCCAGCAGCCCGTCGACGAACCACTTGAAGCCCACCGGCACTTCCACCAGGCGGCGGCCGATGCCGGCGGCGACGCGGTCGATCATCGACGAGGACACCAGCGTCTTGCCGATGCCCGCCTGCGCGCTCCAGCCCGGACGGTGGGTGAACAGGTAGTCGATGGCCACGGCCAGGTAATGGTTGGGGTTCATCAGCCCGCCGGAGCGGGTGACGATGCCGTGGCGGTCGTGGTCGGTGTCGCAGGCGAAGGCCACGTCGAAGCGGTCCTTGTTCTCGATCAGCCCGGCCATGGCGTGCGGCGAGCTGCAGTCCATGCGGATCTTGCCGTCCCAGTCCAGGCGCATGAAGCGGAAAGTCGGGTCGACCACCGTGGACAGCACTTCCAGCGGCAGGCCGAAGCGTTCGGCGATGCGCGGCCAGTAGTGCACGCCGGCGCCGCCCAGCGGGTCGACGGCGAATGTCAGGCCCGACGCGCGGATGGCATCGAGGTCGATCACCTGCTCCAGCCCGCCGACGTAGGCGTCGATGAAATCGAAGCGCTGGGTGGTCGACGCCTGCAGCGCCTGGCGGTAGTCCATGCGCTTGACGCCGTCGAGTCCGGCGACCAGCAGCGCATTGGCGCGCTCCTGGATCCACTTGGTCACGCCGGTATCGGCCGGGCCGCCATTGCTGGGGTTGTACTTGAAGCCGCCATCGCCCGGCGGGTTGTGCGACGGCGTGATGACGATGCCATCGGCCAGCCCGCTCGTGCGGCCCAGGTTGTAGGAGAGGATCGCATTGGAGATCGCCGGGGTCGGCGTGTAGCCGGGCTCGCCGCCGGTCTCCGGGCAGCCGGCGTCGATGCGGGTCTCGATGCCGTTGGCCGCCAGCACTTCCAGCGCCGAAATGAACGCCGGTTCGGACAGCGCGTGGGTATCCATGCCCATGAACAGCGGGCCGTCGACGCCTTCCTGGCGGCGGTAGTCGCAGATCGCCTGGGTGGTGGCGAGGATGTGCCACTCGTTGAAGCTGCCCTTGAGCGAGCCGCCGCGATGCCCGGAGGTGCCGAACGCCACCTGCTGCGCCGGATCGCTCGGGTCCGGCCGGTCGCTGTAGTAGCGCGCCACCAGGCGCGGCAGGTGGGTCAGGCTGTGTACGTCGGGCAGGCGACCTGCGTTGGGGGCGATGCTCATGGGGCTGTCCTTCAGGAATAAGACGATACGCCGGCCGGTCCGGGCGCGGCGAAAAGCGAATGAAACGCCAGTCGGCGCCATTTATCCAGAGCTTCGACCGCGCAAGCGGCGGCGGTTCCCTGCTCGGCCTCGCCTGCCGCGTTGCGCTTGAGCCGAGCGCACTCGTCGCCCGGCTGGAACCTCCGTCGAGCCGCCCGTTCTTCTGCTTAGCGGCCGGCATTCGCCTGCCCGTCATACGGAGGTTCAGCCATGAACGCCGACGAACGAATTCGCCAGCGCGCCTACGAGATCTGGCAAGCCGAGGGCCAGCCGGAAGGCCAGGAAACCGAACACTGGCAGCGTGCCAGGGGCGAGATCGAACCTTTCTACAAGGAAGGCGATGCCGAGGCCGGCAGCGTCGAAAGCAGCGTCGCCATTCCCATGCCACGCACGGGCGGCGAGCAGTAGCGCAGCGACCAGCCGTGCGCCCGAACGCGCGGCTCAAGCGCACAAGCGTTCGCTGAGGTCATCGAGAAAACAGCCGATGCGCGAGGCCAGCGCGGTGTTGCGGTAATACACCGCGTTGATCGGCTGGCGCCCGTCGCCGCGCCGCGCCGCCAGCACCTCCAGCAGATCGCCACGGGCACGGTCGCCCTCGGTCATGAGGTCCGACAGGCAGACCAGGCCCTCGCCGGCCAGCGCCAGTTCGCGCACGGTGTCGCCGCTGGAAGCGCGCAGCGATGGCGTGATGCGCCAGGCCGAGCTCATGGCGCAGCGGCCAGTCATTGAGGGTATCCGGCTCGGTGAAGCCGATCAGGCTGGGTCCGGCCAGCTCTTCGACCTGTTGCGGCGTGCCATGCCGCGCCAGATAGCCCGGGCTCGCCAGCACGCGCCGAAAGCTGTGGCACAGCGGCCGCGCATGCAGGCTGGAGTCGGGCAGAGCACCGATGCGGATGGCCAGATCGATGCGTCGCTCCAGCAGATCGACGATACGGTCATCGCTGTGCAGCTCCAGCTCGATCAGCGGATAGCGCGCACGGAAATCGCCGATCAGCGGCACGATCACATGCAGCATGAACGGCGACGCGGTATTGACCCGCAAGCGCCCGGCCGGCGCCTGCCGCCGCAGCGCCATCTGCTCCTCGGCTACCTCCACGCTGGCCTCGCCTTCCTCGGTCAGCTCCAGCCGCCGCGTGGTGCGGCGCAACAGCGTCACCGCCAGCTTCTCTTCCAGCCGACTCAACGCCCGGCTGACGCCCGAGGCGGTCTGTTCCAGCTGCTCGGCCGCAGCGCTGATCGAGCCACTGTCGACCACGCTGACAAAGGCGAGCATTTCGTCGAGGTTGGTTTTCATAAGGTGGGGGCGTGTGGAAGAGAGCGGAGTGGTGGAGTCTGGCGGCAGTGGTGAATGGCTTCAACCAGGTGGTGCCGATCGCATCTTGATTGGCCGTTGCCCTGCAGCCGATCAACAGGGCGAACACCCGCACGCCCTGGGCCAATGACACATCAGGTGGCAATAGGAAAAGCGAGGATTAATCCATCGTCTGCTTTACCCGTAGGGAAGCAGTGGCTAATGTGCCATCACGCGCAGCAACTGCGCATTCGATCACGGTTTCGCTGCGGCAACTTGACGTGGCACCGGCCCGTTTCCAAGGAAGGTACAGATGGCGCGCTTTTTCCCTGTTCGCTCCCAATGCCAGTTCGATACACGTGGCGAGTGGTGTTTTGCTGAGGAGAAAAGCGAGAGAAAAGGTGGCAGATTTATTATTCGCCGATGTCCCGTCCTGCTAGAAAAATAAATCTGTCCCCCTTTTTCCAGTCCCCCTTTTTCCAAGGCACTGGAGTCGCGCGGCATCCTCGACTCGATGAACGGCCGGATCGCCGTCGGCTGGCTGGTGGTCGAGGACCTGGCCACGGTGATGGTGCTGCTGCCGCCGCTGGCCGGCGTGCTCGGTGGCACTGAAGTGGAAGGTGCTTCGGCGAGCAACATCTGGTACAGCCTGGGCAAGACCCTGCTGCTGGTGGCCGGCTTCATCGCGATGATGCTGGTGGCCGGCCGGCGCATCCTGCCCTGGCTGCTGATGCAGGTGGCCAAGACCGGCTCGCGCGAGCTGTTCACCCTGGCGGTGATCGCCTGTGCGATCGGCCTCGCCTACGGTGCCGCCGCGCTATTCCAGGTGTCCTTCGCCCTCGGCGCCTTCTTCGCCGGCATGGTCATGCGCGAGTCGGACCTCAGCCACCGCGCCGCCGAGGAATCGCTGCCGCTGCGCGACGCGTTCGCGGTGCTGTTCTTCGTCTCGGTCGGCATGCTGTTCGACCCCCGCGTGCTGATCGAGGAGCCGCTGCACGTGCTGGCGGTGGTGGCGATCATCATCATCGGCAAGTCGCTGGCCGCCGCCGCCCTGGTGCTGGCCCTGCGTTATCCGCTGAACACCGCGCTCACCGTGGCGGCGAGCCTGGCGCAGATCGGCGAGTTCTCGTTCATCCTCGCCGGCCTGGGGTTGTCCCTCGGCCTGCTGCCGCAGGAGGGCGTGAGCCTAGTGCTGGCCGGCGCGCTGATCTCCATCGCGCTGAACCCGGCGGTGTTCTCCCTGATCAAGCCGTTCAAGGAGCTGGCGCTGCGCCGCTCCGCCTTCGCCCGTCGCCTCGAACACCGCGAGGACCCGCTGGCGGTGCTGCCGATGAGTACCGAGCGCAAGTACCTCGAAGGCCAGGTGGTGGTGGTCGGCTGCGGTCGCGTCGGCTGGCGCATCATCCGTACCCTGGGCGAGCGCAACATCCCCTTCGTGGTGGTCGAGCAGAACCGCGAGCGGGTGGAGAAGATCCGCGGCCAGGGCCTCGTCGCAGTGAGCGGCGATTCCTCCGATCCGGCCACGCTGATCCAGGCGCACATCGCCGACGCGGCCATGCTGGTCATCGCCACGCCCGACCCGCTGAACGTCCAGCGCATGGTGGAGATCGCCCGGACGCTGAACCCGGATATCGAGATCGTCATCCGCACCCACAGTGCCGACGCGGTGGAAATCTTCCGCAAGCAGGAGCTGGGCCAGGTGTTCTTCGACGAAGAAGAGCTGGCACGCGGGATGAAGGCCTACATCCTGTCGAAGTTCGCGCCCACGGAGCAAACCGCCGGACCCGCCGAGCATAGCCAGGAACAGGGCCCGGCCGCCTGAGCCGACCGGCGCGTAGGGAGCCGCTGCGCAAGGCAGCGGTTCCTTCAAGAGAATACGGCGCAGATGGTTACGCTGTCGAACCTGTGGATGGCTCGTCGACATTTACTGACGAGTGCAGGA
>NZ_JADDIX010000025.1:32044-50010 GCF_015070855.1 Pseudomonas lopnurensis
ACGGTTCTCAGGGGAGGCAGGGGTGGTAACACCCCTGCCTTACCCGACCCAAAGCACACATTGGTGTCGACGATGAGTCGGGCTTGGTGCACAGCGTGGTGGTCACGGCGGCCAACGTGGCGGATGTCACCCAAGTCGACAAATTGCTGCACGGCGACGAGAACGTGGTCTGTGCCGATGCAGGTTATACGGGTGTTGAGAAACGGCCTGAGCATGAGGGCCGCCAGGTGATCTGGCAGGTTGCTGCACGGCGCAGCACCTACAAGAAGCTCGATAAGCGCAGCGCGCTGTACAAAGCCAAGCGCAAGATCGAGAAGGCCAAGGCCCAGGTGCGCGCGAAGGTCGAGCACCCGTTCCGAGTGATCAAGCGGCAGTTTGGCTACGCCAAGGTGCGCTTCCGGGGCCTGGCGAAGAATACGGCGCAGATGGTTACGCTGTTTGCTCTGTCGAACCTGTGGATGGCTCGTCGACATTTACTGACGAGTGCAGGAGAGGTGCGCCTGTAATACAGGAAATAGCTGCTGCGAGGCGCTCGCAGCGGTTGAAACACAGCAGCGGGCAGTCGAGCTGATCGCTTTTTGATCAGCTTCTGCTTTGAAAAAAAGCGGAGCCAGGAGTCGGTCAAAAATCGGCAGCTACTTCAGAGCATCCCTAAACGAAACGACGCGCAGGGCCTGTTGCCGTTTCAGTTTTTGCGTATAGCGCTGGCCATCGTAGGACGGGCGTGGACGCCGAGGCCATGCCCGCGAAAGGCGGCCACGCTTGTGTACGGGGTTCGTTCGCAGGCATGGCCTGCTCCTACAAGAGGAGCCAAGGTGCAGGACGAGCTTGCCCTTAGGCAAAACGGCGACAGCCCCTAGGGGGAAGGCCGCCCCGTGGAAAACCGCAAAGCGTTTTCCACCAACCGCCACGCCTGGGTAACGAAGTCGGTCAACCGAACGTCTTGTACGCCCGATCGACCTGCTTCGACTGATTGAGCCGGGTCAGCTCGCCGGCAACCCGCTCACGCTCGGCCCGCGCCGCCTGCTGCAACTCGGCATATAGCCGCGACAGCTCCTCGACCTGTTCGCGCAGGCCCGGCTCGGCGCTATCCATCACTTCGCCAATCGACGTGCGGCACTGCGAATCCAATGCACCGATCGCCTCCCAATCCTGCCGGGACAGCGCCTCGCGCAAGGCTTGCTGGAGAGATTCGAGTGACTGGAGAGCTGATTGCATAGGTTCTTCCGAGGGTTCGCTTAGTGATGGACAGAGGCTTCACTCACGTCCGGCGCAACTGGTTCAACCGTGCTGGGCAATACCATCCCAACCGGACTTCACTTCCCGCAACAATCCGGCCACTTCATCGAGGATCGCCGAATCGTTTTTCAGGTTCGCCTCGAGCAACCGCGAAGCCATATAGGCGTAGAGGTTATCCAGATTAGTCGCAACCTCGCCACCCGCCTCTCGGTTCAAGGCCTCGCGCAGCCCCCCGACGATATCGACGGCTTTGCCAATCAGGGTTCCCTTCAGCGCCACATCGCCTCGCTCCATGGCACCACGCGCCTGCGCGAGACGGGCGAGCCCACCCTCCATCAACATCTGAATCAGGCGATGCGGACTCGCATCCACGAGCTGCGCATTGGTATTGACCGATTGGTACTGCTTCATGGCTGCCATTGCATACATGAGAATTCTGCTCCATATCTGGCGGGACTAACCCTATATCGGCACCCGCCATCGCAGCTTTAGTAAGAGCTCGACACTTTTCGTACCATCAATGTCAGCTTAAAGCTCTGCGCCGCACCAGCCCCCCTTTGTTGTGACAGCGTTTTCGGCCTCAACAGCTGCACAACGCCCCAATCGACCGGCACCCCAGCCTAGTGGCCTGTTTGGTTAGTTTGTTAACTCACTGAGTATTATGTTGTAGGAGCCAGCTTGCTGGCGATCATCGGCAATGGTGGTCGGGATCGCCAGCAAGGACTAGGCTCCCCCCAAACTCCTACGCTCGAAAGGCTCTTGCGCTTCTCCCGAGTCGAGGCAGCCTATGAATAAACGAACTTCCAAGACAGTCCACTAGCATCTACACCCCTTCCAACTTCGCCAACCGCTCGAGAAACGCCGCCTCGTCCAGCACGGCAAGTCCCAGTTCGTTGGCCTTCGTCAGCTTCGAGCCCGCCCCCGGTCCTGCCACGACACAGGTGGTCTTGGCCGAAACGGAACCGGCGACCTTGGCGCCCAGGGCTTCCAGGCGCGCCTTGCCTTCGTCGCGGCTCATGGCTTCGAGGCTGCCGGTCAGCACCCAGGTCTGGCCGACCAGCGGCAGGCCTTCGGCGGACTTCTTCGCGCTTTGCCAATGCATGCCGAATTCACGCAGTTGGGCCTCGATAGTGCGGGCGCGCTCGGCGTTTTCGGGGTTGTCGAAGTAGTCGCGCAGCGAGCGGGCGGCCTTTTCGGTGAGGCGTTCGACCTGGCGCAGGTCGAGCCAGTCGGCGGCGATGATCGCTTCCAGGCTGCCGAAGCGGTCGGCCAGGCGCTGTGCGCCGGTGCTGGCGATGAAAGGAATGTTCAGTTTGTCGAGCAGGCCGGCCAGGGTCGCGCAGGCAGCGAACTCGGGATGCACGTCGCCCTCCTCCTGCAGCGCCACGCCGCGCTCGCGCAGCAACTCGATCACCGAACGGTTGTGCTCGTCCTCGAAAAAGCTGTGGATCTCGTGTGCCACCTCGAGCCCCACATCGGGCAGGTAGACGAGGACGTCGGGCAACGCGCGGCCGATGCGCTCCAGCGAGCCCAGTGCCCGCGCCAGCAATTTGGCGGTTTCCTCGCCCACGTCAGGGATGCCCAGGGCATAGACGAAGCGCGCCAGGGTCGGCTTGCGACTCGCGTCGATGGCGTTGAGCAGGTTGCGCGTGGATAGCTCGGCGAAGCCTTCCAGTTCGATGACCTGCTCATGGGTCAGGCAGTAAAGGTCCGCCGGCGAATTGACCAGCCCCTTGTCGACCAGTTGTTCGACGATCTTGTCGCCCAGCCCGTCGATGTCCATCGCCCGCCGCGAGACGAAGTGGATGATCGCCTGCTTGAGCTGGGCCTGGCAGGCCAGGCGGCCAACGCAGCGGTAGATCGACCCTTCGCTGACCGACTCCCGCCCCTTGCTGCGCTTGATCAGCTGGGTACGTTCGACCGCCGAGCCGCACACCGGGCACTGCTCGGGTACGTGCACGGCGCGGGCATCGGCCGGGCGGCGCTCGGCGATCACGCCGAGAATCTGCGGGATCACGTCGCCGGCACGGCGCACGATCACCGTGTCGCCGATCATCACGCCCAGACGCGCCACTTCGTCCATGTTGTGCAAGGTGGCATTCGATACCGTGACGCCGGCCACCTGCACCGGCTTCAGCCGCGCCACGGGGGTGATGGCGCCGGTGCGGCCGACCTGGAATTCCACCCCGAGCAGTTCGGTGATCTCTTCCCGCGCGGGGAATTTGTGGGCGATGGCCCAGCGCGGCTCGCGCGCGCGGAACCCCAGCTCGCGCTGCTGTGGTACGGAGTTCACCTTGAACACCACGCCGTCGATTTCATACGGCAGCGCGTCACGCTTTTCACCGATGGCGTCGTAATAGGCACGGCATTCGGCGACACCCTTGGCGAGCTTCAGCTCGCGGCTGATGGGCAGCCCCCACCCCTTGAGCGCGTTGAGGATGCCGATATGCGTATCCGGCAGTTCGCCGTCGCTGCGGCCTACGCCATAAGCGCACAGCTCCAGCGGGCGGCTGGCGGTGATCTTCGAATCGAGCTGGCGCAGGCTACCCGCCGCGGCATTGCGTGGATTGGCGAAGGGCTTGCCGCCGCTTTCCAGCTGCCGCGCATTGAGCGCTTCGAAGCCGGCCTTGGGCATATAGATCTCGCCGCGCACCTCAAGCACCGCCGGCCAGCCGGTGCCATGCAGCTTGAGCGGGATGTTGCGCACGGTGCGCACGTTGGCGCTGATGTCCTCGCCGGTGCTGCCGTCGCCACGGGTAGCGCCGCGCACCAGGTGGCCGTTCTCGTAGAGCAGGCTGACGGCCAGGCCGTCGAGCTTGGGTTCGCAGCTGTATTCGACTTGCGCCCCGGCACCGAACAGATCGCCGGTCGGCAGATCCAGCCCTTCGCGTACACGCCGGTCGAAATCGAGCAGGTCCTGCTCCTCGAACGCATTGCCCAGGCTGAGCATCGGCACTTCATGGCGCACTTGGCCGAATGCCGTCAGGGCCTCGCCTCCCACCCGCTGGGTCGGCGATTCTGGCGTGACCAGTTCCGGATGTTCGGCTTCCAGCGCTTTCAGCTCGTTGAACAGGCGGTCGTACTCGGCATCGGGCACGCTGGGCTCGTCGAGAACGTAGTAGCGATAGTTGTGCGCGTCGATTTCGCTGCGCAGTTCGGCAATGCGCTCGGCAGCGGTTTGGGCGGAAGGCATATGACGGAGCCGTGGCAGTGGCGGTGCTGATTCAGACCGTATCAGCGCGCCTTGGTTGATAGGAAGGCGTCGGATTTTAGCCGAATGCGCACTCGAAGGCAGGTTCGCGTCTTTTGATATCCGGAGGCTGGTTTTGCAGAACGATGCAACGGGGTGTCTTCAGCCACCTTGGGTTCGACTGCGCGCTGGTGGGCTGAAGCCCACCCTACGGATTTTTTCGGGCAACCTCGAGAGCGGCAGGCCTGTGGCCTGCAATCGCCGCGAGGGCGCGCTTTATGGGGCCTGACTTGGGCGATGCTTTTGCGTCTTTGGCAACACAGGCAGGGTGGGCTTCAGCCCACCACGGAAGACGCTCGATGAAGCTCCGGTGGGCTGAAGCCCACCCTACGGAACTGGGGGCGTCAGCGCTTGATGGTCATCTGCCGGCGTTCGTATTCGACGATGCGCTGGCGGTAGTGCTCGATGGTCTGGGCCGTCAGCACGCTGCGCTGGTCGTCCTTGAGTTCGCCGTTGAGCTCCTGGGACAGCTTGCGGGCAGCCGCGACCATCACATCGAAGGCCTGCTTCGGATGGCGTGGGCCAGGCAGCCCGAGGAAGAAACTCACCGCTGGCGTGGTGAAGTGATCGATATCGTCCAGGTCGAAGGTGCCGGGCTTGACCGCGTTGGCCATGGAGAACAACACCTCGCCGTTGCCGGCCATGCTTTCGTGGCGGTGGAAGATGTCCATCTCGCCGAAACGCAGGCCGCTTTCCAGAATATTCTGCAACAGCGCCGGGCCACGGAAGCCATGCGGGTCGCGGGAGATCACGTTGATGACCAGCACTTCCTCGACCGGCGCCATTTCCTTTTGCAGCCCTTCTGCGGCTTCGCCGTCGTCGCCGACCACCGGATCGAGCAATGTCGGCACGGGTTCGTCGCCATTGAGCTGCAGGTCGCCCTGATAGGGCTCGTCATGGCGACGCTTCCTGTTGGCTTCGCGAGCGCTCATGGAGGGCATGTCGCCTTCGTCCAGCGACGGCTCGTGATCACGGTTGACCACCCGCGCCGGCCCGAGAAGCTCGTTGGGTTCTTCGACGTCGGGAAGATTGGAAAGGCTACGGTCCAGTTTGAACTTCAATTTGCCTTTGCTGCCGCGCATGCGGCGCCAGCCGTCGAACAGAATGCCGGCGATGACAATGATGCCGATGACGATCAGCCACTCGCGCAGACCGATATCCATTAATGCATTAACCCCTGAATCCGATGATAAAGACGCAACGAGTCGTCACATGGGACCACTTCAGCGCATCGTAAAAAATTGTGCCTTAAACTAGCACGACGAACGGTAAATTTGCACCGTGCGGTAGTTCTCTTTTTATGGGCTTCCTTGTATCGAAAATAGTCGATCCGGCTACCGGGCTTTCAGGCCTCGGCCAGCGCCACCGCCTGCTCCACGTCAACTGCAACCAGCCGCGAGCAACCGGGTTCATGCATGGTAACGCCCATCAACTGGTCGGCCATTTCCATGGCGATCTTGTTGTGGGTGATATAGATGAATTGCACGGTCGAAGACATCTCTTTCACCAGTCGTGCATAACGTCCGACGTTGGCATCGTCCAAGGGCGCATCGACCTCGTCGAGCATGCAGAACGGCGCGGGGTTGAGTTGGAATATGGCGAATACCAGCGCCAACGCGGTAAGTGCCTTCTCGCCCCCGGAAAGCAGATGAATGGTGCTGTTCTTTTTCCCGGGCGGGCGCGCCATGATCGCCACCCCGGTATCGAGTAAATCTTCCCCGGTAAGTTCCAGGTAAGCGTTGCCGCCGCCGAATACTTTCGGGAAAAGCGCCTGCAGCCCGCCGTTGATCTGGTCGAAGGTTTCCTTGAAGCGGTTGCGGGTTTCCCGGTCGATCTTGCGGATGACATTTTCCAGGGTATCCAGCGCCTCGACCAGGTCATCGTTCTGCGCATCGAGATAGCGCTTGCGCTCGGACTGCTGCTGATATTCGTCGATCGCCGCCAGGTTGATCGGGCCGAGGCGCTGGATGCGCTGGGCGAAGCGCTCCAGCTCCGCGTCCCAGGCCTGCTCGCTGGCCTCGGCCGGCAGCGTGGCGAGTACCCCGTGCAGGTCGTAGCCGTCCTCGTGCAACTGGTCCTGCAGCGCCTTGCGTCTGACGCTCAGCTCTTGCCAGCCCAGGCGCTGCTGCTCCAGTTGGCTCCGCAGCAATTGCGCCTGCTGCTCGGCCTGGCTACGCCGTTTCTCCGCGTCGCGCAGTTCGCGATCGGCATCCTCCAGCGCCAGGCGCGCATGCTTGAGTTCGTCCTCGACGCCCATGCGCCGCTCGAGCAGTTCCTCGAGCTTCATGCGCAACTCTTCCAGCGGCGCTTCGCCCTCCTCCAGGTTCAGGCTGAGCTGCTCGCGGCGCTCGATGGCGCGCTCGAACTGCTGCTCCAGGCGTTCCAGTGCCTGGCGGGTGGAGTCGTGCTGCGCCTTGAGCGAGCCGACGCGCAGCGCCAATTGGTGCGCATGGTCCTTGTGCTGCCGCGCTTGCTGACGGATGCGGTCGAGCTGCTCGCGGATGCCGTCGCGGCTGGCGAGCAGCGCCTCGCGCTGTTCGGTGTCCTGGGCCATGGCATCCAGCGCTTCCTGCAGATGCAGGCGCGCCTCGCCCAGTTGCTCGGTCTCGATCTCGCGTTGCTCGTTCTGCTCGGCGAACTCCTCGTCGAGACGCCGGCGGCGCAATGCCAGCTGCTCCAGCCTGGCCTGGCCGGCGGACAGCTGCGCCTTGAGCTCACCCTGCAGGCGCGCCTCGTCCTGCTGGCGGCGGCGCGCTTGCTCGCGTTCTTCTTCCAGGCGGGCCTGGGCATCGCGCAGGCGAGCGATGCCCTGTTCCATGGCTTCCAGGCTGGCTTCGCGTTCCGCGCGTTCGTCCTGCAGACGTTCCAGCTCCTGACCGCGCGCGAGCAATCCGGACTCCGCCTCGCTGGCCCGGCGTACCCGTAGGAAATGCCGGCCGACCCAGTAGCCGTCGCGACTGATCAGGCTTTCGCCTTCGGCCAGCCCCGGCCGAGCGGCCAACGCCTGCTCCAGCGATTCCACCGGTCGGACCTGGCCCAGCCAGGGCGCCAGATCGAGCCGGGACTCGACCTTGTCGAGCAAGCTGCCCGGGCGGCGAGTGCCAGCGCCGTTGGTGCTGGCCAACCGCAGCTCGCCCTGTTCGAAGCCCCCCAGTTCGAGGGTCGAAAAATCATCCAGCAACACCGCCTGCAGATCCGCGCCGAGCGCGGTTTCCACCGCCAGTTCCCAGCCCGGCTCGACACGCAGCCCCTCGGCCAGCCGCGGACGCTCCTGCAGATTCTGCTCGCGCAGCCACTCGGCGACGCCCTTGCCCGGGTCCATCGCGGCCTGCTGCAGCGCCTCCAGCGAGGCGATGCGGCCGTTGAGGCGCTGCAACTCGCCCTGCAGCTGCTGCTGCGCCCGCGTTGCCTGCTGCAGTTGTTCGCGCATTTGCTCCAGGCGCTCGTTGAGTGTTTCGCCTGCGCCAGCCAGTTCTTCCAGGTTCAGTTCGCTGGCGGCGAGCTGCTCGCCGAGTTCGAGCATCGTCGAGTCGTCCGGATCGGAGGTCAGCAAGGCGCGTTCGTCATCCAGCCGGCGCTGGCGCTCGGCCAGCCGTTCGAGGCTCTGTTCCAGTTGCTGGATGCGCGATTGCTGCACTTCGGCGGCGCGGCGCGGTTCGGCGCTGGTGTGGTTGAAGCGCTCCCACTGCTCCTGCCAGGCCTGCATCGCCGCTTCCGCTTCTTCCAGCTGGGCGGCGGACTCCTCGGCCGCCGCGCCGGTCAGCGCCTGCTCGGGCTCGAGCATGGCCAGCTCTTCGCCGAGCGTGGCCAGCAAGGTGCGGTCGTGGCCGAGGTGCGATTCGGTTTCCAGGCGCGCCTGCTCGGCCTCGCGCAGGTCGTCCTGCAACTGGCGCAGGCGCTGCTGGCCATGCTGGATGCTCTGCTCGACCCGGGCGATGTCCCCACCGACCGAATAGAAGCGCCCTTGCACCTGGTTGAAACGCTCGGACAGCTCGTGGTGGCCGTCGCGCAGGCGCTCGATGCTGGCGTCGGCATTGCGCTGCTCGGCCACCAGCGCCTCGAAGGCGACTTCCTGATCACCGATGACCTGCTCACGCTGGCCGACCTGCTCGTTCAGCGCCTGCCAGCGCAGGGCCGAGAGTTGCGCCTTGAGCTGGCGCTCCTCGGCCTTGTATTCCTGGTATTTCTCCGCCGACTGGGCCTGGCGATGCAGGCGTTCGAGCTGGCGTTCCAGCTCTTCGCGCAGGTCGGTCAGGCGCGCGAGGTTTTCATGGGTGCGGCGAATGCGGTTCTCGGTCTCGCGCCGGCGCTCCTTGTACTTGGAGATGCCGGCGGCTTCCTCGATGAAATTGCGCAGATCCTCCGGCTTGGCCTCGATCAGCTTGGAGATCATGCCCTGTTCGATGATCGAATAGCTGCGCGGGCCGAGGCCGGTGCCGAGGAAAATGTCGGTGATGTCGCGACGGCGGCACTTCACCCCGTTGAGGAAATAGGTGTTCTGCGCGTCGCGGGTAACCCGGCGGCGGATGGAGATTTCGGCGAACGCCGCGTATTCGCCGGTCAGGCTGCCGCCCGAGTTGTCGAAGATCAGCTCGATGCTCGCCTGGGTCACCGGCTTGCGCGTATTGGAGCCGTTGAAGATGACGTCGGTCATCGACTCGCCGCGCAGGTTCTTCGCCGAGCTTTCGCCCATCACCCAGCGCACGGCGTCGATGATGTTGGACTTGCCGCAGCCGTTGGGCCCGACCACAGCGGCCATGTTGCTCGGGAAGCTGACGGTGGTGGGGTCGACGAAGGACTTGAAACCGGCGAGTTTGATGCTTTTCAGTCGCATGCGGGCCTTTCCGTGGCGGTCAGCATCTGGATGAGCAAGCAGAAGTCGCCGTGTGCATCGCAATTCCTGGCATCGAGTGGGCGCTGGCGCAAAGCCATGGAGTCTATCACGCCGGCCAGGACGGCTTGCAGGGGGCAGGTGCAGACGGTTTCACAGGTATGGCGTTGGCTTCAGGGGTGCCTTTGCAGATGGGCAGACCCGGGGCGATGCTTTTCAGTGCAGTAGGATGGGCTTCAGCCCACCTCGACGACTTCCATTGCCTGGAACTGGTGGCTGAAGCCCACCCTACGGAGCTGCTTTTGTGAGAGGCCCGCCCCCGGGCGATGCTCTTGGGCTTTCGGGCAGGCCTGCCACATATCGCATCAACCGCCAGTCATGCTCATGAAGCGCACCACCTGCACCTGCTCGTCGGTACGGAAATGGTGCCTTTCCGGCTTGAGCTGCAGGGCATCGACCAGCGCCAGACGCAGGCGCTCGCCATCGCCCGGGTAGCGACGGATCAGGCTTTTCAGATCGAGCGCGCCTTCATGGCCGAGGCAGAGCACCAGCTTGCCTTCGGCCGTCACGCGAACGCGGTTGCAGCTGCCGCAGAAGTTGTGGCTATGGGGCGAGATGAAGCCGACCTGGGTCTCGCTGCCGGCCACCTGCCAGTAGCGTGACGGACCGCCGGTGGAATGGCTGCTGCGCACCAGCGTGTGTCGCGCCTCGATACGCTCGCGTACTTCGTCGCTGGAGCAGAAGGTGATCTGCCGCTGGTGGCTGGAGACGCTCCCCAGCGGCATTTCCTCGATGAAGCTGATGTCCAGACCGCGCCCGACGGCGAAGTCCACCAGATCGAGAATCTCGTCGTCGTTGCGCCCCTTCTGCACCACGCTGTTGAGCTTGATCCGGCTGAAGCCTGCCTGGCGCGCGGCTTCGATGCCTTCGAGCACCTGGTCCAGCCGATCGCGCCGAGTCAGCTCGGCGAACCGCTCGCGCTTGAGCGAATCGAGGCTGATGTTCAGGCGCTTCACGCCCGCCGCGCGCAGGGTCGGCGCGAGGGCATGCAGTTGCGAGCCGTTGGTGGTGATGGCCAGGTCTTCCAGCTCCTCACGGGCGCCGAGCCTCGCCAGCAGTTCGGGCAGCCCCTTGCGCACCAGGGGTTCGCCGCCGGTGACGCGAATGCGCTTCACGCCCAGGCCGATGAAGGCATCGGCGACGGCGTAGAGCTCTTCGAGGGTGAGGATTTGCGCGCGCGGCGCGAAGACCATGTCCTCGCTCATGCAATAGGTGCAGCGGAAATCGCAGCGGTCGGTTACCGACAACCTCAGGTAGGTGATGCGCCGGCCGAAGGGGTCGACCAACCGGGAATCGGGCATTGCATTCTCCAACTGCTTGCTGCGCCTACGTGCAGACTATGCGGTAATACCGAATCAGGCAAAGCCGGCTTACGAACGGGCACTGCGACGCCGGCATGAGGGCTACGACATCCGGTGCGCGCCACCTGCGGTCGCAACGAGCATCGATATGTGGCACGTCTGGACCCCAGCTTCAACTGGCATTTCCGGCCTTGCATTAGGAGAGACCGCGGCGGATGGACAACGATTCCCTGAACGGCATGTCATGGCGTGAACGGCTATACGTCATCATCTTTTTCACCAACACCCCGTCTGGCAAGCGCTTCGATACCTGGCTCTTGATCGTCATCTTCGCCAGCCTGGTGGTGGTGATGCTCGACAGTATCGCCGCGATCAATCAGGACCATGGACTGCTCCTGTCCAGTCTGGAATGGGGCTTCACCGCGATCTTCGCCGTCGAATATGCGCTGCGTATCCATACCCATCCGGAGCCGCGCAAGTACATCTTCAGCTTCTACGGGGTAGTCGACCTGCTGTCGGTACTGCCGGCATTCATCGCCCTGCTGTTCCCGGAAGCACAGTACCTGCTGGTGGTGCGCGTGATTCGCATGCTGCGCATCTTCCGCGTGCTCAAGCTCACGCCCTACCTGAGCCAGGCCAATTTCCTGCTGGTGGCGCTGCGCGGCAGCAAGCAGAAGATCATCGTCTTCCTCGCCAGCGTGACCACGCTGGTCATCATCTACGGCACCCTGATGTACGTGGTCGAAGGTCCCAGCAATGGCTTCACCAGCATTCCCATGAGCATCTACTGGGCCGTTGTGACCCTGACCACCGTCGGCTTCGGCGACATCGTCCCGCATACGCCATTGGGCAAGGCGCTGGCGACCATGGTGATGATCACCGGCTATTCGATCATCGCCGTACCGACCGGGATTTTCACCGCCGAGCTGGCCAACGCGATGCGCCAGGACAGCCTGCAGCACAATTGCCCGACCTGCGACAAGCTCAACCACGAAGCCAATGCGGCCTTCTGCAGCCGCTGCGGCAGTTCGCTGTTCGAACGCCGCGAGCTGGAGGCGCAGGACTGATCGGCCTTCGCGGCACCCAGACGCCAGCCCACCCACCGAAGCGCCCACCACGTCGGCCGATCGACGACGAACTGCCCCGTTCGAGGGCTGTCACATCCTCAGATTCGCCAGGGTCTGTTGCCATTTCGTTCGCAGCCGCGCCGAAACGGCAACAGACCTAAGCAGATGGAGATCGGCATGCCCTTGCTCAAACTGCTGCATTTCGCCGCCCTGCTCTGCTGGTGCGGCTCGCTGCTGTATCTGCCGGCGCTGATCGCCGCCGGCACCAAACGCAGCGATCAGCTGTTCTACCGCGATCACGCCCACCTCACGCGCATGGTCTTCACGCTTATCAGTACACCGGCAGCCTTGCTGGCAATCGGTTCCGGCACGGCGCTGTTCCTGCGTGACGGCACGCTCGCCGGCTGGCTGATCATGAAGCTCACGGTGGTGACCGCCATGGCGCTCTGCCATGCGCTGTGCGGGGTGCTGGTGCTGCGCATCGAACGCGAGCCGGAACGCGGCGTGACCTACCAGTGCCTGGCCCTGGGCGTACTGGTTCCGCTACTGATCGCGCTGACCCTCTGGCTGGTGCTGGCCAAGCCTTTCTGACCCAAGGAACGACCGTCCCGCATGATCGACCGCCCGGTTCCATCCGCTCAGCCTTCATCCGCTCCGCTGCCTGCGCGAGCGGCCCACGCAGGCTCAGCCGCGATCGAAACCCATCGCCCTTGCTCGGCCGGTGCCACGTTCCTGGCGGCAGCATGGGCGGGGCGCAACGCCCGCTGGCTAGCCGTCGATATCCACCCCGACGGCATGCTCGTAGACCAGCCGACCGCCGAGAAAGGCGGCCAGCGAGATCAGCACGGCGGTCAGCAACGAGAGATACAGCCCCCACAGGGCATCGCCGTCACCCCTGTCGATGCCCTGGTAGCGCAGCAGCCAGTTCAACGAGGCCAGCGACAGCATCATCACTGCGAGAATCGCATGACACCAGGCCGTGACCTTGCGGCGGATCTGTTGCACGCTGACCAGATCGATCACACCGGCGATGCTCGCCACCCAGCCGCCGAGCGCACCGACCCCGGCGAGCCAGAGGCCGGCGCGCCACCAGAACGCGTCGAGTGTCCACAGGTAGGCAAGATCCGCAGGCACCAGCCCTATCAGCGCCGCAACCGGAAAGTGGATCATCATGGGATGCAGCGGGTGGCCGCCAATCGCAGCGTTACTGTTGATGGACTCGCGGTCTGTGGCCATCCGGCCCTCCCAGGCACTGAAGTGAAACCGACCGCCCGGACGTCGAGCCGCAGCGGCACCCCATTGAAATGGACCACACTGGCGCTGGCAGTTCCTTTGCTCGGTGCCTGCGACGGCCCGCAGTCGGCGCTTTCTCCAGCCGGGCCGATGGCCCGTGAGGTGGCGAACGTCTGGTGGGCGATGTTCGGCTTCGCCGTGCTGGTGCTGCTGGTCGTCAGCGGACTGTGGATCCACGCCATGCTGCGCCAGCCACGGGAAACCGGCGCGGAACAGGCCCGGCGCATCAACCGCCGCTGGATCATCGGCGGCGGCATCGTCCTGCCCAGCGCCAGCATCGTCGCGCTGCTGGCCTTCGGCATTCCCGCCGGGCGCAGCATGCTGCCGCTGCCGATCGAAGGCGAACAGCCGCTGCGGGTCGAGGTCATCGGCCATCAATGGTGGTGGGAAGTGCGCTACCCGGAGAGCGGCGTGGTCACCGCCAACCAGTTCATCCTGCCGGTCGGCCGCCCGGTGGACATCGAAGTGACCAGCGCCGACGTGATCCACTCGTTCTGGGTACCGCGCCTGGGCGGCAAACTCGACATGATCCCCGGGCGGCGCAACACCCTGCGCCTGCAAGCCGCCGAAGCCGGCGTGTTCCGCGGCCAGTGCTCGGAGTTCTGCGGCACCCAGCACGCGCACATGGTGCTCCACGTCGAAGCGCTGAAGCAAGATGCCTTCGCCGGCTGGATCGAAACACGAACGGACCTCAGCCATCAGCCCGCCGGCGGCGTCGCCGGGCAGGTTTTCGCGGACCGCTGCGGACAGTGCCACCGCGTCGCCGGCGTCAGCGACGGCAACCGCGCGCCGGACCTCAGCGACCTGGCCACGCGTCCGACCCTCGGTGCTGGCGTCATCGACAATGACGCAGAAGGCCTGCGCCGCTGGCTGCGCGAGCACCAGAGCCTGAAACACGGCATCGCCATGCCGAGCCACGACGACCTTTCCGACGAAACCCTCGACCAGATCGCCGATTGGCTGGAAACACTGGGGCCGCGCACGAAACAGGAACAGACCCGACCATGAGCCCTGTCTACAAGAACGGCGCCCCGACGACCGACCCCGATCAACTGCACGACCAGTTCAACGAGGTCTGGGGCAACCCGTGCGGCTGGCGGGCGCTGACCATCGTCAACCACACCAGTATCGGCCTGCGCTTTCTGGTCACCGGCGGCGTGTTCTTCCTCATCGGCGGCCTGCTGGCGATGCTGATCCGCACGCAGCTCGCCCTGCCCGGCTACGAGCTGATGGAGCCGGACGTCTACAACCAGGTCTTCACCATGCACGGCACGGTGATGATGTTCCTCTTCGCCGTACCGATGATGGAGGGCCTGGCGGTCTACCTGATTCCGAAGATGCTCGGCGCGCGGGACCTGGTGTTTCCGCGGCTGTCGGCGCTGGGTTATTTCTGCTACCTGTTCGGCGGCGTGATCCTGCTATCGAGCCTCTTCCTCGACGTCGCGCCCAAGGCCGGCTGGTTCATGTATACGCCGCTGTCCAGCTCCGCTCACACACCGGGGGTGAACTCCGACTTCTGGCTGCTGGGCATCACCTTCGTCGAGATTTCCGCGGTATCGGCGGGCGTCGAGCTGGTGGTGTCGATCCTGCGCACCCGCACCAACGGCATGGCGCTGCACAAGATGCCGTTGTACGCCTGGTACATCCTGGTGATGTCGATGATGATCGTGGTCGGCTTTCCGCCGCTGATTCTCGGCTCCATCCTGCTGGAGCTGGAGCGGGCCGCCGACATGCCGTTCTTCGACGTCGCCCGCGGCGGCGACCCGATCCTCTGGCAGCACCTGTTCTGGCTGTTCGGCCACCCGGAGGTGTACATCATCTTCCTTCCCGGTGCCGGTATCGTCTCGACGCTGATTCCGGTGTTCTGCCAGAGGCCGCTGGTGGGCTACCGCTGGGTGGTGCTGGGTGTGCTGACCACCGGTTTCATCAGCTTCGGCTTGTGGGTGCACCACATGTTCACCGTGGGCATCCCGCAGCTGGCGCAGGCATTCTTCTCCGCGGCGAGCATGCTGGTGGCGATTCCCACCGGCGTGCAGGTCTTCGCCTGGCTGGCGACCTTGTGGCTCGGGCGGCCGGTATACAGGGTGCCGATGCTCTGGCTGGTGGGTTTTCTCATCGTCTTCGTCGCGGGCGGCCTGACCGGGGTGATGCTGGCGCTGGTGCCGTTCGACTGGCAGGTGCACGACACTCACTTCGTCGTCGCGCACATGCACTACGTGCTGGTCGGCGGCATGGTCTTCCCGCTGATGGCCGGGCTCTACTACTGGCTGCCGCACTTTTCCGGGCGGATGCCGTCCGAGCGGCTCGGGCGCTGGGGCTTCTGGCTGTTCTTCATCGGCTTCAACGTGACCTTCCTGATCATGCACTGGACCGGCCTGATCGGCATGCCCCGGAGGGTCTACACCTACGACACGGGGCTGGGCTGGGACATGCCCAACCTGGTTTCGTCGATCGGCAGCTTCATCATGGCCACCGGCGTCGCCACCATCCTGCTGGATATCGTTCTGCATTTCCGCTTCGGCATGGCAGCACCGAAGAATCCGTGGAACGCCGATACCCTGGAATGGGCCACCAGCCTGCCACCCAGTGCGTACAACTTCGTCAGCCTGCCGGACGTGAGCGACCGCCACCCGTTGTGGAACAACCCTGATCTGCCGGACAGCATCGCCCGTGGCGAGCATGCGCTGACGGTGATCGACCACGGACGGCGGGAGACCTGGGGCACCGACCCGCTGACCGGCAAGGTGCGCGAAATCATCCATCTGCCCGGCAACAGCTGGCTGCCCTTCATCGCCGCCGCGCTCCTCGCGGCGCTCTGCCTGAGCCTGCTGAACAAGGCCTATGTCCTGGCTCTGGTCGCCACCGCGGCGACGCTGCTAGTGCTGTTGCGCTGGTCCTGGGAGAACGGCGCGCACCCGGCCGCCGCGCCCGATGCACGCACCCAGCCGGGCGAGCCGCCACTGCACTCGCGGACCTTCGACGGTCCGGGCCTGTGGGGCATGGGCGTCACGCTGCTGGCCAACGGTGCACTGTATCTGTCGCTGTTGTTCGGCTGGTTCTACCTGTGGACGGTATCGCCGCAATGGCAAGTGCCCGAGCATCGGCTCAACGGCGGATTGATGCTGGCCAGCGCGCTGCTACTGAGCGTGGGCAGCATCTGGCTGCACCGCCTGATCCGGCATCTGCGCGCCGGCAGCCACCGGGGCCTGCTGCCACAACTGGCGCTGCTCGCACTGCTGGCGCTGGTGCAATCGGCGATGCTGCTATGGCTGCTGCTCGCGGCCGGGCTGGCGCCTACCGAAACGGCCCACGATGCGGTGATCTTCGTCATGCTGGCCTACAGCATCATCCATTGCACGCTGGCTGCGGTGCTGACCGGCCTGCAGGCCTGGCGCGTCGGTTACGGCTATGTCGGCGATGCGGCGCCGTACGAACCGGTGGTGGTCGAGCAACTCTGGTATTACAACCTGGGCGTGCTGTGGATCAGCTACGCGGCGATCGTGCTGTTCCCGGCGAGCTGGGGAGGTGCCTGATGAAGCACGCCCGCACCTCGCCCTACCATCCGCTGCAGATACCGATCGGGCTGATCATCTGGAGCCTCTGGTTCGTCGTGATCTACGGCGGCCAGGCGGTGATCTGCGCGGTCGCCCCGCCCGATCCCCGACAAGGCGTGTGGAACTGGCTGAACGGCGGTCTCGGCCTGCTTACGCTGTTTACCGTAGCGCTGCTGCTGGGACTGGCGCACTACTTCTGGCGGCTGTCCCGAGCGCCGCGAGCGTTGAACGAGCGGCAGCTGTTCGTGACCAAGCTGGCCGCCGGCATCCATTTGATCGCGGCGCTGGCGACGCTCTTCGTCGGCGTTCCCCTGCTGCAGATTCCGCCATGCCTATGACTGCTACGACCGCCTGCAGGCTGCCATCGTTGATGGCGGCAACCGCGTTGCTGGCACTGCCCGCGCCCGTCCAGGCCCACGGTCTGTTCGATGCGCATATCATCGAGCGCGCGCCACTGCTGCTCACCGCTCTGCTGGTGGCGGGCGCCTGGCTGCTGTACGTTCTCGGCGCGCGCAAGGTAGCGCCGCGGCGCGGCGAAGCCCTGTGGTTCCATGCCGCGATGCTGCTGGTGGTGCTTGCCGTGTTCGGGCCGATCGATGACTGGGCGGAAACCAGCACCAGCTGGCACATGACCCAGCACATGCTGTTCATCGTGGTGATCGCGCCGATGTGGGCGCTGGCGCGGCCGCTGCCGCAGTGGCGCGGGGTCACCGGCCGGCTCGGCCAGCCCCTGTGGACGGCGATACTGCGCGCCGGCCGCTATCCCACCCTGCTGGCCCTGTTGCACGGCGCGGTGATCTGGATCTGGCACACGCCGAAGCTGTACGTGCTGGCGCTGGACAATCTCTGGTGGCATGCCATCGAGCATGCGTGCTTCCTGTTCACCGGCTGGCTGTTCTGGTGGTCGGCGCTGCGCGCCAATCCGAAGCAGGTACCGCAGGCGCTGATGGCCGTGCTGCTGACGCTGATGCACACCGGCCTGCTCGGTGCCCTGCTGACCTTCGGCACCAGGTCCTTCTACGGCGAAACACGGGCGGTGCAAGACCAGCAGCTGGCCGGGCTGATCATGTGGGTGCCGGGCGGGCTGATCTACCTGCTCGGCGGCGGCTGGATCGCCTGGCGCTGGCTGACCCGCCTGTGGCGCCGGCAGCAGGCGCGCCCGGCGAGCGAGGAGGTATCCTGAGCGCGCTCTACCCCGTTACGTATTGCTAGCAGTGCGGAGGCATTCTGCACGGTTCGTAGGAGCGGGCCAGGCCCGCGAACATTCAGCGCGCAAAAGCTTCGCGGGCATGGCCCGCTCCACAGGGGGGACGTCACGGATGGACATCGACAGCGCGTAGGTTGGGTTGAGGAGCGCAGCGACGAAGCCCA
>NZ_JADDIX010000025.1:50032-54519 GCF_015070855.1 Pseudomonas lopnurensis
CCCCCCCCCCCCGTTGGGCTTCGCTGCGCTCAACGCCAACCTACCCGCGAGTGCGCGATTGCGGGACAGCCTCAGCCCTGCTCGCTCTTCTTGCGAATCCAGTACAGATAGGTCCCCGAGGCTTGTTGCTGCTCGACCAGCTCGTGGCCGAGAAAGATGCAGAATTTGGGAATGTCGCGCTGGGTCGACGGGTCGGTGGCGATGACCTTGAGCAAGGCACCGCTGGCCAGGTCACGCACCTTGTTGTGCAGCATCATCACCGGCTCGGGGCAATTCAGGCCGCTGGCATCGAGTACGGCATCGGCTGTCATTTCGGCTGATCGGGTCATCACGGGCTCCGGAAAACAGGTCGGCATTGTCGCGCAGATGGGCCGGAAGGTCACTCGTCAGAGACGACGCAGATGGCAGGTCACTTCCTCGCGGTCGTGATACAGCTGCTTGCAGCCGATGCTGGCCTTCACCCTGCGTTCGGCGAGGCCATCGGCGATGCGTTCCAACAGGCGTTTCACTTCGGCGTAGCGCTGCTTCATCGGCAGCTTGAGGTTGACCACCGCCTCGCGGCACAGGCCCTCGCCGATCCAGGTTTCCAGCAGCGCGGCATTGCGCGCGGGCTTCTCGACGATGTCGCAGACCATCCAGTCCACCGGTCTGCGCGGACGGAAGGTGAAGCCGTCGGCACGGAAATGCTCGACCAGCCCGGAATCCATCAGCTCGGCATTCATCGGCCCGTTGTCCACGGCGCTGACCCTGATGTGCCGGTTGACCAGCTGCCAGGTCCAGCCGCCGGGCGCCGCGCCGAGGTCGACGCCGGTCATGCCGGCAGCCAGGCGCCTGTCCCACTGCTCGCGGGGAATGAAGTGGTGCCAGGCCTCCTCCAGCTTCAGCGTCGAGCGGCTCGGCGCCTGGCGCGGAAATTTCAGCCGTGGAATGCCCATCGGCCAGAGCGCGCTGTTGTGCGCTTCGGCGATGCCGGCGAACACTTCGCGCCCGCTCTTGAAGGTCAACAGCAGGCGCGGACCATGGCCCTGCTCGTCGAGCCGGCCAGCCTTGACCAGGGCCTTGCGCAGCGGCGCCTCGAACTTGCGGCAGAAATTGGAGAGCTCCTTGCCGTCGTTGGTATCCAGCACCTCCAGCCATAGGCTGCTGCAGATCGGATAACCGGCCAGATGCGCCAGCAGCACGCTGATGCGGTCGGTTTCCGGTAACTGCAGGTATTCGCCGCGCGCCCATTGGCGGGGAAAGATCAGCTCGGCGAAACGCAGGCCGCGCATCAGCCGCTCGGCGCCCCCGCTCTCGCTGCAGATGAATTCGGCGCAGGCGCTGTCCGGCCTGGCCTTGGCGTAGCCGGCCACGCCGAGCAATGCCGCATGGTCGCTGATCTCGGCGCAAACCTCGCCTTCGAAACCGGGGCGGCAATGCAGCAGCAATGTGTTCATGGTCGAATCCTGTAGGCGCGTCGGGGCGGGGCCAAAGCCGCGCATGATAGCCGAGCGGGGGAACCCTCGGTTGCATGGTTCGGTCCAGTGCAGTAGCAAAAGCCCTGCCGAAGAGCTAATTTCAAAGCTCAGTCATCAGCCAGCCCGGACCGTGCGGGCGCAAGGAGATGAGGAATGCCGTCCCTGGATAGCCTGAATTGCCGTCGCAGCCTCGAGGTTGCCGGCAAGACTTACCATTACTACAGCCTGCCCGACGCCGCCGCCCAACTGGGCGACATCGCCCGTCTGCCGACTTCGCTCAAGGTGCTGCTGGAAAATCTGCTGCGCTGGGAAGATGACGTGACCGTCCACGCCGACGATCTCAAGTCCCTGGTCCTCTGGCTGCGGACCCGCAGCTCCGAGCACGAAATCCAGTACCGCCCCGCGCGCGTACTGATGCAGGATTTCACCGGCGTGCCGGCGGTGGTCGACCTGGCCGCGATGCGCGATGCGGTGGCCCGGGCCGGCGCCGATCCACAGAAGATCAACCCGCTCTCACCGGTGGACCTGGTAATCGACCACTCGGTGATGGTCGACCGTTTCGGCACCGATCAGGCCTTCGGGCGGAACGTCGAGATCGAGATGCAGCGCAATGGCGAGCGCTACGAGTTCCTGCGCTGGGGCCAGCAGGCCTTCCACAATTTCAAGGTGGTTCCACCGGGCACCGGCATCTGCCACCAGGTCAACCTGGAATACCTCGGCCAGGTGGTCTGGACCCGCGAGGAGGATGGCGAGACCTACGCCTACCCCGACACGCTGGTCGGCACCGATTCGCACACCACCATGATCAACGGCCTCGGCGTGCTGGGCTGGGGCGTCGGCGGCATCGAGGCCGAGGCGGCGATGCTCGGCCAGCCGGTGTCGATGCTGATTCCCGAAGTCGTCGGCTTCCGCCTGACCGGCAGGCTCAACGAAGGCGTGACCGCCACCGACCTGGTGCTGACCGTCACCCAGATGCTGCGCAAGCACGGCGTGGTGGGCAAGTTCGTCGAGTTCTATGGCCCCGGCCTGGATCATCTGCCGCTGGCCGACCGCGCCACCATCGGCAACATGGCGCCCGAATACGGCGCTACCTGCGGCTTCTTCCCGGTGGACCAGGTGACCATCGATTACCTGCGCCTGACCGGCCGCAACGAGGAGCGCATCGCCCTGGTCGAGGCCTACAGCAAGGCCCAGGGCATGTGGCGCGACAGCGACTCGCCGGACCCGCTGTTCAGCGCCACCCTGGAACTGGACCTGAGCCAGGTGCAACCCTCCGTAGCCGGCCCCAAGCGCCCGCAGGATCGGGTATCGCTCGGCGACATCGGCGCCAGCTTCGACCTGCTGCTGGAAACCAGCGGCCGCAAGCAGCAGACGGATACGCCGTTCGCCGTCGCGGGCGAGGATTTCGCCCTCAGGCACGGCGCCGTGGTGATCGCCGCCATCACCTCCTGCACCAACACCTCCAATCCCAACGTACTGATGGCCGCCGGCCTGGTGGCGAAGAAGGCCGTGGAACGCGGGCTCAAGCGCCAGCCCTGGGTCAAGTCCTCGCTGGCGCCGGGTTCGAAGGTGGTGACCGATTACCTGGAACGCGCCGGCTTGACGCAATATCTGGATCAGCTCGGCTTCAACCTGGTGGGCTACGGCTGCACCACCTGCATCGGCAACTCGGGGCCGCTGCCGGACGCCATCGGCCAGGCGATCACCGAGAACGATCTGATCGTCTGCTCGGTGCTTTCCGGCAACCGCAACTTCGAGGGCCGCGTGCATCCGCTGGTCAAGGCCAATTGGCTGGCTTCCCCGCCGCTGGTGGTGGCCTTCGCCCTGGCTGGCACCACGCGCATCGACATGGACAAGGAGCCGCTGGGCTACGATGCGCAGAACCAGCCGGTGTACCTCAAGGACATCTGGCCGAGCAGTGCGGAGATCGCCGAAGCCGTCGGCCGGATCGACGGCCAGATGTTCCGCAGCCGCTACGCCGACGTGTTCAGCGGCGACGAGCACTGGCAGAAGATCCCGGTGAGCGCCGGCGATACGTACCAGTGGAATGCCGGCTCCAGCTACGTGCAGAACCCGCCGTTCTTCGAGGACATCGGGCAGCCGCCGGCCCCGCCTGCCGATGTCGAGAACGCACGCATTCTCGCGCTGTTCGGCGACTCCATCACCACCGATCACATCTCCCCGGCCGGCAACATCAAGTCCAGCTCGCCGGCCGGCCTGTATTTGCAGTCGCTGGGCGTGCAGCCGGAAGATTTCAACTCCTACGGTTCGCGTCGCGGCAACCACGAAGTGATGATGCGCGGCACCTTCGCCAACATCCGCATCAGGAACGAGATGCTCGGTGGCGAGGAAGGTGGCAACACGCTGCACCAGCCCAGCGGGGAGAAGCTGTCGATCTACGACGCGGCGATGCGCTACCAGGCCGAAGGCGTGCCGCTGGTGGTGATCGCCGGCAAGGAGTACGGCACCGGCTCCAGTCGCGACTGGGCGGCCAAGGGCACCAACCTGCTGGGGGTCAAGGCGGTGATCGCCGAGAGCTTCGAGCGCATCCACCGTTCCAACCTGATCGGCATGGGCGTACTGGCACTGCAGTTCGTCGGTGACCAGACGCGCCAGTCGCTCGCCCTGGATGGCACCGAAAAGCTGTCGATCCGCGGCCTCGGCGCCGACGTCAAGCCGCGCCAGTTGCTGACCGTGGACGTGGAACGCAGCGACGGCTCGCATGGCTCCTTCCAGGTACTGTGCCGCATCGACACGCTCAACGAAGTGCAGTATTTCAAGGCCGGAGGCATCCTGCATTACGTGCTGCGCCAGTTGATCGGCAGTTGAGCGGGCGACCATGAACGCGGGAAGAACGAACGTCGTTTTCCCGCTCCCGGCTGTTGCAAGAAGCTTCGCGATTAACCTGGGAGTGAACTTCCGGGGCGCTGTGCGCCCCGTCGGGCGGCAATGATTCCCGGTGCGCGGAGCGCACCCGAATTAAAAGGCTCTGTCCCAATTGCGTGTTGCTCGAAGTGTCGAGGTGTTCTG
>NZ_JADDIX010000026.1 GCF_015070855.1 Pseudomonas lopnurensis
GGACATGAAGTCCCTTGAGCTGAAGAGTCGTCAACGGCTAGGGGCTTACTTGCTGCGTCATGGACGCGTCTATGGCGGTAAAAGTCGCTGGACCCAGGCCCATTTTCGCTGGTTGGAGAGCGTGAAGTTTGATTCGCCGGTGCAGCAGATCGTCCTGCAGGAATACATCGATACCGTTAAATCGATGCAAAAGCGGGTGGCCGATCTGGAAGCGCAAATGCATGAAATGCTGGCAGGCTGGTCGCTAAGCTCGGTGGCGCAAGCACTGATGGCCTTGCGCGGCGTGAGTCTCATCACGGCGATGACGGTGCTGGCGGAGTTGGGCGACCTCACCCGTTTCGACTCGCCGCGCGAGCTAATGGCCTACCTGGGACTGGTTCCCAGCGAGCACTCCAGTGGCGGCTCACGTCGCCAGGGCAGCATTACCCGAACGGGCAACGGACATGTACGGCGAGTGCTGGTGGAGGCGGGGTGGAACTATCGTTTCCCGGCGCGCAAGACACGAGCCATCGAGAAGCGAGCTGAGAAAACCTCGGAGGTGGTTCAGGCCATCGCCTGGCAAGCGCAGAAGCGTTTGTGCGGTCGTTATCGGGCGCTTATCGAGGCGGGCAAGATCAAGCAGCAAGTCACAACCGCTGTCGCGCGGGAGCTGGCGGGGTTCATCTGGGCCATCGCCTGCGAGGTTGCGGGCAAGGCACACGGCAGCAGGGCAGTGATATGAACAAGCATCAGTGGCTTCGGTTCAGGGGGTGGAGGGCCGGTGAGGAGAACCCCTGGCGCTCCTATGTGGCGTCCTCTGTCAGGAGGGCAGACCCACGACTGTAGAGAAGGGCAGCTCCGCGACGAAGTGAAGTCAGGTCGGTAACCAACCCACGCATATCAGAGTGATCCACCGTCGCCAAATCGCCTTCCACCCCCTGAACCGAAGCCATTGACGGAGAAGAACAGAACGAAGAATAGAACCACAGTTGACAGGTCAATCCATATCAGGAGCCCGCTTGCGGGCGATCGGCCGCAACGCCGATGATCGCCGGCAAGGACTCGGCGTCCCCCCCGGGCCTACGGGCGCGGTGTGCACAGGCGACTTTCTCGGGGCTGCACCCTGTTTGCTGCCCGACAGCGCTGCATCGAAGACGCGCAGGCGCCTCCTAGATAATGCTCAGTGAGTCAACCAACTAACCGCACAGGCAACCAGGCCAGGCCAGGCCGTTCGGTCGGTTTCTCGCGCCTGCACGAAACAGTCGCCGCAAAGTTGCTTCCGCAAAATCCCCTGCTACGTTTAGTTCTAGAACAACAATAAGAAGAAGGCGCCCATGTATATCGATGCGACCCGCTTCCGGCTGAGCCCTCCACCCATCCGTCTCCCTCACCGTCCCGGCGCTGGCGTGCCGTCGATGCGCGCTGCGGCAGGGAGCGGCAGCGCACAGGCAGCGCCTGGATGGAGCGCATCGCGGGCGCCGTTCATCGCAAGCCCCGATCTGACCGGCGCGACACCGTTCGCGCTCACCTGCCCCGTTTTTCCCTAGAACCCCGTGCCGTCCGCGATGGCTCCGGGTGGGGCTGTCCGGTAAGCGGTCCATCGTGCAAGGAGATACGCATGAAGCTTCCAGCAATTGCAGCGGCAACCCTGACGGCAGCCATCGCCGTGCCCGCCTCGGCCGAGATTTCCGACGGCAAGGTGAAGATCGGCATTCTCAACGACCAGTCCGGCGTGTATGCCGATTTCGGCGGTAAATGGTCGTTCGAAGCCGCGAAGATGGCGGCCGAGGATTTCGGCGGCAAGGTGCTGGACGCGCCGATCGAGATCGTCACCGCCGACCACCAGAACAAACCGGACATCGCCTCCAACATCGCCCGCCAGTGGTACGACCGCGAGCAGGTCGACTCGATCATGGAGCTGACCACCTCCTCCGTGGCGCTGGCGGTGCAGGGCATTTCCAAAAGCAAGAAGAAGATCAACCTGGTCACCGGGGCGGCCACCACCGAGCTGACCGGCAAGCAGTGCTCGCCCTACGGCTTCCACTGGGCCTACGACACCCATGCACTGGCGGTCGGCACCGGCGGCGCGCTGGTGTCGCAGGGTGGCGACAGCTGGTACTTCCTCACCGCCGACTACGCCTTCGGCTATTCGCTGGAGGAGCAGACTGCCACCTTCGTCAAGTCCAAGGGCGGCGAGATCAAGGGCGCGGTGCGCCATCCGCTGGCGAGCACCGACTATTCGTCGTTCCTGCTGCAGGCGCAGTCCTCCGGGGCCAAGGTCATCGGCCTGGCCAATGCCGGCCTGGACACTTCCAACAGCATCAAGCAGGCGGCGGAATTCGGCATCGTCGCCAGTGGCCAGCGCCTCGCCGCCCTGCTGTTCACTCTCGCCGAAGTGCACGGCCTGGGCCTCGAGTCGGCCCAGGGGCTGACCCTGACCGAAAGCTTCTATTGGGATCGCGACGACCAGTCCCGGGAATTCGGCGAACGCTTCTTCAAACGCACCGGACGCATGCCGAACATGATCCACGCCGGCACCTATTCCGGCGTGCTGCAGTACCTCAAGGCCATCGAGAAGGCCGGTACCGATGCCACCGAGCCGGTGGCCAAGGCCATGCACGAGATGCCGGTGGACGACGTCTTCGCCCGCAACGCCAAGGTCGGCGCCAACGGGCGGCTGATCAGCGACGTCTATCTGATGGAAGTGAAGAAGCCCGACGAGAGCACGCGTGCCTGGGACTACTACAAGGTGCTGGCCACCGTGCCGGGCGACGAGGCCTACATCAAGCCGCAAGAAAGCGGCTGCGACCTGGCCGGGCAATGAGCATGGCCGCCGCAGCCCATGACGCCCCCGGGCCGCAGGCCGGTGCCGACCAAGAGGCGCCGGTGATGCTGTCGGCCCGCGGCCTGCGCCGCGAGTTCGGCGGCTTCGTCGCGGTCAACAATGTCGATCTCGACGTGCAGCACGCACGGGTGCATGCCCTGATCGGCCCCAACGGGGCCGGCAAGACCACGGTGTTCAATCTGCTGACCAAGTTCCTGCAGCCCACCAGCGGCACCATCCGCCTGCTCGACCAGGACATCACCCGCACCGACCCGGCCAAGGTCGCGCGCATGGGCCTGGTGCGCTCGTTCCAGATTTCCGCGGTATTTCCGCACCTGAGCGTGCTGGACAACGTGCGCGTCGCCCTGCAGCGCCCGGGCGGGCTGGCCACGCAGTTCTGGCTGCCGATGCGCTCGCTCAACCGCCTGAACGAGCGGGCCATGCAACTGATCGAATCGGTCGGCCTGCAGGACAAGCGCCACGACCAGGCAGCCGACCTGTCCTACGGCCGCAAGCGCGTGCTGGAAATCGCCACCACCCTGGCGCTGGAGCCCAAGGTGCTGCTGCTCGACGAACCCATGGCCGGGATGGGCCATGAAGACGTTCACGTGGTGGCCGAGATCATCCGCGAGGTCGCCACCCAGCGCGCCGTGCTGATGGTCGAACACAACCTCAAGGTGGTCGCCGATCTCTGCCATCAGGTGACCGTGCTGCAGCGCGGCGAAATCCTCACTTCCGGCGACTACCGCACGGTCAGCCAGGACGAGCGCGTGCGCGTGGCCTACATGGGAACCGAAGATGACTGAAAGCGCGCCCTTGCTGTCCGTACGCGACCTCAACGCCTGGTATGGCGAAAGCCATGCGCTGCACGGCATCGACCTGGACGTCCACCAGGGCGAGACGGTGACCCTGCTCGGCCGCAATGGCGTGGGCAAGACCACCGCCCTGCGCTCGATCGTCGGCATCATTCGCAAGCGCAGCGGCAGCATCCGCTTCGACGGCAAGGACATGCTGCGCGTGCCGCTGCACCGGACCGCGCGCCACGGCATCGGCTACGTGCCGGAGGAGCGCGGCATCTTCGCCACCCTGACGGTGGAGGAAAACCTCACCCTGCCGCCGGTCATTGCCAAGGGCGGCATGACCCTGGCGGAAATCTACCAGCTGTTCCCCAACCTCGAGGAGCGCCGCAAGAGCCCGGGCACCAAGCTCTCCGGCGGCGAGCAACAGATGCTGGCCATGGCGCGCATTTTGCGCACCGGCGCCAAGCTGCTGCTGCTCGACGAGCCCACCGAAGGCCTGGCGCCGGTGATCATCCAGCGCATCGGCGAGGTCCTGCTGACGCTCAAGCAGCGCGGCATGACCATCCTGCTGGTGGAGCAGAATTTCCGCTTCGCCAGCAAGGTCGCCGACCGCTTCTACGTGGTGGACCACGGCAAGGTCATCGACACCTTCGCCGTCGAGGAACTGCCCGGCCGCATGGCCATGCTCAACGAAGCACTGGGGGTGTGATGACGACTATCTTCGACGTGCCGATCCAGGCGTTCCTCGGCCAGTTGCTCATCGGCCTGATCAACGGCTCGTTCTACGCCATGCTCAGCCTGGGCCTGGCGATCATCTTCGGCATGCTGAAGATCATCAATTTCGCCCACGGCGCGCAGTACATGATCGGCGCCTTCGCCGGCTACCTGCTGCTGGCCACCTTCGGCATCGGCTACTGGCCGGCACTGCTCCTCGCGCCAATCATCGTCGGCCTGTGCAGCGCGGCGATCGAGCGCCTGGCGCTGTCGCGGCTGTACAACCTCGACCACCTCTACAGCCTGCTCTTCACCTTCGGCCTGGCGCTGGCCCTGGAAGGCGCCTTCCGCTACTACTACGGCTCGTCCGGACAGCCCTACGCGGTGCCCAAGGAGCTTGCCGGCGGCTACAACCTGGGCTTCATGTTTCTGCCCAAATACCGCGCCTGGGTGGTGCTGGCCTCGCTGGCGATCTGCATCAGCAGCTGGCTGCTGATCGAGAAGACCAAGCTTGGTGCCTACCTGCGCGCCGCCACGGAAAACCCGACGCTGGTGCGCACCTTCGGCATCAACGTGCCGCTGCTGCTGACCTTCACCTACGGCATGGGCGCGGCACTGGCCGGGCTGGCCGGCATTCTCGCCGCGCCGATCTACCAGGTCAGCCCGCTGATGGGCTCCAACCTGATCATCGTGGTGTTCGCCGTGGTGGTGGTCGGCGGCATGGGCTCGATCCTCGGCGCGATCATCACCGGCTACCTGCTGGGGATTCTCGAGGGACTGACCAAGGTGTTCTACCCCGAGGCATCGAACATCGTGATCTTCGTGATCATGGCCATCGTACTGCTGGTGCGCCCGGCCGGCCTGATGGGGAGGGACGCCTGATGACGACACCGGTATCGATGACCGCCACCGCCAAGCGCCCGCTGCTGCGCCTGGAGACCGTGCTGATCCTGGTCGGCGTCCTCGCGCTGGCACTGGCGCCGTTGTATTTCTATCCGATCTTCCTGATGAAGGTGCTGTGCTTCGCGCTGTTCGCCTGCGCCTTCAACCTGCTGCTCGGCTACACCGGCATCCTCTCCTTCGGCCATGCGGCGTTCTTCGGCGGATCGGCCTACTTCACCGCCCACGCGGTGAAGGAATGGGGCCTGCCGCCGGAGCTGGGGATTCTGGTCGGCGTCGCCGGCGCAGCGTTTCTCGGACTGGTCATCGGCTTCCTGGCGATCCGCCGGCAAGGCATCTACTCGACGATGATCACCCTGGCGCTGTCGCAGATGTTTTTCTTCTTCTGCCTGCAGGCCGGCTTCACCCATGGCGAGGACGGCATCCAGGGCATTCCGCGCGGGCACCTGTTCGGCTTCATCGACCTCGAGGAGCCGCTGTACATGTACTTCTTCGTGCTCTCGGTGTTCCTCGCCGGAATGTTCGTGATCTGGCGCGTCATCCACTCACCGTTCGGCATGATCCTGCGCTCGATCCGCGAGAACGAGAACCGTGCGATCTCCCTCGGCTATACGGTGTCGCGCTACAAGCTCGGTGCCTTCGTCATGTCCGCCGCCCTGGCGGGGCTGGCCGGCGGGTTGAAGGCGCTGGTGTTCCAGTTCGCCACGCTGACCGACGTCAGCTGGCAGATGTCCGGCGAGGTGGTGCTGATGACCCTGCTGGGCGGCATCGGCACCCTGGTCGGGCCGGTCTTCGGCGCGGCGCTGGTGACCACCCTGGGCAACTACTTCGCCACTTCGGAGCTGCCGGTGACGCTGGTCACCGGAATCATCTTCATGGTCTGCGTGCTGGTGTTCCGCCGCGGCATGATCGGCGAGCTGTACGCCTCGCGGCTGGGCAAGAAGCTCGAACGCCGCGCGGAGGATTGAGGGCTGGAGGCGATGGTTCCCATGCTCCGCGTGGGAACCGGGTCTGGACGCTCTGCATCTGCCGATACAGAGTGCCGGTACGTTGCGTTCCCACGCAACCAGCGTGCGGGATGCGGGCTCCGTTCGGCGGGTTACAACCCGCCCTA
>NZ_JADDIX010000027.1 GCF_015070855.1 Pseudomonas lopnurensis
GCCCTGGCTGGCCGAGTTGTCGAGGGTGCCGGTGATGGAGCCGGTCGCGGGATCGAAGTTCAGCCCCGGCGGCAGGCCGGCAATGCTGTAGCTCAGCGTGTCGCCGTCCACGTCGCTGAACAGGTTGGGCAGATCGAGCGTCACCGCGGTGACGTCGTCCGCGTCCAGGTTGGTCTGGTCCAACGGACTGGCGGGCGCGGGTGCCACCGGCGCGTCGTTGACCGGCGTGACCACGATGGCCAGCTCGGCGGTGTCGGTGCCGCCTTCGCCGTCGGAAATCGTGTAGGTCACGCTCGGCACCGTGCCGTTCCAGTCCGGCGCCGGGGTGAAGGTGTAGCTGCCGTTCGCGTTGAGCTGCAGGTCGCCCACGCCGGGGATGTTGGCGATCTGCCCGGCGCTGTACAGCGTGCCGTCGCCCGTCACCACGAACTGCACGACGCTCAGGTCGTCGCCGTCCGGGTCGCTGTCGTTACCCAGCACGTTGCCGTCGACCGGGATGTCCTCGGCGGTGCTGGCGCTGTCGTCGCTGGCCACCGGCGGCGGGTTGCCCACCGTCCAGGTAAAGCTCTGCGAAGTGCTGTTGCCAGCGGCGTCGGTGGCGGTGACGGTGACCTGGTACTGGCCACCCGTTCCGCCCTGGCTGGCCGAGTTGTCGAGGGTGCCGGTGATGGAGCCGGTCGCCGGGTCGAGACTCAGACCGTCCGGCAGACCGTCGGCGCTGAAGGTCAGTTGGCTGGCATCGGAGAAGTAGGCGCTCAGATCCAGGCTGACCGGGTCCGCGTCGAGGTCGTTGCGGTCAGCGATCTGCAGCGTGTCGGGCGGCAGGTTGTCGACAGGCTTGTCATCGTTGGCGCTGCCGCTAGCCCCGGAAGGCGTGGTGACCGTGGCCTCGACGACCACCTGGCTCTGTCCCGGCGAGACCGGCACTTCGACCGGAACGCCGTTCACCAGGTCCTGCGCGGTGACCGGGCGGTTGAGCAGTTCGTTGCCGTTGCCGTCCCGGACCACCAGGATGTCGCCCTCACGCACCTTGTCGTCCAGCATGATCAGGGCGGGAACGGTGCCGTCAGGGCCAATTTCCTCGGCGCTGTACAGGCCGTCCGAACCGGCACCCTGCAGCTCGATGGCGAGGCCCGGATTACGTGCCGCCGGACCGTGTTCGTGGCGGTCGCCTCCACGATGTTCGCGCCATTCGTCCGGTTCGAAGGCGCGGTCGGGCAGGCTCATGCCCAGCGGCCGCAACAGCTCCTGGATGCGCGCGACGGTCAGCGGGGTGATGCCGTCGGCTTCGATGATTTCGGCGATGCGCACCAGTTGCACGAAGTTATGCCCCTCGGGAACGGGGCCATCATCCTGGGCGGATCTGGCCTGGGCGCCGGGCTGCACCGGAGCCGCTGGCTGCATGGCAAGCTCTTGGACCGAAGCTTCGGGCACGACGGTCGTCAGGGGTATGCTCTGCTCGCCGACGAGGCTCAGGATGCGGTTGTCGCCGAAATCGAGGTCCAGCCGGGCACCAGGAGCGGTGACCAGCATCTCGTCGCCCCGCAGGCGATCGCCGACCCGCAGTTCGCGGCGCATGCCATCGGCCGCCTGGGCCCAGGCCTGACCAACAAGGGATACAACGGTTGCCGGACTATTCATATCGACCTCATTCGTTTCCATGTCGATGGACGCGGCGTCCATCGACGCCACTGATTTGTCAACGCTCGCTCAGGGCATTGCCCTTGGCGCGCAGGATGGGTTTGAGCAGGTAAGCCAGAATGGTTTTCTTGCCGGTCATGACGTCCAGTTGCGCGGTCATGCCGGGGATCACGGCGAACTGCGTGGCGAACGCCGAATCGGAGCTCATCGCCCGAACCAGGTAGTAAGTGTTGTCGCGCTCGTCGGTGATGGTGTCGGCGCTGATGTGCTGGAGCGTCGCCGGCATGCCGCCGTAGATGGAGAAGTCGTAGGCATGCAGCTTGATGGTGGCGGGCAGCCCCGGGCGCAGGAACGCGATGTCCTTGGGCGATATCTTCGCTTCGACCAGCAGGCGGTCGTCGGCGGGGACGATTTCCATCACCGCGTGCCCCGGCTGCACCACCCCACCGATGGTGTTGTAGAGCACACGCTGAACGGTGCCCTTGACCGGCGAGCGAATCTCCGAGAACTTGACCCGGTCCGCCAGGCCGTCGACGTTCTTGCCCAGACTGTTGAGCTGAGAGGAGGCCTCGCTCAGTTCGGCGTGCCACTGGTTGCGCATGCTGTGCGCCACTTCCGCGATCCGCCCCTCGGCCTCCTGGATGCCAGCCTCGATCTGGCGGACCTTGGCCGTGGCCTGGCGGCGTTCGCCGTCGGCATTGGCCTGGTCGCGCTCCAGACGCAGGATGTCCATTTCCGACACCGCGCCGGATCTGAGCAGTGGCCGGGTGACACTCAGCTCGCGGGTCGACATCTGGTAGGCCTGTTGCGCCGTGCGCAGCCGCGCCTGGGCCTCCTCCAGCTCCCGCTGGCGTTGGCTGCGCTGCTCGCGCGCGATGAACAGGCGCTGGTTCAGTTCCTTGAGGCTTTCCTGGTAGTAGTCCTGTTCCTGGGCGACCACCCGTGTTTGATCGGGAGAAAGCGTCTGGCCGACCTGCGGCTCGTAGGGCTTCTCCTCGATAAGCGCGTTCAACCGTTCGACCTTGGCGCGCAAGGCGAAGACCCGGACACTGCTTTCCTGGAAGCTGGCGACGAAACGGGTGGGATCGATACGCACCAGCAGGTCGCCCTTGTCGACCGCATCGCCTTCGCGGACGAAGACCTCCTCGACCACGCCACCATCCACGGACTGGACGATCTGCAACTGCCGTGAAGGAATGATCTTGCCTTCACCACGAGTCACTTCATCGACGCTGGCGAAGGCGGCCCAGACCAGCAGGGCCAGGAAGGTCAGCACGATTCCGTAGAGCAGGCCGCGGGCCCGCAGGATGCGCTGGTTCTCGAGCGCCTGCTCGGCATCTCTGCGCCAGTCCGGCGAGCCGTTGCCAAAAGCCGCGAAGAACGGCCCGAACAGGCGGTCGATGCCTTGTCGCCCGTGCACACCGACGGCCGCCAGCAAGCGCAGGCGCTCGAAAGCCTGGCGCTCGACCTGTTGCCGCTCGGCCTGCTGGACGATATCCCCTTCGCTCATCCGGCCGCCCTCTTGATGCTGCCCCGCTCCAAGGCCTGCAGGACGGCCTGCTTGGGCCCGTCGGCAATGACCCGTCCTGCATCGAGGACGATCAGGCGATCGACCATGTCGAGCAGGCTGGTGCGATGGGTGATCAGCAGCAGGGTCTTGCCCTGGCTGAACTGCCCCAGCGCCTGGCTGACGTGGTTCTCCATGACGCTGTCCATGGCACTGGTCGGCTCGTCCAGCAGCAGGATGCTGCTGTCCGCCATCACCGCACGCGCCACGGCTATGGCCTGGCGCTGACCACCCGACAGGCGGCGTCCGCCCTCGCCCACTGGCATCGAGAGACCATCGGCGTGAGAACCGACCAGGGACTTCAGGCCGGAAACCTGAAGGGCTTCCAGCAGCCTGTCGCGATGGGGATTCTCGATACCCAGGGTGATGTTGTCGTACACGCTGCCAGCGAGCAGCTGGATGTCCTGCGGGACATAACCAGTACTGCGGCGCAGCTCGGCGACATCGAACTGCTCGATATGTACGCCGTCGATGAAGATGCTCCCGGAAGTTGGCCGGTACAGGCCGAGAATGAGCTTCTCCAGGGTGCTCTTGCCAGAGCCGACGCAGCCCAGGATACCGACCCGCTCGCCAGCGCGGATGTGCAGCGATAGGTCGCGCAAAGCCGGCCGTTGTTCGTTGGGGTAGCTGAAACCGACATTGCGCAGCTCGATCTCGCCACGCAGCCTGGGATGGCCGATCGGCAGCTTGCCGGGCGCTCGCTCCTGCTCGTGGACCATGATCTGCTCGAGCGCGCCCAGGGCGGTGACCGCCTGGTAGTACTGGGTCAGCAGCGAGGCGGTCTGGGCAACCGGAGCCATGGCCCGCGACGACAGCATGTAGGCGGCGATCAGCGCGCCCTGGCTCATCTGACCGTCGATCACCAGATAGACCCCGACGATCATCATGCTCACCGCCACCACCTGCTGCACCCAGGCGGCGCCCGAGCCGACGGAGGTGCCGAGCAGGCGCAGCTTGCCCGAGCAGCCGGACAGGAACTGGGTGGCCTGCTCCCAGGCGGTCTGCATACGACCGGTGGCGTTGAAGCACTTCAGCGTCTGCGCTGCGCCGAGGCTTTCGATCAGGCCGGCGCTGCGCTGGGCACTGGCCTGGCTGGAGACCTCCGACAGTTGCTGCATTTTGCTCTGGATCGATAGCGCATAGAAGATCACCAGCAAGGTCCCGAGCAGAATCGGGATCGCCATGTAACCGGAAATGATCGCGATGATCAGGATAAATAGCAGGAAAAACGGCAAGTCGATCAGCGCAGTGACAATCATCGAGCCGATGAAGGCGCGCACCGACTCGAAGGCCTGCACGCTGGAGGCGAACGAGCCGATCGATTGCGGGCTGTGCTCCAGGCGCATGCCCAGAATGCGCTCCATGATCCGCGCCGACAGGGTGACATCGGCGCGCTGCGCCGCCAATTCGACGAACCAGCTGCGCAACATGCGCAAGACCAGGTCCGCGCAGATAATGATCAGCACGCCGACAGCCAGCACCCACAGGGTATCGGTGGCGTGGTTCGGCACCACCCGGTCGTAGACGTTCATCACGAACAGCGGCATGGCCAAGGCGAACAGATTGATGAAGAAGGCTGCCACCAGCACATCGCGATAGACCCGCCGGTTGGCCTTGATCACGCTCCAGAACCAGTGCCCTCGCAAAAGCTCGGGCGCGTCCTGCCGCCCCTGGCTGTCCAATTGGAAGTCACGCCGGCAATAGATGACCAGTCCCGAATAGCTATCGAGAAAATCGCTCTGCGGCAGATCCATGGGCTGCATATCGAGTTCCGGCAGGCGCACCCGCATCTGCTGGTTCGCCGGGTCGACACTCTCCAGCAGGCAGGCCCGATTGCCTTCGAGCAGCACGATGCACGGCAAGAGCAACGCGTTGATGCGCGCCAACGGCTGGCGGACCAGGTTGGCGGACATTCCCAGACGCTTGGCCGCCCTGGGGAAGACGGACGGCGGCAGGCGACCCGACACCAGTGGCAGACCATCGGTGAGCGCGTCACGACTGGTCGCCATGCCATGGGCACTGGCCAGCCAGAGCAGGCAGGCACTCAAGGGATCATCGGGCAAGGTTTCCATGACACGACTCTGGCGATAGACGATTGAAGGGCCCGCCAGGCGGGCCCTGTCCCATTACTCGGCGCGCCGTATCTGCATTTCGACCCGGCGGTTGTCCGCACGGCCCTGAGGCGTGTCGTTGCTGGCGATCGGCTGCTCGGCGCCGACGCCCGAGACGGCGATGATGCCCCGTGCCACCCCGTTGCCGACCAGGAAGTCGCGCACCGCCTCGGCCCTGGCCAGGGACAGCTCGCGATTGAGGGCCGCGCTACCGGTGCTGTCGGTGTGACCGACGATGCTGATCGCCTGCAGCTCGCCGCCCTGCTCGCGCAATTGGTCGACGAGGGCTTTCAGGCGGGCCACCGAGCCTGCCTTGATGACCGCGCTACCGCTGTCGAACAGGGCATCGCCGCTCAGCTCGACGGTTTGCGCCGGCTCGATCGTCCGCAGGTAGTAATCGATGTTCAGTTGCGCATCGGCGACCGCCGCGCAGTAGCGGCTGGAAGCCGGGGCGATCTCGCCGTTGCGCAGGTCTTCCAGGGTCGGGATCTGCTCGCTGGACAGCGACAGGGTCTGCAGCAGTTGCCCCATGCTGTGCAGTGTCTGCATCTTGGCGATATGCAGGTCGTAACTACCGTTGACGTAAGCACGCTCGGCCTGGAACGACTCGTTCTCGGAATCCAGCACGTCGAGGAGCGAGCGGCGGCCGATGTCGAACTGCTCGCGATAGGCGACCACGACATTGGCGGACGCATCGCGGTGCGTGGCCAGCGAGGCGCGCTTCTGGCTCTGGTTGAGCACGTCGGTATAGGCGATGGTGGCGGTCTGGCGCAGGTCCACGCAGGCCTTGTCGCGCAGGCTCTCGGCCTGGTTGATGCGGCGGTAGGCGGCCCGCTCGGCGGCTCGATCGCTGCCACCGCGGTACAGGTTGTAGCGGGCACGGACCTCGACGACGTTCTCGCTCCCGTAGGAATCGGGGTCGATGCGGTTGTCGAAGCTGTTGTTGTTCTTGTAGATGCCCTGACGCAGACCCAGCTCGAAAGTCGGGTAGCGGTTGGCCTCGCTTTCCCGCAGCGCCGCCTCGGCTGCCCGGGTGTTCTCCAGTGCGGCGTAAAGAGCCGGGTTGTTGGCGTACCCGGTCTTCAGGACGCTTTCCAGGCTGGCGGGCAACTGCTCTGCCGGCACGTCGAAAGGCTCCATGCCATCCGCCGGGCTGCGGCCCGTGAGCCGCTGGAAACGGGCCGTGACGCTCTGAAGATTGGCGATCTCGGTCATCAGGTTGCTGCGCGCCAGCGAAAGACGACCCTCGATCTGCTGCAGATCGGCGCGGTTGCCGACGCCACTGCCCGCACGCTCCTCGACATGCGCCTGCACTCGCAGATGGTTGGCGACATTCTGCTGCGCCAGCGCCACCAGTTCGCGATGACGCAGTACGTTCAGGTAGGCCTCGCTGGCCTCCAGCGCCTTGCTCTCGGCATCATCCAGCAGTTCGTAGTAGCGCACGCGGCTGGTGTGCTCGGCCCTGGCCAGGCGATTGCGGACCCTGAAGCCGTCGAACAGCATCTGGGTCAGGGAGATTTCCGCATAGTTGCGCGAGTAGTCGCTACGATTGTCGAACTCCCGATTCCCCTGACCGATGGCCGTATTGATGTCCAGCGAAGGCAAGTAGCCGCCAAAGACTTCGCGGCTGTCCTCGGTGGAAGCATGGAAGGCTTCAAGCCGTGCCTGGATCTCCGGATTGCCGTCGAGCGTTTCCCGGACGACCGCCGGCAGGTTGTCGTTCTGGGGCACCGCAAGGGCTGCGAACGGGGTCATGCAGAAGAGGCCGAGCGCCACCAGCGAGGCGGCCTGGCATCCACTCGGGAGTCGAAAATCACTCAGCTTGCAAGAGGCAACGCGCATAGGGGTCTCCATACGACCTAGGGCTCAATATCGTGTTTCGGCGGAATCGGAATTCAGCGGTGGCATTCGCCGGTGTGGAATACCGCCTTGCCAGGAGCAGCCGACGGCAGCGGGCATCGCGGATGCGGCATGTGTCGTGCGGTCTTGCCAGGAGCCAGGCGATGGCGCCGGCCGGGAAATCCTTCGCCCATCGCTGGAACCTCAGGAAAACCCCTGACGCTTCCTGTACGGCTGGCGATGGAAACCGCGTCCCCATTCGGAAGCCGGGCCGACTCTCCGGACGCGAACGATCGTTCGGCTCGTCCGGCAGTTCGAACCGCTCCGCTTCTTTCCAAGGGACTTGCCATCATCGGGCCACTGGCACGAACGCTGCGGAAGTTCGGTCATATGGGATCCACCGACAAGACGTCGGCGCCCAAAACAGCGTTGCATGGATGTGCCTGGATTTACCCGCCAGCAAAGATCCGAAGGAGACGCGGACAACCGGTATACGACCCGAAAGCCGCATGGCACTTGGCCACCAGCCGGATCTTCGGTCCGGGTGGAGGCTTTGTCTGCTGGCACAGACAAGACCTTCGGGAAAATGCAATGCAGCCGCTGGGCGCGCAAAGTAATGCCGCTTTCCCTGCCCAGAAGAGTGCATCGGGCAGTTGGCATTGAGTTCGGAACCCGCTTCGGAGAGTCAGGAAAGAATGGAGCCGTCATGAGTGAACGTGACGGCACTGCTCTCGCTCGGCGCCGGACCCGACGAAGAATCAGCCTGTGCGGATTGCCGCGTAACGGCACCAAGACGATGTCGGCAGGTCATTCCGCAGAGGTCGTCTGGATCTCCTGCATCTGATGGCGGAACTGGGTGGGTGTTATCCCCAACCGTTCGCGAAAGGCCGTACTGAAGTTGCACGCGCTGCTGAAGCCGACGAGATCGGCCACATCCTGAACACTCAATCGACTGTCGGCGAGCAGCTCCTGACTGCGACGCAGGCGTGCCTCGCGAATGTAGGCGAATACCGTCAAGCCCAGATGCTTGCGAAAGAGCGCCGACAAGCGCTTGTCGTAGGTACCCACCTTGCGGGCAATCCCGGACAAGTTAGGAAGTCCGCCGAGATGCTGCTCGATGTAGCGTAGCGCCGCACGCAGCATGATCTGCTCGTCATCCAGAAGCAGAGCGGATGCTTCCTCGGCAGGCTGGCCGCCATTGTGGTTCGCCAGTTTCAGATGGATGCGGATACGCGCCAGCACCTCCTCCGGCTCGAATGGCTTGAGGACATAGTCGACGCCACCGAGACTGAGACCTTCCAGACGCTCTTCCAGCGAACCTGCCGATGTCAGGAAGATCACCGGAATACGGCATGTGGAAGGTGCTTCACGCAGAAGCCGGCAGAGCGTGAAACCATCCATCTGCGGCATGCACACGTCCAGCAGAATCAGATCGGGGCGCAACGCCAAGGCGCGCTGGTAACCCTGATAGCCGTCCCTGGCGACAGAAAGACGCCAAGGCTGCGCGCGCAGCAGCACAAGCAAGGCTTTCATATCTTCTGGCATGTCATCGATCACCAAAACGTGTGGTGTGCGATTAAGCCACTCGCTCATCTACTCCCCTCCCCCTGCATCCATGCCGCTTTCAAGCGCTACGACCATGTCGTCCGCTCAAGCAAACTCAAATTCCGCCGCGGCAAAAAACCCTTTCGGAAGCGGCCCTTACCATAGCGAACTAAACCGGAGGGGAAACATGGGAAATCGTCCCAGCAGGAGCAACACAGCTTTCCATATCCAACAAACCTCGGCCGCGCCACTGGAACATCTGTATTGGTTCATCCAGGTAGTCGAGGCGGGCAGCCTTTCGGCCGCGGCCAGGCGCACGGGGGTCGGCAAGTCCAGCCTGAGCCGCAGGCTGATGCAGTTGGAAAGGCGTCTCAACGTCCAGCTGCTCAATCGAAACACGCGCGGCTTCGTACTGACCACCATAGGCGAGCAGATCTACCGGCATGCCCTGGACATGCTGGCCGCAGCAGAGGCTGCCGAACGCTACGCTCAGGAAGCCTCGGACAGCCATACGGGACTGCTGCGCATCGTCGCACCTTCCATCCTGCACAGATGGTTGTTGAACCGCCTCAGCGCCTTCACGATGGCTCATCCACGCGTGCAGTTCGAGCTGTCTGCGGCAGATACCTGCACCGAGCTGATACCCCGGCGCCTGGACCTGTCATTGAGCCTGGAAAGCCCCAGGGACAGCAGCGAGATCGTATCCCGCCCACTGGCGTTGCTGGATAACGTGATCGTCGGCACTCCGGCCCTGGTTCGCAACCTGAAGCACCCGCGGAGCCTCTCCGAGATAGCCGAGCCAATCCTTCTTTCCAGCAGCCTGAAATCCAGGTGTGCCGCCCTGCCACGACCCGGCCCTCCAATATTGAGCGCGGACAGCCTGCTCACGCTGCTTGAGGCTGCGAGGGCCGGTTATGGGCTCGCTTGTCTGCCACACTTTGCCTGCATTGACGATCTGCACAGCGGCGCATTGCAGATAGCCTGTCCCGACGAAACCGTAGAGCCATCCATGCTTTACGCCCTGACGCCATCCCATCGCGGTATAACGCCCGCGGTGCGAAGCCTGATCCAGCACATCCGGGCGGAGCTCGCCATGCGCAACGAAGAATGGATCGGCGCAATACCGGATACCCGAACCTGCGCGTGACCGCTGACGCCCCCGAGCGCCGCTCGGCGACAGGCAGGATCTGCGTTTCGGCGAGGCAGCCGCGGGTTCCATGGCGAGTGTTTCCCACGTACGACGCGCCGCATGCTTCAGCGCCACCCCTGTTCAGGAGCGGCAGGATCAGGTCCAGCCAGTCCAATCAGTGGCTGACCGGCCTCCGGGGCAGACGCGGCGAGAGAAAAGCGAGCAGGGCAAGCTGCCAGCTACAGGTAAACCCGTGCGCGTGGTTTCCGTTCCTCAATCCAGCTGCCGCAGGCGCGCCTCGAGCAGCGCCGGGAAGCGCTTGAACCAGGTCTGGTTCAGCGGCGATGGGTGCGGTAGCGGATGCAGGACGAACGCACGGGCGTGGCCCTGCTCGTCCTGCAGTTGCACGTCGATGTCGGCCGTGAAGCGGTCTTCGCGCAGCCAGAAGGCGTCCAGGCGCTGGCGCTGCTCGCGCGGCTGGTCGATGCCGAACCAGAGGAAGGCCTCGCGGCCGAGCGTGACGATGTGCCGGCCCTGCCAGCCGTCCACCAGCAACTGGCGCATCAGCGGATGGAAGCGGCGCTTGACCGCCATCGACCAGGCCTTGTTGCCGAGCGGCTTGTACGGCACGGTGTTGATCCAGAAATAGTGCTTGCCGAGCGCCCTGCCAGCCTCGAAATCCGGCATCTCTTCGCCGTGCACGTGGCGGTAGAGCACGCGCCGCACGATCTGCCCGCCGGAGCCGATGAAGGGCTCGCCATGGCGTACCTCCTCGCGGCCCGGGTCGCGGCCGAAGAAGCAGATCGGCGCATCGGCGTCGCCCAGGCCGATGATCGGCTCCAGCGGATCGCGCTCGAAGCTGCGGTAGGCCTGTTCGTCGATCCCCGCGGTTTTCTCGGCGAGGCCGCGGAAGGCCTGGCGCTGTTCGGTATCCAGAGGCATTCGGGGCTCCTTGGAAGCTGTCTAGCTAGTCGGGTGACCGGGCGTACGGGTAGGTTGGGCTGAACGCAGTGAAGCCCAACTGGAATCGGCATGCACCCGTTGGGCTTCGTCGCTACGCTCCTCAGGCTACGCGCCCCGACCCAACCTACGCTCCTCAGGCTCCGCCCGACCCACCTGTGCCCCGTCCCAACTTACAGCCCATGCACGAACGGCGTACGGGTAGGTTGGCGTTGAGCGCAGCGAAGCCCAACAGGCACGGCACGCGTTGGGCTTCGTCGCTGCGCTCCTCAGGCTACGCGCCCCGACCCAACCCACAACGCCTCAGAGATCATCTTCGTCGACCAGTTCGACGGTGCCGGCGTCGAGCGCGTAGGCCGCGTCGGCCAGGTCGTTGCTGACCGGTTCGACCTTCAGCCGTCCGTCGACCCACAACGGCGCGTAGATGTCGTCCAGGGCGATGCCCTGCGGGTAGCGCACCAGTACGATCTGGTTCGGCGGCGGTGGCGGTACGTGGATGCAGGCACCCGGATAGGGCACCAGGAAGAACTCGGTGCTGCGCCCACGGGCATCGCTTTCCAGCGGCACCGGATAGCCGCCGAGGCGAACCTCGCGGCCGTCCAGCGCCGCCACGGTCTTGGCCGAATACATCACCGCCGGCAACCCGGCCTCCTGCCTGAGGCCGCCCTGGTCGCTGAAGCCCAGGTTCTCGGGGGTCGAGTGATCGATCTCGGGCATTTCCTCCAGCGCCTGGCGATCCTCGGGCGGCATCAGTTCGAGCCAGTCGAGTTCCGGCAACGCGGCGTGGGCGGTGGGGGCGAGCGCGAGGCAGCAGAGCAGCGAAACGATGAAAGGGCGCATGAGGGGCTACGTGCGAGGAAAATGGGGCCGCGAGGAACGGCCCCGCGACGGGTCAATGCTTGCGGCTGGTCACCATGCCGTAGATCACCAGCAGGATGATCGCACCGACCACGGCGCCGATAAAGCCCGCGCCCTCGCCGGCCTGGTACAGGCCGAGCGCCTGGCCGCCGTAGGTGGCCAGCAGCGAGCCGCCGATACCCAGCAGGATGGTCATGATCCAGCCCATGCTGTCGTCGCCGGGCTTCAGGAAACGCGCGATGAGGCCGACGATCAAGCCGATGATGATGGTGCCGATGATGCCCATGGATATGCTCCTCAGGTCCGAAAGGTGGGTAACCAATGGGACCCGGAGGCTCCGGCACCGTTCGCCGCAGCCGGACGGCCGGGCGTCACGGGTGGGGAATCAGCGTCTCCACGGCGGTGATCTGCCGGTCCAGGGTGGCGCGGTCGGGGCAGCGCAGCGTCGCGTGGCCGACCTTGCGTCCGGCCTTGAAGGCCTTGCCGTAGTGGTGCAGGTGACAGTCCTCGATGGCGACTACCCGGGCCACCTCCGGCACCTCGCCGATGAAGTTGAGCATGGCGCTCTCGCCCAGCTTGGCGGTCGAGCCCAGCGGCAGGCCGGCGACGGCGCGCAGGTGGTTCTCGAACTGGCTGCACTCGGCGCCTTCGATGGTCCAGTGGCCGGAGTTGTGCACGCGCGGGGCGATCTCGTTGGCCTTCAGGCCGCCGTCCACCTCGAAGAACTCGAAGGCCAGCACGCCGACGTAGTCCAGGCGCTCCAGCACGCGCCCGACATAGTCCTCGGCCAGCGCCTGCAGCGGGTGGTTGCTGCTGGCCACCGACAGCCGCAGGATGCCGCTCTCGTGGGTGTTGTGCACCAGCGGGTAGAAGCAGGTTTCGCCGTCGCGGCCGCGCACGGCGATCAGCGAGACCTCGCCGGTGAACGGCACGAAGCCTTCGAGCAGGCACGGCACGCTGCCCAGCTCGGCGAAGGCACCGGCGACATCGGCCGGCTTGCGCAGCAGCTTCTGGCCCTTGCCGTCGTAGCCCAGGGTGCGGGTCTTGAGCACGGCCGGCAGGCCGATGCTGGCCACCGCGGCGTCGAGATCGGCCTGCGACTGGATGTCGGCGAAGGCCGGGGTGGGGATGCCGAGGTCCCTGAACATCGACTTCTCGAACCAGCGGTCGCGGGCGATGCGCAGCGATTCGGCGCTCGGGTAGACCGGCACGAACTGCGAGAGGAAGGCCACGGTCTCGGCCGGCACGCTCTCGAACTCGAAGGTCACCAGGTCCACCTCGTCGGCCAGCCGGCGCAGGTGGTCCTTGTCGTCGTAGTCGGCGCGGATGTGTTCGCCGAGGGCCTGGGCGCAGGCGTCCGGCGCCGGGTCGAGGAAGGCGAAGCTCATGCCCAGCGGAGTGCCCGCCAGGGCCAGCATGCGGCCCAGCTGGCCGCCACCGATCACACCAATTTTCATAACTCACGGCCCTTCGTTAGGCGGCCATCCGCGCGCGCCGATGGCAAGTGTAGAACCCGCTCAGCCGCGCGGGTCCGGGTTGTCCAGCACGGTCTGGGTCTGCTCGTCGCGGAATGTCTTCAGCGCGGCGTGGTACTCGGGGAATTCATGGCCGAGGATGCTCGCCGACAGCAGTGCCGCGTTGACCGCCCCGGCCTTGCCGATGGCCAGGGTCGCGACCGGCACGCCAGCGGGCATCTGCACGATCGACAGCAGCGAATCGACGCCGGACAGCATCGACGACTGCACCGGCACGCCGAGCACCGGCAGATGGGTCTTGGCCGCACACATGCCCGGCAGATGCGCGGCGCCGCCGGCACCGGCGATGATCACGCGCAACCCGCGGGCTTCGGCCTGTTCGGCGTACTGGAAGAGCAGGTCCGGGGTGCGGTGGGCGGACACCACCGTCACTTCATGGGGGATGCCCAGTTTTTCCAGCATGTCGGCGGTGTGGCTGAGGGTGGACCAGTCGGACTTGGAGCCCATGATCACGCCTACCAGTGCGGTCATCGTCGTGCCTCTCTTCGGCGCCTGCGGGCGCATCAGGAACAACGGCCGCGCTGATGCCAGCGCGGCCGTGCAGGAAACATGGCCGGAACCGGTCCGACCGAGGGCCGCGCAGTATAGCGCAAGCCCCGTCCCGCCGGCACCCGCGACCATGCGTCCGGCAGGACATCGCGTGCGCCCGAAGAGCCGACAACGGTGCTGGAGGCTGAACGACAAGCGATCCGAGCCCGGGCGAAAGCTGCAACGCTGTTCACTTCAGGCTGACATCCTGCTCACACGCTGGATGCAAGGGCACATGTAGGAGCGGGCCGCGCCCGCGATTCGCGCGCGGGGCGCGCTCCTGCAGAATTCTGTGAAAACGGCATTGCGGGCGAACCGGCATTCTTGCCCCGGGAGCCCTTTCGTCCAGCCTTCCGGCCCCCAGCACCTTTATCGAATGGAAACAACGCCATGGCGCGATCGCCCCGGGCGCCTGGCAAAGTCCGGCAGAGCCACTAAAGTTGCCCGAAGTCAATTGCGAACCCGTCCAGAAGCGCAGACTGGGCGTTCCCATGCACAGGAGACTCCCCCATGACCCAGACCATGAAAGCCGCCGTGGTGCACGCCTTCGGCGAACCGCTGCGGATCGAGGAAGTGAAGGTCCCGCTGCCCGGCCCCGGGCAGATCCTGGTGAAGATCGAGGCCTGCGGCGTCTGCCATACCGACCTGCACGCAGCGGAAGGCGACTGGCCGGTGCGCCCCAGCCTGCCGTTCATTCCCGGACATGAGGGCGTCGGCTACGTCGCCGCCGTCGGCAGCGGCGTGACGCGGGTCAAGGAGGGCGATCGCGTCGGCGTGCCCTGGCTGTATACCGCCTGCGGCTGTTGCGAGCATTGCCTGACCGGCTGGGAAACCCTCTGCACCGCGCAGCAGAACACCGGCTATTCGGTCAACGGCGGCTATGCCGAGTACGTCCTGGCCGACCCCAACTATGTCGGCATCCTGCCCAAGGCGGTGGCGTTCGACGAGATCGCGCCGATCCTCTGCGCCGGGGTCACGGTGTACAAGGGCCTGAAGATGACCGACGCCCGGCCCGGCCAGTGGGTGGTGATTTCCGGTGTCGGCGGGCTGGGCCACGTCGCGGTGCAGTACGCGCGGGCGATGGGGCTCCACGTGGCGGCGGTGGACGTCGACGACGCCAAGCTGGAACTGGCGAAGACGCTCGGCGCCAGCCTGACCGTCAATGCCCGCAGCGAAGACCCGGTGGCGGTCATCCAGCGCGAGATCGGCGGCGCCCACGGCGTGCTGGTCACCGCGGTCTCCAACAGCGCCTTCGGCCAGGCCATCGGCATGGCGCGCCGCCGCGGCACGGTGGCGCTGGTGGGGTTGCCGCCGGGCGACTTCCCCACGCCGATCTTCGACGTGGTGCTCAAGGCCATCAGCATTACCGGCTCGATCGTCGGCACCCGCGCCGACCTCCAGGAAGCACTGGACTTCGCCGCCGAGGGCCTGGTCAAGGCCACCATCCATGCCGGCGAGCTGGACGACATCAACCAGATATTCGACCAGATGCGCGCCGGCACGATCGAGGGGCGCATCGTGCTGAACATGGGCGCGTAGGGCTTTTCGCAGGCGCCGGCGGGCTGGCCGGTACCGCTTGATCGCTCCCATGCTCCGCGTGGGAGCGCCAGCTACGACGCTCCGCGTCGCTGGACGCAGAGCGTCCACGGCAGGGTCACCACGCGGGAGCGTGGGAACCATCGAGCGCTTTTCGCAGGCGCCGGCTGGCCGGCGATCCCGACTGCCCGAACGCATCGCCGGCAAGGACTCGGCGTCCCCCCCGGGCTCCTACATGTCGCCACAACGGGCCCTAGCGTTCGAGCGGCGCGGCGGGCGGCTGGCCGGCGCCGCTTTCCAGCTTGCGCCAGAGCAGCCGTACCGGCGCCTTGCGCACCAGCGCGCAGCGGTACAGGCGGATCTCCAGCGGCAGCCGCCAGTGCGCCCCACCGCTGATCACCAGTTCGCCCCGCGCCAGCTCGGCGCTCACGCTCAGGCGCGGGACCCAGGCCAGGCCGAGCTTCTGCATCGCCATGCTCTTCAGGCTGTCGGCCATGGCCGTCTCGTAGACCGTGGTCGAGCGCAGCCCGCGCTGGCGCAGCAGCGCGTTCACCGAGCGCCCCAGCGAGGCGCCGGCGCTGTACGCCAGCAGCGGCACACTCTGCCCGCCGTCGGGATCGAACAGCGGCGCGCCGGTCTCGCCCGTCGCGCACACCGGGACGATCTCGGTACGCCCCAGCGCCAGCGAGGGGAACAGCTCGGGGTCCATCTGCAGGGTCGCCTCCGGATCGTGGTAGGCGAGGATCAGGTCGCAGGCGCCTTCGCGCAGCGAGTGCACCGCCTCGCCGACGTTGGTCGCCACCAACCGGCTGTTGACCGGCACGCCGTCGCGGCGCAACTGCGCCAGCCATTCGGGGAAGAAGCCCAGCGCCAGCGAATGCGCCGCGGCGACCTGCAGCACCTCGCCGCGCTGGCCCTCGAGGTTGTGCAGGTAGCGCACCACCTCGCCGACCTGCTCGACCATGTTGCGCGCCGTGACCAGGAACAGTTGGCCGGCCTCGGTCAGTTCCACCGGCGTGCGCGAGCGATTCACCAGGGTCAGCCCCAGGCTGTTCTCCAGGCTGCGGATGCGTCGGCTGAACGCCGGCTGGGTGACGAAACGACGCGCCGCCGCCTGGGAAAAGCTGCGTGTCGCCGCCAGCGCGACGAGGTCTTCCAGCCATTTGGTCTCGATGTTCATGCGGCCCTCCCGGCGCTGCCCCTGTGCGCAATAACGCTCGTCGGCCGGGCGGCGTCACAGCCTCATTATGCCGATCATGCATGGGCCAGCTTATAACGGCATTGGCCGACGAGCGGCCGGAGCCCTTATGTTAGCGCTCATCGCGGCAGTTGCCGCTTCCTCCCCGGATAAGAGTCCTCATGTCCTGCGCTGCATCCTTGCGTCTCGAAAACGATCTGCTTGGCCCGCTCGAAGTACCCGCCGACGCCTATTACGGCATCCAGACCCTGCGCGCGGTGAACAACTTCCGCCTCTCCGGCGTGCCGCTGTCGCACTTTCCCAAGCTGGTGATCGCCCTGGCCATGGTCAAGCAGGCCGCCGCCGACGCCAACCGCCAGCTGGGGCATCTCGGCGAGGCCAAGCACCAGGCGATCAGCCGGGCCTGCGCACGGCTGATCCGCGGCGAGTTCCATGAGCAGTTCGTGGTCGACATGATCCAGGGCGGCGCCGGCACCTCGACCAACATGAACGCCAACGAGGTGATCGCCAACCTGGCGCTGGAGCACATGGGCCATGCCAAGGGCGAGTACCGCCACCTGCACCCGAACAACGACGTGAATATGGCGCAGTCGACCAACGACGCCTATCCCACCGCCATCCGCCTCGGCCTGCTGCTCGGTCACGACACCCTGCTGGCCAGCCTCGACAGCCTGGTGCAGGCCTTCGCCGGCAAGTCGGACGAGTTCGCACACATCCTCAAGATGGGCCGCACCCAGCTGCAGGATGCGGTGCCCATGACCCTCGGCCAGGAATTCCGCGCCTTCGCCACCACCCTCGGCGAGGACCTCGAACACCTGCGGCTGATCGCCCCGCAGTTGCTGGTCGAGGTCAACCTCGGCGGCACCGCCATCGGCACCGGCATCAACGCCGACCCCGGCTATCAGGCCCTGGCCGTGCAGCGCCTGGCCACCATCAGCGGGCAACCGCTGAAGCCCGCCGCCGACCTCATCGAGGCCACCTCCGACATGGGCGCCTTCGTCACCTTCTCCAGCATGCTCAAGCGCCTGGCGGTGAAGCTGTCGAAGATCTGCAACGACCTGCGCCTGCTCTCCAGCGGCCCGCGCACCGGCATCAACGAGATCAACCTGCCGCCGCGCCAGCCGGGCAGCTCGATCATGCCGGGCAAGGTCAACCCGGTGATCCCAGAGGCAGTCAACCAGGTGGCGTTCGAGGTGATCGGCAACGACCTGGCGCTGACCCTGGCGGCCGAGGCCGGACAGTTGCAGCTCAACGTCATGGAGCCGCTGATCGCCTACAAGCTGTTCGACTCGATCCGCCTGCTGCAGCGCGCCATGGACATGCTGCGCGAGCACTGCGTCAATGGCATCAGCGCCAACGAGGCGCACTGCCGCCAGTTGATGGAGAACTCCATCGGCCTGATCACCGCGCTGAACCCCTACATCGGCTACGAGAACGCCACCCGCATCGCCGGCCAGGCGCTGCTCGGCGGGCGCGGCGTGCTGGAGCTGGTGCGCGAGGAGCGGCTGCTGGACGAAGCCACCCTGGCCGACATCCTGCGCCCGGAAAACATGATCGCGCCGCGCCTGGTGCCGCTGAAGGCCTGAGCCGGCGCTCGCCTCATTCGATCTCGAACAGGCCGTCGCGGATGTGCGACGCGCCCAGGCGCGCGCGGATCTCGGGGTCGATGCGCGGATCGTCCGGGGCGTAGAGCATCACCTGGCGGTAGGCATTGACCCGGTTGATCGCGCTGCCCAGGTATTCCCAGACCACCCGGGTGCAGGCCGGGGTGCGGCGGTCGCCGCTGGACACCCCGGTCTTCAGGCCGTTGAGGCGGCCGATGCGGCTCTTGAAGCTGGGAATGAGGATGGTCTGGCTCATCTCGTTGCCGGTCAGCGACTCGTAGTCGATGAGAAACAGCCGGTCCTGCAGATAGAACGCGGCACCCAGGTAGCGACAGCGCACCACCCAGTCCTCGGCCTGGGGATCGTCGGCACGCGACTGTTCCTGGCGCTCCTGGCGCTCGAAGACGAAGCTGCCGCGGTCCTCGCGCAGATGCACCAGCGACAGCAGGATCTGCCCCGGCACCGACAGGCAGTTGGCGTACTCGAAGTAATAACCGCAGTAGCGCGACAGGCTGCTGGCGTTGTCGCGCAGCGGCTGCAGCAGCTCCAGCAGTGGATCGCTGGCGGCGATGCGCTCCTGGTCGTGCCGGCGCAGGCCGATCAGTTGGGCGAACTGCTCGCTGGGCAGGCCCAGCTCATAGGCCTCGACGCCGAAGAAATCGCAGATACGCTTGAGGTTGTGCGCCGTCGGCCGGCTCTGGCCGCTCAGGTACTTGTTGAACTGCGCACGGTTGATGGACAGCTTGCGGCAGACCTCGGCGATCGAGCGGTAGTGGCTGCAGAGCAGCTTGAGGTTGGCGCCGAGATGGTCGTACATGCGCGGGTCCCATTGGTGCGAGCTATGCGAGTCTAGCATCAACTCGCGTCAGGTCGCCGCGACCCGCGCAATTGCATGGGCGCGGCGCCTGGCCAACCATTGCCCGCTTGCGCTTTTCTTCACTGGCAAAACAACAAGAGATCGTCCCGCCATGCTCGATATTCTCAACGACCTCATCTGGAGCAAGCTGCTGATCGTCATGCTGATCGGCCTCGGCCTGTATTTCACCGTCGCCTCGCGCTTCGTCCAGTTCCGCTACTTCGGCAGCATGTTCGGCATCTTCGGCGAGGCCTTCAAGCGTCAGCCGGGACAGCTCAGCTCGTTCCAGGCGCTGATGCTCAGCGTCGCCGGCCGCGTCGGCGCCGGCAACATCGCCGGGGTCTCGGTGGCGATCATGCTCGGCGGGCCGGGCGCAATCTTCTGGATGTGGGTGGTGGCGCTGGTCGGCATGGCCACCAGCTATTTCGAATGCTCGCTGGCGCAGCTCTACAAGCGCCGCGAAGCCGACGGCGGCTACCGCGGCGGTCCGGCGTTCTACATCGAGCACGGCCTCGGCCAACGCTGGCTGGGCATCGTGGTTTCGCTGTTGCTGCTGGTGACCTTCGGTTTCGGCTTCAATGCCGTACAGTCCTATACCGTGGCCAGCTCGCTGCACGACACCTTCGGCGTGCCGACCTTCGTCAGCGGCCTGGTCCTGATGGCGGTGATCGCCCTGATCATCTCCGGCGGCATCAAGCGCATCGCCACCTTCGCCGACGTGCTGGTACCGGCCATGGCGTTTTCCTACATCGCCATGGCGATCTTCGTCATCGGCAGCAACGCCGGGCAGATTCCGGACGCCTTCGGCATGATCCTGCGCGGCGCCTTCGGCCTGGAGCCGGCCTTCGCCGGCGGCATCGGCGCGGCGATCATCATGGGCGTCAAGCGCGGCCTGTTCTCCAACGAGGCGGGCCTGGGCAGCGCGCCCAACGTGGCGGCGGTGGCCGAGGTCAAGCATCCGGTGGCGCAGGGCATCGTGCAGTCGCTCAGCGTGTTCATCGACACCATCGTGCTGTGCAGCTGCACCGCGCTGATCATCCTCCTCTCCGGCGTCTACCAGCCAGGCGGCGAAGAAGTGGCCGGCGTGGTGCTGACCCAGAGCGCCGTGGCCGCCGTGGTCGGCGAGTGGGGCCGGGTGTTCGTCAGCCTCGCGTTGCTCTTGTTCGTGTTCACCACGCTGATCTACAACTACTATCTCGGCGAGAATGCCCTGGGCTTCTTCACCGCCAAGCGCTGGCCGGTGCTGCTCTACCGCCTGCTGGTGATCGCTCTGGTGATGTGGGGCTCGATCCAGGACCTGGGCACGGTGTTCGGCTTCGCCGACGTGACCATGGGCCTGCTGGCGATCTGCAACCTGATCGCCCTGGCGCTGCTGTTCAAGGTCGGCCTGCGCCTGATGCGCGACTACGACAGCCAGCGCAAGGCCGGTGTAGAGTCGCCGGTGTTCGATCCGGCGCAGTTTGCCGACCTGGATCTCGACCCCGCCGTATGGCCGGCCAAGGCCGGGGCTGGCGCCGCCGCTCGTTCCTGAGGCTTTTGTAGGAGCCGGCTTGCCGGCGATCCGTCGTGTCGGCCGATCGCCGGCAAGGACTGGGCGCCCCCCAGGCTCCACAGGGATCGCATTAGCCCCAACCCGTTTCGTTCGAGGAGACCCCATGCCGGCCTGCAGAAAACTCCTGGTGCTGTACACCGGCGGCACCATCGGCATGCAGCAGAGCGCCGCCGGGCTAATGCCCGCCTCCGGTTTCGCCGACCGGCTGCGCGCCCAGCAGGGCCTGCAACCCGAGCTGGACCTGCCCGACTGGCGGTTCCACGAACTGCTGCCGGCCATCGACAGCGCCAACATGAACCAGCGCAACTGGCTGGCCATGGTCGAGGCCATCCGCAGCGGCGTCGAAGCGGACGGCTGCGACGCCGTGTTGGTGCTGCATGGTACCGACACCCTGGCCTACAGCGCCGCGGCGCTGAGCTTCCTGCTGCTGGGGCTGGACGTGCCGGTGCTGCTGACCGGCTCCATGCTGCCGGCCGGCGTGCCGGGCAGCGATGCCTGGGACAACCTGTTCGGCGCCATGCGGGCATTGCGCGACGGTGTGCCGCCCGGCGTGCACCTGTATTTCCACGGTGCCCTGCTGCATGGCGCGCGCGCCAGCAAGCTGGGCACGGCGACCCTCGACGCCTTCGCCGAACAGCCACGCCAGCGCCGCGGCCAGCGGGCAGCGGCGATCCCGCCCGCCATCGACTACCGCGCAGCGCGCCATCCGGTCAGCCTTGCCGTGCTGCCGCTGTTTCCCGGCGTACAGGCCGCGCAGCTACGGGCACTGCTCGCCAGCGGCGTGCAGGGCCTGGTGCTGGAGTGCTACGGCAGCGGCACCGGGCCGGCGGACAATGCCGAGCTGCTGGCAGCGCTGCAGGAGGCGCGGGCGCGCGGCGTGGTGCTGGTCGCGATCAGCCAGTGCCCGCAGGGGCACGTCGAGTTCGGCCTGTATGCCGCCGGCAGCCAGCTGGCCGCCTGCGGCCTGCTGAGCGGCGGCGGGATGACCCGCGAAGCGGCGCTGGGCAAGCTGTTCGCCCTGCTCGGCGCCGGGCTGGCAGCGGCCGAGGTGGCGCACTGGTTCGCCCTGGACCTGTGCGGCGAGCGCGCGGACTGACGACCGTCAGTCTTCACCGGCACCGTCGGGCGCACGCGCCAGCTCGATCCAGAAACGACTGCCGACACCCGGCTCGCTGTGCAGCCCCATCTGACCGTCCATCAACCTGGCGAACTCCAGGCACAGCGACAGGCCGATGCCGGTGCCCTGGATCATGCTGTTCTCCCTGCCCAGGCGCTGGAAGGGTTCGAAGACCTGCGCCTGCTGCCGTGGGTCGATGCCCAGGCCGGTGTCCTCCACCAGGATGCGCACGTAGTCGGCGCCGGTTTCCACGCGCAGGCCGATGCGCCCCTGCGGGACGTTGTACTTCATCGCGTTGGACAGCAGGTTCAGCAGCACCTGGCGCAGCCGCCGCGGCTCGGCGCGCGCCCGCAGCCCTTCCTCCGGTAGCGCCAGCTCCAGTTGCAGGCCGCGCTGGCGGATTTCCAGGGCGATCAGCTCGGCGCACTCGCGGATCAGGCCGCGCACTTCCACCGGCCGCAGTTCCAGGCGCGGAGGCTCCGTCTGCAGGCTCGACCACTCAAGGATCTCCCCCAGCAACTGGTTGAGATGGCGGCTGGCGAGGAGGATTTCGTCCAGGTATTCGGCGGCTTCGGACTGGCTCTCGTCGTCGCAGTCCATGCGCATCAGTTGGGCGAAGCCGAGGATCGCATTGAGCGGGGTGCGCAGCTCGTGGCTGATGCCCGAGAGCAGGCGGCTCTTCGCTTCGCTGGCGGCCTGCGCCTGCCGCGTCGCCGCGCGCAGCTCCGCCTCGACGCGCTTGAGCGCGTCGATATCCACATGGGTGCCGGCCAGGACCCAGGCCAGGCCGGTCTGCGGGTCGCGCTCGAGCACCCGGCCGCGCGTCAGCAGCCAATGGTACTGGCCCATGGCGTCGGCGAAGCGGTACTCGGCCTCGTAGCGCTGCTGCAGCCCTTGCTGGATCCGCTGCACCTGGGCGAACGCCGCCGGCAGGTCGTCGGGGTGGATGCGCTGGCGGAACCGGTCGCCGCTGAGTTGCCCGGACGGCAGCCCGAAACGCCCGACCATGCCGCCGCGAATCTGCAGCATCCCGTCGCGCAGGTCGTATTCCCAGAGGCTTTCGGTGGCGCTCTCCAGCAACAGCTCCAGGCGGCTCTGGCTGTGCGAGCGCTGTGCCTCGCTGCGTTCCAGGTGTTCGCCGATGGCCAGGGTGTGCCGGGCCATCTCGTCCAGTTCGCGGATCTGCGCGTCCACCGGCTGCGGTCGCCAACGGCCCAGGCCGATCTCGCCCATCGCCCGCGAGATGCCGGCGATCGGCCGCAGCAGCGCCTGGCTGAGCTGGCGCGCGCGCAGCCACATGAGCGCGAAGAAACCGACATAGAACAGCACCAGCCCGGCGATCAGCAGGTAGCCGATATGCTGGTAGCGGCTGGCCAGGGCGTTGGTCTGGCGGAACACCTCGGCCTCGTCGACCACCGCCAACAGGTGCCAGCCGGTCGGCACCACCGTGGTCCAGGCCACCAGCTGCGGGCGGCCGCCGAGCATCACTTGCTCCACGCCCTGGCTACGCCCGGCGATGGCCGCGGCCAGCCCGGACGTTTCCGGACGACGGTCGAGGCGGAAGTCCTCGGGCTTGAACGTCTCGTGGCGGATCGCGTCCAGGTAGGTGTGATCGGTCAGCTCGGCGATACCGAAATCCACCTCGCCCGGCCCGGGCAGGGCCATGATCGACAGGTCGTCGCTGACCAGCATGGCGTAACCGCTCCAGGGCACCCGCAACTGGCCGATCTGCTCGAGGATGCCGCTGACGGTGATGTCGATGCCCGCCACCCCTTCGAGGAAGTCGCCGCGGTACACCGGGGCGGTGGCCGACATCATCCAGCCGTGCCCGGCGGGGTCGAGATAGACCTCGGTCCAGACCACCCCGCGCGCGGGATTGTGCTCGGCATCGGCCAGGTAATAGAAGCTGTAATCGGGGATGACCATGTCCGCCGGGTACTGGTCGAGGGTGAGGAACCACGGATAGATGTGGTTGAGGCTGTCCCAGCTGTTGAAGTACAGGCTGGCCACCAGCGGATTGCGTGCCTTCAGCTCCTTCATCAGCGGTTCGAGGCGGCGCAGCCGGGCCACCTTGTCCAGATCCTGCCGCGCGGCCGGGGTGGCGCTGGAATAGAAGACCGCCGCGCCCCCGTCGTCGACGGGGCTGTAGCGCACGCCGCCGGGGCTCAGCGCCAGGGCGGGCGCTGGCGTCGGCTCGCCTTCGAGCAGGGCATTGGCGGTGAGGTTGCGGTACAGCTCGGTGAGCGCGGCGACCTGGTTCAGTTGCTCGTTGATCAACCGCGACTCCAGTCTGACCGAGGCCTGCAGGTCGTTCAGCGCCGTCTGCCGCAGATGCTCGATCTGTGCATCACGGATGGCACCGTTGGTCAGCAGATAGATGGCGATCAGCGCCGTTTCCACCAGGATCAGCGGAATCAGGGCACTTCTAACGAAGGCGCGCCAGATCCATTGGCGCAACCCGATAGGATGTCTCTTGGGCACGACTGGCTCCAGCGAACCGCAGGCGGAGCGCTAAATGAGAGTTCTGGGCAGCGCCGGATCATATCACCGCGCTCGCGAAAACCCATTCCCGCCAGTTGACCGGGCCATGCCCGAAGGCGAAAGCATCAGCGTGCGATCACGCCGGTGGCGAGACATGCGTGCGCCCGCTACCCTTGCCTGGGCCACAATAAAAACAAGCGCATCGAGGAGCCGATGTCATGGCCAGATCCAGCACAGCCGGAGCGCTGTTCGCCCTGCTTCTGACGGGCGCCGCCAGCGCCCATGCCGAGCTGCCGAACGACTACCGGATCGTCCTGCAGACCGACAACTTCCCGCCCTTCAACATGGCGCCGAACCTGAAGAACTTCGCCCGCGGCGACGAGGTGGAGGGAATCGGCACCGACACGGTGCGGGAAATCTTCAAACGCGCCGGCATCGCCTACAGCCTGGCCCTGCGCGGTCCCTGGAACAGGCTCTACGAGCAGACCCGGCAGGAAGCCGATCACGGCCTGTTCTCGGTCGCCCGCACCGAGCACAACGCCGGGCTGTTCAAGTGGGTCGGCCCGCTGGCGCACTACGACAGCGTACTGCTGGCGCTGCCCGAACGCGGCCTGAAACTGCAGAGCCTGGCCCAGGCCGCGGACTACCGGATCGGTGGCTACCGGAACGGCAGCGTGAATCTCTACCTCGAAAGCCAGGGCCTCGAGCCGGGCGACAGCCTCAGCGATCCGGAAAACCTGCGCAAGCTGCTCGGTGGGCGGATCGACCTCTGGGCCGCCGCCGACCCGGTGTGGCGCTACTACGCGCGCCAGCAAGGGGTGGCGGAGCAGCAGTTGCAGGTGGTGCTGAGCTTTCGCAGCGAGCCGGTCTACCTGGCGCTGAGCCGCGATACCCCGGACGAAGTCGTCGAACGCCTGCAGCAGGCGCTCGACGCGGTCATCGCCGAAGGCTACGCCGGCTGCAGCCAGACTCCGGATCTGTGCTACCTGATCCGCGACCGCGGCAAGGCGCTCGCCGGCGGCCGCTGAACGCGCTCAGAGCCTGTTTTCAATGCAGCAGGGCCGAGGCGCAGCAGATCGTAGACAGGCGCTCAGCCCTGCAGGTAGCGAGGCTTGGGCGTGGCCATCGGCAGCGGGCCGTCGCCGATCAGGCGGAACTCGCCCTTTTCGGCGTCGTAGCCGCGGATTTCGCTGGTTTCGATGTCGTACAGCCAGCCGTGGATGAACAGCTGGCCGCTGGCCAGGCGCGCCGCCACCGAGGGATGGGTGCGCAGGTGGTCGAGCTGGGCCACGACGTTCTCCTGGGTGAGGATGCCCAGGGTGTTGTGGTCGGCACAGCCGCAGTTCTGCTCGACGACGATCTTCGCCACCTCGGAATGCCGCAGCCAGGCCTTCACCGTCGGCATGCGCTCGAGTTCGTCGGGGTTGAGCACGGCCTTCATCGCACCGCAGTCCGAATGCCCGCAGACGATGATGTGCTGCACGCCGAGGGCCATCACGGCGAATTCGATGGCCGTGGAAACACCGCCGTTCATCTGCCCGTACGGCGGCACCACGTTGCCGACGTTGCGGGTGACGAACAGGTCGCCCGGCGCGCTCTGGGTGATCAGTTCGGGGATGATCCGCGAGTCGGCGCAGGTGATGAACATCGCACGCGGGGTCTGTTCGTGGGCCAGTTTCTTGAACAGCTCGCGCTGCTGCGGGTAGATTTCCTCGCGAAAGCGCTTGACGCCGCCAACGATCAGGTCGAGCGCCTCCTGCGCGGTTTCGGTGTTTTTCTGTTGCTCGTTCATGTTCGATCTCGATTGCAGGATGGGGGCCTGGGTGCCCTAGAAGCTAGAATTTTTCCGGCCGCAGCACGTCCACCTCGGCGAGATAGCAGACCATCGCGAAGTGTTCGTAATAGCGTGCCTGCAGATGGGCGGCGATGCGTTCGGCCAGCTCGCGGCCACAGATCACTTCCAGGCGGATGTTGCCGTCGGTGTTCCATTCGGCGCTGCGCACGCCCCGGCTGCCGCTGCCGCGCGCATCGGACAGGGTCCAGCCGGGCGCGCCCAGGGTCTGCAGATCACTCACCAGCTTGTGCTCGAGGGCCGCTTCGCAGATCACGGTGAGCAGGGTGCGCTTGTGTGCGTTCATCTCAGAGTCCCCAGGCGATCAGTTGCTCGGCCATCGCCAGGTAGAGCGGTATGCCGATCAGGATGTTGAACGGAAAGGTGATGCCCAGCGAGGCCGTCAGCGACAGCGACGGATTGGCCTGCGGCACCGCCAGGCGCATCGCCGCCGGCACCGCGATGTAGGAGGCGCTGGCCGCGAGCGTGGCGAGCATCGCCGTGCCGCCCAGCGACAGCCCCATGAAACGCGCCAGCATGGCGCCGACCAGCGCGCCGACCAGCGGCATGATCACGGCGAAGGCCGCCAGCTTCAAGCCGTAGCGCTTCAGCGAACCCAACTGGCCGGAGGCGATCAGGCCCATTTCCAGCAGGAAGAACGCCAGCACCGGCTTGAACATGCTGGTGTACAGGGGCTCCAGCGGCTTGATCGCCTCCTTGCCGGCGATGGCACCGATCAGCAGGCCGCCGAGCAGCAGCATGATGCTCTTGCCGAGAAAGATCTCGCGGCCCAGCTCCTTCCAGTCGGTGTCCTGCGATATCCCCTTGGCCAGCAGGATGCCGACCAGAATCGCCGGAATCTCGAGAATCGCCACGAACAGCGGCATATAGCTCTCGAAGAAGATTTCCCGCGCCGCCAGGTAGGCCACCACCACCGCGAAGGTACCGGCGCTGACCGAGCCATAGTGCGCCGCCACCGCCGCCGCATTGACGCGGTCAAAACGCAGGCCGCGCAACAGGCCGAAGGCGAGCACGGGCAGCAACACGCCCAGCGCCAGCACCAGCAGCGACTGGCCGAGCAGCGCGGGACTGGCCTGCTCGGCCAGTTCCACCCCACCGTGCAACCCGATCGCCAGCAGCAAGACGATGGACAGCGTCTCATAGAGCGCCGGCGGCAGCTTCAGTTCGCTCTTGAGCAAACCGGCGAGCAGGCCGAAGACAAAGAACAGCACGACCGGGTCGATACCCATCTACTTCTCCACAGCATTAAGGCATTGATCCCGCACGTCGCATTCCAGGCGATGGCGCCCAAAAAAAGGGAGCCGCACGGCTCCCAAGGGGACTCGCTGGACAGGCCTGCCGGGATTCGACTCAGGCCTCGATTTCTATCAAGACTTCTCCCGGGTTCACCCGGTCACCTTTGGCGACATGAACGGCCTTCACGGTGCCGCCGATCGGCGCCTGAATTTCGGTTTCCATCTTCATCGCCTCGCTGACCAGCACCGCCTGACCGGCCTTGACCAGGTCACCCTCGCTGACCAGCACCTCGACGACGTTGCCCGGCATGGTGGTGCTGACATCGCCCGGCGCGCTGGCCTGCTTGCGCTTGCTGCCGGCGCCGCCGACGAAGTCGTTGAGCGGCTCGAACACCACCTCCTCCGGCATGCCGTCGATGGACAGGTAGAAGTGGCGCTTGCCCTCGGCCTTGACGCCGACGCCGGTGATGTCGACGCGGTAGCTCTCGCCGTGCACGTCGATGACGAACTCGGTCGGCACCCCGCCCTGGGCCGGTACCGCGGTGCCGTCGGGGATCGGCAGCAGCACCTCCGGCTGCAGCGTGCCGGCCGCGCGCTCCTCGAGGAACTTGCGGCCGATGTCGGGGAACATGGCGTAGGTCAGCACGTCCTCCTCGCTCTTGGCCAGGTCGCCGACGTCCTTGCGCAACTTGTCCAGCTCGGGCGGCAGCAGGTCGGCCGGACGGCACTCGATGACGTCCTCGCTGCCGATCGCCTGCAAGCGCAGACGCTGGTCGACCGCGGCCGGCGCCTTGCCGTAGCGGCCCTGCAGGTAGTACTTCACTTCGGTGGTGATGGTCTTGTAGCGCTCGCCGGCGAGCACGTTGAAGAACGCCTGGGTGCCGACGATCTGCGAGGTCGGGGTGACCAGCGGCGGGTAGCCGAGGTCCTTGCGCACCTTGGGAATCTCGGCCAGCACCTCGTCCATGCGGTGCAGCGCGCCCTGCTCCTTGAGCTGGTTGGCGAGGTTGGAAATCATCCCGCCCGGCACCTGGTTGACCTGCACGCGGGTGTCGACGCCAGTGAATTCGCTCTCGAACTGGTGGTACTTCTTGCGCACCGCGTAGAAATACAGGCCGATCTCCTGGATCAGTTGCAGGTCCAGGCCGGTGTCGTAGGGCGTGTCGCGCAGCGCGGCGACCATCGACTCGGTGCCCGGGTGGCTGGTGCCCCAGGCCATGCTGGAGATGGCGGTATCGATGCGGTCGGCGCCGTTCTCCACCGCCTTGAGCTGGCACATGCTGGCCACGCCGGCGGTGTCGTGGGAGTGGATCGCCACGTCCAGTTCCGGCAGCGCCGCCTTCAGCGCCCTGACCAGCTCGCCGGTGGCGTAGGGCGTGAGCAGCCCGGCCATGTCCTTGATGGCGATGGAGTCGATACCCATGGCCGCCATCTGCCGCGCCTGCTCGACGAAGGCCTCGACGGTATGCACCGGGCTGGTGGTGTAGGCGATGGTGCCCTGGGCGTGCTTGCCGGCCTTCTTCACCGCGCGGATCGCGGTTTCCAGGTTCCGCACGTCGTTCATCGCGTCGAAGATGCGGAACACGTCGATGCCGTTCTCGGCGGCCTTGGCGACGAATGCCTCGACCACGTCGTCGCTGTAGTGGCGGTAGCCGAGCAGGTTCTGCCCGCGCAGCAGCATCTGCAGGCGGGTGTTGGGCAGCGCCGCCCTGAGCTGGCGCAGGCGCTCCCAGGGATCCTCCTTGAGGAAGCGCACGCAGGCGTCGAAGGTGGCGCCACCCCAGACTTCCAGCGACCAGTAGCCGACGCGATCGAGCTTGTCGCAGATCGGCAGCATGTCTTCGGTGCGCATGCGGGTCGCCAGCAGCGACTGGTGGGCGTCACGCAGAATGGTGTCGGTGACCGTAATTTTCTTTGTGTTCATGTCTGTCTCCTTGGAGCTGCAAGCTTCAAGCTTCAAGCGGCAAGTAAAAGCACGCGGGGCTCTTGCTTGATGCTTGCGGCTTGCAGCTTGCCGCTGCTTTACAGGCCTGCATGGGCGGCGATGGCGGCGGCGATGGCCAGGGCCAGTTCGCCCGGCTTGCGTTTGATCGAGTAGTTCAGCAGTTCCGGATGGTTGTCGACGAAGCTGGTGTTGAACTGGCCGCTGCGGAAATCCGGGTTGGCGAGAATCTGCTGGTAGTAGGTGGCAGTGGTCTTCACGCCCTGCACGCGCATGTCGTCCAGTGCGCGCGAGCCACGCGCCAGCGCCTCCTCCCAGGTCAGCGCCCAGACCACCAGCTTCAGGCACATCGAGTCGTAGTACGGCGGAATGGTGTAGCCGGTGTAGATCGCCGTGTCGGTGCGCACGCCGGGGCCGCCGGGGGCGTAGTAGCGGGTGATCTTGCCGAAGCAGGGCAGGAAGTTGTTGCGCGGGTCCTCGGCGTTGATGCGAAACTGCAGGGAGAAACCGCGATACTGGATGTCTTCCTGCTTGACCGACAGCGGCAGGCCGGAAGCGATGCGGATCTGCTCGCGGACGATGTCGATGCCGGTGATTTCCTCGGTGATGGTGTGCTCCACCTGCACACGGGTGTTCATCTCCATGAAGTACACCTGCCCGTCGGCGAGCAGGAATTCCACGGTGCCGGCGTTCTCGTAGCCCACGGCCTTGGCCGCGCGCACGGCGAGGTCGCCGATGTAGGCGCGCTGCTCGGGCGTCAGCTGCGGGCTCGGGGCGATTTCGATGAGCTTCTGGTTGCGCCGCTGGATCGAGCAGTCGCGCTCGAACAGATGCACGGTGTTGCCGAAACTGTCGGCCAGCACCTGCGCCTCGATGTGCTTGGGCTCGACGATGCATTTTTCGAGGAAGACCTCGGCGTTGCCGAAGGCCTTGGTCGCCTCGGAGATCACCCGCGGATAGGCCGATTCCAGCTCCGCCCGCGTGTTGCAGCGGCGGATGCCGCGGCCGCCGCCGCCGGAGGTGGCCTTGAGCATCACCGGGTAGCCGATGCGCTCGGCCTCGCGCAGGGCCTCGGCGAGGTCGGCGACGTTGCCCTCGGTGCCCGGCGTGACCGGCACGCCGGCCTTGATCATGCTGCGGCGGGCTTCGGTCTTGTCGCCCATGCGGCGAATCACTTCCGCGCTGGGGCCGACGAACCTGATCCCGCGCTCGGCGCAGATGTCGGCCAGTTCGGCATTCTCGGAGAGGAAACCGTAGCCGGGATGCAGCGCATCGCAGCCGGTTTCCACGGCCAGGTTGACCAGTTTGCGCGGGTTCAGATAACCGGCCAGCGGGTCCTCGCCGATGAAGTACGCCTCGTCGGCGCGCTTGACGTGCAGGGCATGGCGGTCGGCCTCGGAAAATACCGCCACCGAGCGAACGCCCATTTCGGCGCAGGCACGGACGATACGCACCGCAATTTCCCCGCGGTTGGCGATCAGCAGCTTCTTGATCACGCTGTCTTCCCTCGGATCGTTGAGCAGGCGACCCGATGCCGGGCCGATGATCACTCGCATTCGTAACGAGCGATTTCCACCCTACGCCCCTTGAGGGAATTACTGAAAATGAATAATTGTTTGCTTGAGGATAAGTAAATACTTATGGGTAACGGTCCTTCGGCGTAATCTTGGCCGAACGGCCAGGGCAACGGCAGCGGCGTGTTGCCGCTGCCCTGGTGCGACGAACGACGGAGAACAGGATGCGAAAATCGCTGATGCGCATGACATTGCGCCAGCTACAGGTGTTCCGTGCGGTCTGCGAGAGCCGCTCCTACAGCCGCGCCGCGGAAGAAATGGCGCTGACCCAGCCGGCCGTGAGCCTGCAGATCCGCCAGCTGGAAGAGCTGGTCGGCCAGCCGCTGTTCGAATACGTCGGCAAGAAGCTCTACCTCACCGACGCCGCCGAAGCGCTGCAGCGCGCCAGTACCGACATCTTCGGCCGCCTGGACAGCCTCGACATGCAGCTTTCCGACCTGCTGGGCTCGCTGCAGGGGCAACTGAACCTGGCGGTGGAATCGAGCGCCAAGTACATCACGCCGCACCTGTTCGCCGCCTTCAGGCGCCTGCACCCGGAAGTCAGCCTGCAACTGGTGGTGGTCAACCACGCCCAGGCGGTACGCCGCCTGAACCTCAGCCGCGACGACCTGCTGATCATGAGCCAGGTGCCCCAGGACATGCCGCTGGATTTCCTGCCCTTCCTCAACAACCCCATCGTCGCGGTGGCGCCACCGGACCATCCACTATGCGCACGTGGCGAGCTGCAACTGCAGGACCTGAGCCCCTACCCGCTGCTGGTGCGCGAAAGCGGCTCGGGCACTCGCAAGGCCTGCGAGGAATATTGCCACCAGAAACGCGCGCATTTCGCCCAGACCCTGGAGATCGGCTCGCTGGATGCCCAGCGCGAGGCGGTGATCGCCGGCCTCGGGCTGGCCCTGCTGCCGCGCCATGCGGTGCACCAGGAACTGACACGGGGCCTGCTGCGCGAATTGCCGGTGGCGGAGCTGCCGCTGTTTCGCAGCTGGTGCGCGGTCAACCTCCGCGGCCGCCGCCTGTCGCCGGTGGCCCAGGCGTTCCTCGGCTTCATCCGCAGCGAGCGGGAGCTGATCGCCGGGCTGGCCAGACGCTTCGAAGCGGCCGGCTGAAACGTGTCGCACGTCGAGCAACAGCCGATACCCGAGCGTTCGCGGGTAGGTTGGCGCTGAGCGAAGCGAAGCCCAACGGGCACGGGCACGAACCCGTTGGGCTTCGTCGCTGCGCTCCTCAGGCTACGCGCCCCGACCCAACCTACGGCGTACGGTGCCCATTGCAACACGCAAGTGGGGCATAGTCCTTACAAGGACCACGGTTGCGCTGGCCCGCCATTGCCCGCTCAGGCGCGCAGCAGGCGCAGGCCGTTGAACACCACCAGCAGGCTCACGCCCATGTCGGCGAATACCGCCATCCACATGGTCGCCTGGCCGGTCAGGGCGAAGCCCAGGAACAGCGCCTTGATCACCAGGGCCAGGGCGATGTTCTGCCGCAGGATGGCAACGGTGGCGCGCGACAGGCGGACGAAGGCGGGAATCTTGCGCAGGTCGTCGTCCAGCAGCGCCACATCGGCGGTTTCGATAGCGGTGTCGGTGCCGGCGGCGCCCATGGCGAAGCCGATCTCGGCCTTGGCCAGGGCCGGCGCATCGTTGATGCCGTCGCCGACCATGCCCACCGCCCCCCCTTCGGCCTGCAGGCGCGCGATGGCCTCGAGCTTGTCGGCCGGCAGCAGGTTGCCGAAGGCTTCGTCGATGCCCACCTGGGCCGCGATGGCCTGCACCGTGTGCGGATTGTCGCCGCTGAGCATGGCGGTCTTCACCCCCAGTTCGTGCAGTTCGGCGATGGCCGCGCGGCTGGATTCCTTGACCGTGTCGGCCACGGCGAACAGCGCCAGCGGACGCGTCTGGTCGCACAGCACCACCACGCTCTTGCCCTGGCGCTCCAGGCCATCCAGGCGCGCTTCCAGCTCGGCGCTGCACAGGCCCAGCTCCTCCACCAGACGGTGATTGCCGAGCTGATAATCCCGCTCCGCCACCCGGCCACGCACGCCGCGCCCGGCCAGGGCCTGCAGGTTCTCGACCGCCAGCAGCTCGATGCCCTCTTCGCGCGCCCGGCTGGCCAGCGCCTGGGACACCGGATGGTCGGAGCGCGCCGCCAGGCTGGCAGCCACCGCGCGGAGGGTGCCGTCGGCATCCGCCACCAGTGCCTGGTGGTCGGTCTGACGCGGCTTGCCGTGAGTGAGGGTGCCGGTCTTGTCCAGTGCCAGGCGGGCCAGGTGCCGGCCGTTTTCCAGATAGACCCCGCCCTTGATCAGGATGCCTTTGCGCGCCGCCGCCGCCAGGCCGCTGACGATGGTCACCGGAGTCGAGATCACCAGCGCGCAGGGGCAGGCTACCACCAGCAACACCAGGGCGCGGTAGATCCAGTCGAACCAGGCGCCGCCCATCAGTAGCGGCGGCAGCACGGCGACGGCCAGGGCGAAGAGCACCACCGCCGGGGTATAGACCTGCGAGAAGCGGTCGACGAAGCGCTGGGTCGGCGCCCGGGAGCCCTGGGCCTGCTCCACCGCATGGATGATGCGCGCCAGGGTGGTGTCGCCAGCCAGCGCGGTGCTGCGATACTCCAGCTCGCCGGCGCCGTTGAGGGTGCCGGCGAACAGCGTGTCGCCCGGCCCCTTGTCCAGCGGCAGGCTCTCGCCGGTGATCGGCGCCTGGTCGACCGTGGAGCGGCCGACGAGCACCTCGCCATCCAGCCCGATGCGCTCGCCGGGACGCACCCGCACCCGTGCGCCCAGCGGTACCTCGGCCAGCGGCAGGGCCCGCCAGCTGCCGTCGGCCTGCAGCACGCTGGCCTGCTCTGGAGCCAGCTCCAGCAAACCGCGAATGGCATCGCGCGCGCGGTCCAGGGACCTGGCCTCGATCAGCTCGGCGACGGTGAACAGCACCATGACCATGGCCGCTTCCGGCCACTGGCCGATCAGCAGCGCGCCGGTCACCGCGATGCTCATCAGCGCGTTGATGTTGAGATTGCGGTTCTTCAGGGCGATCCAGCCCTTGCGGTAGGTGCCGAACCCGCACAGGCCGATGGCCACCAGCGCCAGGGCGAAGACCGGCCAGCTACCGTCCTGACCGCTGAAATGCACGAGCTCGGCGCCCAGCGCGGCAGCCCCGGCCAGCGCCAGGGTCCACCAGCGCCGGCGCGATGCGGCGGCAGGCGGCGGCGCGGCACCAGCCAACGTACCCTGGCGCTCGGCGCTGAAGCCCAGCTCGCCGATGGCGGCCAGGGCCGCCGGCAGCGCATCCGCGGTGTGTTCCAGAGTCAGCACACGGTTGATCAGGTTGAATTCCAGCGCCTCGATGCCCGGCATGCCGCCGAGCCGGTCGCGGATCAGGCGCTCCTCGGTGGGGCAATCCATCTGCTCGATGCGCAGGCGGGTGCGCTCGGTGGCGCCACCGGACTTGGCGCGCACGCCGAGCGCGGCCTGCCCATCCTCGTGGCGCCGTTGCGGGTTGGGGTGGTTCTGTCCACAGCACTGACTCATGACATCGATCTCCTGCATCCACATTGCGGAGTAGGCACCCTGAAGCCACTATAGGGTCAAGCATCTGTGCGGAGGTGGAGATGAAAATCGGTGAACTGGCCAGATTGACCGCCTGCCCGGTGGAAACCATTCGCTATTACGAGCGCGAAGGCCTGCTCGACGCGCCGGCTCGCAGCGAGGGCAACTACCGCATCTACGACGAACGCCATCTCGAGCGGCTGACCTTCGTCCGCAACTGCCGGCTGCTCGACATGACCCTGGAGGAAATCCGTGATCTGCTGCGCCTGCGCGACCGGCCCGAGGAAAACTGCGGCGGCGTCAATGCCCTGATCGACGCCCATATCAGCCACGTGCAGGCGCGCATCGCCAGCCTGCTGGCGTTGCGCGAAGAGCTGCTGGACCTGCGTCGATGCTGCGTGACGGCCGATGACGGCCAGCCGTGCGGCATCCTCCAGCAACTCAATCTCAGCGGCGCGGTCAGTCTGCCGGAGCAGGAGCCACCGTCACACGTCGGCAGGAGCCATGGCCATTAGCAGGCCGTTGAAAAGCATAGGCGAGGCAGCCAGCGCAAGGCAAAAACAGGCGAAAAAGCGCAGTTTACGAGATGTAAATGAGCATTTTGAGCCTGTTTTTAACGCCGCGATGGCAACGCAGGTAATTTTTCAACAGCCTGTTAGGGGCTCGCCCGATGATACGGACGCGGGCCATGCGACCGGGCGGCGATCCGTTCAGCCCAGTCTGGGCGCTTGGTGGGCTGAAGCCCACCCCAGGGTGGGAATGGTGCAAGGCCGGTAGGGTGGGCTTCAGCCCACCAGAACCTAGCGCGCCGCCTGCGCTGTTATCCGCTCGCTGCGCAGGTAGCCGGCAACGAGCGGCTCGGGGAAATCGACCAGTTCCTGCTGCAGCCGGCGTTGCTCGGCGTAGGACTCGATGGCACGGCGAAAGCGCATGCGGCGCAGATCTTCCTGCTGACGGCGGGTCTTGGAATCGGTGGCGTGCGGCTGATAACGCGACATCACGGCTTCTCCCAATAGGCGGGTCGGGAGCATCAGCATGACGGCCGCGTATGACGGTCCGATGAAGGCGCGCGAGAGCCAGCCGCCACAGTGATGGTAAGGAACCAGCCGGCTGGCGATCGGCGGTTCGACAGGATGACTCAGACGAAGCTTATTCAGCCATTACAGGGATGCTGGCCCAGCCAAAAAGTACGTCCTTCCTTTGCCTCGGTGGAAAACGCTTCGCGGTTTTCCACCCTACGGCCTGCTGCAAGCTGCAAGCTGCAAGCTGCAAGCTGCAAGCTGCAAGCTGATCAGCGTGCCGGTCGGCCTCCAAACCCTGCCAAAGGCTCCGAGCCGCTTTTGCTCTTGCTTGCAGCTTGTGGCTTGAAACTTATGGCTCGTTCTTCACCGATTTCGGCGACAAGCGCAGGCTGCGCAGGCTGCGCTTGACGCTTTTCAGGTGGTTGACCAGGCTCGGCCCGCGCGCCATGGCCACGCCCATGGCCAGCACGTCGATCACCACCAGGTGGGCGATGCGCGAGGTCAGCGGCGTGTAGATCTCGGTGTCTTCCTGCACGTCGATGGCCAGGTTGATGGTCGCCAGCTCGGCCAGCGGGGTCTGGCTGGGGCAGAGGGTGATCAGCGTCGCGCCGGTCTCGCGCACCACGTTGGCGGTGATCAGCAGGTCCTTGGAGCGCCCCGACTGCGAGATGCAGATCGCCACGTCGGTGGGCTTGAGGGTCACCGCCGACATCGCCTGCATGTGCGGGTCGGAATAGGCCGCGGCGCTGAGCAACAGGCGGAAGAACTTGTGCTGGGCGTCGGTGGCCACCGCGCCGGACGCGCCGAAGCCGTAGAACTCCACCCGCTCGGCCTGGGCGCAGGCGGCGATGGCGCGCTCCAGCGCCTGCGGGTCGAGGCGCTCGCGCACCTCCATCAGCGTATGTAGGGTGGTGTCGAAGATCTTCAGGCTGACGTCCATCACCGAGTCGTTCTCGCTGATGGCGAACTGGCCGAAGCTGGCGCCGGCGGCCAGGCTTTGCGCGAGCTTGAGCTTGAGGTCCTGAAAGCCCAGACAACCGATGGCCCGACAGAAGCGCACGATGGTCGGCTCGCTGACGCCCACCGCATGGGCCAGGTCGGCCATGGAACTGTGCATCACCGAGGCCGGGTCGAGCAGGACATGGTCGGCCACCTTCAGCTCCGACTTCCGTAGCAGGCTTCTCGATTGGGCGATGTGTTGCAGCAGATTCACGGTCCGGACTCGCTATGATCACGTCCAATGGTCGGAGGCAGCATGCCGGCCGACCGTCGGCGGGTTGTAGTGGGGTCGGTAGTTATACTACATGCCATAGCATATCGCCCAACAATCGGCCGGTTTATCCAGGCAATCGCGGCCATTCGAGCGCATAGCGCGATTGCCCTGCTGTTTTATCTACGAGGAGTGATGCCGTGTCGATTTCCTGTGACATGCTCGTGTTCGGCGGTACCGGCGACCTGACCCTGCACAAGCTGCTGCCGGCGCTCTATCACCTGCACCGCGACGGCCGCCTGCATGCCGACGTGCGGATTCTCGCGCTGGCCCGCAAGAAGCTCGACCGCGACGGCTATCTGGCCCTGGCCGAACGCCACTGCCGGGCCCAGGTGGCACGTGCCGATTTCAGCCACGACGTCTGGCAGGCCTTTGCCGAACGCCTCGACTATTTCGCCATGGATGCGACCCAGCGCGGCGAATTCGTCCGCCTCGCCCACCACATCGGCCAGGCCGAAGGGCGCGTGCGGGTCTATTACCTGGCCACCGCGCCGGACCTCTTCGAACCCATCGCCGCCCACCTGGAAAGCGCCGGGCTGGCTGGCGCCGAGGCGCGCATCGTGCTGGAAAAGCCCATCGGCCATTCGCTCGATTCGGCGCTGGCGATCAATGCGGCGATCGGCACGGTGTTCGCCGAGCCGCGCATCTACCGGATCGATCATTACCTGGGCAAGGAAACCGTGCAGAACCTCATGGCCCTGCGCTTCGCCAACGCGCTGTTCGAGCCGATCTGGCGCGCCGGGCACATCGACCACGTGCAGATCACCGTGGCCGAAACCCTCGGCGTGGAGAACCGCGGCGGCTACTACGACCGCGCCGGCGCCATGCGCGACATGCTGCAGAACCACCTGCTGCAACTGCTCTGCCTGGTGGCGATGGAGGCCCCGGTGCGCTTCGACGCCGAGGCGGTGCGCAACGAGAAGGTCAAGGTGCTCGAGGCCCTCAAGCCGATCACCGGCATGGACGTGATGGACAAGACCGTGCGCGGCCAGTACGGCGCCGGGCAGATCGGCGGGCACGACGTGCCGGCCTACTACTTCGAGAACGCCATCGACAACGACAGCGACACCGAGACCTTCGTCGCCGTGCAGGCGGAAATCGACAACTGGCGCTGGGCCGGCGTGCCCTTCTATCTGCGCACCGGCAAGCGCATGGCCAGGAAGCGCTCGGAAATCGTCATCACCTTCAAGCCGGTGCCGCACCTGCTGTTCAAGAAGGGCGAGACCAATCGCCTGGTGATCCGCCTGCAACCGGAAGAGAGCATCAGCCTGCAGTTGATGGCCAAGGCGCCCGGCAAGGGCATGCAACTGGAACAGGTCGAGCTGGACCTCAACCTCGCCAGCGCCTTCAGCAGCACCCGCCGCTGGGATGCCTACGAGCGCCTGCTGCTGGACGTCATCGAAGGCGACTCGACGCTGTTCATGCGCCGCGACGAGGTGGAAGCGGCCTGGCGCTGGGTCGACCCGATCCTGCGCGGCTGGCACGGCTACTATCGCAAACCGCGCCCGTATCCGGCCGGCCACGATGGCCCGGAGCAGGCGCACCAGTTCATCGAACGCCAGGGTCGCAAATGGTGGCACTGAGGTACAGCCAGGGCATTTCCGCGCCATTCGCCGCAGCCCCCGCATAGTGCGAGACAGAGCGGATCGTGCCACTTTCGCTTCGGCTTAGTTCTCGCCACCGAAACGGCCCGATATAACTCCCGGGATGATCGGATAATTGTCCTCTGGCAATTTCCGCATACGCTCCGAAATATAGCCGGACGATGGCGCCGTGCCAGGCGCGAATATCCGGCGCTCGCATCTTAGTTCATCGCCGCGAATATCGCCGGTTATCCACATTCATACTTGAGTCGCTCCGAGCGTATCGACGACGGTCATCAGAGAACCCCATCATCCGCCGGAAAACCAGTGAATACGCGGCCTGCAGCGCCATGAGCAGCAGACCCCGGCAGACTTTCGTGGCGCGCCGCAATGCCTGCAACTGTCGGCAGCGCAACTATCGACAAGATATCGACATCAGCGGCGGTGAAACGACTTGAAATATTCGGCGCAAACTAACTGATAACCGGGCAATTTCATGGATATATACGGAACCTGGCCGGACGACATATCCGGATGACGGGTTGAGAAAACTTTCCCGATGTGTTTAACCTGAAAAAGGATTCAATCAACAACCCCAAAGGATGTGTTTTGAGTTTTGCTACCGTAACGCTCCGTCGTCCAACCGACGGCGACGGTCATACCCTTCATCAGCTGGTCGCGCGCAGCCAGCCCCTCGATACCAATTCGGTCTACTGCAACCTGCTGCAGTGTTCCGATTTCGCCGATACCGCCATCGCCGCCGAAGACGCCCAGGGCCGACTGGTCGGGTTCATCTCGGGCTATCGCCCGCCGTCGCGGCCGGACACGCTGTTCGTCTGGCAGGTCGCCGTGGATAGTTCGATGCGCGGCCAGGGCCTGGCCCTGCGCATGCTGCTGGCGCTGACCACCCGGGTGGCCCGCGAGCACGGCGTGCGCTTCATGGAAACCACCATCTCGCCGGACAACGCGGCGTCCCAGGCATTGTTCAGGCGCGCCTTCGCCGAACTCGACGCCGAATTCGCTACTCGGACGCTGTTCTCCCGCGCCGCGCATTTCGCCGGCCAGCACGAGGACGAGGTGCTCTATCGCGCCGGTCCATTCGACGCCTCCATTCTGGACGCCTCCCACCTAGAAGAAGAGCTCAAGGAGCATGCATGAAAACGTTTGAACTCAACGAATCCAAGGTTCGCAGCTACTGCCGTTCTTTCCCCGTGGTGTTCAAGCAGGCGCGCGGCGCCGAGCTGGTCACCCGCGAGGGCAAGCGCTACATCGATTTCCTCGCCGGTGCCGGCACCCTCAACTACGGGCACAACCATCCGCTGCTCAAGCAGGCGCTGCTCGACTATATCGAGCAGGATGGCATCACCCACGGTCTGGACATGTACACCGAGGCCAAGGAGCGCTTCCTCGACACCTTCAACCGGCTGATCCTCGAACCGCGCGGCATGGGCGACTACCGCATGCAGTTCACCGGCCCGACCGGCACCAACGCGGTCGAGGCGGCGATGAAGCTGGCGCGCAAGGTCACCGGACGCAACAACATCATCAGCTTCACCAATGGCTTCCACGGCTGCAGCATCGGCGCGCTCGCGGCGACCGGCAACCAGCATCACCGTGGCGGCTCCGGCATCAGCCTCACCGATGTCAGCCGCATGCCCTACGCCAATTATTTCGGCGACAAGACCAACACCATCGGCATGATGGACAAGCTGCTCACCGATCCCTCCAGCGGCATCGACAAGCCGGCGGCGGTGATCGTCGAGGTGGTGCAGGGCGAAGGCGGCCTGAACGCCGCCTCGGCCGAATGGATGCGCAAGCTGGACAAGCTCTGCCGCAAGCACGACATGCTACTGATCGTCGACGATATCCAGGCCGGCTGCGGTCGCACCGGCAGCTTCTTCAGCTTCGAGGAAATGGGCATCCAGCCGGACATCGTCACGCTGTCCAAGTCGCTGTCCGGCTACGGCCTGCCGTTCGCCATGGTGCTGCTGCGCCAGGAACTGGACCAGTGGAAGCCGGGCGAGCACAACGGCACCTTCCGCGGCAACAACCATGCCTTCGTCACCGCCGCCGCGGCCATCGAACACTTCTGGCAGGACGACCGCTTCGCCCAGAGCGTGCGCGCCAAGGGCAAGCGCATCGCCGACGGCATGCAGCGCATCGTCCGCCGTCACGGCCCGGATTCGCTGTTCGTCAAGGGCCGCGGCATGATGCTCGGCATCAGTTGCCCGGACGGCGAGATCGCCGCAGCGGTGTGCCGCCATGCCTTCGACAACGGCCTGGTCATCGAGACCAGCGGCGCCCACAGCGAAGTGGTCAAGTGCCTCTGCCCGCTGGTCATCAGCGACGAGCAGATCGACCAGGCGCTGAACATTCTCGACAAGGCCTTCGCCGCCGTGATGGGCGAGCAGGCCGCCGACCAAGCATCTTGAGGTAACCGCAATGATCGTACGTACCCTCGCCGAGTGCGAGCAGACCGACCGCAAGGTCCACAGCAAGACTGGCACCTGGGACAGCACGCGCATGCTGCTCAAGGACGACAAGGTGGGCTTCTCGTTCCACATCACCACCATCTACGCCGGCAGCGAGACGCACATCCACTACCAGAACCACTTCGAGTCGGTGTACTGCATCAGCGGCAATGGCGAGATCGAGACCCTCGCCGACGGCAAGATCTACAAGATCGAGCCCGGCACGCTGTACGTGCTGGACAAGCACGACGAGCACCTGCTGCGCGGCGGCAGCGAGGACATGAAGCTGGCCTGCGTGTTCAATCCGCCGCTCAACGGCAATGAAGTGCACGACGAAAGCGGGGTCTATCCGCTGGAGGCGGAGGCGATCGCATAGGGCGGGTTTAAACCCGCCGACCAGGGTGTCGGCCAAACCCATGCCTGGCGGGTTGCACCCGCCCTACAACTGTAGGTTGGGTTGAGCGAAGCGAAGCCCAACAAGCGAAGCCCGACAAACCGAGGACAAGCCGGCGCCCATCAGACAAGCCGACAACAGAGCGGACGGAGGACACAGGAGTGACGACGCAAGACATCGACCTTTATCCCTCGCGCCAGGATGACCAGCCCAGCTGGCAGGAGCGCGCCGACCCAGTGGTCTACCGCAGCGACCTGGAGCATGCGCCGATCGCGGCCGAGCTGATCGAGCGCTTCGAGCGCGACGGCTACCTGGTCATCCCCAACCTGTTCAGCGCCGAGGAAGTCGCGCTGTTCCGTGCCGAACTCGAGCGCTTGCGCGAGGACGAGGCAGTCGCCAATTCCGGCAAGACGATCAAGGAGCCCGACAGCGGCGCGATTCGCTCGGTATTCGCCATCCACAGCGACAACGAGCTGTTCGCCCGCGTCGCGGCCGACGAGCGCACCGCCGGCATCGCCCGCTTCATCCTCGGCGGCGACCTCTACGTGCATCAGTCGCGGATGAACTTCAAACCCGGCTTCAGCGGCAAGGAGTTCTACTGGCACTCGGACTTCGAGACCTGGCACGTCGAGGACGGCATGCCGCGCATGCGCTGCCTGTCCTGCTCGATCCTCTTGACCGACAACGAGCCGCACAACGGCCCGCTGATGCTGATGCCCGGCTCGCACAAGCACTACGTGCGCTGCGTCGGCGCCACGCCGGAGAACCACTACGAAAAGTCCCTGCGCAAGCAGGAGTTCGGCATCCCCGACCAGCACAGCCTGAGCGAGCTGGCCGAGCGCTTCGGCATCGACTGCGCCACCGGCCCGGCCGGCAGCGTGGTGTTCTTCGACTGCAACACCATGCATGGCTCCAACGGCAACATCACGCCGAGTGCGCGCAGCAATCTGTTCTACGTCTACAACCACGTGGATAATGCCGTACTGGCACCATTCTGCGAGCAGAAGCCGCGTCCGGCGTTCGTCGCCGAACGCGAGCATTTCGAGCCGCTCGAAATCAAGCCGCAACAGTATCTCTGAGACGATCGGGCGCGTCTGAATGACGGGCCCGATCCCGGCTTGGCCGCTCGCTTGCGGCCCAGGGACGATTTCAATTCCAGCTCGTTGATCGACAGGTGCGCCGGCCGCGCCCGGCCGTCAACGGCCTGCCAGATTCGGACGCAATAAAAGCATGCATACCGTGGAAAAGATCGGCGGCACGTCGATGAGCCGCTTCGAGGAAGTTCTCGACAACATATTCATCGGCCAGCGCGAAGGCACGACGCTGTACCAGCGCATCTTCGTCGTCTCGGCCTACAGCGGCATGACCAACCTGCTGCTGGAGCACAAGAAGACCGGCGAGCCCGGCGTCTACCAGCGTTTTGCCGACGCGCAGAGCGAAGGCGCCTGGCGCGAGGCGCTGGAAACCGTGCGCCAGCGCATGCTGGCCAAGAACGCCGAGCTGTTCAGCTCCGAATACGAGCTGCACGCCGCCAACCAGTTCATCAACTCGCGCATCGACGATGCCAGCGAGTGCATGCACAGCCTGCAGAAGCTCTGCGCCTATGGCCATTTCCAGCTCTCCGAGCACCTGATGAAGGTGCGTGAGATGCTCGCCTCGCTCGGCGAGGCCCACAGCGCCTTCAATTCGGTGCTGGCGCTCAAGCAGCGCGGCGTCAATGCGCGCCTGGCCGACCTCACCGGCTGGCAGCAGGAGGCGCCGCTGCCGTTCGAGGAGATGATCGCCAGCCATTTCGCCGGCTTCGACTTCGACCGCGAGCTGGTGGTCGCCACCGGTTACACGCATTGCGCCGAAGGCCTGATGAACACCTTCGACCGCGGCTACAGCGAGATCACCTTCGCCCAGATCGCCGCCGCCACCGGCGCCCGCGAGGCGATCATCCACAAGGAATTCCACCTCTCTTCCGCCGACCCGAACCTGGTCGGCGCCGACAAGGTGGTCACCATCGGCCGCACCAACTACGACGTCGCCGACCAGCTGTCGAACCTCGGCATGGAGGCCATCCACCCACGGGCGGCCAAGACCCTGCGCCGCGCCGGCGTCGAGCTGCGCATCAAGAATGCCTTCGAGCCGCACCACGCCGGTACCCTGATCAGCCAGGACTACAAGTCCGAGAAGCCCTGCGTGGAGATCATCGCCGGGCGCAAGGACGTCTTCGGCATCGAGGTGTTCGACCAGGACATGCTCGGCGACATCGGCTACGACATGGAGATCAGCAAGCTGCTCAAGCAGCTCAAGCTCTACGTGGTGAACAAGGACTCGGATGCCAACAGCATCACCTACTACGCCTCCGGCTCGCGCAAGCTGATCAACCGCGCGGCGCGGCTGATCGAGGAGCAGTACCCGGCCGCCGAGGTCACCGTGCACAACCTGGCCATCGTTTCGGCGATCGGCTCGGACCTCAAGGTCAAGGGCATCCTGGCCAAGACCGTGGCGGCGCTGGCCGAAGCCGGCATCAGCATCCAGGCGATCCATCAGTCGATCCGCCAGGTGGAGATGCAGTGCGTGATCAACGAGGAGGACTACGATGCGGCGATCGCCGCGCTGCACCGTGCGCTGATCGAGCCGGAAAACCACGGCGACGTGATCGCCGCGGCCTGACTGGCCGAGTCCGGGCGGCGGTCCCTGCGCCGTCCGGACCGGCGCACGAACATGCATGACGCCGATCAATACCGCCTGGCGGGCAGCGGGCCAGTATGAAGCCAGGACGCAAGCCAAGGCCTACCCGCCGCGCAGCGTGCGGTGGCGTGTTCCCTGACTCGCGCTTCGTCCCAGCCATGCATCAGGAGCCCGCATGTTTCCCGAATACCGCGAACTGATTACCCGCCTGAAGTCCGAAGACACGCATTTCAACCGCCTGTTCGACGAGCACAACGAACTGGACCAACGCATCAAGAACATGGAAGCGCGCATCACCCCCGGCACCGCGGCCGAGATCGAAGACCTGAAGAAGGAAAAGCTGCTCATCAAGGATCGGCTCTACAGCCTACTCAAGACCGCAGCCGTCGCCTGACCCTGGCAGGGCGCACGCCTTGGCCACTACACAGTCGTAGGTTGGGTTGAGGAGCGAAGCGACGAAGCCCAACGCTACAGCGCATCCAGCGACACCGGAACCCGCTTTGTCGTCGTGCCGCCCATTGTTGGGCTTCGCTTCGCTCAACCCAACCTACGGGCCCGGCCAGCGCAGCACGTAGGTTGGGTTGAGGAGCGTAGCGACGAAGCCCAACACCATCCGTGCATCCGTGCATTCGGCGGTACTGGAACCCGCTTTGTCGTCCTGCCGCCCATTGTTGGGCTTCGCTTCGCTCAACCCAACCTACGGGCCCGGCCAGCGCAGCACGTAGGTTGGGTTGAGGAGCGTAGCGACGAAGCCCAACACCATCCGTGCATCCGTGCATCCGTGCATCCGTGCATCCGTGCATCCGTGCATCCGTGCATTCGGCGGCACTGGAACCCGCTTTGTCGTCCTGCCGCCCATTGTTGGGCTTCGCTTC
>NZ_JADDIX010000028.1:0-16745 GCF_015070855.1 Pseudomonas lopnurensis
CAGAGGCCGGTGGATGTGAAAAGCGACATCCACCCTACGCCAAAATCCCGCGTCACCCGCAGCAACGTAGGGTGGATCGCGCTCCATCGATCCACCGAGCGGACGCCCGGTGGATGTGAAAAGCGACATCCACCCTACGCCAAAACCCGGCGTCACCCGCAGCAACGTAGGGTGGATCACGCTCCATCGATCCACCGAGCGGACGCCCGGTGGACGTGAAAAGCGACATCCACCCTACGAAAGCCTCCGGGCCCACCCGCCCAGGGAACTCGTCAATCGCGATAGGCCTCCACCGGCACGCAGGCGCAGAACAGGTTGCGGTCGCCATAGACGTTGTCGACCCGGTTCACCGCCGGCCAGTACTTGTGCGCCCGGGCATGGGCGCTGGGCGTCACCGCCTCGGCGATGCCGTAGGGACGGTCCCATTCGCCGATCACGTCGGCCAGGGTGTGCGGTGCATGCACCAGCGGATTGTTGTCCGCCGGCCACTGGCCATCCTGCACCTTGGCGATCTCCGCACGGATGCTCAGCATCGCCTCGACGAAGCGATCCAGCTCGGCCTTCGATTCGCTCTCGGTGGGCTCGATCATCAGCGTGCCGGGCACCGGGAAGGACATGGTCGGCGCATGGAAGCCGTAATCCATCAGGCGCTTGGCGACGTCTTCCTCGCTGATCCCGGTCTGCGCCTTGAGCGGACGCAGGTCGATGATGCATTCATGGGCCACGCGGCCGTTGCGCCCGCTGTAGAGCACCGGGAAGGCGCCGCCGAGGCGGTTGGCCAGGTAGTTGGCGCCGAGGATCGCGACTTCCGTGGCATCGCGCAGCTGCGGCCCCATCATGGCGATGTACATCCAGCTGATCGGCAGGATGCTGGCGCTGCCCCAGGGCGCCGCGCTGACCGCACCGTTGCCGGCCTGCGGCCCGTCCAGCTCGACCACCGGGTGGTTGGCGACGAAGGGCACCAGGTGCGCCTTGACGCCGATCGGCCCCATGCCCGGGCCGCCGCCGCCGTGCGGGATGCAGAAGGTCTTGTGCAGGTTCATGTGCGAGACGTCGGCACCGATGTCCGCCGGCCGCGCCAGGCCGACCTGGGCGTTGAGATTGGCGCCGTCCATGTAGACCTGGCCGCCATGGGCATGGATCGCCGCGCAGATCTCGCGCACGTTCTCCTCGTAGACGCCATGGGTCGAGGGGTAGGTGATCATCAGGCAGGACAGCCTGTCGCCGGCTTCGGCGGCCTTGCGCCGAAGGTCCTCGAGGTCGACGTTGCCGGCCTTGTCGCACTCGACGATGACCACGCGCATGCTCGCCATCTGCGCCGAGGCCGGGTTGGTGCCGTGGGCCGACGACGGGATCAGGCAGATGTCGCGCTGCCCCTCGCCACGGTTCTCGTGGTAGTTGCGGATCGCCAGCAGCCCGGCGTATTCGCCTTGGGCGCCGGAGTTGGGCTGCATGCTGATGGCATCGAAACCGGTGATCGCGCACAGCCAGGCTTCCAACTCGTCGATCATCAGTTTGTAGCCCTGAGCCTGCCCGCGCGGAACGAACGGATGCAGGTTGGCGAACTCGGCCCAGGTGATCGGGATCATCTCGCTGGTGGCATTGAGTTTCATGGTGCAGGAGCCGAGCGGAATCATCGCCTGGTTGAGCGCCAGGTCCTTGTTCTCCAGCTGCGTGAGATAGCGCAGCATCTCGGTTTCGCTGTGGTGCGCGTTGAATACCGGATGTTCGAGGTAGCCGCTGCCGCGCTGCAGGTCCTGCGGAATGCCCGCAGGCAGCTCGCCGGCATCCAGCGCGGGGATTTCCAGGCCGTGATCGGCGCCGAGGAAGATTGCCAGCAGCTGCTCCACGGTGCGCTCGTCGCAGGTTTCGTCGAGGCTGACGCCGAGCCGGCCGCGGCCAACAATGCGCAGGTTGATCCGTGCCGCCTCGGCGCTCTCGATGATCGCCGTCTGCGCGCCGCCGACGTCGAGGGTCAGGGTGTCGAAGAAGTGCCGGTTGACGCGGGCGACGCCCTTGCGTTCCAGGCCGGCGGCGAGCACCGCGGTCAGCCGGTGCACGCGCTGGGCGATGCGCTTGAGCCCCTGCGGGCCGTGGTAGACGGCGTAGAAGCCGGCGATATTGGCCAGCAGCACCTGCGCGGTGCAGATGTTGGAGTTGGCCTTCTCGCGGCGGATGTGCTGCTCGCGGGTCTGCAGCGCCATGCGCAGCGCGGTGTTGCCGCGGGCATCCTTGGAGACGCCGATGATGCGCCCGGGCATGGCGCGCTTGAATTCGTCGCGGCTGGCGAAATAGGCCGCGTGCGGGCCGCCGTAGCCCATCGGCACGCCGAAACGCTGGGTGGAACCGAGCACCACGTCGGCGCCGAGCTCACCCGGCGGCGTCAGCAGCAGCAGGCTGAGCAGATCGGCGGCGACGCAGGCCAGTGCCTGCTGGCCATGCAGCCGTTCGATGGCCGGGCGCAGGTCGCGAATCTCACCATGGGTATCGGGATATTGCAGCAGCGCGCCGAACACGTCCTGGCCGGCCAGCGCGTCGAGCGTGCCCACCACCAGTTCGAAACCGAACGCCTCGGCGCGGGTGCGCACCACCGAGAGCGTCTGCGGATGGCAGTTCTCCTCGACGAAGAAGCGGTTGCTCTTGCTCTTCGCCACTCGCCTCGCCAGGGTCATGGCCTCCGCCGCCGCGGTGGCCTCGTCCAGCAGCGAGGCGTTGGCCAGGTCAAGGCCGGTGAGGTCGATGATCATCTGCTGGTAGTTCAGCAGCGCCTCCAGGCGGCCCTGGGCGATTTCCGGCTGGTAGGGCGTGTAGGCGGTGTACCAGCCCGGATTCTCCAGCACGTTGCGCAGGATCACCGGCGGGGTGACGGTGCCGTGGTAGCCCATGCCGATCAGGCTGGTCCAGAGCTGGTTCTGCTCGGCGTAGCCACGCAATTTGGCCAGCGCGGCCTGCTCGTCCAGCGCTGGCGGCAGCGCCAGCTCGCCCTGCAGGCGAATCGCCGGCGGCACGGTCTGCTCGATCAGTTGCTCGCGACTGGCCAGGCCCAGCGCGTCGAGCATGGCCTGCTGTTCGCCCGCGTCCGGGCCAAGATGGCGACGCACAAAGGCATCGGATTGCTGGAGTTGGGAAAGACTCGGCATATGCGGCATGGCAGCTACTCTCGAAAAAAACAAAAGCCCCGGCAGAGCGGGGCTTTTGATGGTGATGCTCAGGCTTGGGCGTCGCAGGCCGCCTGGTAGCCGGCGGCGTCGAGCAGCTTGTCCAGCTGCGCCGGGTCGCTCGGCTGCAGGCGGAAGAACCAGCTGCCGTAGGGGTCGCTGTTGACCCGCTCGGGCGAGTCGGCGAGCGCTTCGTTGATCGCGACCACCTCGCCGGATACCGGCGCATAGATGTCGGATGCGGCCTTCACCGACTCCACCACGCCGGCTTCCTGGCCGGCGTCGAGCTGGCGACCGACGTCCGGCAGTTCGACGTAGACCACGTCCCCCAGCGCTTCCTGGGCGTGATCGGAGATGCCGACGGTGACGCTGCCGTCCGCTTCGAGACGGGCCCACTCATGGCTGGCGGCGTAACGCAGATCGCTGGGGATATCGCTCATTGTTGTGTCCTCAAGGCTGTTGACAGCAGTCGCGCAAAACAGTCGGTCGAATTTACACCAGTACCTTGCCGTGACGCACGAAGGTCGGCTGCACCACACGTACCGGATACCATTTGCCACGGATTTCCACTTCGGCGCGCTCGCCGGTGCCGGCGGGCACGCGGGCCAGGGCGATGGATTTGCCAAGCGTAGGTGAAAAACTGCCGCTGGTGATTTCGCCGTCGCCGAGGCCCGTGACGCGTACTACCTGATGGGCGCGCAGCACGCCGCGCTCTTCGAGGACGAGGCCGACCAGCTTGGGCAGGTCGTCGCGCATCCGCTGCTGCTCCAGCGCCGCGCGGCCGATGAAATCACGCTCGACCGGCTCCCAGGCGATGGTCCAGCCCATATTGGCCGCCAGTGGCGAGACGTCCTCGCTCATGTCCTGGCCATAGAGGTTCAGGCCGGCTTCCAGGCGCAGGGTGTCGCGCGCGCCGAGGCCGATCGGCGGGATGCCGGCGCCGACCAGCTCGCTGAGAAAGTCCGGGGCCTGCTTGGCCGGGAGGATGATCTCCAGCCCGTCCTCGCCGGTGTAACCGGTACGCCCGATGAACCAGTCGCCCTCGGCCAGGCCCTGAAACGGCTTGAGCTCCTGAATCAGCGCCGCGCAGCTCTGGCTGACCAGCTCGGCGGTGCGCGCCCGTGCCTGGGGTCCCTGGATGGCCAGCATGGCCAGCTCCGCACGCTCGCTGACCTCGACCGCGAAACCGGGCGTCTGCGCCTGCATCCATGCCAGGTCCTTGTCGCGGGTACTGGCATTGACCACCAGGCGGTAGCCCCAGTCGGTGAGGTAGACGATCAGGTCGTCGATCACGCCGCCGCTTTCGTTGAGCATGGCCGTATAGAGCGCCCTGCCGGCACTCTTCAGACGCGCCACATCGTTGGCCAACAGACGCTGCAGGTAGGCCTTGGCACCGTCGCCGGCCACATCGACCACGGTCATGTGCGAGACGTCGAACACTCCACAGTCACGTCGCACCTGGTGATGCTCTTCAACCTGGGAGCCATAATGCAGTGGCATGTCCCAGCCACCGAAATCGACCATTTTGGCGCCGAGCGCAAGGTGTTGATCGTAGAGGGGAGTACGCTGACCCATGGGTGTCTCCTTCCGGGCAGGTCGCCGAATCGGCATTGGAAAAGTCTTGTAAGAATCGGCCCGCGCAAGGACCGGCGACTTTCGAATGGCGCGCATTGTAGCCCCAAGGTGGCGGCAGGTCACGGCGCATCCGGCAGGCGGAAGCTGGAAGCTGGAAGCTGGAAGCTGGAAGCTGGAAAAATCGTAGGGCGGGTGAAACCCGCCACGCGTGCGGGACGCCCGCTCAGTTCAGCAGGTTGCAACTCGGCCTGCGGCCGCTGCGGCTTTTCGTCCATCCCCCATGCTCGTGTCGGCTTTGCAGCTTTAGCAGGCTGTTGAAAAACTACCTGCGTTGCCATCGCGGCGTTAAAAACAGGCTAAAAATGCTCATTTACAGCTCGTAAACTGCGCTTTTTCGCCTGTTTTTGCCTTGCGCTGGCTGCCTCGCCTACGTTTTTCAACGGCCTGTTAGCCTATCCGCCTGGCCGAGCGCCGGATCAGCAGGATCACCGGCAACAGCCCCACCAGCACCAGCGTCAGCGCCGGCAGGGAGGCACGTGCCCACTCGCCCTCGCTGGTCATCTCGAAGATGCGCACCGCCAGGGTGTCCCAGCCGAAAGGGCGCATCAGCAGCGTGGCCGGCATCTCCTTGAGCACGTCGACGAACACCAGCAGGGCGGCGCTCAGGGTGCCCGGCAGCAGCAGCGGCAGATAGACGCGCAAGAACAGCGCCGGACCGCCGACGCCCAGGCTGCGCGAAGCCTGCGGCAACGATGGGCGGACCCGCGCCAGACTGCTTTCCAGCGGGCCGAAGGCCACCGCCATGAAACGGATCAGGTAGGCCAGCAGCAAGGCGCCGAGGCTGCCGAGCAGGATCGGCTTGCCGGCGCCACCGAGCCAGCTGGAAAGCGGGATCACCATATGCCGATCCAGATAACTGAAAGCCAGCATGATCGACACCGCCAGCACCGAGCCAGGCAAGGCGTAGCCGAGATTGGCCAGGCCCACCGCGCTGCGGATCGAGCGTACCGGCGCCTGCCGGCGGGCGAAGGCCAGCAGCAGCGCCACCGTCACGGTGATCAGCGCGGCCAAGCCGCCTAGGTAGAGGGTATGCAGGATCAGCCCGGCATAGCGCTCGTCCAGATCGAAGCGCCCACGCTGCCAGAGCCAGACCAGTAACTGCAGCACCGGGATGATGAAGGCGCAGAGAAACACCAGCCCGCACCAGGCACTGGCCGCGAAGGCCTTGAGGCCTGTCAGGCGGTACAGCGCCGCGGAGCGCGGCCGATCGTTCGCCGGGCGCGCCGCGCCGCGGGCACGGCGTTCGCCGTAGAGCACCAGCATCACCGCCAGCAGCAGCAGGCTGGCCAGCTGGGTGGCGCTGGTCAGGCTGAAAAAGCCGTACCAGGTCTTGTAGATGGCGGTGGTGAAGGTATCGAAGTTGAACACCGCAACCGCGCCGAAGTCCGCCAGCGTCTCCATCAGCGCCAGCGCCAGGCCGGCGCCGATGGCCGGTCGCGCCATCGGCAGCGCAACCCGCCAGAACGCCTGCCAGGGCGACTGCCCGAGCACCCGCGCGGCCTCCATCAGCCCCTTGCCCTGGGCGAGGAATGCCGAGCGCGCGAGCAGGTAGACGTAGGGGTAGAACACCAGCACCAGCACCGCGATGACGCCGCCGGTGGAGCGCACCCGCGGGAAACGGATGCCGCTGCCGAACCATTCGCGCGCCAGGCTCTGCACCGGGCCGGAAAAGTCCAGCAGGCCGATGAAGACGAATGCCAGCACGTAGGCGGGAATCGCAAAGGGCAGCATCAGCGCCCAGTCCAGCCAGCGCCGGCCGGGAAATTCGCACAATGCGGTCAACCAGGCGAGGCTGACGCCGAGCACCACCACGCCGACGCCAACGCCGAGCACCAGGGTCAGGGTATTGCCGAGCAGGCGCGGCATCTGCGTATCCCATAGATGCGCCCAGATCTCGGTATCGATGACGCCCCAGCTGAACAGCAGAATGCTCAGCGGCAACAGCACCAGAGCCGCGACTGCGAAGGTGATGGGATACCAGCGGCGCTCCACGGGATGGGACACGAGGACTCCTTGTCTTAACGCAAACACCCCGGACGACCGGGGCGCGCACTATAGCAGCAGCTGCAAGCTGCAAGCTGCAAGCTGCAAGCTGCAAGCTGCAAGCTGCAAGCTGGTCAGCCTGAAGGCCGGCTCCCGGAGCTCGTCAAATGCTCCATAGCGTTTTCGCTCTTACTTGAGGCTTGTCGCTTGCGGCTTGACGCTGCCTTTGTCAGTTCCAACCGACCCGGTCCATCAGCCGGATGGCCTCGGCCTGACGCTTGCCTGTCACTTCCACCGGGATGGTGTCGGCCTTGAATTCGCCCCAGGACGTCACTTCCGCCGAGGGCTTGACGTTCGGGTTGGCCGGGAACTCCTTGTTGGCGTCGGCGAAGATGCTCTGCGCCTCGGGACTGGTCATCCACTCCACCAGCTTGCGCGCGGCCTCGGGGTGCGGCGCATGCTTGGTCAGGCCGATGCCGGACAGGTTGACATGCACGCCACGGTCATTCTGGTTCGGCCAGAACAGCTTGGCCTTGAGTTGCGGGTCCTGCTGGTGCAGGCGACCGTAGTAATAGGTGTTGACGATGCCGACGTCGCACTGGCCGGCAGCCACTGCCTGGATCACGGCATTGTCGTCGGCGAACACGTCGGTGGCGAGGTTGTTCACCCAGCCCTTGAGGATCTGCTCGGTCTTCTCGGCACCATGGGTTTCGAGCATGGTCGCGGTCAGCGACTGGTTGTAGACCTTCTTGCTCGTGCGCAGGCACAGGCGGCCTTCCCAGTTCTCGTCGGCCAGTGCTTCGTAGGTGGTCAGCTCGCCTTCCTCGACCCGCTCCGGCGAGTAGACGATGGTCCGGGCGCGCAGCGACAAGCCGGTCCAGGCATCGTTGGAGGAACGGTACTGCGACGGGATGTTGTCCTTCACCACTTGCGAGCCGAGCGGCTGCAGGATGCCCATCTGCTCGGCCTGCCAGAGGTTACCGCCATCGACGGTGAGCAGCAGGTCGGCCGGCGTGTTCTCGCCTTCGGCCTTGATGCGGGCCATCAGCGGGGCTTCCTTGTCGGTGATGAATTTCACCGCGACGCCGGTCTTCTGGGTGTAGGCGTCGAAAACGGGTTTGATCAGCTCGTCGATTCGCGAGGAGTAGACCACTACTTCATCGGCAGCCTGGACAGCGCTCGACAGCGCGGTGAGCGCCAGAGCGGCGAGTAAACCTTTGCTTGCCTGCATGGAACAGCCTCTTCGTGTCATGTTGATCAGAGGCCAAATAGTAGTGAATGTTATTTCGCTTCTCAATGCGACAATTGGTACGCGCAACGTTTGGTAAATATCGAACTGCCATCAAGCGCGCGCCAATTCCGGCAGATCGCCGCTCAGTCCCAGCGCCTGGCGCACGAACAGCGCTTTCGCCTCGGGCAGGGATTGCACGGTTTTCAGCCCGACGTTGCGCAGCCAGCGCAGCAGCAGCGGATCGGCCTGGAACAGCCGCTCGAAGCCCTCCATCGCCGCCATCATCGCCAGGTTGTGCGGCATGCGACGCCGCTCGAAACGACTGAGCACACGCAGATCGGCCAATCGCTCGCCACGCGCCAGCGCCGCCTCGAGCACTTCGGCGAGCACCGCCGCATCGAGCAGGCCGAGATTCACGCCCTGCCCGGCCAAGGGATGGATGGTATGCGCGGCATCGCCGATCAGCGCCAGCCCGGGCTGCACGTAGCGCTTGGCATGGCGCTGGCGTAGCGGGATGCACAGCCGCGGATCGACTTCGAGCACCTCGCCCAGGCGCTGTTCGAAGGCGCGGCCGAGCGCGGCGCGGAACGCCTGGTCGTCCAACGCCATCAGCCGGCGCGCCTGGTCCTCGGTGACCGACCAGACGATGGAGCACCAGTGGCGATCGCCGTCACGCTCCAGCGGCAGGAATGCCAGCGGACCGTCGTCGGTGAAGCGTTGCCAGGCCGTGCGCTGGTGCGGCTCGGCGCAGCGTACGCTGGTGACGATCGCCTGGTGCAGATAATCCCATTCGCGGGTTTCGCAGCCGGCCAGGCGTCGCACCGCCGAATGGGCGCCGTCGGCGGCAACCAGCAGCGGCGTGCGCAGCTCCTGACCATCGGTCAGGCTCAGCAGCCAGCCTTCGTCGCTCCGGTGCAGCCGTTCGAGCCGCGCAGCGGCGATCAGCTCGACCGCACCACGCGCCTGCAGCGTCTCCAGCAGCGCGTCCTGCACCACCCGATTCTCGACGATATGACCGAGCACCTCGGCATGCACCGCTTCGGCCGAAAAGTGGATCTGCCCGGTACCCGAGCCATCCCAGACCTGCATGTCGATGTAGGGGCTGGCCCGTCGCGCAGCGATGCCCGGCCAGGCGCCGACACGCTGGAGAATCCGCTGACTGGCGGCGGACAGCGCGCTGACCCGCGGCTCGAAGGCGGCCTGGCCGTCGTACGGGCGAACCTCGAGCGGGCCGGCATCGACCACCACGATCTTCAGCCCGCACCTTTCCAGCGCCAGGGCCAGCGTGCTGCCGACCATTCCGGCGCCGACGATGATCAGATCCGCTTGCATCATGTGTCTCCCGGCTGCCGCACCAGCGGCTTGAGTCGAACATACGAGGGCCCTCAGCCCCTCACCACCGCTTTCCCAGCCCGCCGCGCCGCGATCAGCCGGCGCGCGTACCCAGCCCCATCGCCTGGCGGGCGAACCAGCGCTTGGCCGGGGGCGCCAGGTCGAGGCCGAGCAATCCCAGATTGCGCCCGGCGGCGGCCAGCGGCCCGGAATCGCCGAACAATCGGGTGAGCTGATCGGAAAAACCGACGGTCAGTTGCTGGTCGAGACGCTGGCGCCGGGCATAGCCCTGTAGCACCGCCAGATCGCCGAGCCCGGCCGTGCTGCGCAGTAGTGCGGCACTCAGCGCGTCGACGTCGCGCAGCGACAGGTTGTAGCCCTGGCCGGCGATCGGGTGCAGGCTGTGCGCGGCGTTGCCGAGCACCACCAGGCCGGAACGCACCTGCTCCTCGGCCTCGATCAGTGCCAGCGGATAGAGATGCCGCGCGCCGACCTGCTGCAGGGTGCCGAGCCGGTAGCCGAAAGCATCCTGCAGTTCGGCGAGAAATTGCGCCTCGTGCAGCTGTGCCAGCCGCGCCGCATCGGCCTGGGCACGGCTCCAGACCAGTGCGCAGCGGCCATCCTGCAGCGGCAGCAACGCCATCGGCCCGTCTTCGGTAAAACGCTCGAAGGCCAGACCGCCATGTGGCTTGCCCGGCGTGATGTTGGCGATCAGCGCGGTCTGCCCGTATGGCCGGCGCAGGATCTGGATACCGAGCTGTTCGCGCAGCCCCGAACGACCGCCATCGGCCAGTACGGTCAGGGTACAGTCCAGATGCTGCCCATCGGTAAAGGTCAGGCGATAGCCATCGGCGCCGGGCTCCAGTCGATCGACCTCGGCCGGGCAATGGCGGATCACCACCTCGTCATCCAGCACCTGCCACAGGCAATGCCCGATCCAGGCGTTCTCCACCACGTAGCCCAGCGCTTCGACCCCTTCGCTGCGCGCATCCAGCCGCGCGGCACCGAACCGGCCGCGTTCGGACACATGGATGCGCAGGATCGGTTCGGCGCGCTCGGCGATCCGCGACCACAGCCCCAGCCGCTGATAGATCAGCCGGGTACCGTAGGACAGCGCGGTGGACCGCGCGTCGTAGCTCGGCTGGTATTCGTGGCCGGGCTCGAACGGCTCGATCAGATGGATTTGCCAGCCGCGCTCACGCGCCCCCTGTTGCAGGGCCAGCGCCAGGCTGGCACCCACCAGGCCGCCGCCGATGATCGCCAGTCTAGTCACGCCGCCTGCTCGCGGGCGGCGGCCATCAGCGCCTCGATCTCGGCAAGGCTCTTGGGCACGCCGTTGGTGAGGATCTCGCAGCCCGTCCGGGTCACCACCACGTCGTCCTCGATGCGCACGCCGATGCCGCGCCATTTCTTCGCGACGTTCGGGTTGTCCACCGCAATGTAGATGCCCGGCTCGACGGTCATCGCCATGCCCGGCTCGAGCACGCGCCATTCGCCGCCGACCTTGTAGTCGCCGACGTCGTGCACGTCCATGCCCAGCCAGTGGCCGGCACGGTGCATGTAGAAGGGTTTGTAGGCCTCGCTGGCGATCAGCTCGTCGACGTCGCCCTGCAGCAGGCCCAGCTCCACCAGCCCGGCGGTGATCACCCGCACGGTGGCCTCGTGGGCCGCGTTCCAGTGCTTGCCGGGGGCGATGTGCCTGAAGGCTTCCTCGTTGGCCGCCAGCACCAGCTCGTAGATCGCCTTCTGCTCGGCGGAGAACCGACCGCTGACCGGGAAGGTGCGGGTGATGTCGCTGGCGTAGCAGTCGATCTCGCAGCCGGCGTCGATCAGCACCAGATCGCCATCCTTGAGCGGTGCGTCGTTCTCGCGGTAGTGCAGGATGCAGGCGTTGCGGCCGGCGGCGACGATCGAGCCGTAGGCCGGCATCTTCGCCCCGCCCTTGCGGAATTCGTAGTCCAGCTCGGCCTCGAGGTGGTATTCGAACAACCCGGCGCGGCTGGCCTGCATGGCGCGGATATGCGCGCGGGCGGAGATTTCCGCCGCATGCTTCATCACCTTCACTTCGTTGGCCGACTTGTACAGGCGCATGTCGTGCAGCAGATGATCGAGGGCGACGAACTCGCTGGGCGGCTGGGCGCCCTGGCGCGCCTTGGTGCGGATCACCTTGATCCATTCCATCAGGCGGTGATCGAAGCCCTCGTTGGTGCCGATGGCGTAGTAGACACGGTCGCGCCCCTCGATCAGGCCGGGGAGGATGTCGTCGATATCGCCGATGGGGAAGGCATCGTCGGCACCGTAGTCCTTGATCGCGCCGTCCTGGCCGGCCCGCAGCCCGTCCCACAGTTCACGTTCCGGATCGCGCTCGCGGCAGAACAGCACGTATTCGCCATGCTCGCGCCCGGGGATCAGGGCAATCACCGCCTCCGGTTCGGGAAAGCCGGAGAGATACTGGAAATCGCTGTCCTGGCGGTAGACGTGCTCGACATCGCGGTTGCGGATGTACATCGGCGCCGCGGGCAGGATGGCGATGCTGTTGGGTTCCATCTGCTCCATCAGCGCCTTGCGCCGACGGGCGTATTCCGATTTCGGGATGCGGGTCATGGGCGGGGCAACTTCCTCAATGCAGGGAGGGTTTCGCGACCGGCGGAACCGGCTTGGCGCATTCGGTGAACAGCAGCAGCGGCGCGACGCGCAGGTACTCCATCACCTCCATGTAGTCGCTCTCGCCGTCCTCGGATTCCTCCAGGGAATCCTGGATCTGCGCGATGGCGGACAGGTCCTGCAACACTTCCACGGCTTCGGTGCTCAGCGCACGGTCGCCTGCGGCGAGACCGAAACCGGCGAGGAAGCCCTGGCACCACTGGCCCAGCGCCACGGCCCGCTCGCTCAACGGGGTGTCGTCGCTGGGCAGCAGCAGCACGATGGCGATGTCGTCGCCGGCGAGTTCGCCCTTGACCATCTCCTGCAGGCCGATCAGCGCCTGGCGGATGCTGTCCTGCGGTGCCTCGCCGAGCAGGTCGGAGGCGTCGGTCAGCCAGGGCTCGACGTCGAAGCCGGCACCGGCGCAACTGCGACCGAGCAGCAAACCATGCAGCTCGGCGGGAGAAACGACTTGGGGAGCGCCGGCCAGAAGTGTGGCGAAGGCGGCATAGGGGGAGTTCTGAATCGACATGGCGGCTAGGCGCACGCAGGCGCAATGACTAGAATGAAGGCCTCGTATCCTAGCACCGGCGGCGGCGGCAAGACCATCGAAGCCCCCGGACATCGCCTCCGTCTTCACCAGTGCTTCAACAGGAATCCCATGGAAGACGCCGATCTGAAAGCGCTGACCGCCAAGCTGGAACAGCTGATTCAGCGCATCGAGCAACTCAAGGCACAGAATCGCCTGCTGCTGGCCAACGAGCAGGCATGGCGCGAGGAGCGCGCTCATCTGATCGAAAAGAACGAAATGGCCCGGTTGAAGGTCGAATCAATGATTTCGCGCCTGAAAGCCCTGGAGCAGGACTCATGACCCAGCCGAACACCGTTACCGTGCACATCATGGACAAGGAATACTGCATCGCCTGTCCGCCCGAGGAGCGCAGCAATCTGGAAGGCGCCGCCCGCTACCTGGACCGCAAGATGCGCGAGATCCGCAGCAGCGGCAAGGTCATCGGCGCCGACCGCGTGGCGGTGATGGCCGCGTTGAACATCACCCACGAACTGTTGCACAAGCACGACCGCCTGGACGCCGAAGCCAACAGTGCGCGCGAGCACGTACGCATGCTGCTGGAGCGCGTCGACAGCGCCTTGGCCCCCGATCCAAACCCCTCCGGCAACTGATGAACGGTTAGGGTCTGTTCCCGTTTTATTCGCGGCCGCGCCGGAGCCTGTTTTTGCGCGAGGCAAGGCGCGAGATGCGAAGCCTGGTCGTCCAAATGAGCCATCGAGTAACCCCGCATTGCGCAAAAACAGGCCCGGCCCGATGGGTTGCGCGGCAAATGGCCCCATGCGGCATTGCGGGACTTGGCAAGGGATCACCATTGCCTGCGTCCCGCGCCTGCGGAACGCCACCTGACCATGGCGCCATTGGGCGCAGCAACGCGGCTCCCGATGAAACGGGAACAGACCCTGAGGTATTGAGGTATAATCCGCGCAACTCCCTGGCATGTGCGCCAGTCGGCGATGACCCTCTCCCGATAAGCAACACCATGGAGGCTACATGTGGAACCGGTGTGCATGTCCGCCTGACGGAAAGCCTGAAGGTTTCCTGTAGTCGCCACCTTGAACTCTCGGGTTCAAGGGCCTACGCCGGCAGCGGCATGCTGGGGAGCCACTTCCAATGATCGTAGCCGAAGGCCTCTCGCGTCCGGCGCTACGTCGCAAGCTGCGGCAGGCGCGCCGCCGGCTCAGCCCCGCCCAGCAACGCCTCGCCGCACTTCGACTCTATCGACAGCTGGCCCAGCACCCCCTGTTTCGCCGTGCCCGCCACGTCGCGCTCTATCTGCCCAATGATGGTGAGATCGACCCCCGCCCGCTGCTGCGCGCTGCCCAGCGCCGCGGCAAGGCCACCTATCTGCCGGTGCTCAACCCCTGGCCACGCACGCGCATGGTGTTCCAGCGCATCGACTCCGGCGAACGGCTGCGGCCGAACCGCTTCGGTATCCGTGAACCGTATCGGTGCGCCGCCCGGCAACGACCGGTATGGACGCTGGACCTGCTGTTGATGCCACTGGTGGGCTTCGACGAAGGCGGCGGACGACTGGGAATGGGTGGAGGTTTCTATGACCGCAGCCTGGCGTATCGCTCGATTCGCAAAAAAAGTCACAAACCGACACTTTTGGGACTGGCGCACGAGTGCCAGAAGGTCGACAGGCTGTCACTGGAAAGCTGGGATGTGGCCCTGCAGGCCACCGTAACGGACCGGGGCTGGTACGTCGGGAAATGATCGGCCGCGTCCTTGCGGCACTCCATCAACGTTGCTGGGTCGTCTGCTGCAGCTGAATCACCGGAGCGGCGCCGGCCGGCTCGCCGTGGCGCTCCCAGAGGCTCTGCGTATAACCCGTGGTGACTACGCCCAGGCCGAAGATGAAGATCAAAATCCAAAGAATGTCTGGCTTGCGTTTCATATGCTCGCCTCCCCCTAACAGGTGAATCTTTCCGCCGAGTCGGTGTGATTTATCGTTCTGGAGACTCGATAGGCCACCTTACAGCCGCGGCATTCTCCGTGAAGCCTCGGCACTGCGCAAACGGTATTGCAGCCGATTGTCGGAGATTTTGCCATCATGGTCTGATCGAACCGAACGAAAGGAAGGCAATATTCATGCCGCACTGGCTAATGAAGTCCGAACCGGACGAATTTTCCATTCAGGACCTGAAGCAAAAGGGCAGCGGACGCTGGGATGGCGTGCGCAATTACCAGGCGCGCAATTACCTGCGCGAGATGCGCGTGGGCGACTCGTTCTTCTTCTATCATTCGAGCTGCGCCGAACCCGGCATCGCCGGCATTGGCCGCATCGCCCGCACCGCCTATCCCGACCCGAGCGCACTGGATCACGGCAGCCCCTACTTCGACTCCAAGGCCAGCACCGACAGGAATCCCTGGAGCGCCGTCGACGTCGACTTCGTCGAAGTCTTTGCCGCGCCGCTGAAACTGGCGCGACTGAAAACCGAACCGGCATTGCAGCAACTCGCCCTGGTGAAGAAAGGCAGCCGCCTGTCGGTGATGCCGGTGAGCGAGGAGGAGTGGGCGGCAATCCTGGCACTGCGCTGAGCCCGCGAGAGGCCGCTCACTGGATGATCAGGTTGTTGAACAGCAGATCCTCCACCAACGGCTTGCCCTCTTCTTGCACCAGCACCTCGCGCACTTGCCTCAGCGCCTCCTGGCGCAGTTGCTCCTTGGCCTCGAGGCTGCTCAGGGTCTCGTCGGTCTGCTGCGAGAACAGCATGACCAACTGGTTGCGGATCAGCGGCTCGTGGTGCTTGACCCGGTCCTCCGCATCCTTGCTGGCGATGCGCAGCGCGACATCGGCCTTGTAGTACTTGAGCCGCTCGCCGGAGCTGTAGTTGCCGACCAGCGCCGGCGCCAGAGCGTAATAGAGCGTCTGGTTGGCGGCCTCGTCGGCTGCGCCCTGGGCGAAAGCCGGGCCTACCAGGAGAAAACAGAAAAACAGGGAGATGATGCGCTTCACGGGACTGCTCCAAGGACTAACCGCCGCCAGCATAACCAGTGCCAGCGCGCCACCCAAGCCCGCCGCTTATACACCACCATTACAGCCGACGATGCTGATTGCCTCGCGGCCCCACCCCTCTAGACTTGACCCGCCAAGAACAGTCGAGCCCCTCCATCGCCGGGCTGCCCTTCGTCGCCCCCGGTCAGTCGAACAAGGAAAACCGATGAAAGCCGTCCTGTGCAAAGCCTTCGGCCCGGCCGACAACCTGACCCTCGCAGAGGTCGCCTCGCCACAGATCAGGCCGAACGAGATCCTGCTCGAGGTGCATGCCGCCGGGGTCAATTTCCCCGACACCCTGATGATCGAGGGCAAGTACCAGTTCAAGCCGCCTTTCCCCTTCTCACCCGGAGGCGAGGCCGCCGGGGTGGTCGCGGCAGTGGGTAAAAAGATCGGCCATCTGAAGGTCGGCGACCGGGTCATGGGGCTCACCGGCTGGGGCAGCTTCGCCGAGCAGGTGGCGGTGCCGGGGCACAACGTGCTGCCGATTCCGCCGGGGATGGATTTCGAAACCGCGGCCGCCTTCAGCATGACCTACGGCACCTCGATGCACGCACTCAAGCAGCGCGCCAACCTGCAGCCCGGGGAAACCCTGCTGGTGCTGGGCGCTTCCGGCGGCGTCGGCCTGGCCGCGGTGGAAATCGGCAAGGCCATGGGCGCGCGGGTGATCGCCGCTGCCTCCAGCGAAGAGAAGCTGGACGTGGCGAAGAACGCCGGCGCCGACGAACTGATCGACTACAGCCAAGGTGGCCTGAAGGAGCGACTCAAGGAGCTCACCGGCGGCCAGGGCGTCGACGTGATCTACGATCCGGTGGGCGGCCAGCTGTTCGAGGAAGCCTTTCGCAGCATCGCCTGGAACGGCCGCATGCTGGTGGTGGGCTTCGCCGCCGGTGGCGAGATTCCGGCATTGCCGGCAAATCTGCCGCTGCTCAAGGGTGCAGCCCTGGTCGGTGTGTTCTGGGGCGCCTTCGCCCAGCGCCAGCCGCAGGACAATGCCGCGAACTTCCGCCAGCTGTTCGCCTGGCATGCCGAAGGCAGGCTCAAGCCGCTGGTGTCGCAACGCTTCGCGCTGGAAGACACCGCCAGGGCCATCGATACCCTCGGCCGGCGCAAGGCCGTGGGCAAGCTGGTAGTGAAGGTCCGCTGAAGCAGCTGCAAGCTGCAAGCTGCAAGCTGCAAGCTGCAAGCTGCAAG
>NZ_JADDIX010000028.1:16795-50334 GCF_015070855.1 Pseudomonas lopnurensis
GCTGCAAGCTGCAAGCTGCAAGCTGCAAGCTGCAAGCGAATCAGTGTGGCAGCTGGCGCTCAAACGCCGTCAAGTATTTTCTTGCAGCTTATGGCTTGCAGCTCGAGGCTGCTTTTCCACCCTGACTCCACCCGGTGGATCGGTAAAGCGTGATCCACCCTACGACCTCGCCAGGCTTTTTCTTGCAGCTTATGGCTTGCAGCTTGAAGCTGCCTTTCAGTGCTGGACGCTGCCGGCCGCCTCGCCGGCGCCCTGCATGCGCGCCACTTCCTGCGCGTAGAGCGCATCGAAGTTCACCGGCGCGAGCATCAGGGCCGGGAACGAGCCGCGGGTCACCAGGTTGTCCAGGGCCTCGCGGGCGTAGGGGAACAGGATGTTCGGGCAGAAAGCGCCGAGCGTATGGCTCATGGCGGCGGCTTCGAGGCCCTTGATCAGGAAGATCCCGGCCTGCTGCACTTCGGCGATGAAGGCCACTTCCTCGCCGGTCTTGACGGTCACCGACAGGGTCAGCACCACCTCATGGAAATCACCCTCCAGGGCCTTCTGCCGAGTGTTCAGGTCCAGCGCGACACTCGGATTCCATTCCTGACGGAAGATTTCCGGGCTCTTCGGCGCCTCGAAGGACAGGTCGCGGACGTAGATACGCTGCAGGGAGAACTGGGCGCCCTGTTCGCCCTGCGCCGCGGCGCCGTTGTTTGCTTGTTCGGTCATGGATAAAACCTTCTAGTTGTGCGTGTCGTGTTGGTGTTGTTCCGACGCAACGGACCGGCCGCCATCGGACCGCCGTCAGGCCTGCAGCAACGCGTCCAGGCGCCCGGCGCGCTCCAGCGCATGCAGCTCGTCGCAACCACCGATGTGCTGCTCACCGATCCAGATCTGCGGCACCGAGGTACGCCCGGCCTTGCTGGCCATCTCGGCGCGCAGGGCGGGCTTGCCGTCCACGGCGATCTCTTCGTAGGCGACACCCTTGCGCTCGAGCAGCGCCTTGGCACGGACGCAGAACGGGCACCAGGCGGTGGTATAGATGACGACGTTGGGCATGATTACTTGACCACTGGCAGATTGTCGCCGCGCCAGCTGGAAATCCCTCCCGACAGCTTGGCGGCAGTGAAGCCCGCCTTCTGCAGCTCACGGCAGGCCGTTCCGGCGTGCTGGCCCATGGCATCGACCACGACGATGGTCTTGGCCTTGTGCTTTTCCAGCTCGCCTGTTCGGCTGACCAGCTTGTCGTAAGGAATGTTCAATGCATCGACGATGTGCCCAGCGTCGAACTCCTTCTTGGCGCGCACGTCCAACACCACGCCTTCGCCACTGTTGACCAGTGCCGTCAGTTCGCGATTGCTCAGGCTCTTGCCGCCCTTGCGCGTCTCGGTGATGAACAGAAGGATCAACAGCACCACGAACAGGCTGCTGAGTACATAGTGGTTAGAGACAAATTCAATCAGGTTAGCGAGCATCAACGGGTACCCGGACGATAAAATGCGGGCCAGTATACACAGCCCCTCCTACCGGCTGAACCCTGACGAATCGTGACCTCGCCTCGGCCAGCCAGTAGACTGGCCGCCCTTTTCCGCCCCGTGCAAGGAGCCCGAAAGCATGCCTGCCGCGCCCAAACCCCTGGTACTGATCATTCTCGACGGCTTCGGGCACAGCGATAGCCCCGAATACAACGCCATCCATGCCGCCAGCACGCCGGTCTACGACCGCCTGCGCGCCACCCAGCCACACGGGCTGATCTCCGGCAGCGGCATGGACGTCGGCCTGCCGGACGGCCAGATGGGCAACTCCGAGGTGGGCCACATGAACCTCGGCGCCGGCCGCGTGGTGTACCAGGACTTCACCCGGGTGACCAAGGCGATCCGCGACGGCGAGTTCTTCGCCAACCCGGCCATCTGCACCGCGGTGGACAAGGCGGTCGGCGCCGGCAAGGCGGTGCACATCCTCGGACTGCTGTCCGACGGCGGCGTGCACAGCCACCAGGACCACCTGGTCGCCATGGCCGAGCTGGCGGCCAAGCGCGGTGCCGAGAAGATCTACCTGCACGCCTTCCTCGACGGTCGCGACACACCGCCCAAGAGCGCACAAAGCTCCATCGAACTGCTGCAGGCCACCTTCACCCGGCTGGGCAAGGGCCGCATCGCCAGCCTGATCGGCCGCTACTTCGCCATGGACCGCGACAACCGCTGGGACCGTGTGCGGCAGGCCTACGAGCTGATCGTCGACGGCAAGGCCGAGTACCGTTCCGACTATGCGGTGGACGGCCTGATCGCCGCCTACGAGCGCGGCGAGAGTGACGAGTTCGTCAAGGCCACCGCCATCGGCGAGCCGGTGCGCGTGGAAGACGGCGACGCCGTGGTGTTCATGAACTTCCGCGCCGACCGTGCGCGCGAGCTGACCCGCGCCTTCGTCGAGCCCGGCTTCAAGGAATTCGAGCGCGCCCGCGTACCGCAGCCGGCCGACTTCGTCATGCTCACCCAGTACGCCGCGAGCATTCCGGCGCCGGCGGCCTTCGCCCCGCAAGCGCTGACCAACGTGCTCGGCGAATACCTGGCCAACAACGGCAAGACCCAGCTGCGCATCGCCGAGACCGAGAAGTATGCCCACGTCACCTTCTTCTTCTCCGGCGGCCGCGAGGAGCCGTTCGAAGGCGAGGAGCGCATCCTGATCCCGTCGCCGCAGGTCGCCACCTACGACCTCAAGCCCGAGATGAGCGCCCCGGAGGTCACCGACCGCATCGTCGAGGCCATCGAGAACCAGCGCTACGACGTGATCATCGTCAACTACGCCAATGGCGACATGGTCGGCCACACCGGCGTGTTCGAGGCCGCGGTCAAGGCGGTGGAATGCCTGGACGGCTGCGTCGGGCGCATCGTCGCGGCGCTGGAGAAGGTCGGCGGCGAGGCGCTGCTGACCGCCGACCACGGCAACGTCGAGCAGATGGAAGACGTCATGACCGGCCAGGCGCACACCGCGCACACCTGCGAGCCGGTGCCCTTCATCTATATCGGCAAGCGCGACGTCGCCATTCGCGAAGGCGGCGTGCTGGCCGACGTGGCGCCGACCATGCTGGCCCTGCTGGGCATGCCGGTACCGCCGGAGATGACCGGCCGCTCGATCGTCGAATTGAAAGACTGAAGGCGGGAATATCCGTAGGGCGGTGAAACCCGCCAATTCGCTGCTGCTGTCATGCGCGAGGCGGCGGGTTGCAACCCGCCCTACGTCCGCAAGCTGCAAGCGAAACAGCGGGCCGACTGGCGCCCGGAGGTCACCGCGCTTTTTCTGCTTTTTCTTGAGGCTTGCCGCTTGAAGCGTGTGGCCGCTTTTTTAGGCATACTACGGCGGTCGTTGATCGCTCGGTTGCGCCCCCCATGTCTCGCTCCCTCCTCGCCCTCGCATTTCTCTGCCTGCTCGGCCCGGCCATGGCGGACGAGCGCGCCGCGGCGCGGCAGCAAATCGAAGCCGCGCGCCAGGACATCGCCGAACTGCAGAAACTGCTGAAGCAGATCGAGCAGGAAAAATCCGGTGTGCAGAAGCAGCTGCAGACCACCGAAAGCGAGATGGGCCACCTGGAAAAGCAGGTCGACGACCTGCAGCAGGAGATCGACCGCAGCGAGGCCGAGCTGGAGCGCCTCGACGAGGAGAAGACCACCCTCGAAGGCGCCCGTCTCGAACAGCAACGCCTGATCGGCCTGCAAGCCCGCGCCGCCTACCAAAGCGGCCGCCAGGAATACCTCAAGCTGCTGCTCAACCAGCAGAACCCGGAAAAATTCAGCCGCACCCTCACCTACTACGACTACCTGAACAAGGCACGCTTCGAGCAGGTCGACAGCTTCAACCAGACCCTGAGGCAACTGGCCAGGGTCGAGACCGATATCGAAGCGCAGCAGACCACGCTGGCCGAACAGAAGGACGGCCTGCTCGAGCGGCGCGGCCAGCTCGCCGAAGTCCGCAAGGAGCGCCAGCAGGCGCTGGCCAGGCTCGACAGCGACCTGTCCACCCGCGAGCAGAAGCTGCAGGCCCGGCGCCAGGAGCAGGCCCAGTTCGAGCGGGTGCTCAAGACCATCGAGGAAACCCTCGCCCGCCAGGCCCGCGAAGCCGAGCAGGCGCGCCAGCGTGCGCTGCTCGCCGAGCGTGAACGGCAGCAGCGGCAGCCTGACTCGCCAGCGGCCTCCGGCCCCATGGTTTCCAGTGCCGGCGGCAGCTTCGGTGGCCCCTTCGCCCACGCCAAGGGCAAGCTGCCGTGGCCGGTCGACGGACGTTTGGTCGCCCATTACGGCACTCCGCGCGGCGGCGACGCTCGAACCAAGTGGGATGGCGTCCTGATCGGCGCCAGCGTCGGCACCCAGGTCCGTGCCGTGCATGGTGGCCGGGTGGTGTTCGCCGACTGGCTGCGGGGCGCCGGACTGCTGGTGATTCTCGACCACGGCAATGGCTACCTGAGCCTGTATGGACACAACCAGAGCCTGCTGCGCGACGCTGGCGACATCGTCAAGGCCGGCGATCCGATTGCCACGGTAGGCACCAGCGGCGGCCAGGAAACCGCCGCACTGTATTTCGCCATTCGTCAGCAGGGCCGCCCCAGCGACCCCGCGCAGTGGTGCCGCGCGCAAGGCTGACGGCCGCAAGACCGCCAAGCGCGCCCTCTCATTGACTGGAGTTCGACATGTTGCACCTGCGCCGTATCGCCCGCCCGTCCACGCTCGCCCTGGCCATTGCGCTGGGCATGCACGGCGCCGCCTGGGCCCAGCAGCCCCCGGCCGAGCTCGAAGCGGCACCGGCCGAACTGGCTGCGCCCGGCGGCAAGGCGCCGCTGCCGCTCGAGGAGCTGCGCACCTTCGCCGAAGTGCTGGATCGGATCAAGGCCGCCTATGTCGAGCCGGTGGATGACAAGACCCTGCTGGAAAACGCCATCAAGGGCATGCTCAGCAACCTCGATCCGCATTCGGCCTACCTCGAACCGGACGCCTTCGCCGAGCTGCAGGAAAGCACCAGCGGTGAGTTCGGCGGCCTGGGCATCGAGGTCGGCGTGGAGGACGGCTTCATCAAGGTGGTCTCGCCGATCGACGACACCCCCGCCTCCAAGGCCGGCATCGAGGCCGGCGACCTCATCGTCAAGATCGACGGCCAGCCGTCCAAGGGCATGTCGATGATGGATGCCGTGGCCAAGATGCGCGGCAAGCCCGGCAGCGACATCACCCTGACCCTGGTGCGCGAAGGCGGCCAGCCGTTCGACGTCAAGCTGACCCGCGCGGTCATCAAGGTGCGCAGCGTCAGAAGCCAGATGCTCGAGCCCGGCTACGGCTACCTGCGCATCACCCAGTTCCAGGTCAACTCCGGCGAGGAGGTGGGCAAGGCCCTGGCCAGACTGAAGAAGGACAACGGCGGCCAGAAGCTCAACGGCCTGGTGCTCGACCTGCGCAACAACCCCGGCGGCGTCCTGCAGGCGGCGGTGGAGATCTCCGACCACTTCCTCAGCAAGGGCCTGATCGTCTACACCAAGGGGCGCATCGCCAACTCCGAGCTGCGCTTCAACGCCGATCCGGCCGATGCCAGCGAAGGCGTACCGCTGGTGGTGCTGATCAACGGCGGCAGCGCCTCGGCTTCGGAAATCGTCGCCGGCGCCCTGCAGGATCACAAGCGCGCCGTGGTGATGGGTACCGACAGCTTCGGCAAGGGCTCGGTGCAGACCGTGCTGCCGCTGAACAACGACCGCGCGCTGAAACTCACCACCGCGCTCTACTACACTCCCAACGGCCGCTCGATCCAGGCCCAGGGCATCGAGCCCGACATCAAGGTGGAACGCGCCAGGCTGACCCGCGAACAGGCCGGCGAAAGTTTCCGCGAGGCCGATTTGGCCGGGCACCTGGGCAACGGCAACGGCGGCCCGGACCGACCGTCCGGCAGCCCGATCGCCAGCGACTCGCCACGCCCGCAGGACGACGACTACCAACTCGGCCAGGCGCTCAATCTGCTCAAGGGGCTGAACCTCACCCGCGGGCAATGAGCATGCGTCGCTGGGCCACGCCGCTCCTGTTGTGCGGCGCGCTGATCGGGCAGGCGGTGGCCAGCGAGGCGGTGCAGCCGGCGCGCATGCCGCGGCTGGCGCTGGTCATCGACGATCTCGGGCAGAATCCGGCGCGCGACCAGCGCGTGCTGGAACTGCCGGGACCGGTGGCGCTGGCGATACTGCCCGATACCCGCCATGCCGCCACGCTCGCCGAACAGGCCCATCGCGCCGGCAAGACCGTGCTGCTGCACATGCCCATGGCGCCGGCGGGCGGGCGCTTCGCCTGGCATCCGCAACTGCCCCACGACGAACTCGAACGCCGCCTGGACGCCGCGCTGGCGGCGGTGCCGCACGTCAGCGGGGTGAACAATCACATGGGCAGTGCCATGACCGAGCAGCCACAGGCCATGGCCTGGCTGATGGGCGAACTGCAGCGGCGCCATCTGTTCTTTCTCGACAGCCGCACCAGCCCACGCACCGTCGCTGCCGCCAACGCCCAGCGCGTCGCCCTGGCGAGCCTGTCGCGGGATATCTTCCTGGATAATGACCCCAGCGCGGAGGCCGTGGCCGAACGCTTCAGGGCAGCCATCGCCCTGGCCCGCGAGCAGGGCTCGGTGGTCGTCATCGGCCACCCCCACGGCAGCACGCTGGCCCTGCTGGAGCGCGAACTGCCGCGGCTGGCCGAGCAGGGCATCGAATGGATCGGCATCGACCAGATGATCGCCACGCGCAGCAACCGGGCGATGGCCGCCCATGGCAAGGGCGGAATTTACCGCTAGCGCTTCACACGGCCTCTATAGGAGCTCGCTCGCGAACAGCCGCACCGCGCAGTTCCCATGCGGGTACCGTAGGGTGGAAAACCGCGAAGCGTTTTCCACGCGCGGCGCAACGCCTGCTCGACGTCGACACCGCGCCATTGCATGGGACCATGGTGGATAAGCTGCGCGTTATCCACCCTACGGTCGAGTACGGCAGTTGACCGGACAAGGGCCCAAGGGGCAGCGATGGCGCCGCCCCTGGGGGACTGAAGCGGAGCGCCACCCGGCCCACCCTACGTCGGCGACGTGCGGCGCTACAGGTAGCGCGCGTTGATCGTCTCGACCGTGCCGTCGGCGCGCATCTGCTCCAGCGCCTGCTGCAGTTTCTGCACCGTCTCGTCGGCGACCTGCCGGTTCAGCGCCAGATAGAGCTCGGCGCTGTCGAAGCGCAGCACGCGCTTGAGTCCGCTCACGCCTTCCTGGCGCGCCAGGTAGCGTCCGGCGGGATCGCCGGTGGCCCAGAGGTCGATCCGCCCATCGATCAGCTTCTTCACGTTCTCCTGATCGCGCAGCGCCAGCACCGGCTGCATGCCCTGGCCGTCCAGGTGCTCGGCGATGGCGTCGCCCTTGTAGGCGCCGATGCTGTACTGGCGCGCCTGTTCCAGACTGGTCAGGCGGATGGGGCTGTCGCCGCGGGCCAGCAGCACCCAGTCGTCCGGGCCGATGGGCCCGACCCACTTGAACAGCGCCTCGCGCTCGGGCAGCCGCGCGGTGACGAAGACGCCGTAGTCCGGCCTCTCCAGCGCCATGCCGTAGATGCGTTCCCAGGGGAAACGCAGCGTCAGGGTGTAGTCCACGCCGGCGCGCTTGAACATCTCGCGCACGATATCCGCCGCGATGCCGCTGATGTCCTCGTCACGGGCGAAGTTCTTGCCGTCCAGCGCCATGTTGTAGGGCGGGAAGTTCTCCGTCAGCAGATCGATCTTCGCCGGGGCCTGGGCATGCGCCAGGACGCCGCCGAACAGCAGTGCTGCCGCCAGGACGAACGTCGGAGTTCTGAACATGAGTGATCCTCGTAAAGCCGCATCCGCTGTCCGGCGGATGTGTCCATGGATAGTGATCGAGCGCCTCCCGATCAGGCATGTGACGCCCCACCGTAGGCGCTTCACGCAGGCGAGGAAGCGCAGCTTGCCGAACATGACGCGCTTCCCTCGCCCCCCCCCGGACCGCACTATAGTGCGTTGGCCACACGCTTTCCGACGCAGCAGGACAGGTGCGCAGCAGAACGTGAACGGGTTCTCAACGCATCACGATGCCACGCGCGGCCAGATAGGCCTTGGCCTCGGGCACGGTGTACTCGCCGAAGTGGAAGATGCTCGCCGCGAGTACCGCATCGGCCTTGCCTTCGAGGATGCCGTCGGCCAGGTGCTGCAGGTTGCCGACGCCGCCGGAAGCGATCACCGGGATGCACACCGACTCGCTGATGGCACGGGTGACGCCCAGGTCGTAGCCGCTCTTGACGCCGTCCTGGTCCATGCTGGTGAGCAGGATTTCGCCGGCGCCGAGCGCTTCCATCCTCGATGCCCAGGCCACCGCATCCAGCCCGGTGGGCTTGCGCCCGCCGTGGGTGAAGATTTCCCAGCGCGGCGTCTCGCCCGGCGCGGAAACCTTCTTCGCATCGATGGCGACGACGATGCACTGCGAGCCGAAGCGCTGCGCGGCCTCGCCGACGAATTCCGGGTTGAACACCGCGGCGGTGTTGATCGAGACCTTGTCGGCGCCGGCGTTGAGCAGGTTGCGGATGTCCTGCACGCTGCGCACGCCACCGCCGACGGTGAGCGGGATGAACACCTGGCTGGCCATGCGCTCGACGGTATGCAGCGTGGTGTCGCGGTTGTCGACGCTGGCGGTGATATCGAGGAAGGTGATCTCGTCGGCGCCCTGCTCGTCGTAGCGGCGGGCGATCTCCACCGGGTCGCCGGCGTCGCGGATGTTCTCGAACTGGACGCCCTTGACCACGCGGCCGTTGTCCACGTCGAGGCAGGGGATGATGCGTTTGGCCAGGGCCATGCTTTTTCTCCGAAAAGAGCTGCAAGCTGCAAGCCCCAAGCTTCAAGTAGAAGCCGAACTGTGCAGCGCTTTTATCTTGCGGCTTGGCACTTGCCGCTTGTGGCTGCCTTATTCGTCTTTGTACTTCAGGTCGCAGAGCGCCTGCGCTTCGGCCACGTCGAGGGTGCCCTCGTAGATCGCGCGGCCGGTGATGGCGCCGATGATGCCGGGGTTGTCAGTATCCAGCAGCTTCTGGATGTCGCCGATGTTGTGGATGCCGCCGGAGGCGATCACCGGGATGCGGCTGGCGTTGGCCAGGGCCACGGTGGCTTCGACGTTGCAGCCCTGCATCATGCCGTCCTTGGCGATGTCGGTGTAGACGATCGCCGAGACGCCATCGGCCTCGAAGCGGCGCGCCAGGTCCGTCGCCTGTACGCTGCTGACCTCGGCCCAGCCGTCGGTGGCGACGAAGCCGTCCTTGGCATCCAGGCCGACGATCACCTTGCCGGGGAAGGCGCGACAGGCTTCGCCGACGAACTCGGGCTGCTTGACCGCCTTGGTGCCGATGATCACGTAGCTGACCCCGGCGCGCACGTAGTGCTCGATGGTTTCCAGCGAACGGATGCCGCCGCCGATCTGGATCGGCAGCTCCGGATAGCGCCGGGCGATGGCGGTGACCACCTCGCCGTTGACCGGCTGGCCCTCGAAAGCGCCGTTGAGGTCGACCAGATGCAGGCGGCGGCAACCGGCCTGGACCCATTTGGCGGCCATCGCCACCGGGTCGTCGGAGAATACCGTGGCATCGTCCATCAGGCCCTGGCGCAGACGCACGCAGGCGCCGTCCTTGAGATCGATAGCGGGAATGATCAGCATAGCTTTTTCCTAACGTCAAAAGAGCTGCAAGCTGCAAGCCTCAAGCGGCAAGCCCACACGCACCAAACTTGTAGCTTGCCGCTTGAAGCTTGCGGCTCACCATCTACCATCCCAGGCGGCGAAGTTCTGCAGCAGTTGCAGGCCGTGGGTATGGCTCTTCTCGGGGTGGAACTGCACGGCGAAGCGCGAACCGTCGGCCAGCGCCGCGGCGAAGTCCTTGCCGTAGTGACCGCGCCCCACGACGTGGCGCGGATTGCCGGCCTCGACGTAGTAGCTGTGCACGAAGTAGAAACGGCCATTGTCGGGAATGGCGTGCCAGAGCGGATGGTCCACCGCCTGCCTGACCTCGTTCCAGCCCATGTGCGGCACCTTGAGGTGCTCGCCGTCCTCGTACAGGTCCTTGCCGAAGAAGCGCACCTGGCCGGGGAACAGGCCGATGCAGTCGACGCCGTCGTTCTCCTCGCTGCGCTCCATCAGTGCCTGCATGCCGACGCAGATGCCGAGGAACGGCCGGTCGACGCTGACCTCGCGGACCAGCTCGTCGAAGCCCAGCCGGCGGATCTCGGCCATGCAGTCGCGGATCGCGCCGACACCGGGGAACACCACCCGGTCGGCCTCGCGGATCACCTGGGCATCGCTGGTCACCAGCACCCTGCCGGCGCCGACGTGCTCGAGGGCCTTGGCCACCGAATGCAGGTTGCCCATGCCGTAGTCGATGACGGCGACGGTCTGCATCACAGGCACCCTTTGGTCGACGGCATCTGCCCGGCCATGCGCGGATCGCGCTCGACCGCCATGCGCAGCGCGCGGCCGAAGGCCTTGAACACCGTCTCGATCTGGTGGTGAGTGTTGATGCCGCGCAGGTTGTCGATGTGCAGGGTGACCAGGGCATGGTTGACGAAGCCCTGGAAGAATTCCTGGAACAGGTCGACATCGAACTTGCCGACCACCGCGCGGGTGTAGGGCACGTTCATGGTCAACCCCGGGCGGCCGGAGAAATCGATCACCACGCGCGACAGCGCTTCGTCCAGCGGCACATAGGAATGGCCGTAGCGGACGATGCCCTTCTTGTCGCCCAGGGCCTTGGCGAAGGCCTGGCCGAGGGTGATGCCGACGTCTTCGACGGTGTGGTGGTCGTCGATGTGCAGGTCGCCGTTGCACTCGATATCCAGGTCGATCAGGCCGTGGCGGGCGATCTGGTCGAGCATGTGTTCGAGGAAGGGCACACCGATGGCGAAGCGCGCCTTGCCGGTGCCATCCAGGTTGATGGTGACCTTGACCTGGGTTTCCAGGGTGTTGCGCTCTACGCAAGCCGTACGTTCGGACATCAACAGCTCCGCTGATCGTGGGGCGAAAAGGGGCATATTATAGGCGCAAACGCCGCAGCGGGGATACGCGCCGGGCGGCTGGACTGCATCTTGCAGGAACCGCCTCATTTGCCAACCATTTGCCAACCAAGGTGCAGCGCATGCACGGACGAAAAATGCCCGCCACCCTGCGCTTCATGCTGGCGGCGCGGCGTAGCGAACTGCTGGGCCTGGAAGACCTGGCGCGGACCTGCGAGCTGGTCACCCGCATCAGCCAGCTGGTGCACGCGCTGCAGAAGGAACGCGGCTACTCGAACATCTACCTGAGCGGCAACGCCGCGCACCAGCGCCAGCAGCTCGACCGCCTGAGCCTGGAAGCCGAGGCGCTGGAGCGCGCGGTGCGCCAGGACCTCGAACGCATCGACCTGGATGCCGTCAGCTCGGCGGACAAGACCCGGCTGTTCACCCGCATCGCCTATGCCCTGCACAGCCTCGACGAACTGCCGGCGCTGCGCCGGCGCATCCGCGAGCACGCCGTCGGCATGCAGGATGCCACCGCCACCCTGGTGCGGCTGATCGGCGGGCTGCTGGCCGTGGTGTTCGAGGCCGCCGACACCGCCGCCGACCCGGACATCACCCGCTGCCTGGTGGCGCTGTTCAACTTCATGCAGGGCAAGGAGCTGGCCGGCCAGGAACGCGCGTTGGGCGTCGCCGGCTTCGCCAGCGGCTATTTCCGCCGCGACATGCTCGAGCGCCTGGACCAGTTGCTGGAAGGCCAGCAACGCTGCTTCGCCACCTTCGACCGCTTCGCCAGCCCGCCGGCACAGGCGCTCTGGCAGACGCTGCGTGGCAGCGACATCGATGCCCAGGCCTGTCGCCTGCGCGACATCGCCCGGCGGACCCGGGAGGATGCCGGGGTCGATCCGCAGCTGTGCGAACTCTGGTTCGAGCTGCACACCCGGCGCATCGACGCGATGAAGGACGTCGAAACCCGCCTCGAGCTAGATCTGCTGCAATGCTGCCGGCAGAGCATCGAGCGCATTCGCAGCGACCTGCACAGCCACCGCCGGCTGCTCGACGGCATCGCCGACATGCATGCCGCCGCCGAGCAGGCCAAGCTGTTCAGCGTGCAGACCAGCGACCTGGATGCGCCGCCGCAGGACGGCATGACCGCCATGGTCACACGCTCCATCCTGGAACTGCTGCAGACCCAGACCCTGCGCCTGCAGGGCCTGCACGAGGAACTGCAGGAAGCGCGGCAGGCACTGGAAGAACGCCGGCTGGTGGAGCGCGCCAAGCAACTGCTGATGCGCCAGCAGCGCCTCTCCGAAAGCGAGGCCTATGCCTGGTTGCGCCAGGCGGCGATGAACCAGGGCCTGCGCCTGGAGGAAGTCGCCCAGCGCCTGCTGGCCATCGACGGCACCCCGTCCGGCAACCCGACGACCCGCCCCGGCCGCACCCGACCAAAGCACTGAAAACAGGCACGCCACACCGCCATCGTGCCTCGCCTGCCCCGCAGATGTGCATCGCACCCGTCACCGTCGCCCACCCGAAGGGCATCCGCTACGCCATTCGCACATGCGGGCAAGTCATTGATTCGACAGCGCTCGCCGACAAGGCCTGCCTCCATTTGTGAATCATCCGGCGCCGCCTGAGCACTCTGGCACAGCTTTCGCTAAAGCCTGATCAGGACTGGCAATGCCGGTCTCCACAATTCCTCATCAGGACAACGGTGTCCACGCCCGCCGGCTCAGCCGGTTCGGCGTGACACCGTTTTTTTTCGCCCCAAGGAAAAGCCGACCATGACCGACAAGCCGAGCAACGACGAACAAAACAGCCCATTGCAGGCCTCGCGCCGCAGCTTCCTCAAGCATTCGATCCTCGCCGCCAGTGGGGTCGCCCTGTTCGGCGGCATGCCACTGGGCATGCGCTCGGCCGCCTGGGCCGGCGGCGGCGATGTGGAAACCAGCAAGGCCAAGCTCGGCTTCATCGCCCTCACCGATGCCGCGCCGCTATTCGTCGCCGTCGAAAAGGGCTTCTTCGCCAAGTACGGCATGACCGACGTCGAGGTGCTCAAGCAAACCTCCTGGGGCACCACCCGCGACAACCTGGTGCTGGGCGGCGCCCGCAACGGCATCGATGGGGCGCACATCCTTACCCCCATGCCCTACCAGCTCAGCATCGGCACCATCAACAACGGCCAGCCGGTGCCGATGAGCATCCTCGCCCGCCTCAACCTCAACGGCCAGGGCATCTCGCTGGGCAAGGAATACGCCGAGCTGAACATCGGCACCGATGCCAGCCCGCTGAAGGCCGCCTTCGCCGCCAAGTCCAAGGCCTCGGCTGCGGTGACCTTTCCCGGCGGCACCCATGACCTGTGGATGCGCTACTGGCTGGCCGCCGGCGGCATCGACCCGAACAGGGACGTTGCCACCATCGTCGTGCCGCCGCCACAGATGGTCGCCAACATGAAGGTCGGCAGCATGGACGCCTTCTGCGTCGGCGAGCCGTGGAACGCCCAGTTGATCAACCAGAACATCGGCTACTCGGCGATTACCACCGGCGAGCTGTGGGCCAACCACCCGGAAAAATCCCTGGCCCTGCGCAGCGCTTTCGTCGACGCCAACCCCAACGCCACCCGCGCCCTGCTGATGGCGGTGATGGAAGCGCAGATGTTCTGCGAAGACATGGCCAACAAGGCCGAAGTGGCGAAGATCTGTTCGTCCCGCCGCTGGATCAACGCCCCGGCCAAGGACATCGAGGCGCGCCTGAAAGGCAACTTCGACTACGGCAACGGCAAGCGGGTGGAGAACAGCCCGCACCCGATGCGCTTCTGGAACGAGCACGCCTCCTATCCGTTCCAGAGCCACGACCTCTGGTTCCTCACCGAGAACAAGCGCTGGGGCTATCTGCCGGCGGACCTCGACAGCCAGGCGCTGATCGCCACGGTCAACCGCGAGGACATCTGGCGCGCCGCCGCCGGCGAGCTGAACCTGCCGGCCGAGCTGATCCCGACCTCGACCTCCCGCGGCGTGGAGACCTTCTTCGACGGCAAGGTCTTCGACCCCGAGAATCCTCAAGCCTATCTCGACAGCCTGACCATCAAGGCCATGGCCTGAACACCGCCCGCTCCGCGAGGAAACGCCCATGAATGCCAATGTGAAATTCCAGCCCGCCACCGCCCAGCCGCTGCCGATCGCCGAGCCCTCCCGGCTCGCCGGCATCGCCCGGCGTTGCGGACAACGCATCGTGCAGCAGTTGCTGCCGCCCCTGGTGATCCTGCTGGTGCTGGGTGTGATCTGGGAGATGCTCTGCTCCGGCGCCAACGCCGCGCTGCCGCCACCGTCGCAGGTGATCGCCGAGACCTGGGAGCTGATCGTCGACCCCTTCTACGACAACGGCGGCAACGACGTCGGCCTGGCTTGGCAGCTGCTGGCCAGCCTCGAACGGGTCGCGGTCGGCTACCTGCTGGCGGTGGTCGCCGGCGTCGCCCTGGGCGTGCTGATCGGCCAGTCGGACTGGGCCATGCGCGGCCTCGATCCGCTGTTCCAGGTGCTGCGCACGGTGCCGCCGCTGGCCTGGCTGCCGCTGTCGCTGGCCGGCTTCCAGGACAGCCATCCCTCGGCGCTGTTCGTCATCTTCATCACCGCGATCTGGCCGATCATCATCAATACCGCGGTGGGCATCCGCAACATCCCGCAGGACTACCGCAACGTCGCCCAGGTGCTGCAGCTCAACGGCTTCGAGTATTTCAAGACCATCATGCTGCCGGCCGCCGCGCCCTACATCTTCACCGGCCTGCGCATCGGCGTGGGCCTGTCCTGGCTGGCGATCATCGCCGCGGAAATGCTCATCGGCGGCGTCGGCATCGGCTTCTTCATCTGGGAGGCCTGGAACGCCTCGCGCATCAGCGACATCATTCTCGCGCTCGTCTACATCGGCGTGGTCGGCTTCGTCCTCGACCGCCTGGTGGCCTTCGTCGGCCAGCGCATCACCCGCGGCATTCCGGCCAATTGAGGAGCGACACCATGAGCTATCTCTCCATCGAACACCTGGACAAGAGCTTCGTACGCGGCAACCTGGCCTCGCAGGTGCTCAAGGACATCAACCTGGACATCGCCAGGGGCGAGTTCATCTCCATCATCGGCCACTCCGGCTGCGGCAAGTCGACGGTGCTGAATATCGTCGCCGGGCTGCTCGACCCCAGCCTCGGCGGGGTGATCCTCGACGGCAAGGAAGTCCGCGGCCCCGGGCCGGATCGCAGCATGGTGTTCCAGAACCATTCGCTGCTGCCCTGGCTGACCGTCTATGAGAACGTCGAGGTGGCGGTGAACAAGCTGTTCAAGCGCAGCATGAGCAAGCACGAGCGCCGCGACTGGATCGAGCACAACCTCGGCCTGGTGAACATGGGCCATGCGCTGAACAAGTACCCGCAGGAAATCTCCGGCGGCATGAAGCAGCGCGTCGGCATCGCCCGCGCGCTGGCGATGAAGCCCAAGGTGCTACTGCTCGACGAGCCCTTCGGCGCACTCGACGCGCTGACCCGCGCGCACCTGCAGGACGAGGTGATGAGGATCCAGAAGGAGCTGGGCAACACCATGATGATGATCACCCACGACGTCGACGAGGCGGTGCTCCTGTCCGACCGCATCGTGATGATGACCAACGGCCCCTCGGCGACCATCGGCGAAATCCTCGAGGTGAAGCTGCCGCGCCCGCGCGAGCGCATCGCCCTGGCCGACGACCCCGAGTACAACCACTACCGCCGCGCGGTGCTGAGCTTCCTGCACGAGCGTCACCGGCTGCAGTGAGCGCAGCCGAGCCAGCACCGCCGCCCCGTGCGGCGACGGGTGTTCGCGGGTATCCTTGCGGCATTCCGCTCAGCCGTCGCAAGGTCAGCATGCCCGTCTACGTCGAATCCATCACCCAGCCCAGCCCGCAGGATCGCAGCGACCTGGCGAAGATCTATGCCGATGCGCCCGCCTGGCTGCTGGCGCCCTACGCCAGCCCCGAGGCGCTGGTCGAGGCGGCCCTGGCCGATGGCAGCCTGATCGCCGGGCGCTTCAACGACCGCCTGCTCGGCGCCGCCCTGCTGCGGCGCGGCGACACCAGCTGGCGCCTGTCGCACCTGTGCGTGCGCAAGCTCACGCGCCAGCGCGGCGTCGGCCGCCGCCTGCTGGAAGAAACCCAGCGCCTGGCTGGCGCGGCCGGCAAGCCGCTACGCCTGGCCGCGCCCGAAGGGCATCCGGAAGCCGGCACCCTGGCGGCACGAACCCATCTGCCGCTGGACCCGCTGTAGATACGATGGCGGGCTGAATGGTGGGCTGAAGCCCACCCTACTGACCTGCTGGGTCCAACGCCACGACCTTGCACACCGGCAGGATCGCCTGCATGCCCCGCGCTTCGACCTGTCGTGCGGAACCAGCACCTCGGACACCACTCCAACGCCGACCGCATTCCCGACAGGGGAAGGCACGGGGCTATACTCGGCACTTTTCTGACCGCTCATCTACAAGGACTCGTCCATGAAATCGCTCGGCAAAATCCTGGGTCTGGTCATTCTCGGGCTGTTGCTGGTCGTCGTGGCAGCGGGCTTCGCCCTGACCCACCTCTTCGATCCCAACGACTACAAGGACGAGATTCGCGACCTCGCGCGCAGCAAGGCCGGCCTCGAACTGAACATCGACGGCGACATCGGCTGGAGCCTGTTCCCCTGGCTCGGCCTGGAGCTGCACGAAACCACCCTGGCCAGCGTGCAGACACCGGACCAGCCATTCGCCGACCTGCGCATGCTCGGCCTCTCCGTGCGGGTGATGCCGCTGCTGCGCCGCGAAGTGCAGATGAGCGACATCACCGTCAATGGCCTCAACCTGACCCTGAGCCGAGACGAGCAGGGCCGCGGCAACTGGGAAGGCGTCGGCCAGCCGGCCGGCCAGGCCGAACAGCCCGCCGAAACCCCACAGGCGCCGGCCGAACCGCAGACCGATGAAGGCGAGCGAGCGTCGCGCGGCAAACCGCTCAAGCTGGATATCGACAGCCTCACCGTCAGCGACGCCCGGGTCACCTACCATGACGCCCAGAGCGGCCAGCAATTCAGCGCCGAAGGCATCGAGCTGAGCACCGGCGCCATTCGCGAAGGCAGCGCGATCCCGCTCAAGCTCAACGCCTTCTTCGGCAGCAACCAGCCGGTGATGCGCGCGCGCACCGAACTGCAGGGCGCGCTGCGTTTCGACAACAAGCTCAAGCGTTACCAGTTCGAGGACATGCGCCTGTCCGGCGAGGCCTCGGGCGAGCCGCTGCAGGGCAAGACCCTGAGCTTCAGCGCCCAGGGCCAGTTGCTGGTCGATCTCGCCGCGCAGATCGCCGAATGGAACAGCCTCAGGTTCACCGCCAACCAGTTGCGCGGCCTCGGCGAGCTGAAGGCGCGCGATCTCGACAACGAGCCCAAGTTCAGCGGCGCGCTGACCGTGGCGCAGTTCAATCTGCGCGAATTCCTCCAGAGCGCCGGCCAGGAACTGCCGGTGACGGCCGATGGCAACGTGCTGGGCAAGGCCGAACTGGTCAGCCGCCTGAGCGGCACGCAGAACAGCCTGGCGCTGGAAGAATTGACGCTGAAACTCGACGACAGCACCTTCACCGGGCAGATCGCCATCAGCGACTTCGCTCGCCAGGCGCTGCGCATCAACCTCAAGGGCGACCGCCTCGATCTCGATCGCTACCTGCCGCCGCCGGCCAAGGACGAATCCGCCGGCGCGGCGCGCAAGAGCGAAGTCAAGAGCACCCAGGCCAGCGCCGTCGGCAACGGCACCACGCCACTGCCGAGCGCCCCGACCCAGCAGGCCTGGAGCGATGCGGCCGTGCTGCCGCTGGACCGGCTGCGCACGCTCGACACCGATATCAGCCTCGCCGTCGGCAGCCTCACCGCGATGAAGCTGCCGCTCGACGGCTTCAATCTCAAGGCGCGCAGCAATCGCGGCCTGCTCGAACTGCAGGAACTGCGCGGCGGCCTGTATGGCGGCCGCCTGCAGGCTTCCGCCAGCCTCGACGTACGCCCGGCGCTGCCACTGCTGGCCGTGCAGAACCGCTTAAACGGCGTGCCGGTCGAGCGCCTGCTGGAAAGCCAGGGGGAGGAGGTGGTGGTCAAGGGCCTGCTCAACCTGGACGGCGACCTGCGCACCCAGGGCAACAGCCAGAAGGCCTGGATCGACAACCTGAACGGCAAGGTCGGCTTCATCGTCGACAACGGCGTGCTGGTCGACGCCAACCTCGAGCAGCAGCTCTGCCGCGCCATCGCCACGCTCAACCGCAAGCCGCTCAGCAGCGAGCCGCGCAGCAAGGACACGGCCTTCCGTGAACTCAAGGGCAACCTCACCCTGCGCAACGGCGTGGCCAGCAACCCCGACCTCAGGGCCAGCATTCCCGGGCTGACGGTCAACGGCAATGGCGACATCGACCTGCGCGTGCTGGGCATGGACTACCGCGTCGGCATCGTCATCGAAGGCGACAAGGGCGCCATGCCGGACCCGGCCTGCCAGGTCAACGAGCGCTACGTCGGCATCGAGTGGCCGCTGCGCTGCCGCGGCCCGCTGGAACTGGGCGCCAAGGCCTGCCGCTTCGACAATGACGCGCTGGGCAAGGTTGCGGCCAAGCTGGCCGGCGAGAAACTCAGCGAGAAGATCGAAGAGAAGCTCGGCGACAAGGTCAGCCCGGACCTCAAGGATGCCCTCAAGGGCCTGTTCAAGCGATGAGCCCCGAGCAGTTCGGCGCGGCGGTGCTCGCCTGGTACGATCGCCACGGCCGCAAGGACCTGCCCTGGCAGCAGGGCATCACGCCCTACCGGGTCTGGGTCTCGGAAATCATGCTGCAGCAGACCCAGGTCGGCACCGTGCTCGGCTACTTCGACCGCTTCATGGCCGCGCTGCCCAGCGTCGAGGCACTGGCCGCCGCCGCGGAAGACGAAGTGCTGCACCTGTGGACCGGCCTCGGTTACTACAGTCGTGCGCGCAACCTGCACAAGACCGCCAGGCTGATCGTCGCCGAACACGGCGGCGTGTTCCCGCAGGACGTGGAAAAGCTCGCCGAATTGCCCGGCATCGGCCGTTCCACCGCCGGCGCCATCGCCAGCCTGAGCATGGGCCTGCGCGCGCCGATCCTCGACGGCAACGTCAAGCGCGTGCTGGCGCGCTACATCGCCCAGGCCGGCTATCCCGGCGAGCCGAAGGTGGCCCGCCAGCTCTGGGAAATCGCCGAACGCTTCACCCCGCGGGAACGGGTCAACCACTACACCCAGGCGATGATGGACCTGGGCGCCACGCTCTGCACCCGCAGCAGGCCGAGCTGCCTGCTCTGCCCGCTGAAGGAGGGCTGCCGCGCCCACCTGCTCGGCCGCGAAACCGCTTTCCCGGTACCCAAGCCGCGCAAGGCGCTGCCGCAGAAGCGCACCCTGATGCCGCTGCTGGCCAATCGCGAAGGCGACATCCTGCTCTACCGGCGCCCGTCCAGCGGGCTCTGGGGCGGGCTCTGGAGCCTGCCGGAACTGGACGACCTGGCCGCCCTCGATCCCCTGGCCGAACGCCACGCCCTGCAGCTCGAGGAGCGTCGCGAGCTGCCCGGCCTGACCCACACCTTCAGCCATTTCCAGCTGGCCATCGAACCCTGGCTGATCAGAGTCAAGTCCGCGCCGGGCGCCGTGGCCGAGGCCGACTGGCTCTGGTATAACCTCGCCACCCCGCCGCGCCTCGGCCTCGCCGCGCCGGTAAAGACACTGCTCAAGCGCGCCGCCGCTGAATTGAACGCAGGAGAAGAACCATGACCCGCACCGTGAACTGCCGCAAATACAAACAGGAACTCCCCGGCCTCGACCGCCCGCCGTATCCCGGTCCCAAGGGCGAGGACATCTACAACAACGTCTCCAGACAGGCCTGGGAAGACTGGCAGAAGCACCAGACCATGCTGATCAACGAACGCCGGCTGAACATGATGAATGCCGAGGACCGCAAGTTCCTCCAGGGGGAGATGGACAAGTTCTTCTCCGGCGAGGATTACGCCCAGGCCGAAGGCTACGTACCGCCGAGCGAATGATCCCTCTCCCGCAGCCGGGCGTATCGTGCGCGGCTCGGTACGAATCGCAGGCTGACGCTCCCGGCGTCAACCCTCCGAACCACCGATCAGCGCTAAGCGCCCGTCCAGGCTAAATATTTTTCCCGGGTACGCTTGACAGGCAAAAGCCAAATCCGTCTAATAGCGCCCCGTTGCCCAGGTAGCTCAGTCGGTAGAGCAGGGGATTGAAAATCCCCGTGTCGGCGGTTCGATTCCGTCCCTGGGCACCACTAATACCGAACGAAAAGGCTCACCCATACGGTGGGCCTTTTTGCTTTCTGCGGTTTTTCACACCTGCTGGCACAGGTTGCGCCTCGCACCGAGCGATTTGCAGTGGCCCTACCGGGCAGCGACATGCCTATAACCAGCGCGCAACCGTCGTCCGGCCTCAGTGAACGGCCACAATCAATTGGCCGGGCCTACGCCAGCCGCTGGCAACGCGTTGGCCTGAGCGCAACGCGGGCAGGCTTTCCCGCAGGTCTCTGTGGCGAGACAGCCAGGCCTATACGAACATCCATCGGCTTTCGCTGCGCTCGCCCGACACGAGTGGCCATTCGCCCGGGCGACAGCGCCCAGTGAGCGTTTGGCGAAAATGACCGTCTATGCTTGAGGCGGCACCCGAATTTCCCTAGCTCCCCGCAGCTTTCAACCCCGAGAATCTTGTCCCCCATGGATTCAGAAAAGAAGCTACCCAAGGCCGTGATCCTCGTACCGGTATTCGTTCCGGCAGTGGTCGTGACGCTCCTGCTGGTGATCGGCACCATCAGCAATCCGGATCTGGCCGGTGAGGTGTTCAGCTCGACCCTGGCGTTCATCACCACCAATTTCGGCTGGTTCTACATGCTGGCGGTGGCGTTCTTCCTGGTCTTCATCGTCGGCATCGCGCTGACCAAATGGGGCAGCATCAAGCTCGGGCCGGATCACGCGGAGCCGCAGTACAGCTTTCCGGCCTGGTTCGCCATGCTGTTTTCCGCCGGTTACGGTATTGCCCTGCTGTTCTTCGGCGTGGCCGAACCGGTGCTGCACTATTCGACGCCTCCGGTCGGCACTCCGGAAACCGTCGACGCGGCCAAGCAGGCCATGCAGATCGCCTTCTTCCACTGGGGCTTTCATATCTGGGCGATCTACGGCCTGACCGGCCTGGTGCTGGCCTACTTCTCCTTCCGCCATGGCTTGCCGCTGTCGATGCGCTCGGCGCTCTACCCGATCATCGGCGAACGCATCCACGGGCCCATCGGCCACGCGGTGGACGTCTGCGCCATCCTCGGCACGCTGTTCGGCATCGCCACCACCCTCGGCCTGTCGGTCACCCAGATCAACGCCGGGATGAACTACCTGTGGCCGCAGATTCCGGTGAGTATCGGCGTGCAGATCATCGCCATCGCGGTGATCACCCTGATGGCCATCGCCTCGGTGGTCGCCGGCCTGGACAAGGGCGTGAAGAACCTCTCGCTGCTGAACATGGTCCTGGCGATCACACTGATGCTGTTCGTGTTCATCGTCGGCCCGACCATCTTCATCCTCGAGACGTTCCTGCAGAATACCGGCAGCTACCTGAACAACATCATCGAGCGCACGTTCAACCTGCAGGCCTACAGCCGCAGCGACTGGATCGGCAACTGGACGCTGTTCATCTTCGGCTGGACCATCGCCTGGTCGCCGTTCGTCGGCCTGTTCATCGCCAAGATCAGCCGCGGCCGCACCATCCGCCAGTTCGTCTTCGGCGTGATGTTCGTGCCGACCATCTTCACCTTTCTCTGGTTCTCCATCTTCGGCGACACCGCGCTGCATCTGATCATGGTCGAGGGCTACAGCTCGCTGATCAGCGAAGTGCAGGCCGATCACGCGATCGCGCTGTTCAAGCTGTTCGAGCGGCTGCCGCTGACCTCGATCGCCTCGTTCATCGCGGTGGTGCTGATCATCACCTTCTTCGTCACCTCGTCGGATTCCGGCTCGCTGGTGATCGACTCGCTGGCCGCTGGTGGCGCCATTCGCACGCCGGTCTGGCAGCGGGTGTTCTGGGCCACCAGCGAAGGCGCCGTGGCCGCCACGCTGCTGCTCGCCGGCGGGCTCAGCGCACTGCAGACCATGACCATCGCCAGCGCGCTGCCTTTCGCCGTCATCATGTTGCTGTCCGCACTGGGCATGTGGCGCGCGCTGGTGATCGAAGGGCATCACGAAGTCAGCCTGCAGAGCCAGATGCAGGGCAGCCGGCTGGCGAGCAACGCGGGGCCCGGCTTGTGGAAGAAGCGCCTGGCGGGCCTGGTCAATTTCCCCAGCCGCGAAGAGGTCGAGGGTTTCATGTCGACCACCGTGCTCAAGGGCATGCGTCGGGTCCAGCGGGCGCTGACCGAGCAGGGCTGGCCGGCCGAGGTGCATATCGACGAGCAGAACTCGCGGCTGTACCTGGAGGTGATCAAGGAGGATCAGCTGGATTTCATCTACGAGATCCGCCTGCTCAGCTACGCCATGCCGGCGTTCGCGCTCTCCGAAAGCCCCGAGGGCGAGGATCAGTACTATCGCGCGGAAGTCTTCCTGCGCCGCGGCGGACAGTCCTATGACATCTATGGTTACGACCAGGCGGATATCATCGGCGACATCCTCGACCAGTTCGAGAAGTACCTGCATTTCCTGCACATTTCTCCCGGCAGCCTGCCGTGGAAAATGGAGGAGCACGATGAAATGCTCAGCGGCGAAACCGCCGACGAGCCGAAACCGACTCAGCAGTAGCGACTCCTCGCGCAGCGCCGTGCCAGACGCCGTGCCGGCACGAGCGGCATCCGCCGGATGCCAACGAATGGGAGCGATGAAGGCAGTTGGGCACTTTTAGAGGCCGTAGAGCCGGTTAATTCCGTCTTCTTCACGCTTGGCGCATGCTCCGGTGCATGCTAGGTTTGCGCCTCGCCAGGATGGCGAGCAGTCGCCGGAGCGCAAATCAATAGAATTTCCCGACCAGGCGGCCTTTCGCCGGTCGGCAAGAGGACCCCGCATGGCCGAGGCCATACCCGCACTGGAAATCCGCAACCTGCACAAGCGCTACGGCGACCTGGAAGTTCTCAAAGGCATCTCGCTGACCGCTCGTGATGGCGACGTGATTTCCATCCTCGGCTCTTCAGGCTCCGGCAAGTCCACCTTCCTGCGCTGCATCAACCTGCTCGAGAACCCCAACGAGGGCGAAATCCTGGTTGCCGGCGAGCAGCTCAAGCTCAAGCGCGACAAGCAGGGCGACCTGGTCGCCGCCGACGGCCGGCAGCTCAACCGGGTGCGCAGCGAACTGGGCTTCGTGTTCCAGAATTTCAACCTCTGGCCGCACATGACCATCCTCGACAACATCATCGAGGCGCCGCGGCGGGTGCTCGGCCAGAGCAAGGCCCAGGCCACGGAAGTCGCCGAGGCGCTCTTGGCCAAGGTCGGCATCGCCGATAAGCGTCATGCCTATCCCAACCAGCTTTCCGGCGGCCAGCAGCAACGCGCGGCGATCGCCCGCACCCTGGCGATGCAGCCCAAGGTGATTCTCTTCGACGAGCCCACCTCGGCGCTGGACCCGGAGATGGTACAAGAAGTGCTTGCAGTGATCCGGTCGCTCGCCGAAGAAGGCCGCACCATGCTGCTCGTCACCCATGAGATGAATTTCGCCAAGCAGGTATCCAGCGAAGTGGTTTTCCTCCACCAGGGCCTGGTCGAGGAGCAAGGAACGCCCGAGCAGGTATTTGACAACCCGCAATCGGCGCGCTGTAAACAATTCATGTCCAGCCATCGCTAATGGAGCAACACTCGCATGAAGAGCTATAAGAAGATCCTGCTGACCGCCGCTGCATCCCTGATCATCGGTACGCAAGCATTCGCCGCGGAAAAACTGCGGATCGGTACGGAAGGCGCCTACCCACCCTTCAACCTGATCGACGCCAGCGGCCAGGTGGTCGGTTTCGACCTGGACATCGCCCACGCCCTGTGCGCCAAGATGAAAGTCGAGTGCGACGTGGTCACGTCCGACTGGGATGGCATCATTCCGGCCCTGAACGCCGGCAAGTTCGACTTCCTTGCCGCCTCGATGTCGGTCACCGAAGAGCGCAAGAACGCCGTCGACTTCACCGACCACTACTACACCAACAAGCTGCAGTTCGTGGCGCCCAAGTCCAGCGACTTCAAGACCGACAAGGATTACCTGGACGGCAAGGTGATCGGCGCCCAGCGCGCGACCATCGCCGGCACCTGGCTGGAAGACAACCTGGACGGCGTGGTCGACATCAAGCTCTACGACACCCAGGAAAACGCCTATCTGGACCTGGCCTCCGGCCGCGTCGACGGCATCCTCGCCGACACTTTCGTGCAGTGGGAATGGCTCAAGAGCGACGCCGGCAAGAACTTCGAGTTCAAGGGCGAGCCGGTATTCGATGACGACAAGATCGCCATCGCCGTGCGCAAGGGCAACGACGAGCTGCGCGAGAACCTGAACAAGGCACTGGCGGAGATCATCGCCGACGGCACCTACAAGCAGATCAACGACAAGTATTTCCCGTTCAGCATTTACTGATCCAACCGAGCCGAAGCCCGGTCGCCAGCGCTCTGGCCGACCGGGCTTCGGTGTTTGAGCTTCTATGATTCCTGACCTTCACGGATTCGGTCCGGCCCTGCTCGCCGGCACCTGGATGACCATCCAACTGGCCCTCGCCTCCCTGGCGCTGGGGCTGGTGCTCGGTCTGCTCGGCGCCCTCGCCAAGACCTCGCCCTACAGCGCCTTGCGCTGGATCGGCGGCACCTATTCGACCATCGTGCGCGGCATACCCGAGCTGCTCTGGGTACTGCTGATCTACTTCGGCACCATCAGCCTGATTCGCGGCCTCGGCGAGCTGTTCGGCATCGCGAACCTGGCCCTCAGCCCCTTCGCCGCCGGCACCATCGCCCTCGGCCTGTGCTTCGGCGCCTATGCCACCGAGGTGTTCCGCGGCGCGCTGCTGGCGATCCCCAAGGGCCATCGCGAAGCCGGCCTGGCGCTGGGACTCGGCAAACGGCGGATCTTCATGCGCCTGATCCTGCCGCAGATGTGGCGCCTGGCCCTGCCGGGGCTGGGCAACCTGTTCATGATCCTGATGAAGGACACCGCGCTGGTCTCGGTGATCGGCCTGGAGGAAATCATGCGCCGTTCGCAGATCGCCGTGACCGCCAGCAAGGAGCCCTTCACTTTCTTCCTGGTAGCCGCCTTCATCTACCTGTGCCTGACCATCGTCGCCATGATCGGCATGCACTTCCTGGAAAAACGCGCCGGCCGCGGCTTCGTCAGGAGCGCCGCATGACCTGGGAAACCTTCATCAGATGGCTGCCGAGCTTCGTCGACGGCGCCTGGCTGACCCTGCAGCTGGTCGGCGTTTCGGTCGTCGCCGGCCTGATCCTTGCCCTGCCGCTGGGCATCGCCCGCTCGTCCCGGCATCTGGCGGTGCGCGCGCTGCCCTATGGCTATATCTTCTTCTTCCGCGGCACCCCGCTGCTGGTGCAGCTGTTCCTCGTCTACTACGGCATGGCGCAGTTCGATGTCGTGCGCCAGAGCGTGCTCTGGCCGTACCTGCGCGACCCATACTGGTGCGCCATCCTCACCATGACGCTGCACACCGCCGCCTACATCGCCGAGATCATCCGCGGCGCGATCCAGAACGTGCCCCACGGCGAAGTGGAAGCCGCACGCGCACTGGGCATGTCGCGCAGTCAGGCGCTGTGGCACGTCATCCTGCCGCGCGCCACGCGCATCGGCCTGCCCGCCTACAGCAACGAAGTGATCCTGATGCTCAAGGCCAGCGCCCTGGCCAGCACCGTCACCCTGCTGGAGCTGACCGGGATGGCGCGCAAGATCGCCGCGCGTACCTACCTGCACGAGGAAATGTTCCTCACCGCCGGCCTGATCTATCTGCTGATCGCCTTCGTCCTGATGCAGGGCTTCAAGCTGCTGGAGCGCTGGCTGCGAGTGGATGCCTGCCAGGGCCGCTGAACCGCGTGACCTGTAGGGTGGATCGCGCTTCACCGATCCACCGGGTGGCGATCCACCGAGTGGAGCCACGGTGGATGTGAAAGGCGACATCCACCCTACGCCGGGAGGCGGATGAAATCCCGCCTTGCGACCGTTGTCAGACGAACGTCCATTCACACTACGGGATCGCCCATGTCACTCGATATCCAACGCCTCGAAATGGACCAACTCGCCTGCTGGCGCATCCGCCGCGGCGATGACGAACTGCTGGTCGCCGAACAGGGCGCCCAGGTGCTCAGCTATCGCCAGGGCGACGCGCCCCCGATCATCTGGCTCAGCGAGGAAGCGGCGTTCCAACAGGGCCAGTCGGTACGCGGCGGTGTGCCGCTGTGCTGGCCCTGGTTCGGCGACCTGGCGCGCAATCCGCAGGCGGTGCAGGCCAAGTACAGTGGCGAGCAACCGGCGCCGTTCCATGGGTTGGTACGCGCTCTGGACTGGCAGTTGCGCGAGCAGCGCTGCGAAGGCGACACCGCCCTGCTCGAGCTGCACTGCCCGCAGGCGTTGGGCCAGTTGCCCGGCTGGCCGCATGCCGTGGAGCTGAGCCTGCAGATCCGCCTCGCCGATGATCTGCAACTGACCCTGACCAGCCACAACCGCGGCACCGAACCGGTTGCCATCAGCCAGGCGCTGCATAGCTACTTCGCCATCAGCGACATCCATCGGGTCGCCGTCGAAGGGCTCGCCGGCCAGCCCTACATCGACACCCTGGAAAACTGGGAGCGGCGCCAGCAGCAGGGCGACCTGCATTTCAACGGCGAAACCGACCGCATCTACCTCGACCTGCCCGACACGCTCACGCTCGTCGACCCCGGCTGGAACCGTCGTATCCGACTCACCAGCACCGGCTCCTCCTCGGCCGTACTGTGGAACCCCTGGATCGCCAAGGCACAACGCCTATCCGGCTTCGCCGACGAGGCCTGGCAGCGGATGCTCTGCATCGAAACGGCAAATGCGATGGACGATGCGATCGTACTGCAGCCCGGTCAAAGTCATCTTATTGGCGTTAAACTTCAGGCACTTATCGCTTCGCTATAACAACTACCCACAACTTTCCGTGACGTAATAGCTATTTACCTGTAAGCATTCACCTACATACATATATCTCATTTCGCACAGCGCTAGTTACCCGAACACGCATTTAGCGCGCGCCTTCAAATTAGTTCCACAAAGACCCGCTGAATATCTACCAATGTTACAGGGGTCACACTTCCAGCCTTGAACGGCGCACTCCCCACGTCTAGGATGCCCATCCCATAAGGGCCATGCGCAACTAATTGCACAACTGAAGTGTGCAAGAAGTTGCGCACCCTCTCTCGCTGAAACATATCTTCATATATATGAAGATGCGTTTCCGAAGTTCACGGACAGAACTCGCGCGTCACGGACGACCCTATGCACGCCAGCGCACTCAGCAAGCATTATCTCGAACTTGCCAGAAAGCCGGTCAACGACAGCAACTTTGCCGGTGACGATATTCGCTACAGCAGCGAATTCGAACTGCTGGAAGCCGAACTGGCCAAGGCCGGGGCGCTGCACCATACCACCGGCATCGACTGGCAGAAGGTCCGCGAAGGCAGCGAGATGCTGCTCGCCTCGCTGTCCAAGGACCTGCGCGCCGCCGCCTGGCTCACTTGGAGCCTCTACCAGCGCGAATCCTTCGCCGGGCTGCAGGCCGGCCTGAACCTGCTGCACTACCTGTGCAGCAACCATTGGGCCGAGCTGCACCCGCGCAAGCCGCGCACCCGTGCAGCGGCCATCAACTGGCTGCTGCCACGCCTGGAACAGACCCTTTCCGAAGACGTGCCGGTGGGCGAACAACTGACGCTGTTCCGCAGCCTGGCCGAACAGCTGCACGCGCTGGAACAATGCCTCTCCGACCACCTCGGCGAAGACGCCCCCCTGCTGCTGCCGTTGTGCCGCCAGCTCGACGGCATGGTCAAGCGCGCCGGCCAGGGCCAGCCGCAACCCGGTTCGGTCGGCGCGGCCATCGCTCAGGTCAAACAGGTCGCCAGCCAGGTGTTCAACCCCGGTTCGCCGATCGAGAACGACAAGGAAGCGCTCAAGGCCATGCGCAGCCTGCAGGAACAGGCGCGTCCGCTGGCCGCCTGGTGGCTCAGGCAGCGTGCCAGCGACCTGCGCCCGCTGCGCCTGGCGCGCACCCTGCTCTGGCTGGGCATTGACAGCCTGCCGGAACACGACGCCGAGCAGATCACCGCGCTGCGCGGCGTGCCGGCCGACAAGCTGGCCAGCTACCGCGAGCGCTTCGCCCAGGGCCTGTATGCCGACCTGCTGGTGGATCTGGAAGCCAGCACCGCCCGCGCCCCGTTCTGGCTGGACGGTCAACGGCTGGCCTGGGAATGCCTGCAGGAACTCGACGCCGAGCAGGCCATGCGCGAGATCGAGATCCAGCTGGCGCTGTTTCTGCAGCGAGTGCCGCGCCTGGACGAATTGCGCTTCCACGACGGCAGCCCCTTCGCCGATGTCGAAACCCGCGCCTGGATCAGCGGCCGGGTCATGCCCCACGTACAGCCCATGCAAGCCGCCCGGCAGGAACAGCCCAGCGCCAGCGCAGGCATGCAAGCGCCCTGGGAAGACGCCCTGCAGCAGGCGCTGCCGCTGCTGCGCAAGGACGGTCTCAAGCCCGCCGTTCAGCAGCTCAAGCAGGGCCTCGTCCGCGCCCGCGGCGCGCGCGAACGCTTCCACTGGCAACTGTCCCTCGCCCGCCTGTGCTACCAGGCGAAGAAATACGAGCTGGCCAAGACCCAGCTCGAGACACTCGACCAGCAGCTCGAGGCCAGCGGCCTGGGCGACTGGGAACCCGATCTCGCCCTCGAGGTGCTGCGCCTGCTGCACAGCTGTTGCGAGCTGCTGCCGCAGAACCACGCCGTACGTGAAAGCAAGGATGAGATTTACCGCAGGCTGTGCCACCTCGACCTCGAAGTGGTGCTGGATTAACCGCAAAGGAGAACCCCATGGCCAAAGAAGGCTCGGTTGCACCCAAGGAACGCATCAACGTCACGTTCAAGCCGGCCACCGGCAACGCCCAGGAAGAAATCGAACTGCCCCTGAAACTGATGGTGCTCGGCGATTTCACCCAACGCGCCGACGAACGCAAGATCGAAGACCGCAAACCCATCGCCATCGACAAGAACAGCTTCGACGAGGTCCTGGCCAAGCAGGAGCTGAGCCTGACCTTCGGCGTGTCGAACCGCCTGCAGGACGATGCCGGCGACGACGAACTGCCCGTGCAGTTGAACATCAACTCGATGAAGGACTTCAACCCGGCCAACCTGGTCGAGCAGATCCCCGAACTGAAGAAACTGATGGAACTGCGCGACGCGCTGGTCGCCCTCAAGGGCCCGCTTGGCAACGCGCCGGCCTTCCGCAAGGCCATCGAGAGCGTGCTCGCCGACGACGACTCGCGTGAGCGCGTACTCGGCGAGCTGGGCCTGGCGGCCCAAGAAAAACTGGATGCCTGAATTCACCGACAAGGAAGCTGACCCACATGACCACTAGCGCAGCCGCCGTCGAGCGCGGCACCGACCTCGCCGAAGCCGGCATCCTCGACCGCATCATCGCCGAAACCCGCCTCACCCCCGGCGACGAGGCCTACGACATCGCCAAGCGCGGCGTCTCCGCCTTCATCGAAGAACTGCTCAAGCCGCACAACAAGGAAGAGCCGGTCAAGAAGGCCATGGTCGACCGCATGATCGCCGAGATCGACGCCAAGCTCAGCCGGCAGATGGACGAGATCCTCCACCACCCGCAGTTCCAGGCCCTGGAATCCTCCTGGCGCGGCCTCAAGCTGCTGGTGGACCGCACCAACTTCCGCGAGAACATCAAGCTCGAACTGCTCAACGCTTCCAAGCAGGACCTGCTGGAAGACTTCGAGGACAGCCCGGAAATCGTCCAGTCCGGCCTCTACAAGCACATCTACACCGCCGAGTACGGCCAGTTCGGCGGCCAGCCGGTGGGCGCGCTGATCGCCAACTACTTCTTCGACCCCAGCGCCCCCGACGTCAAGGCCATGCAGTACGTGGCCAGCGTCGCCAGCATGTCCCACGCACCCTTCGTCGCCGCCGCCGGGCCGAAGTTCTTCGGCCTGGAAAGCTTCACCGGCCTGCCCGACCTCAAGGACCTGAAGGATCATTTCGAGGGCCCGCAGTTCGCCAAGTGGCAGAGCTTCCGCGAACAGGAAGATGCCCGCTACGTCGGCCTCACCGTGCCGCGCTTCCTGCTGCGCAACCCCTACGACCCGGAGGACAACCCGGTCAAGAGCTTCGTCTACAAGGAAAACGTCGCCGGCAGCCACGAGCACTACCTGTGGGGCAACACCGCCTACGCCTTCGCCAGCCGCCTGACCGACAGCTTCGCCAGGTTCCGCTGGTGCCCGAACATCATCGGCCCACAGAGCGGTGGCGCGGTCGAGGACCTGCCGCTGCACCACTTCGAGAGCATGGGCGAGATCGAAACCAAGATCCCCACCGAGGTGCTGGTCTCCGACCGCCGCGAATATGAACTCGCCGAGGAAGGCTTCATCGCCCTGACCATGCGCAAGGGCAGCGACAACGCCGCGTTCTTCTCCGCCAACTCGGCGCAGAAGCCGAAATTCTTCGGCAACACCGAGGAAGGCAAGACCGCCGAGCTGAACTATAAACTCGGCACCCAGCTGCCCTACCTGTTCATCGTCAACCGCCTGGCGCATTACCTGAAGGTGCTGCAGCGCGAACAGATCGGCGCCTGGAAGGAGCGCACCGACTTGGAGCTGGAACTGAACAAGTGGATTCGCCAGTTCGTCGCCGACCAGGAGAACCCCAGCTCGGAAGTGCGCAGCCGCCGTCCGCTGCGTGCCGCCCAGGTCAACGTCAGCGACGTGGAAGGCGAGCCGGGCTGGTACCGCGTCAGCCTCAGCGTGCGTCCGCACTTCAAGTACATGGGCGCCGACTTCACCCTGTCGCTGGTCGGCAAGCTGGACAAGGAGTGACCGCGGCATGACGGGATACGGCAGCCTGTTCGAGCGCCTCGGCGGCGAAGCCGGCCGGCGCGCCGGCTGGAGCCGCGAGATCGCGGCCATGGCCTCGGTGGCTGCCCACCTGTCGAAGATGCTCAGCACCCGGGCGGGCAGCGTGCAGACACTGCCCGACTACGGGCTGCCCGATCTGAACGACATGCGCCTGTCGTTGCACGACTCGCTGCAACAGGCGCGTGCCGCCATCGAACGCTTCATCGAAGCCTACGAACCCCGTCTGAGCCAGGTGCGGGTGGTTTCCCTGCCCCGCGACCACGACCTGCTGCGCCTCGCCTTCGCCATCGAAGGCCTGCTGGAAGTGGACGGCATCAAGCGCCCGGTCAGCTTCTCCGCCAGCCTGGACGGCAGCGGGCAGGTGAAGGTCAGCTAACAGGAGAACACGGATGTCCGGAAAACCCGCCGCCCGCCTGGGCGATCCCACCGCCTGCCCCGACAAGGGCCATGGCACCAATCCCATCGCCAGTGGCTCGCCCGACGTGCTGTTCGACGGTCTGCCCGCCGCGCGCCAGGGCGACCTGACCGCATGCGGCAGCGTGCTGACCGGCAACGTGATTCCCAACGTGCGGATCAACGGCAGGCCCGCGATCACGCTGGACAGCCTCGGCGACCACGGCAACGTGGTGATCGGCGGCTCGGGCACGGTCATCATCGGCACCAGCCATACCCCAGCCCCCTTCGTGCCACCCGAGCCGCTGAATATCGCCAGCGCCGCGCGCGCCATGCCGGCCAGCCCCGCGTTGCCCCAGCCGCCGGCCACGCCCCTGGCCCGCGCCTGGCAGGAAGAACCCGGCGACCTCGCCCCGCTGGGGCTGGAAGAAGAAGGCGAAGAAGAAGAACTGGACGAGAAGCCGCAGCAGCAGGTGCGCCAGGCCATCACCCTGCGCATCGGCGTGTTCTTCGACGGCACCGGCAACAACCTGGCCAATGCCGCCGTCACCGAGCAATGCCGCCACGACGACCTGCAGTTGGTGGGCGAGCGCACCCTGCAGGAAGTCATCGACTACTGCCAGCGCCATGGTTTCAGCGACAGCAACGGCGACGGCTATTTCACCCAGGCGCCCGACGGCAGCTACGGCAATGCGCCGAGCAATGTGGCGCGGTTGTTCGACCTGTATCAGGACGACGCAACACGAAGCCTGCGCAAGGACGAGAGTACCGCCAGCCTGAAGGCCTATCTGGAAGGCATCGGCACCAGCAGTGGCGAAGCCGACTCGCTTTACGGCCAGATCACCGGACGAGGCGATACAGGAATACAAGCGCGGGTGAGAGAGAGCCCGGTTGAAATCCAGAACCAACTGGATCGTCTCTTGCGTAACAACCCCCACCTGCAAATCGACACCCTGGAATTCGATATCTTCGGTTTCAGCCGCGGTGCGGCGGCAGCCCGGCATTTCGCCAACGAACTGCTCAAACCCGGCGGCGGCGTATTGGCGGGCACCCTGCAATCCGGTCAGTTCGGTTTGGTCGACAACTTCGACTGGGCCACCCATGCCCGGATCAACTTTATCGGCCTGTTCGATACCGTGGCCGCCGTGATCGACCCGCTGAACGGCGACTACGATCCGGCCAACCACCTCAACCCCGGCATCAACCTCTATCTGCCGCCCGGCTGCGCGCGCAAGGTGCTGCAACTGACCGCCCGCGACGAGAAGCGCTGGAACTTCGCCCTCAACAGGGTCGCCCCCCACCACCAGGAAATCAGCCTGCCCGGCGCGCACTCGGATATCGGCGGCGGCTATCGCCCCCTGATGCTCGAACGGCTGCTGCTGAGCCGCCCGCTCAGCTCCACCGTCCCGGCCGATACGCCCCTCGAGCATACCTATGCCTCGCGCGAGACCTGGCGGCAATATCACCACTGGAAAGCCCTCGGCCTGCCCGACGAAGCGCTGGAGGAACCCAGGGTCTGGGCCAGTCGCAAACCCGTATTCCGCGAGCGCGGCTTCCAGCGGCCGCCGGAGGACGTGGTCTACGGCCTGCTGCCCATCGAACGTCGGGTGCGTGGCGAGCTGTCGCTGGTCTATCTGCGGATTATGCGGGAGCTGGCTGTGCAATACGGCGTTCCGTTCGATTTTATCGACGAACAGGAAAGCGCAACCGCAATACCCCACGAGCTTCAGAAAATTGCCGATCAGTTGCTGGCCTATGCCCAAGGAGGCCGGTACGGTCTGGACGAGGAAGACGAGCGCCTGCTCTGGTCACGCTATATCCACCTCTCCGCCCACTGGACACCCAGCAGGGGCCTGCTGATCAGCAAGCCCGCGCCCAACGTCCGCCTGGCCTACAACAACAAGCCACAGCAGGGTTATCCCGAATGAGAACCGTCCTGCTTGCCTGCGCGCTATTCCTGCTCGGCGGCTGTGCCACCAGCCAGGGCCAGCCCGGATTGCCCTATCGTGCC
>NZ_JADDIX010000029.1 GCF_015070855.1 Pseudomonas lopnurensis
CTGGGTGGTGCCCTGAGCCTGGATTACCCAGGCGGAGAGGGATTCCCAGGGAACGAAGATCGGTTCGGTGTGGCCTTCCGGAATGAAGCAGGCTTCACGGCGTTGGCGATTGAAGCGGGTGGGGATGATTTTGCGGTGCTGGAGATGCTTATGCAGCCAAATACCCAAACCGAGAGCCAATGCGAATAGAGCAACGGCTGACCCAATCGGGACTCCATGCTCAAAGACCCCGACAGCCATTTCTATTGATTCAGTAAGCCCCCCCCCCAATAAAGGAGTGCCCACGAACATCAATAAAGGAAACAAGACGGCAGACATCGCCCATCCCCCCAAAGGCCCGCCCAGAGTTAATTGCCAACCAAATACAGGAGGAAGACCAACCCCGAAGTCCAGATAGGTATCGTTGACCTCCCCAACCGCATGAGCATAGTCCTGGGCCGGTTGGCCAGTGGGCAACGGCAAGGGCGCCAGGTAACTGACCTGGCCACCGGGGAAGCCGACCATATCACCCGCCTTGTGATTCCGATCCAGTTCGAGAGTAGGGGCTTCCATGGGCTTATCGGTTGGCATCGTCGGTTTCCGGCAGCAAGAGTGGGTCGACCGGCAACAGCGGCGCGGCTTGGCCCAGGATAGTCTGTTGGGTGGGGGTATAGTCGCCTTCCCTGTACGGGGAAAGGCGGATCGTATGGCGTTCCGGCCGGTAGCGGCCCTGCTCGTCCAGCGTTTCGATCACGATATCCAGCAGCAGCTCCTCTTGGGCAATGCCGCCTGTGATGCCCTCCAGCGGAGCCGGACGCGGTACCCGTAGTTGCAGTGGCTCGGCGGTGGCCAGCATCAGGTCGTCGGTGATCAGGTCGGTGATGGGATACCACTGCACCGGCGATTGGCCCTTGTCGTAACGGATGGTACGAATACGGTAGGCGCCCAGGCCAAGCCGTGCCGTTGGCCGGCCGACCAGCGGCGGTACCAGCGCTGCCCGGCTCAGCCCCGGCAGGGCGAGGGTGATCTCGCTGCTGGCGGGCGATAGCAACAGGTCGCGCCACCAACTGCCATGGCTGCCATGCTCGACCCGCACCGAAGGTGCCTGGATCACGCCGAGCAGGCGCTGCTGGTAGGTTGCCAGGGGATAGCTTTGCCGTTTGGCGGCATCACGGCTCCAGGGTGTGGTCAGCAGCCAGTCGTCGTGGGGCGAGGTGTCGTTGCGGTTGTACCACCAGGTGCCGCCCAGCTCCAGGGCGGTAAAGAAGGCTCCGGCGATATTGAAGCGCAGAAATACGCTGGATAGCCGGGTGCCGGCCACTGCCCAAGCAGTTTGGCGTGCTGCCGATCCTGCGGTTGTCTTGGCAAGCACCTCCCAACCAGCACGCACGGTATGGCCAAAACCGTAGGTGTTACTGGCCAGCATCCCGCTGGAACCAGCCAATGCCAGGGCCGCGCCCTGCTGGACGCGGGCATTGCCGCTGCGGACTGCGCCAAGCCACTCACCATGATGATCCAGGCTGCTTATGGCGGAGGCTATAGCGCCTGCGAAATATCCAAAGCCACCAAGGCCAAGATGCAGTTTGCCCATCTGCACATGTACCGCTTGCAGCGCATGGTTCTGCAAGCCCTGCACCAGTTGGGCACTGCGCGCATTGAGAGCCGTATCGGCAATCGCCTGGGCTGCTGCAAAACCTGCAGCGCCGGTGGCGAAAAGGGAGCTGAAAAACTGTACCCAGTCCCTTTGCCCTGGAGATTGAGTCGTGACTTCCCGAACGACCTGCACCAAATTGACCATCTGCGCGACAAACACCGCCAACCCCACGCCATCCCCCAGCCTGCTGAAGCTGCTGGCGGCGCCGTAGCCGTTGCGCAGGTTGCGCAGGCCGCTCGCCACTTCCTGCAACTGCGCGGGCGGCAGGATCAGGGTGATGCCGGCGCGCCCCGGCGCCGCGCCGGCCACGCGGACGCTGTTCTCCGGCAGTTCGGCGATCGGGCTCAGGGCCGCCGCCAGGCGCGGCTCCAGGGTGTCGAGCAGGGCGCGGACGCGGCGAATCTCGGCCAGCAGCGCCTGGGCATTGGCCGATTTGTGCCCGGCGCTGGCCTTGACCCGCTTGCGCTCCCTGAGCAGGCGGCGCAGTTCGCCGCGCTCGTCGATGACATCGCGCAGGTCGCGTTGCAGCACGGCCTTTTCCACGTCACTGGCGAAGGTGAAGGTCAGTCCCGTGTGCTGCGCGGCATCGAGCAGGCGGGCGGGCATTGCCTTGGGCAGCTTGCGGAACAGCTCGTCCAGTTCCGGCACCTGCTGTTGGCCCACGCCCTGGTAGAAGGTTTCCATGGCGCGGCTTATGCCCAGGGTCAGGGCCGGGTCGAACGTGGCCTGGGCGCTGACGGCCACGGCGTGGGTGGCCTCTGGCAGTTCGTCGAGGGCCGGCAGTTTGCCTTGTTCGAGGGTCTTCAGCGTCTGCATCCACTCGGCGAGGGCATTGGCCACGGTGTAGCCGGCCACGCCGATCAGGGCATATTGCACGGCCAGCGTGCTCTGCTCGTTCAGCGGCAGGGTATGGAACAGCGGGCGGTCGTACTGGGGGGTTTCCTCGAGCCAGGCGTACAGCGCCTCGCTGGCCACGTCGCTGCGGCAGATGTCCTTCAGGCAGGCGTATTGCGTGGCGAACGCCAGCCCCACTTGTTCGGCTTGTTGGGCGTCGTAGTACCAGGCCGCGCGGTGGAAGCGATGTTCGGTGACCATCTGCGTGCGGTCTGCGGTGATGCGATCCAGCAATGTGTTCCAGCGCTGCAGGTTCGGCCGGTGGCTGGCCAGGAAGGCGTCCATGGCCGGGCGGTCGATCAGGTCATTAATGCCACGCTGGCCGAATTTGGCGCCGCTTAGTATGTCCTTGGTCCGCCCGCCGTGCTCCTTCCTCAGGGCGATAAGGGCATGGAGTTCGCTTTCGATGAATGCCTGCTGGGCACCGAGGGCGAGTAGCTTGGTACGGGTGTAATAGCCTTCGGTAGCCATTTTCAGTTCATACGGCAGGCCGAAGCCGGCCCGGCCTAACTTGATGCTGCGCTGCCGTATGACGTCCAGCTCGGCCTGAAGCTCTGCGGGGTGGTCCCTGCCGTCGGGTGAAGGGTAGGGCTCGTTGTTGTTGAGGAAGATCAGCAAGGCGCCACGGGTCTGCGCGCGATCCGCTTCGGGCAGGGCTTCCAGCTTGCCCAGCATGGCCTGGACCGCTGGCGACTGCGAATGACTGGCGAGCTTGTCGAGTTCCGCCTCGCTGATCTGCGAGAGCGATTCGATATAGCAGGCGAGCACGTAGTCGCGTTCATTGGCCCCCGGTTGCGCCCCGCCCTCGATCCATTGCTCGATCCAGCCGACCACCTTGTCCTGATACTGAGCCAGGTCGCGCATCACGCCGATGTCGTCGCGCAGCACCAGGAACAGGTTGTCGTGCTCGTAGCGCGGGAGAACCTGGCCCAGTAGTTCGCCGATGTGGGTATCGCGAAACAGCGGCGGGTCTTCCCAGGCGTAGACTTGCAGTTCCTCGGGGTGGGGCTCGCCGGCCTCGACCGCCTGGCGCTGGTGTTCCGGGAAGCTCTGCCGCCCCCGCTCATCCGTGTGCAGCTTGTTCTGCACCACCTCCGCCAGCCAGGTTTGCGCCTGCTGACGGGTCAGCAGATGGGTAGCGCCTCGCTGCGGATCGACCCGGCTCAGGTCTACGGCCTGCATGAAGTGTTCACGATCATCCTGGCTGGCCAGCACCTGGGTGCATTTGCGCGCGGTCCATTGCAGTTCGGAGTAGGCGACATGCAGCCTGCTGCGCCTGGGGAAGATCAGCTGCGGTTCGCCGATGGCGTTGCTGCGCACGTCCGCGCGGACTTCCGCGTCTTTCCACAGCAGCTTGGTGATGATGCCCCGCTCGATCCGGTATTCGTGCAGATGGCCGGTGCCGTCGTCAATGATGTAGAGGTAGCCGTCGCGTACCAGGCGCAGGCCCAGCGGCCGGCTCTGCAGGGCAAAGGGCATGGGCAGGTCGGCGGAGGGATCGACCCGTTCGGTCAGGCCGTAACGCAGGGGCAGTAATTGCACCTCGGCCTTCATCAGCGGGCAGGTGCCGGTCGCCGAGCGGCTGTCGCTGCAGGACGCCGCGTCGGCGGCGAGGTTGGCATTGTTGCGGGGCGGTGTCTGCACGGTCATGAGAGCATCCCTTCTTTCTCCGTGGCGCGTCGTTCGGCCAGGCGTGCGGCCTGTTCGACACGCTGAGCGGGCGATTGCGACGAGGTTTCATCGAGCAGGCGAGCGATGTCCGGGTGGTTGTCCAGCGGTTGCCCACCCAGGAAGCCGAAGACGTTGGCGAACAGCAGTATCTCGCGCTCGGAGCACATCCCACTCTGGTAAGCCCGCTCGGCCAGTTCGCGCAGGTGGCGGAGGCGTTCGCGACCACGTATGGCCGGCTGGTACGTGGGAAAGAATGTGCGCATGTGCTCATCCACTGCCATGACGGTCTGGCGAAAGCTCACTTCGCCCAGCGCCGTCAGCTCCTGATCGCTCAGGCGATAGGGCTGGGCGTCTCTCTGATCGGGTATTGGGCCGGCGCGTCGGTGCCGATACCAGACTCCTTCGATCGCATCGGGTATGCACAGTTGTTCGATGGGACCGAACAGCCTGGGATTGCCGATGGCAAGCAACCGATGGGCAACGGCCGGGTCGGCCAGCCGCAGCAGGACGGTTTCGTCTTCCTGGCACCTGACCCGAAGCAGCCAACGCAGGTGTCGCAGCGTTTCGTCGAATCCCGCATGGGTGAACAGCAGGTAGCCCCATTCGCGCGCGGCGTTGTCGATGAACCTTTGCATGATCGGATCATGCTGGCCGTTCAGGGCGATCAGGCAAGGCGACAGGTCGGCCAGTTCCTGCCATTCGGTGCGAAGGTATAGCGGTTCGAATACGGGATTTTCCGACCACTGATAGAGTTTGCGAGAAAGCGCTTCCACGCTGACCCCATCGAGCAGCAGGTAGCTGTTCGCATCCCATGGAAGGGTTCCAGGCAGGGCTGGCATCGGCGGCTCATGCATTGCGCGCCTCCGCCTTTGCGGCCTCGCAGATGGCGCACAAGGGTTTCTTCTGCAGCAACGCCTGCCGCTGCGCCGGGATCAACAACTTTCCGGCCTTGTCCGTATTCGCCGGCTTCACCTGCCCCGGCAGGATCGGCCTCGCCCCCGAGCCCTTGCTCGGGCTGCCGCCCGTATTGGCCTGGATGACGGGGCCGCCGAGGGTGATGCCGCCGGCATCGAG
>NZ_JADDIX010000003.1 GCF_015070855.1 Pseudomonas lopnurensis
TCCGCTCGACCTGCAAGGCCCGGACGACCCGCCCCACGAAGGCCTGCATACCTTCCACAACGCCCGCGAGCGCATGCGCCGCCGCTACCGCGAAGGCGAGGTGGGCGGGTTCTACGTGTTCGGCTGGTACCTCTACCATGTGATGACCCTGTGGACGCTGCCCTTCCGCCTCACCGAATGGGAAGTGGCCAGGGTCAAGCGCATGCACCGCCAGGATATTCCCGAAGCCATGCGCGCCTGGTCGCAACCGCTGCCGCCCGAGCAATGGGCCAAACCCAGCGAGGAACTGCAACGCCAGAGCCACCAAGTGGAAGCCCTGCGCCAGCGCGACCCGCAGCGCCCGATCGTCGATATCTTCGCCGAGGTGCAGAGAAAGGCTGTCGCCATTCCCACGGCATAGCCAAAAGCGAAACCGATCGGCGCATGAATGCGCCGTTTCCCGCACCCACAGATCGCATGCCTGGCTACCCTGGGCCGATATATCGCTAACGGGGCCTGCAGGCTCAGCGGGCCCGCACGCGCGGGCATAGGGCGCAAATGAAAATGCCCGTATCTCTCGATACGGGCATTTCCATCGCTCGCCAGCGCGGCTGACCGGCTGGCAAGCATTCTCACTCGGTCTGACGAGGATTTCCTCGCAGGCTCCGAAAGGCCGGTCGGCTTACATCATGCCGCCCATGCCACCCATGCCGCCCATGTCCGGCATGGCCGGGGCCGGCTTGTCTTCCACGATTTCGGCGACCATGGCTTCGGTGGTGACCATCAGACCGCCGATGGAGGCCGCGGCCTGCAGGGCGGAACGGGTGACCTTGGCCGGATCGAGGATACCCATCTCGATCATGTCGCCGTAGACGTCGGAAGCGGCGTTGAAGCCGTAGTTGCCCTCGCCCTGCTTGACCTTGTCGACCACTACGCTCGGCTCGCCACCGGCGTTGGCAACGATCTGACGCAGCGGAGCCTCGACGGCGCGACGCAGCAGCGCGATACCGACGTTCTGGTCTTCGTTGTCGCCCTTCAGCTCGGAGATGGCCTGCAGCGCGCGTACCAGGGCGACACCGCCGCCAGGTACCACGCCTTCCTCGACGGCTGCACGGGTGGCGTGCAGGGCGTCTTCGACGCGGGCCTTCTTCTCTTTCATCTCGACTTCGGTACCGGCACCGACCTTGATCACGGCAACACCGCCGGCCAGCTTGGCCAGACGCTCTTGCAGCTTCTCCTTGTCGTAGTCGGAGGTGGTGTCCTCGACCTGCTTGCGGATCTGCGCCACGCGAGCTTCGATGTCGGCCTGAGCGCCAGCGCCGTCGATGATGGTGGTGTTTTCCTTGTTCAGCACGACGCGCTTGGCGTTACCCAGGTGCTCCAGGGTAGCGGTTTCCAGGCTCAGGCCGACTTCTTCGGAAATCACGGTACCGCCGGTGAGGATGGCGATGTCCTGCAGCATGGCCTTGCGGCGATCGCCGAAGCCAGGCGCCTTGACCGCAGCGACCTTGACGATGCCGCGCATGTTGTTGACCACCAGGGTGGCCAGGGCTTCGCCTTCGACGTCCTCGGCCACGATCAGCAGCGGGCGGCCGGCCTTGGCAACGGCTTCCAGTACCGGCAGCAGTTCGCGGATGTTGGAGATCTTCTTGTCGACCAGCAGCAGCAGCGGGCTGTCCAGCTCGGCGACCATGGTGTCCGGCTTGTTGATGAAGTACGGCGACAGGTAGCCGCGATCGAACTGCATGCCTTCGACGACGGACAGCTCGTTCTCCAGACCCGAGCCTTCCTCGACGGTGATCACGCCTTCCTTGCCCACGCGCTCCATGGCTTCGGCGATGATGTCACCGATGGAGACGTCGGAGTTGGCGGAGATGGTGCCGACCTGGGCGATGGCCTTGGAGTCGGTGCACGGCTTGGCCAGGTTCTTCAGCTCGGCGACGATGGCGATGGTGGCCTTGTCGATGCCGCGCTTGAGGTCCATCGGGTTCATGCCGGCGGCAACGGCCTTCAGGCCTTCGTTGACGATGGCCTGGGCCAGCACGGTGGCGGTGGTGGTGCCGTCACCGGCTTCGTCGTTGGCCTTGGACGCGACGTCCTTGACCAGCTGCGCGCCCATGTTCTCGAAGCGGTCCTTCAGCTCGATTTCCTTGGCGACGGAAACGCCGTCCTTGGTGATGGTCGGAGCACCGAAGCTCTTCTCCAGCACGACGTTGCGGCCTTTCGGGCCGAGGGTCGCTTTTACCGCATCAGCCAGGACGTTCACGCCGACCAGCATCTTCTTGCGTGCGGAGTCGCCGAATTTGACTTCTTTAGCAGCCATGTTGATTGATCCTCAATTCGTGAATTATTTACGGAGATTCGCGGTAATCAGGCTTCGATGACGGCGAGGATTTCGTTCTCGCTCATCACCAGCAGGTCTTCGCCATCGACCTTGACGGTGTTGCTGCCGGAGTAAGGGCCGAACACCACCTTGTCACCGACTTTCACGGCCAGCGCGCGCACTTCGCCGTTGTCCAGTACCCGGCCAGCGCCGACGGCAACGACTTCGCCACGGTTCGGTTTTTCGGCAGCGGAGCCCGGCAGGACGATGCCGCCGGCGGTCTTGGTTTCTTCTTCGCTGCGACGAATCACGACGCGGTCATGCAGAGGACGAAGCTTCATTGTCGATCTCTCCTAGTAGAGTGGTTCCATGCCGATGCACTTGATCGGCGGGTTAGCAAATCCGGCGGTGCCGGTTGCGGCCCGCATTGCGAGCCGCAGAAGACGGACTGTCGAATACGACAGCGACCTTGCGGTGTCCGCTACATGCGGGCGTTCAAGAGCATTTCAAGGGGCGCCGATGAAATTTTCATGGCTGGAAACGAAACCGGCATGCCTGTTGGCATGCCGGTCGGGCGCATTGCGGCGTCAGCGGTCGCGGTCGCGCCGCTCCCATTCGCCTTCGATCACGTTCGGCCGCTGCGGGCCGGAACGCGCCTGCAGGTCGTCGGCGAAGGCGCGCTGACGGCGCACCTGCTCCTCGATCCGCCGATTGATCGCGCGCAGCAGCAGGTTGCGCGTCGGCGGGAAGAGAATCAGCAGCGCCAGCACGTCGCTGATGAAGCCCGGCAGGAACAGCAGCCCGCCGCCAATGGCCATCATCAGACCCTCGAGCATCTCGCGCTCCGGCAGCTCGCCGCGGGCCAGGCGCTCGCGGGCGCGCCAGGCGGTGGCGAAACCGGCCAGGCGCAACAGCAGGACGCCGGCGATACCACCGAGCACCAGCAGCAGGATGGTCGCCAGCGCGCCGATAGAACTGCCGACCTTGATCAGCACGTACAGCTCGGCCAGCGGAAACAACAGGAACAGCACAAAGAAGATTCGCATCGAGGGTCCTTGACGGAAGATCAGCTTCCAGTCCTCTGTAGATGACGGCATCACGGGCCTAATTCAACCCGCATGGAAAACAGCCTGTAACCGAATTATGCACGTCGCGCCTGAAGCCAAGCTGAACCCCCTCAGCTGCGGGCCAAAGCCACCAGCGCCTGGCGCACCGCCATGGGCGTCTCGCAAGGTGCCGCAAAGGCCAGCCAGTACAGCGCCTGGCCGATCCGCAGATGAAAGCCTTCGCTGTCGATGCCCGCCAGTTGCGCCGCCGGGCTCCGTGGCAGGCCAGCCTGCTCGACGTAATGGGCGATGGCGGCGGTGTGATCGTCATTCATATGCTCGACCATGCCCCGCTCCAGCTCACCGTCATCGGCGGCGAAGGGATTGGCCAGCGCCACCTGGTCCAGCCAGTGGATCGCGCCGAAGCCGCCGATATAGCGCCAGCGCACCGGTTCCAGCGTCCAGAAATCGAAGTCGTGCACCCGATGATAATCGCGCGACTCGGGAAAATAGCGGTAATAGCGCTGCGCGGCGGCATCGATCGCCGCTGGCTCGCTCAGCTGGCGCGCTTCGGCCAGCAGGGTCAGCCGGCCGGCGGCCTGGACGTCTTCGGCCCCGCGCTCGCCGACCAGCAGCGAGCAATGGCCATCGGCCATGAGGTTGCGGGTGTGCTGGGCGATGCGGCTGATCAGGATCAGCGGCCAGCCGCGGGCATCCAGGCAATAGGGCACCACCGAGCCGAACGGAAAACCGGGCATGGCCTGGGAATGGGTGGAGAGCACGCCGCGGTATTCCTTGAGCAGGAGTTGTCGGGCATGCTTGACGGCTTCAGCGCTCACCTGAGGCTCCTCGAGAGGCTTCTTCGGATTCGACGGAGCGCTCAGCATAGCGGTTTCATCCGCGGGCGTCGTTCCCGCAGCGAACGACAAGAAGGAGATTTGGCATGCAGATCAAAGACAAGGTCATCATCGTCACCGGTGGCGGCCAAGGGCTCGGCCGCGCCATGGCCGAATACCTCGCTGGCAAGGGCGCACGCCTGGCGCTGATCGATCTGAATCAGCAGCGCCTGGACGAAGCCGTGGCAGCCTGCAAGGCCGCCGGTGGCGACGCCCGCGCCTATCTGTGCAACGTCGCCGACGAGGCACAGGTGATCGCCATGGTCGCGCGCGTGACCGAGGACTTCGGCGCCCTGCACGGGCTGGTGAACAATGCCGGCATCCTGCGCGACGGCCTGCTGCTGAAGGTCAGGGACGGCGAGATCAGCACGATGAGCCTGGCCCAGTGGCAGGCGGTGATCGACGTCAACCTCACCGGCGTATTCCTCTGCACCCGCGAAGTCGCGGCGAGGATGGTCGAGGCGAAGAGCGAGGGGGTGATCGTCAACATTTCCTCGATCTCCCGCGCCGGCAACATGGGCCAGACCAACTATTCCGCCGCCAAGGCCGGCGTGGCCTCGGCCACGGTGGTCTGGGCCAAGGAGCTGGCGCGTTACGGCATCCGCGTGGCGGGAATCGCACCGGGTTTCATCGAGACCGAAATGGTCGCCAGCATGAAACCCGAAGCGCTGGAGAAGATGACCGCCGGCATTCCGCTCAGGCGCATGGGCAAGCCGGAGGAGATCGCCCACTCGCTGGCCTATATCATCGAGAACGACTACTACACCGGACGCATCCTGGAGCTGGACGGCGGCCTGCGACTCTAAGGCAGCGGCAAGCCGCAAGCGACAAGCTGCAAGAAAAGCGGGGGTGCTCCTCTTGCAGCTTGAGGCTTGAAGCTTGCAGCCGCTTTTTTACCAGCCTACGCCGAAGCCGATGCTGTAGCGCGTTTCGTCCAGCTCGTTGTCCGCGCCGCTGATGATGTCTTTCTCGGCCTTCATGTTCAGCGATGCCCAGTCGGTCACCTTGTAGCGCAACCCGATCTCGGCATCCAGCGCATAATCCGCCACGTTCGCCAGCGGCTTGCCGAGCTCGCCGGTGCTGAACAGTTCGAAGGTCTTGCCCACCAGGTAACGGTTGTAGTCCCACTTCAGCGCGGCCAGGTAGAAATTTTCCTTGTCGCCATCGGCGAACTCATAGTCGCTGCGGTTGATCAGCGAAGCCAGCGAGAATGCGCCCAGCTCGTCGTCCCAGAACTGGTAGCCGGGGCCGGTACCGATGGTCCGCTGCCGACGCACATCCTCGATCTGGTCGCGCTTGTAGCCCAGGCGCCCCTGCCAGAACCAATGTTCGTCGATGAAGCGGTCGAGCGCATACTCGACGTCCCAGTTGTCGGTAACCGTCACGCCATCGCGGTATTCGCGGTTGTAGTTACCGGTCCCGTTGTGCCGCCAGAGCCCATGGCGGGCCTTGGTGTCGATGGAGATATCGTAGTCGTCGGTATCGGTCTCGGCCCGCTTGTAGTCCATCGCCACGTCGACATTGCCCTTCCAGGTGAAATCCTGGATCAGCGGCTTGGGATGGATGATCTGCGAGATGCTCGCCAGTTCCACGGTGCGCGGCTCGGCGCCGTTGGCGAGGACGACCTTGCCCTCCTCGGCCGCCTGCAGCGACTGGGCCAGCTCGCCGGTGACGTCGTCCTGCTTGATCAGCAGCTTCTGGTCGCTCTCCAGCGTCGCGATCTTGTCCCATTGCAGCGGAATCGAACCGCCGTAGTCGGTCTCGATGAGCAGCTTGCCGCCGTCGAGCACACTGATCTTGCCGCTCAGGCGGTCGCCGTTCTTCAGCCAGACGGTATCGGCGAGCGACGGCAGGGAGAGCGCGGAAAGGGTCACGCAAAGCAGGGTTCTGGAAAACATAAGATGTGCCGAAATCCGATCGGGTACGGTTGAAAGGCTGGCATTATCCCTATGCTTATAGTCACAGCAAGCACAGACCGCTGAATGGGAAGCGAGTTTCATCCGCAGTTGCCTTCCCCCAGTACAGGAAGCTTCCAGCATGATCGAACAACCGCCCCTGCTCCCGCCTGGCGCCGACGCTGAGGCACGCCGCACGGCCGTTTATCTGGTGATGGCGCAGATTCCCGAGGGCAAGGTGGTGAGCTACGGCGAACTGGCCGCCATGGCCGGGCTCGGTCGCGCCGCGCGCTGGGTCGGCCGTTTGATGTCGCAGCTGCCCGACGACACCCGCCTGCCCTGGCATCGGGTGATCGCGGCCGGCGGCCGCCTGAGCCTGCCGGCCGGCAGCCCTGCCGGACACGAGCAGCGCATGCGCCTGCGCGCCGAGGGCCTGACCATCGTCAACGACCGGGTGGACGTGCGTCGGCACGGCTGGCATTCGACGGAGCACAGCGGTTAGAGTGCGCCCTTCGTCCCAACCTCTGCAGAACCTCGATGTATGTCCCGTGAAACCTGGCGCGATGCGCTAGCCGCCTACGCCAGCCCCGCCTCGCTGGCCCTGTTGTTGCTGGGGTTCGCGGCCGGTCTCCCTGCCGTTCTGGTGTTCTCCACGCTGTCGGTGTGGCTGCGCGAAGCGGGCGTCTCGCGGGAAACCATCGGCTTCGCCAGCTGGATCAGCCTGGCCTACGCCTTCAAATGGGTCTGGTCGCCGATGCTCGACCAGTGGCGCCTGCCATGGATCGGCGCGCTCGGCCGCAGACGCTCCTGGCTGGTGCTGTCGCAGGCGCTGATCGCCATCGGCCTGGTGGGCATGGCGCTGTGCAATCCGCAGTACAACCTGACCATGCTCATCGCCCTGGCGGTGGTGGTGGCCTTCTCCTCGGCGACCCAGGACATCGCCATCGACGCCTACCGCCTGGAAATCGCCGAGGACAAGCTGCAGGCGACCCTGGCGGCAAGCTACATGACCGGCTATCGCGTCGCCATGCTGCTGGCCAGCGCCGGCGCACTGTTTCTCGCCGAATGGCTGGGCTCGAGCAGCCTCGACTACAACCAGGCGGCCTGGACCGCCACCTACCTGGTGTTCGCCCTGCTGATCCTGCCCGGCCTCATCACCAGCCTGGTGATCCGCGAACCGGATGCCGCCGCGCCGCTGCCCAACGAACCCGCGCGCTACAGCTTCAACCATCAGTTGGCCGCGGTGGGCCTGCTGCTGGTCATGCTGATCTCCGTGCCGGCGATGATCAACGCACTGATCGCCCAGGCCTGGCCGCGGGCGATGCTGTATGCGCTGTTCATCGTCGGCACGCTGTCGCCGGTGGGCCGCATGCTGCTGGTGCCGGTGCGCCACATTCTCAACCAGGCCGGGCAGAAGCAGCGTCCATCGCGCTTCGACTTCGCCCACCAGGCGGTGTCGGTGATCGTGCTGATCATCCTGATGGTCTCCACCACCGGCATGTTCCAGTCCTACTGGGGCGGCTACTGGCCACGCGGCACCATGTACCTGCTGATCTGCTGGGGCTGCCTGTCGGCGCCGGGACGCATCCTGATGGGCCCGGTGCTGACGCCGATCACCGACTTCATCGTCCGCTATCGCTGGCAGGCGCTGCTGCTGCTCGGGCTGATCGCCACCTACCGGATGTCGGACACGGTGATGGGCGTGATGGCCAACGTGTTCTACATCGACCAGGGTTTCTCCAAGGACGAGATCGCCAGCGTCAGCAAGCTGTTCGGGCTGATCATGACGCTGCTCGGCGCCGCATTCGGCGGATTGCTGATCGTGCGTTTCAGCATCCTGCCGATCCTCTTCATCGGCGGGGTCGCCTCGGCGGCGACCAACCTGATGTTCATGCTACTGGTGGAGATGGGCGCCAACCTGCAGATGCTCATCGTCACCATTTCCTGCGACAACTTCAGCGGCGGGCTGGCATCCACGGCCTTCGTCGCCTACCTGTCGAGCCTGACCAACCTGAAGTTCTCGGCCACCCAATATGCGCTGCTCAGCTCGCTGATGCTGCTGCTGCCGCGCCTGCTCGGCGGCTATTCCGGGGTGATGGTGGAGAACCTCGGCTACAGTAACTTCTTCCTGGTCACCGCCCTGCTCGGGGTGCCGACGCTGGTGCTGATCGCCTGGCAATGGAGCAGGAGCCGACAGCAGCCCGACGACCCAGAGCGCGAAGCGGCCTCGGAACGCTCCTGAAACGACGAAGCCGGCAACTGCCGGCTTCGTTATGCGTGCATGAGGCCTCAGCTCTGTACCAGATGCACCACCCGCTGCGGGAAGGGAATGCCGACGCCAGCGGCGGTCAGGCGCTCCTTGGCCTGCTCGGTGAAGCTGAAGGTCACCGGCCAGAAGTCGCCGGTCGCCACCCACACGCGCAACGACAGGTTCACCGCACTGTCACCGAGGCCGGTAACGAACACGACCGGCTCGGGGTCGCGCAGCACGCGCGGGTCCTCGGCGATTTCCAGCAGGATCTGCCGAGCCAGCTTGATGTCGCTGCTGTAGTCGATACCGACATTGACGTCGGCACGGCGCCGCGGCTCGCGCGAGAAGTTGGTGATATGCCCGTTCGACAGCGCTCCGTTGGGCACTACCACGGTCTTGTTGTCACCGGTCTTGAGCACCGTATGGAAGATCTGGATCGAATTGACCGTACCGCTGACGCCTTGCGCCTCGATCCACTCGCCGACGCGGAACGGACGGAACAGCAGGATCAGCACGCCGCCAGCGAAGTTCGCCAGGCTGCCCTGCAGCGCCAGGCCGATGGCCAGGCCGGCGGCACCGATCACCGCGATGAACGAGGTGGTTTCCACGCCGACCATGGAGGCCACGCTGACCAGCAGTAGCACCCGCAGCGCGATGCTGGCCAGGCTGCCGACGAAGCCGTGCAGCGTCGGATCGACACGGCGGCGCTGCAGCAGGCCGCTGACCCTTGCGGTCAGGATATTGATCAGCCACCAGCCGAGCAGCAGTGTCAGCAGCGCGAGCGTCACCTGCGCGCCGTACTGCAGCACCACCGGCAACCAGGACTCGGAGAGATCGACCAGATAGTCGACGCTTAGATCCATGAAAGAACTCCTCGGGGGCGAAGTCCGCAGCGCAGGCACCGGTCATTCGGGAACGGGCGCGCGCAGCGGGTCGGAAATCAGTCGCGGAAGTTATTGAACTGCAGCGGCATGCCGAATTCGTGGCCACGCAGCAGGGCGATGGCCTCCTGCAGGTCGTCGCGCTTCTTGCCGGTCACCCGGACCTGTTCGCCCTGGATGGCCGCCTGTACCTTGAGCTTGGCGTCCTTGATGTGGGCGACGATCTTCTTCGCCAGCTCCTTGTCGATCCCCTCACGCAGCACGACTTCCTGCTTCGTGGTCTTGCCGGAGGCGTAGGCGTCCTTGATCTCCAGGCACTGGATATCGATCTTGCGCTTGACCAGGCTCAACTTGAGAATCTCCAGCATTTGTTCCAATTGAAACTCGGCTTCGGCCGTCAACTGCACAGTCAGGTCCTTCTGCTCGAAGCTGCCTTTACCGCGTAGGTCGTAGCGCCGATCCAGTTCCTTGATCGCATTGTCGATCGCGTTGGTGACTTCGTGCTTGTCCAGTTCGGACACCACGTCGAACGAGGGCATGGGATTCCTCCACTATGAAAGCGCGACTGGCAGCATGGGCTGAGCGCGCGTGGCTTGACGGTTGAGAATGCGTGTTCATTATAACGATTCGACGTGCCAGTGCCCGCCCAACGGCAATGAGAGACAGGACGTCCACCCTCCAATTGATTGAGCTTGCCAATGCCCAACCCTCACCTGAGCATCCTGGTGGTCGATGACGCCAAGTTTTCCAGCGTCATGATCGGCCGTGCGCTGAGCAAAGCGGGCTATCAGGATATTCGCTTCGCCAGCAGTGCCGCCGACGCACTGGCCCAACATGAGCAACGCCCCGCGCACGTGCTGCTGGCGGACTGGCTGATGCCGGAAATGGACGGCCTGCAACTCACCGGGCGGATACGCCAGCGTGATGCCAGGAGCGACCACTACAGTTACATCATCCTGCTCACCGGGCGTGACAGCGAGAACGCCCTGGGCCAGGCCTTCGACCACGGCGTCGACGACTTCATCAGCAAGTCGGCCATGAACGAGCAACTGCTGCCGCGCATTCTCGCCGCCGACCGCCTGTGCGCCTCGCTGCAGCGCCTCAAGCAGGAGAATCGCCAGCTGGCGGCCAACGTCGCGACCCTTGAGCAGAACAGCCTGCAGGACCCGCTCACCGGCCTGGGCAACATCCGCTATCTGCGCCAGCAACTGAGCGCCAGCCTGCGGCAGGTGGAAAATCGTGGCGCGGCGATCTGCTACCTGCAGATCGGCCTGCCCGAAGCCGGCACCCTGCGCGAACGCTATGGCGACGCCGTCTACGAGGAACTGCTCTGCGCCGTCGCCAGACGCCTGCAGCAGTTGGTCAGGCCGCTGGACGTGGTGAGCCGGATCGATGAAAACCACTTCGGCCTGCTGGCGCTGGTCGACGACCTCAAGGGCTGCTCACCGAGCAGCTTCAAGCGCCTCCACGAAGGCTTGAACCTGAAGGCATTCAAGACCAGCCAGGGCTTCGTCTCGCTCAAGGCGGGCATCAGCCTGGTCAGCCTGGACGCCGAGGCCCTGCCGACCAACCCGCAGGCGATCATCGAACGCGCCACGGCCCTGCTGCCCAGCGCCTACAGCACCGGGCGCATCGCCCCGCTGCGGCTGAAGCGGCCGGCCTGAGCCGATGAGCTGGCACATCCTCGGCGCGGGCAGTCTCGGCAGCCTCTGGGCGACCCGCCTGGCCCGCGCAGGCCTGCCGGTACGGCTGATCCTGCGCAATCCGCAGCGCCTGGCGCAGTACCAGGCTGCCGGCGGCCTCAGCCTGGTCGAGAATGGCCAGAGCAGCCTGCACGCCATCCCGGCGGAGCTGCCCGACGCTCCGAACGCCATCCACCGCCTGCTGGTGGCCTGCAAGGCCTACGACGCCGAGGCCGCCATCGCCCAGGTCGCGACGCGGCTCGAGCCGCGCTGCGAAATGCTCCTGCTGCAGAACGGCCTCGGCAGCCAGCAGGCCATCGCCGAACGTTGGCCCCGGGCGCGCTGCCTCTTCGTTTCCAGCACCGAGGGTGCTTATCGCGAGGATGATTTGCGCGTGGTATTCGCCGGTCGCGGACAGAACTGGCTGGGCGATCCGGCCGCCCCGGCTCCGCCGGACTGGCTGGGCGAACTGGCTCGGGCGGGCATCCCCGCCACCTGGAGCACCGACATCCTCGCCCGGCTCTGGCGCAAGCTGGCGCTGAACTGCGCGATCAACCCGCTGAGCGTGCTGTATGACTGCCGCAACGGCGAGCTGCTGCGACACCGGGAAGAACTCGGCGCACTCTGCGCGGAACTCACCGAGCTGCTCGCAGCCAACGGGCAGACGGATGCGGCGACCGGGCTGGAAAGCGAGGTGCTGCGCGTCATCGAGGCAACGCGAAGCAACTACTCCTCCATGCATCAGGATGTCCGGCTCGGCCGACGCACCGAAATCGGCTACCTGCTCGGCCATGCCTGCGCGACCGCCGACGGCCTTGACTTGCGGCTGCCGCGGCTACATGCCCTGCATCGGCGACTGCGCGATCACCTGCAACGCAATGGATTGCCCATGGACTGAGGCGCGGCTACCCTGCAGGCACCGTCCTGCCGTTCCGTGCCCGCACCCATGACCCTGCGCCAGCGCCTCGAAAACCTTCCGGTCGGCCGCAAACTGCTGCTCGCCCTGCTCGTCCTGCTCGCCGCCGTGCTGCTGGTGTCCAACCTGGCCTTCATCAGCGCCGCCTACTGGATCTCGCGACAGAGCGTCGCGCCACAGGCCATGCATACCCTCGGCGAGCTGTTCGCCACCGAGGAACTCAGCAGCCGCGCGCTGGCCTCGCCGGAATCGGCCAGGACCCTGCTCGAGCGCCTGGACGACTATGCGCCGCTGCGGGCGGCCGTGATCTATGACCGTGACGGCAACAGCCTGGCCCAGCTGCAGCGCGGCGAGCGGCTGCGACTGCCGAGCCGGTTGAGCAAGGTCGCGCTATGGCGCGCCGGGGAAATCCGCGCCAGCCTGCTGGTGGAACTGCCGCAACCGGACGGCCGCTCCGGCCATCTGCTGCTGGTCGCCAGCAGCGAATTGCCCGGCGCCTTCTACACCGGCACGCTGACGGCCAGCCTGGCGATTCTCGTCGCCAGCCTGCTGCTCTGGGTGCTGGTGGCGCGGCAGATCCGCCAGTTGATCACCCGTCCGATCCGCGATCTGGAAGCGCTGTCGCGCCAGGTCACCCGCGAGGAAAACTACGCCCTGCGCGCCACGCCCAAGAACCAGGACGAGATCGGCCACCTGGCAGACGCCTTCAACACCATGCTGTCGCGCATGCAGGCGCGCGAACAGCAGCTCAAGCGCGCCCGCGACGACGCCCAGGACGCCTTCGACCATGCCCGCGGCCTGGCCGAGGAAACCCGCCATTCCAATCGCAAGCTGGAACTGGAGGTGCAGGTACGCAGCAAGATCGAGCAAAAGCTCACCGGCTTCCAGAAGTACCTCAACAACATCATCGACTCGATGCCTTCGGCGCTGATCGCGCTCGACGAGCAGCTCTACGTCACGCAGTGGAACCAGGAAGCCAGCGCGCTCTCCGGCACCCCGCTGGACGATGCGCTGAACCAGCCGGTATTCGTTGCCTTCGAGCCGCTCAAGCCGTTCCTCGCGCAAATCCGCCGGACCTCCGAACAGCACGAGGTGGAAAAGATCGAGCGCGTCACCTGGCGCCACAACGACGAACCGCGGCACTACGCGCTGACCTTCTATCCGCTGATGGGCGCTGGCGGTCGTGGCGTGGTGATCCGCATCGACGACATCACCCAGCGCATCAACATGGAAGAGATGATGGTGCAATCGGAAAAGATGCTCTCGGTCGGCGGCCTCGCGGCGGGCATGGCCCACGAGATCAACAACCCGCTCGGTGCCATCCTGCACAACGCGCAGAACATTCGCCGGCGCCTGTCGCCGGAGCTGGAACGCAACCGCGAGGCCGCCGAAGAGACCGGGGTGCGCCTGGAGGCGGTCAACCAATACCTGCAGCGGCGCGAGGTGCCACAGCTGCTCGACGGTATCCAGCAGGCCGGCTCGCGCGCGGCGAAGATCGTCAGCCACATGCTCAGTTTCAGCCGCATGAGCAACCGCCAGTTGGCCGACTGTCACCTTCCGATGCTGATCGATCAGGCGCTGGAGATCGCCGGCAACGATTTCGCGCTGATGGATGGCTTCGACTTCAAGGCCATCTGCATCGTCCGCGATTTCGATCCTCGCGTGGACCGGGTGCCCTGCATCGGCAACGAACTGGAACAGGTGCTGCTCAACCTGCTGAAGAATGCGGCCCAGGCCATCCACCACAACCAGGGCAAGGAGCCCGGACAGATCATCCTGCGTACACGGCTGAATCCGCCCTGGGCGGAAATCCAGGTCGAGGACAACGGCGGCGGCATTCCGGAGCCCGTGCGCAAGCGCATTTTCGAGCCATTCTTCACCACCAAGGAAGTCGGCCAGGGAACCGGACTGGGGCTTTCCGTCTCGTATTTCATCATCACCAACAATCACCAGGGGCAGATGGAGGTGCAGTGCCAGCCCGGCCACGGCTCTACCTTCACCCTGCGCCTGCCGCTGAGCTCGCCCGTCGAGCCGGTCTGAACAAGGAATCCCCCCATGGGCAACCGACTGTCGAAGATCTACACACGCACCGGCGATCGCGGCGAAACCGGCCTGGCCGACGGCCGCCGGGTCGCCAAGGACCATCCACGCGTGGAAGCCATGGGCGAGGTCGATACGCTCAACAGCCAGCTCGGCCTGCTGCTCGCCGAACTGGCCGAGGCCCAGGCGCAATGGCCGGGCCTGGAGGAGCTGATCGAGGTGCTCGGGCCGTGCCAGCACCGCCTGTTCGATCTCGGCGGCGAACTGGCGATGCCTGACTACCAGGCGCTGAGGGAGGCGGAGATCGGCCAGTTGGAGCAGGCCATCGATCGCTGGAACCAGGAACTCGGCCCGCTCGAGGACTTCATCCTCCCCGGAGGCTCCCGGCTGATCGCCCTCGCCCACCTGTGCCGCAGCCTGGCGCGCACCGCCGAGCGGCGCTGTCAGCGACTGAACGCCTGCGAAGCCGTGCGGCCGGTGTTGCTGGCCTACCTGAACCGGCTTTCCGATGCCTTGTTCGTCGCCGCGCGGCTGATCGCACGGCGCCAGGGCTGCGCGGAAATCCTCTGGCAACCGGCGGCGGCGGCCGATGCGGATGCCTGAACAGCCGCAAGGCAGACAGGCGCGTCGACGCGAGGGCCTGCATGCCGCCTGGGAAGCCTTCATCGTCCTGCTGGTCTGCGTCAACCTGGGGCTGATCCTGTTCGACAGCCTGTTCGCCCTGCAGCCGATCAACGACCTGCTCGCCAGTATCCTGCCAGCGCTACATGCAAGCTACGACCAGCGTATCCATGCCCATTTCCAGTACATCGACCTGGGCTTCGTGGCGATCTTCATCCTCGACGTGCTGCTGGGCTGGACGGTCGCCTTCTTCGAGCGCCGCTACGCCCGCTGGTACTACTACCCCTTCGCCCACTGGTACGACGTGCTCGGCTGCATCCCACTGGCCGGTTTTCGCTGGTTGCGGGTGCTGCGCATCGGCGTGCTGCTGATCCGCCTGCAGCGTCTCGGGCTGATCGACATGCGCGGCTGGGCGGTCTACGGCGTATTCAGCCGCTACTACTACCTGCTGATCGAAGAACTGGCCGACCGCGTGATGGTGCGCCTGTTCGGCCGCCTGCAGCAGGAGATCGGTGCCAGCGACGACCTTTCCCGGCGCCTGCTGCAGGACGTGGTGCGACCGCGCAAGCAGCGCCTGCTGAACGATCTGGCGCGGCGCCTGCAGGGCATGCTGGAAACCGGCTATCGCGACAATCGCGGCGCCATCGAGGGCTACGTCAGCCAGTTGATCCACCAGGCGCTCACCGACAATCGCGAAATGCATGCCCTGCGCCGCCTGCCCCTGGGCAATCGCCTGGCCGCCAGCCTCGACGATGCCCTCGGCGATATCGCCGCGCGTCTGCTGCAGGGTGCCGTGGACGGCCTGCGCGGCCCACAGTTCCAGGCACTGGCCGGCAACCTCGCCGACGAGTTCTTCGAAGCCTGGGTCTATCAGGACGAGGACACCGACCTGGCGCTGGAGGAATTGCTGGTGGACGTCATCGAAGTGCTCAAGCAGCAGGTGCTCGACCGCCGCTGGAGCCGCTTCGTCGGCCCGACGCCACCGCCGACGCCACCGGGTTGAGCGCGCACGGACAACAGTTTGCGTAGGTTGGGTTGAGCCTGCGAAGCCCAACGGACGCGGTGTCGGATTATCGCTAGCGGCTGGCCGTCGATGTGAGTTGGGCTTCGGCGCCTCAACCTGCACAACCGAGACATCGATGCACTGCCGTCCAATGCATTCGGCGCCTGATGCCTCGCTTGTTGGGCTTCGCTGCGCTCAACCCAACCTACGGTTCTTCGACCACTTCAGGTTTATCGTCCAGGCGCGCGCCGATGACCATCTCGGTGGTCCAATTGACCAGGATCGAGGTGTAGGCCTCCTGGCAACGCTCGCCACTTAAGGCGTGGTCGGCACCGTCGATGATGCGATGGGTCAGCGAATGGGTGCTGTGGAACGCCGCCCGGTAGCTCATGATGGTTTCGTGCGGCACGAAGCTGTCGTGCTCGGACTCGACGATCAGCACGTCGCCGTGAAACGCGGCACAGGCCGACAATGCGCGATTCGCCTCCGGCCTGACCCGGCTGCTGCGCAAACGGTTGAGCGCCTCGCGGTTCAGCTCACGCTTGGGCAGGCGCCAATCCTCGTCGAGATACAGCGCCGGCACCCGCAGCGCCAGCCATTTCACCGGCCGCAGCGAAGTGAGGATCGCCGCCAGATAGCCACCATAGCTGGTGCCGACCACGGCGATGGCCGACGGGTCGATGTGCGGGTGCTCGGCCAGCAGGTCGTAGGCGGCAAGCAGGTCGTTGAGGTTGTGCTCGCGGGTCACCGTCTGCTGCTGCGCACGGGTCTGGGCATGGCCGCGCAGATCGAACGACAGGCAGATGCAGCCGAGCCCGGCGATTCCACGCGCGCGGGTCAGGTCGCGCTGCTGGCTGCCGCCCCAGCCGTGCACGAAGAGCACGCCGGGCATCTTCGCTGGCGGCGAGAGAAAGGTGCCGGCAATGTGTTCATCGTCTACCAGGATGTCTACCGTCTCGCTATGCGTCGCCATATTCCTCCACCATCACGCATTTGGTAATGAATCCGACCTCCGCGTCCTCGTCGCGGTACAGCACGCAGGCCCCGTCGGGTGGGCGCTGCTGCTCGCCATAGAGTTCCAGCGAAGAGGCGCGAACCCTACGCGCCGCCCCCTGCTCGAACATTTCCAGCGCGGCGATCTCGGCGCTGCTGGCGCCGCCGATGCGCCACGATTGCTCGAGCACGCCAGAACGCGGCTGGCCGCGGCCATCGATGCCCTGGGCGATGTCGTAGTTGCGTCGGGAGGCGAAGAACTGCCGATAACAGGTTGAGGCGGCGCGGTCATAGACCTGCGCCTGGCTGACCGCCAGGCGCGTGGTTTCCGGCAGATCCATCGTCAGCAACGCGTCGAAATCGCCCTCGACCACCACCAGATCCGAGCCGCCATAGACCTCGTCGCCGGCGTTGTCCCGCGTCAGGCGCTGCGTGCCGTAGTAGCTGGCCTGACGCCCGGCGACCCGTACCTGCCCGACACTGAAGGTCGTCACCCGCTCCAGGTGCACTTCCATGACCAGCCCGTACTCGGCCAACTCCTGCTCATCGAGCGCGAGCAATGCCTGATCGAGAGCGGCGATATCGTCGACTCGCTGCTGGCCGCGGCCTCCGGTGGCACGGACCGGCTTGATCCGCAGAGGCCCCTCATGCAGCAGGCGCCGGCCGGCGGCGCGCGCATCCTCCAGACCGAACACGCTGTATCCGCCCAGTACGCTACCCTTGACTTGCGCGCTGAAATCGCGGGACCAGCCGACCGGCGCCATGGCATCCGGGCGCACCAGGGGATGGGTGATCGCCTTGGTTTCGACGAACGCCTGCGGCACCACGCCGCCGAACAGATCGCCTTCGTCCATCAGGCCGAGCGCATGCGCTTCACGCACGCCAACCACAGTGCCCGACGGCACGAGATACGGCTGGGCCTCATGGCGGCGCGTCGGATCGTATTCACCGCCATAGTCCAGCCCCAGCAGCGCGGCCAGGCGCTCGGCCAGCGCGACATGGACACATCTTTCGTGTTGCGGTTCGTTGGCCCGATTGGCATAGATCATCACGGCCCGGCGCGGGCCCTGCGGCGCATCCGCATTCATCATTTCGTGGACAGCTCCATGGACTGCTCAAACATGTGCGCCAGCCGTCCTGAGGACATCCTGTGCGCTCGCTTCCACCTGAACGGCAGGGCCTTGGCCCCAGCGGATCCGGTGTCTAGAAATAGACCCTCGGCGGGGCGCAACGATCCGTCATGAGAAAGCGGAGCGCTCCGATAGGTACGGTTGAGCGACGCGAAGCCCAGCGAACGGGCCATCGAACAGCGCTTCGGTGCGGCTCGGCATCATCGGAGGAGCGCCGCTTCGCTGTGAGTTGGGCTTCGGCGCTACGCGCCCCGACCCACGCACTGCCGGTACGCGCCGAACCGTGGCGGGAAGCCCAGACACGAAAAAGGGAGCGGACTCGCATCCGCTCCCTTTGGTTTTCCGCACCCGCGCCCTGCGTCAGGCCGGCGCTGACGTGCGGATCAGGTGGTCGAAGGCGCTCAGCGAGGCCTTGGCCCCTTCGCCCACGGCGATCACGATCTGCTTGTACGGCACCGTGGTCACGTCGCCCGCGGCGAACACGCCGGGAACAGTGGTCTGGCCCTTGGCGTCGACGATGATCTCGCCGAAGCGGCTCAGTTCCACGCTGCCCTTGAGCCAGTCACTGTTGGGCAACAGGCCGATCTGCACGAAGATGCCTTCCAGTTCGACGTCGTGCACGGCATCGCTGGCGCGATCCTTGTAGGTGAGGCCGGTGACCTTCTGCCCATCGCCCTTGACCTCGATGGTCTGCGCCATCTTCAGCACGGTGACGTTGGGCAGGCTCTGCAGCTTGCGCTGCAGCACGGCGTCGGCCCGCAGTTGCTCGCCGAATTCCAGCAGGGTGACGTGGGCGACGATGCCGGCCAGGTCGATGGCCGCTTCCACGCCGGAGTTGCCGCCACCGATCACCGCCACGCGCTTGCCCTTGAACAGCGGGCCGTCGCAGTGCGGGCAGTAGGCGACGCCACGGCCGCGGTATTCCTGCTCGCCCGGTACGTTCATTTCGCGCCAGCGCGCGCCGGTAGCGAGGATCAGGGTCCTGGCCTTGAGCTCGCCGCCGTTCTCGAACTGCACGCGATGCAGGCCGTCTTCGCCCGCCGGGATCAGTTTGCTGGCGCGCTGCAGGTTCATGATGTCGACATCGTACTCACGCACGTGCTCTTCCAGGGCGCGGGCCAGTTTCGGGCCTTCGGTTTCCTTCACCGAGATGAAGTTCTCGATGGCCATGGTGTCGAGCACCTGGCCGCCGAAGCGCTCGGCCGCGACGCCGGTGCGGATGCCCTTGCGCGCGGCGTAGATGGCCGCCGACGCACCGGCCGGACCACCGCCGACCACCAGCACGTCGAAGGCGTCCTTGGCCTTGAGCTTCTCGGCATCGCGGGCGCTGGAGCCGGTGTCGAGCTTGGCGAGGATTTCTTCCTCGCTCATGCGGCCCTGGGTGAACAGCTCGCCGTTGAGGTAGATGCTCGGCACCGACATGATCTGCCGGCGCTCGACTTCGTCCTGGAACAGCGCGCCGTCGATGGCGACGTGGTGCACGTTGGGGTTGAGCACGGCCATCAGGTTCAGCGCCTGGACCACGTCCGGGCAGTTCTGGCAGGACAGCGAGAAGTAGGTTTCGAAGTGGTACTCGCCGTCGAGCGCCTTGATCTGCTCGATCACCTCGGGCGCGGTCTTCGACGGGTGGCCGCCGACCTGCAGCAGCGCCAGGACCAGCGAGGTGAATTCGTGGCCCATGGGGATGCCGGCGAAACGCAGGCTGATGTTGCCGCCGATGCGGTTGAGCGCGAACGACGGCTTGCGCGCATCGTCGCCGTCGGTCTTCAGGGTGATCTTGTCGCTGAGGCTGGCGATGTCCTGCAGCAGGCTCAGCATTTCCTGGGATTTCTCGCCGTCATCGAGGGACGCGACGATCTCGAAAGGCTGCGTGACCTTCTCCAGGTAGGCTTTCAACTGGGTCTTGAGATTGGTGTCCAACAT
>NZ_JADDIX010000030.1 GCF_015070855.1 Pseudomonas lopnurensis
TTCCAGAGTTCGAGCGGGTTTAGCCCATCTTTACCTGCATGGGACGGATTTGTGGCGCAAAACGGCCATGCGTTTCAAATTCCAGGCCAGACAGACCAGGCGCCATTCCCCGCTCACCTTGTCCATGCCCCGCAGCAGAAACTGACGGAATCCCATGACCGATTTGATGATGCCGAACACCGGCTCCACCGTCTGTTTGCGCAGCGCATAGAGGCGGCGTCCCGGCTGACTCTTGAGTTTGTGCGCCATGCGCTGTTGGGCGCTGGCATCCGCGTCGAGCGGTGCCGGTTCCTCGAAGCGTGCCCGCCAGTCGGGGTGGTGGTCTTCGCGTGCCACCGCCAGGTAGGGTTCGATGTCGGCCGCTTCGCAGGCGGCAATGTTGCCTTCGCTGTTGTATCCACAGTCCCCGAGCAGCGCCTGCACCTGGCCCAACGAGGCCGGTAGCGCCTTGAGCTCGGCCAGCATGGGGACGACTTGTTGCTTGTCGTTGCCCGCCTGAGTCAGGTCCTGGGCCACCACCAGCAGCGTGTCGGTATCCACCGCTGCCTGGGCGTTGTAGCACTGCTCGAAGCCGCCGTCGGTCACCCGCATGATGCGCGAGTCTTCGTCGGTGAGGTTGATTTGCTCGTGCGCCGCAGGCCCTTGCAGCGGGGCTTTGGGCGGCTTGCCGCCAGGCTTCTTACCGGTTTGTGCGGCACGCGCCGCACGCTTGGCGAGTTTCTCTTGGTAGGCGGCCTGATCCTGTTCGAAACGCACGCGGGCGCGCGCCTCGATCTTGGCCTTGGCGGCGTCCATGGCGAGCAGGCGATCTTGCCGGCGCTTGATCTCGTCGGGCAGGTCGATGCCGTCGGGGAGCTCCGCCTGGTCGGCGCTCTCGGCCAGTGCCAGGAGCTCCTGCACTTCGTCCTTGAGCTGGCGCTCGAGCACCTGGATATGGCCATAGGAAAGCGCGCTGTGGCGTGAGGCATTAGCGTGTAGCTTGGTACCGTCGAGGCTGATGGTGCCGAGCTTGAGCAGCTTCATTTCGCCTGCCAGTTCCAGCACCTGGAGGAAGATATCGGCCAACTCGTCGAGGAAACGGCGGCGGAAGCTGGCCAGGGTATCGTGATCGGAGTGGCTGCCGGCGGCCAGGTAACGGAAGGCGAGCGAGTCGTAAGTGGCGCGTTCGATCTTGCGACTGGAAAAGGTCCCGCTGGTATAGCCGTAGACCAGCAGACTGGGCAGCACCTCGGGGTGATAGGCGGCGCTGCCGCGTCCGCCATACGCGGGTCAGCGCGCCCAGGTCGAGTCGTTCGATGGCTTCGAGAATGAAACGGGCCAGGTGGTCTTCAGGCAACCAGTCGTCCAGCGACGGCGGAAGCAGGTAGTCGGTCTTGCGGTCGATCGGGCGAAGGCGGCTCATACGGGGCATCGGCTAGGCGGTGCCGGGATTATCCTCAGATGAAGCGAGAAAGTCCGACAGGCTGCTAGGTTCAGCAGCACTTCATCACACGCCCTAATATCCTGTTACTGAAGGCGCCAAGGTGTCAGATGAACGTCCAGCTCGCGAAGCTTGAGAAACTCATGAAGCGACTGGGCAACCACCCTGCTCATGGAAGCTGACAATCACATAAAAGCTCCCGCTGAGCGTTCGCAAAACCCAGTACGGCCCGTGCTGCTCCGCGTGAAGAATGTCCGACGTTCTCAGCCGATGGCCATCTTGAAACCGACCAGATGACTCGGCTTTGACATGCCGGTGCATCACACCGAAACCGCAGCATGAAACAATCACCACGTCAGTAAGGTACGCCGTTACCGACTCATCGAATGGGTAATTGAACGCTTCAGCCAGAAAAAAAATCAGAAATCCAGGTTCGACACCGCCAGTGCATTGCTCTCGATGAAATCGCGTCGGGGTTCGACGGCGTCGCCCATCAGGGTATTGAAGATCTGGTCGGCCCCGATCGCGTCCTCGATCGTCACCTTGAGCATGCGCCGCACGTTCGGATCCATGGTGGTTTCCCACAGCTGTTCCGGATTCATTTCACCCAGCCCTTTGTAGCGCTGGACGCTGTGGCGGCGCGTACCTTCGGTCATCAGCCAGTCGAGCGCTTCCTTGAAGCTGGTCACCGGCTTCTTGCGTTCGCCACGCTGCACGTAGGCGCCTTCCTCGAGCAGGCTGTTGAGCTTCTCGCCCAGCGCGGTAACGGTGCGGTAGTCGTTGCTGGCGAAGAAGTCCCGGTTGAAAGTGATGTAGCTGGCCAGCCCGTGGGAGCTGATTTCCACCTCGGGTAGCCACAGGTGACGTTCCTTGTCTTCGCGCAGGCTGGTCTTGTAGACCAGGCCGGAACGCTCGCCGCCCTTGAGCAGCCCGCTGTACTGCTCAAGCCAGGCCTGCATGGCGGGCTGGTCGGCCAGTTGTTCGACCGGCACCCGCGGCAGGTAGATGAAGTGCTCGGTCAGCTCCTGCGGGTACAGGCGCGACAGGCGCTGCAGCGTCTTCATCACCGTGCGGTAGTCGTTGACCAGTTTCTCCAGCGCCTCGCCGGCCAGGCCGGGCGCGTCTTCGTTGACGTGCAGGCTGGCGTCTTCCAGGGCGGACTGGGTCAGGTATTCCTCCATCGCCTCGTCGTCCTTGATGTACTGTTCCTGCTTGCCACGCTTGACCTTGTACAGCGGCGGCTGGGCGATATACACGTAGCCGCGTTCGATCAGCTCCGGCAACTGGCGGAAGAAGAAGGTCAGCAGCAGGGTACGGATGTGCGAACCGTCGACGTCAGCATCGGTCATGATGATGATGTTGTGGTAGCGCAGCTTGTCGATGTTGTACTCCTCGCGACCGATCCCACAGCCCAGCGCGGTGATCAGGGTGCCGACCTCCTGGGAGGAGAGCATCTTGTCGAAACGCGCCTTCTCGACGTTGAGGATCTTACCCTTGAGCGGCAGGATCGCCTGGGTCTTGCGGTTGCGACCCTGCTTGGCCGAGCCACCCGCGGAATCACCCTCCACGATGTAGAGTTCGGACAGCGCAGGATCCTTTTCCTGGCAGTCGGCGAGCTTGCCGGGTAGCCCGGCGATATCCAGGGCCCCCTTGCGACGCGTCATTTCCCGGGCCTTGCGCGCGGCTTCACGGGCGCGGGCGGCGTCGATCATCTTGCCGACGACGGCCTTGGCCTCGTTGGGATGCTCGAGCAGGAAGTCGGCGAAATACTTGCCCATCTCCTGTTCCACCGCGGTTTTCACTTCGGAGGAGACCAGCTTGTCCTTGGTCTGCGAGCTGAACTTCGGATCCGGCACCTTCACCGAAATGATCGCCGTCAGCCCCTCGCGCGCATCGTCGCCAGTGGTGGAGATCTTGTGCTTCTTCGCCAGGCCTTCCTGCTCGATGTAGGCGTTCAGGTTACGGGTGAGCGCCGAGCGGAAACCGGCCAGGTGGGTGCCACCGTCGCGCTGCGGGATGTTGTTGGTGAAGCAGAGGATGTTCTCGTTGAAGCTGTCGTTCCACTGCAGCGCTACCTCGACGCCGACGCCATCGTCGCGTTGCACGTTGAAGTGGAACACCTGGTTGACCGCGGTCTTGTTGGTGTTCAGGTAGGTGACGAAGGCGCTCAGGCCACCTTCGTACTTGAACAGCTCTTCCTTGGCGCTGCGTTCGTCACGCAGGACGATGCCGACCCCGGAATTGAGGAAGGAGAGTTCGCGCAGGCGCTTGGCCAGGATATCCCAGCTGAAATGGATGTTCTGGAAGGTCTCGGCTGAAGGCTTGAAGTGGATCTGCGTGCCCGAGGTGTCGGTCTCGCCAACCGCGGCGAGCGGCGCCTGCGGTACACCGTGACGGTAGAGCTGCTCCCAGACCTTGCCTTCGCGGCGAATCGTCAGCAGCAGTTCCTCGGACAGCGCGTTGACCACCGAGACCCCCACGCCGTGCAAACCGCCGGAAACCTTGTAGGAGTTGTCATCGAACTTACCGCCGGCGTGCAGCACGGTCATGATGACTTCGGCGGCCGACACGCCTTCTTCGTGAATGTCCACCGGGATGCCGCGACCGTTGTCACGCACACTGATGGACTCATCGGTATGGATGGTGATGGAAATGTCACTGCAGTGACCGGCCAGCGCTTCGTCGATCGAGTTGTCGACGACCTCGAAGACCATGTGGTGCAGACCGGTGCCGTCGTCGGTATCGCCGATGTACATGCCGGGACGCTTGCGTACGGCATCGAGACCCTTGAGGACCTTGATGCTCGACGAATCGTACGTGTGGTTTTCGCTCATGCCTTCACTCCCGAGGGGCCGTGGACCGGGCTGATATGCCCATGTTCCACGTGAAACATTGAGACTGGTGTTTGCTCGCACCAGCCTTCTTGCAAAACGGTTGAATCGACGCAGGTGATGAACACCTGACAGTCCAGTTGCTCGAGCAACCTGCACAACGCCAGCCGGTGCTGCTCGTCCAGTTCGGACGGCAGGTCATCGACCAGGTAGATGCACTGCCCGCGCTTCGCCTCGCTGACGAGATGCCCCTGGGCAATGCGTAATGCGCACACCACCAGCTTCTGCTGACCTCGCGACAGGACTTCGGCCGCGTTGTGGCTTCCCACTCGCAACCGCAGATCGGCGCGTTGAGGTCCGGACTGGGTATGTCCCAACGCTCGATCTCGCTCCAGGGAGGCCGCCAGCACCTCACTCAGCGAGCGCTCCTTGTCCCATCCGCGGTAATAACTGAGCTGTAGCCCATCAACTTCCAGCAGCGCCTCGAGGGTCCTTTCGAATGCCGGTTTTAGCGCTTGGATATATGCCCGTCGGTATCCGTCGATCTCGTCGCTGGCCAGCGCCAGTTCACGGCTCCAGGCCGCTTCCGAAGCGCCGTCAAGTGTACCATGCCGCAGCCACGAGTTCCGTTGCCGCAGGGCCTGCTGAAGGCGCTGCCAGGCGCCTAGAAAACGATGTTCCACGTGGAACACGCCCCAATCGAGGAACTGCCGACGCAGTCTCGGCGCCCCCTCGAGCAAGCGGAAACTGTCCGGGTTGATCAACTGCAACGGCAAGGTGTCGGCGAGCTCGGCGGCCGAGCGAACGCTCTGCCCATCGATGCGGATTCGCACCTCGCCGCTACGATCACGGGAGATACCCAGCGCGCGGCTATGTTCATCGGGCAGCTCCACCTGGCCAAACACGGTACAGGCCGGCTGTTCATGGCTTATCACCGGATTCAGGCGAACGCTGCGAAAGGAACGGGCCAGACCAAGCAGATGAATAGCCTCGAGAAGGCTGGTCTTGCCGCTACCGTTATCGCCAAAGAGGATGTTGATGCGAGGGGAGGGAGCCAACGTCACCGGGTGCAGATTGCGTACCCCGGTGACGGAGATACGACTGAGGGACATCAGGTCGACGGTTACAGGCGCATCGGCATGACGACATAGGCCGAGTCGTCGTTATCGAATTCCTGCACCAGGGCACTGCTGTTGGCATCGGAGAGAATCAGGCGAACCTGGTCGGTGGTCATGACGCCCAGCACATCGAGCAGATAGCTGACGTTGAAGCCGATTTCCAGCGGGCCACCGTTATAGTCAACCGCCACTTCCTCTTCGGCTTCTTCCTGCTCGGGGTTGTTGGCCTGGATCTTCAGCAGGCCGCTTTCCAGCTGCAGGCGAATGCCACGGTATTTCTCGTTGGACAGAATGGCGGTACGGCTGAAGGCCTCGCGCAACAGCTGCCGGTCTCCGACCACCAGCTTGTCGCCGCCGCGCGGCAATACCCGCTCGTAGTCGGGGAACTTGCCGTCGACCAGCTTGGAGGTGAAGGTGAACTCGCCGGTAGTGGCGCGGATGTGGTGCTGGCCCAGGACGATGCTGACCTCGGCATCCTGGTCGTTGAGCAGGCGCGCCAGTTCGAGGATGCCTTTGCGCGGCACGATGACCTGATGGCGATCGGCCTGTTCGATCCCGGCCCGCATGGAACACATCGCCAGGCGGTGGCCATCGGTGGCCACCGCACGCAGCATGCCGCTGGACACTTCGATGAGCATGCCGTTGAGGTAATAACGGACATCCTGCTGTGCCATGGCGAAGCTGCTGCGCTCGATCAGGCGGCGCAGCTTGCCCTGTTCGACAATGAACGACAGGGAACCGGGACCTTCCTCCACCGTGGGGAAGTCGTTGGCCGGCAGCGTCGACAGGGTGAAGCGGCTGCGCCCGGACTTGATCACGACCTTCTGGTCGTCGAGGCGGATGTTGATCAGCGCATCGCTGGGCAGGCTCTTGCAGATATCCATCAGCTTGCGCGCCGGAACGGTGATTTCGCCCGGCTCGGCGGCATCCTCGAGCGCGACCCGGCCAACCAGTTCGACTTCCAGGTCGGTGCCGGTCAGCGATAGCTGCTGTTCCTGTACCACCAGCAGAACGTTGGACAGCACCGGCAAGGTCTGGCGCCGTTCGACGACGCCGGCAACCAGCTGCAGGGGTTTCAACAGGGCTTCGCGCTGAATGGAGAAATGCATGGTCTGGTCCCTTGCCTAGTAAATGGATCGCACTCAGGTTGTCAAAGTTCGCAGCAGATTCTTGTAATCTTCGCGAATATCAGCGTCGGTTTCCCGAAGTTCGGCAATTTTACGGCAGGCATGCAGGACCGTGGTGTGATCCCGGCCACCGAACGCGTCGCCGATCTCCGGGAGGCTGTGATTGGTCAGCTCCTTGGACAACGCCATCGCCACCTGCCGCGGCCGCGCGACGGAACGCGAACGACGCTTGGACAGCAGATCGGATATCTTGATCTTGTAGTACTCGGCCACGGTGCGCTGGATATTGTCGACGCTGACGAGCTTGTCCTGCAATGCCAGCAGGTCCTTCAGGGATTCGCGAATCAGCTCGATGGTGATATCGCGCCCCATGAAGTGCGCATGGGCGATGACCCGCTTCAACGCACCTTCGAGCTCGCGCACGTTCGAGCGTATGCGTTGCGCGATGAAGAAGGCTGCATCGTGCGGCAGATCGACCTTGGCCTGGTCGGCCTTCTTCATCAGGATCGCCACCCGGGTTTCCAGCTCAGGCGGCTCGACCGCCACGGTCAGGCCCCAGCCGAAACGCGATTTCAGGCGCTCTTCCAGGCCATCGATCTCCTTGGGGTAGCGGTCGCTGGTGAGGATGACCTGCTGCCCGCCTTCGAGCAGCGCATTGAAGGTATGGAAGAACTCTTCCTGCGAGCGTTCCTTTTTGGCGAAGAACTGGATGTCGTCGATCAGCAAGGCGTCCACCGAGCGGTAGAAGCGTTTGAATTCGTTGATGGCGTTGAGTTGCAGCGCCTTGACCATGTCGGCGACGAAGCGCTCGGAGTGCAGGTAGACCACCTTGGCGTTGGGGTTCTTCTTCAGCAGATGATTACCCACCGCGTGCATCAGGTGGGTCTTGCCCAGGCCGACACCGCCATAGAGGAACAGCGGGTTGTAGCCGTGCTTGGGATTGTCCGCCACCTGCCAGGCCGCTGCGCGCGCCAGTTGGTTGGATTTACCTTCGACGAAGTTCTCGAAGGTAAAGGTGCGATTGAGATAGCTGGTGTGCTTGAGCCCACCTTCCACCTGTACGGTACGCTCTACCCGCGGCGGCGCCGGTTCGGGTTCTGCGGCCGCCGCCGACAGAGGCTCGAAACGCGCAGCCTGAGGCTTTTCGGCTGCAGCCGGCGCCATGGCGGCCGGTTGGGACTGGACACGAGCCGCGGCCGCGGCGGCAGAAGGGAGCGCGGCGGCGGACGTCCGCTTGCTGCCGATGAGCAGCGAGAGTGCGGGAGCAAGGCCGGTGGAGCGCTCGGAGAGCAGTTCCAGCAAGCGCGACAGGTACTTCTCGTTGACCCAGTCGAGCACGAAGCGGTTGGGCGCGTAGACGCGCAACTCGTCGTCCTCGGCTTCTACCTGGAGTGGACGAATCCATGTGTTGAATTGCTGAGCAGGCAGTTCATCGCGCAAGAGTTCCACACACTGCTGCCAAAGTTCCACCGACACGGAATCTCCTATCGACGCTGCCGAGGTAAGACGGCGGCCATTGTAGCTGTCGGGTCCGTGGTTATCCACAACAACCCGAGGTTCGGTCGATCGGCTCGTCAGAGTCCGGTGGTCCGACGTTATACAAGGCCGTCCTGCCAACCCTGTTGATAACCTGCGCTGAGCGCTCTGGATTAGCCTGTGGGAAAGCTGCGGCCAGACCCGGTTGTGGATATCTTCCCTTTTAATCCCCAGGTTACTCCGAGGCCCTCCACCCGTACCGCACCGCTTACCCACCCGTTTCACTTTCGCTGGAAGCCACGGGTGACAAGGCATGGCGGGACTTTTACACAGAAACGGCTGCCACCATATACAAGCACTACATCTTGAAAGCTTTAATATCTTCTTTTTTATCTTTTCATACGGAAGCTCTGGTTGGAAATTGACCTGGCCGGACAGCTTCTCTACAATCGCCGGTCTCTTAAAAGGGGGCCATTCCGGCCCGCGATGGATCACCAGGTAAACGCACCATGAAACGCACTTTCCAACCCAGCACCATCAAGCGCGCTCGTACCCATGGCTTCCGTGCCCGCATGGCCACCAAGAACGGTCGTCAAGTTCTGTCGCGTCGTCGCGCCAAAGGCCGCAAGCGTCTGACCGTCTGATATCGGAACAGGTAGTGAGTCGGGACTTCGGCCGGGAAAAGCGACTGCTGACCCCCCGCCAATTCAAGGCAGTCTTCGACTCCCCTTCCGGTAAGGTACCTGGCAGGCACGTCCTGCTGCTGGCCCGCGAAAACGATCTGCCACATCCCCGTCTCGGACTGGTGATCGGCAAGAAGAGCGTCAAGCTCTCGGTCGAGCGCAACCGCATCAAGCGGCAGATCCGCGAGACCTTTCGTCATCACCAGCTGGAATTGGCCGGGTGGGACATCGTGATCGTCGCGCGCAAGGGATTGGCCGATCTGGACAATCCCGAACTGGCACGGCAATTCGCCAAGCTCTGGAAGCGCCTGTCACGTACCCCGACCAAGGCAACCGTCGAACCTGGAGCAGCCAACACTACCCATGCGTAAATTGGCCATCGCTTCGATCAGGGTTTACCAGTACGCCATCAGCCCCATGATGGCCAGTCATTGCCGTTTCTATCCAAGCTGCTCCTGCTATGCACTCGAGGCCATCGAAACCCATGGTCTGTTGCGCGGTGGCTGGCTGAGTCTGCGCAGGCTGGGTCGCTGCCATCCGTGGAATCCCGGCGGCTATGATCCCGTGCCCTCCCATAACACTTCCAATTCATCTCCGATGGCCGAGTAACCATGGATATCAAACGCTCGATCCTGCTTGTAGCCCTGGCAGTCGTTGCCTACCTGATGGTTCTTCAGTGGAATCAGGACTACGGTCAGGCCGCCCTGCCAGCCGAAACCCCGCAGAGCCAGGCCGCCGCGCCGGCGCTGCCGGACACTCCGACCACTACGACTGAAGGCAGCGTCGGCGACGTGCCCGCGGTTGCCGGCGAGCAGCAGGCCAGTGCACTGCCCAGCGCCGCGCCGAGCGGCCAGCTGATCCGCGTGCGCACCGATGTGCTGAACCTGGCCATCGACCCACGTGGCGGCGACATCGTCGAGCTGCACCTGCCGCAGTATCCGCGTCGCCAGGACCGTCCCGATGTGCCGTTCCAACTGTTCGAGCGCAGCAGCGAGCGTACCTACGAGGCCCAGAGCGGCCTGATCGGCGATGGCCCGGACAAGGCCAGCGGGCGTCCGCAGTACGCCAGCGAGAAGACCGAGTACGAACTGGCCGAGGGCCAGGACCAGCTGGTGGTCGACCTGACCTACAGCGCCGAGGGCGTCAACTACGTCAAGCGCTTCACCTTCGAGCGTGGCAACTACGACCTGGGCGTGCGCTACCTGATCGACAACCAGAGCGACAAGCCCTGGACCGGCTACCTGTTCGGCCAGCTCAAGCGCGACAACAGCGGCGATCCGTCCTCCAGCACCGCCACCGGCACCGCCACCTACCTCGGCGCGGCGCTGTGGACCAAGGATGAGCCCTATCGCAAGGTTTCCAGGGGCGACATGGACGACAAGAACCTGCGTGAAACCGTGCAGGGTGGCTGGGTCGCCTGGTTGCAGCACTACTTCGTCACTGCCTGGATTCCGCAGGCGGGCGACACCAACCAGGTGCAGACCCGCAAAGACAGCCAGGGCAACTACATCATCGGCTTCACCGGTCCCGCGGTCAGCGTGCCGGCCGGTGCCCAGGGCGAAACCGGCGCCACGCTGTATGCCGGGCCGAAAAGCCAGGACAAGCTGGAGGAACTCTCCCCCGGCCTGCGCCTGACCGTGGACTACGGCATCCTCTGGTTCATCGCCCAGCCGATCTTCTGGCTGCTGGGGAACATCCACGCGCTGCTGGGCAACTGGGGCTGGTCGATCATCGTCCTGACCATCATCATCAAGCTGGCGTTCTTCCCGCTGTCGGCGGCCAGCTACAGATCGATGGCGCGCATGCGTGCGGTGTCGCCGAAGATGCAGGCGCTCAAGGAACAGTTCGGTGACGATCGCCAGAAGATGTCCCAGGCGATGATGGAGCTGTACAAGAAGGAGAAGATCAATCCGCTGGGCGGCTGCCTGCCGATCCTGGTGCAGATGCCGGTGTTCCTCGCCCTCTACTGGGTACTGCTGGAAAGCGTGGAGATGCGCCAGGCGCCGTGGATGTTCTGGATCACCGACCTGTCGATCAAGGATCCGTTCTTCATCCTGCCGATCATCATGGGCGTGACCATGTTCATCCAGCAGCAACTGAACCCGACCCCGCCGGATCCGATGCAGGCGCGGGTGATGAAGCTGCTGCCGATCATCTTCACCTTCTTCTTCCTCTGGTTCCCGGCCGGCCTGGTGCTGTACTGGGTGGTCAACAACGTCCTGTCGATCGCCCAGCAGTGGTACATTACCCGGCAGATCGAGGGTGCGGCCAAGAAAGCCTGACGCCTTGCCCGCTTACGCAAACGCCCCTTGATTGGGGCGTTTTGCTTTCTTCCCAGCAGCCGGACAGGAGCCCCCATGAACCATGCCCGCGACACCATCGCCGCCGTCGCCACCGCTCCCGGACGCGGGGGGGTAGGCATCGTCCGCGTCTCGGGACCGCGCGCCAAGGCGGTCGCGATCACCCTGAGCGGATGCGAACCGACACCCCGGCATGCCCATTACGGGCCGTTCCATGCCGACGACGGCGAGGTGATCGACGAAGGGCTGCTGCTGTTCTTCCCCGGGCCGCACTCCTTCACCGGCGAGGACGTGCTGGAACTGCAGGGCCACGGCGGCCCCGTGGTGCTCGATATGCTGTTGCAGCGCTGCGTGGAACTGGGCGTGCGGCTGGCGCGTCCCGGCGAGTTCAGCGAGCGGGCCTTCCTCAACGACAAGCTCGACCTGGCCCAGGCCGAAGCCATCGCCGACCTGATCGAAGCGAGCTCGGCCCAGGCCGCGCGCAATGCCGTGCGCTCGCTGCAGGGTGAGTTTTCCCGACGGGTGCATCAGCTCACCGAGCGGTTGATCCAGTTGCGCATCTATGTCGAGGCGGCCATCGACTTTCCCGAAGAGGAAATCGATTTCCTCGCCGACGGCCATGTGCTCGCACAGCTGGAAGGCGTGCGCAGCGAGTTATCCACAGTGCTGCGCGAAGCCGGCCAGGGTGCGTTGCTGCGTGACGGCATGACGGTGGTCATCGCCGGCCGGCCCAACGCGGGCAAGTCCAGCCTGCTCAACGCGCTGGCCGGCCGGGAGGCCGCTATCGTCACCGACATCGCCGGCACCACTCGCGACGTGCTGCGCGAACACATCCTCATCGATGGCATGCCGTTGCACGTGGTGGATACCGCGGGGTTGCGCGACACCCAGGACCATGTCGAGCGTATCGGTGTGCAGCGCGCGCTCAGCGCGATCGGCGAGGCCGATCGGGTGCTGCTGATGGTCGATGCCAGCGCCCCCGAGGCTGCGGACCCGCTGGCGCTCTGGCCGGAGTTTCTCGGCAGCGCGCCGGCACCGGAAAAGGTCACGCTGATCCGCAACAAGGCTGATCTCACCGGCGAGGCGATCGCCCTGCGGGTGGCTGCCGATGGCCAGGTCATCCTCAGCCTGTGCGCCCGCTCCGGCGACGGGATCGAGCTGCTGCGCGAACATCTGAAAAGCTGCATGGGCTACGAACAGACCGCCGAGAGCAGCTTCAGCGCGCGCCGGCGTCACCTCGATGCGCTGCGCCTCGCCGAGCAGTACCTGCAGCACGGCCACGCCCAGCTGACCCTCGCCGGTGCCGGCGAACTGTTGGCCGAGGACCTGCGCCTGGCGCAACAGGCGCTCGGCGAGATCACCGGGGCGTTCAGTTCGGACGACCTACTTGGGCGCATCTTCTCGAGCTTCTGCATCGGCAAGTGAGCCCGACGCAGGCGTGATCGCACGCCTGCGCACCTGCCGTCCCCATTTGTTTTCCGATCCGTTCCAGCCAGGAGCCGTGCCCGAAGCGCGGCGCGTGGCCGTGCGCGGATGCTTTCAGCACGCCGATGCGCGCGACGGGAGCCCTGTGGAAAAGCGACCCTGAACCCGGTCGATAAGAGGGACCGAAACCCGAGGATAAACTCGCCTGTGTATAAGATCGGCTTTGATCCACAGGCTGTCGACCGCAAACGCACCGCCGGCACCCAGCCACCGCACAGGCTTATCATTGCTTACAAGCCCCGTCGATACTGGCCTGTAAGCCTTTATCCACAGAAATCCGTCTCTCCATACATAAACATATAAACAAGCTCTTTATAAATTTCTTCTTCTTTGTATTCTTTTGCATCCTCGAGCGTTCGACCCAACGGTTGATCATTTTTTGCTCAAGCCCCTTCTTAAGCTCCGGCTAAATCCCTATACTTCGCGGTTTCCCAAATCCCATCTGATACAGGCACGAGGTGCGTGGTGGACTTCCCTTCCCGTTTTGACGTGATCGTGATCGGCGGCGGCCATGCCGGCACCGAAGCTGCGCTGGCAGCGGCACGCATGGGCGTGAAGACCCTGCTGCTCAGCCACAACGTGGAAACCCTCGGCCAGATGAGCTGCAACCCGGCCATCGGCGGCATCGGCAAGAGCCACCTGGTCAAGGAAATCGATGCCCTGGGCGGCGCGATGGCAATCGCCACCGACAAGGGCGGCATCCAGTTCCGCGTGCTCAACAGCCGCAAGGGGCCGGCGGTACGCGCCACTCGCGCGCAGGCCGACCGGGTGCTGTACAAGGCGGCGATTCGCGGGATCCTGGAAAACCAGCCCAACCTGTGGATATTCCAGCAGGCGGCCGACGACCTGATCGTCGAGCAGGACCAGGTCAAGGGTGTGGTCACCCAGATGGGACTGCGCTTCTTCGCCAACTCGGTGGTGCTGACCACCGGGACCTTCCTCGGCGGACTTATCCACATCGGTCTGCAGAACTATTCCGGCGGCCGTGCCGGCGACCCGCCATCGATCGCCCTGGCCCAGCGCCTGCGCGAACTGCCGCTGCGCGTCGGTCGGCTGAAGACCGGCACGCCGCCGCGCATCGACGGTCGGTCGGTGGATTTCTCGCAGATGACCGAGCAACCCGGCGACACCCCGCTGCCGGTGATGTCCTTCCTCGGTAGCCGCGAGCAGCACCCGCCGCAGGTCAGCTGCTGGATCACCCACACCAATGCGCGCACCCACGAGATCATCGCCGCCAACCTGGATCGCTCGCCGATGTATTCCGGAGTGATCGAAGGCGTAGGCCCGCGCTACTGCCCGTCGATCGAGGACAAGATCCACCGCTTCGCTGACAAGGACAGCCACCAGGTGTTCCTCGAGCCCGAAGGCCTGACCACCCATGAGCTGTATCCCAACGGTATCTCCACCTCGCTGCCGTTCGATGTGCAGCTGCAGATCGTGCAGAGCATTCGCGGCATGGAAAACGCCCACATCGTGCGCCCGGGCTACGCCATCGAATACGATTACTTCGACCCGCGCGACCTCAAGTACAGCCTGGAAACCAAGGTCATCGCCGGCCTGTTCTTCGCCGGCCAGATCAACGGCACCACCGGCTACGAGGAAGCCGGCGCCCAGGGCCTGCTCGCCGGCGCCAATGCCGCGTTGCGCGCGCAGGGCCGGGACAGCTGGTGCCCGCGGCGTGACGAGGCCTACCTCGGTGTGCTGGTCGACGACCTGATCACCCTGGGCACCCAGGAGCCCTATCGCATGTTCACCTCGCGCGCCGAATACCGGCTGATCCTGCGCGAGGACAACGCCGACCTGCGCCTGACCGAGAAGGGGCGCGAACTGGGCCTGGTCGACGACCAGCGCTGGGCGGCGTTCTGCGCCAAGCGCGAAGGCATCGAGCGCGAGGAGCAGCGGCTGAAGAACTGCTGGGTGCGTCCGGGCAGCGCCGAAGGCGACGCCATCGTCGAGCGCTTCGGCAGCCCGCTGACGCGCGAATACAACCTGCTCAACCTGCTGGCGCGGCCGGAAATCGACTACCAGAGCCTGATCGAGCTGACCGGCGACGGCGCCGACAACCCGCAGGTCGCCGAGCAGGTGGAGATCAAGACCAAGTACGCCGGCTACATCGAGCGCCAGCAGGAAGAGATCGAGCGCCTGCGTGCCAGCGAGAACGTGCGTCTGCCGGCCGATCTCGACTACGCGACGATTTCCGGCCTGTCCAAGGAGATCCAGCACAAGTTGGCCCAGACCCGTCCGGAAACCCTCGGCCAGGCGTCGCGGATTCCCGGTGTCACCCCGGCGGCGGTATCGCTGCTGATGATTCACCTGAAGAAGCGCAATGCCGGCCAGCAGCTGGAGCAGAGCGCCTGATGAGTGGGGTCAGCGAACAGCACGCCGACGAACTCATGCGCGGCGCCCGTGAACTCGGTATCGAGCTGAGTGACCGCCGGCAGCAGCAGCTGCTGGCCTACCTGGCGCTGCTGATCAAGTGGAACAAGGCCTACAACCTGACCGCGGTGCGTGACCCGGACGAGATGGTTTCGCGCCACTTGCTCGACAGCCTCAGCGTGGTGCCCTTCGTCGCCGAAGCCGGCCAGCGCTGGCTGGACGTCGGCAGCGGCGGCGGCATGCCGGGCGTGCCGCTGGCGATCATGTTTCCCGAGCGCTCGTTCACCCTGCTCGATTCCAACGGCAAGAAGACCCGCTTCCTGACCCAGGTGAAGCTGGAGCTCCAGCTCGCCAATCTCGAGATCGTCCACAGCCGGGTGGAGCAGTACCGGCCGGCGACCCCGTTCGACGGCATCACCTCGCGGGCTTTCAGTTCCTTGCAGGACTTCGCCGACTGGACCCGCCATCTAGGCGCCGCGGACAGCCGCTGGCTGGCGATGAAGGGCGTGCAGCCCGATGACGAACTGCAGGCGCTGCCGGACGACTTCCACCTGGATGCCTGTCACGTACTCAAGGTTCCCGGTTGCCAAGGCCAGCGCCATCTGCTGATACTGCGCCGCACTTCATGAACCCGGACAGACGCTGATCATGGCCAGAGTATTCGCCATCGCCAACCAGAAAGGCGGTGTCGCCAAGACCACCACCTGCATCAATCTGGCCGCCTCGCTGGTGGCCACCCGGCGCCGGGTGCTGCTGATCGACCTCGACCCCCAGGGCAACGCCACCACCGGCAGCGGCGTGGACAAGCTGAACCTGGAGTACTCGATCTACGACGTGCTGATAGGCGAATGCAGCCTGGTGGACGCCATGCAGTTTTCCGAGCACGGCGGCTACCAGCTGCTGCCGGCCAACCGCGACCTGACCGCGGCGGAAGTGGCGCTGCTGAATCTGCCGACCAAGGAGAACCGCCTGCGTGAAGCGCTGGCACCGGTGCGCGAGAACTACGACTACATCCTCATCGATTGCCCGCCCTCGCTGTCGATGCTGACGATCAACGCATTGACGGCTGCCGACGGCGTGATCATCCCCATGCAGTGCGAGTACTACGCGCTCGAGGGGCTGAGCGACCTGGTCAACTCGATCCAGCGCATCGGCCAGGCGCTGAATCCGAACCTGAAAATCGAAGGCCTGTTGCGCACCATGTACGACCCGCGCAGCAGCCTGACCAACGATGTCTCCGAGCAGCTCAAGGCGCATTTCGGCGACAAGCTCTACGATACCGTCATTCCCCGTAACGTACGCCTGGCCGAGGCGCCCAGTCATGGCATGCCGGTGCTGGTCTACGACAAGCAATCCAAGGGCGCACTGGCCTACCTGGCGCTGGCCGGCGAACTGTCGCGACGCCAGCGCCAGGCCGCGCGCGGCGCCCTCGCATAAGGAATCTTCATGGCGACCAAGAAAAGAGGCCTAGGACGCGGACTGGACGCCCTGCTCGGCGGCGCCAGCGTGTCGGCCATGCAGGAAGAAGCGGCGAAGGTCGACACCCGCGAACTGCAGCACCTGCCGTTGGACCTGATCCAGCGCGGCAAGTACCAGCCGCGGCGCGACATGGACCCGCAGGCCCTGGAAGAACTGGCCCAGTCGATCAGGAACCATGGGGTGATGCAGCCGATCGTGGTGCGACCGGTCAGCGGTGGCCGCTATGAGATCATCGCCGGCGAACGGCGCTGGCGCGCCAGCCAGCAGGCCGGGACCGAAACCGTTCCGGCGCTGGTTCGCGAGGTCCCTGACGAAACCGCGGTCGCCATGGCGCTGATCGAGAATATCCAGCGCGAGGACCTCAATCCGATCGAAGAGGCCGTGGCCCTGCAGCGCCTGCAGCAGGAATTCCAGCTGACCCAGCAGCAGGTAGCCGACGCGGTGGGCAAGTCGCGTGTCGCGGTGAGCAACCTGCTGCGACTGATTGCCCTGCCCGAAGAGATCAAGACGCTGCTGTCGCATGGCGATCTGGAGATGGGCCACGCCCGCGCGCTGTTGGGGTTGCCGGGCGAACAACAGATAGATGGCGCGCGGCATGTTGTCGCACGCGGGCTGACCGTTCGGCAGACCGAAGCCCTGGTGCGCCAGTGGCTGAACGGCAAGGAAACACCCAAGGTCGAGGCCAGGGTCGATCCGGACATCAGCCGCCTGGAGCAGCGCCTGGCGGAACGCCTGGGCTCGCCGGTGCAGATCAAGCATGGCCAGAAGGGCAAGGGGCAACTGGTGATCCGCTACAGTTCGCTGGACGAACTGCAGGGCGTGCTGGCGCACATTCGTTGATACAAAAATGCTTGTAGTCCCGGTCGGAAAATACTACCGAATGGTTGAACGCTGACTGGCCTGCTCCTATACTCGCCGCGCTTTTTTGACTGCGGACATTTATTCGCGCGGCCTGCTGCAGTGATGGAATTCAGGTGAACATACGCAACAGAACACCCTTCCATCGCCTCCCGGCTTTTCGCGTTCTGCTGGCGCAAGCACTGGTCACTTTTTTGACCGCTGTCTCATGTGGTGTCGTTTTTGGTATTGTCGCCGGCTATTCGGCATTGTGCGGCGGCCTGATCGCACTTCTGGCGAACGTGTACTTCGCGTACAAGGCCTTTCGTTACTTCGGCGCACGTTCGACCAGGGCAATCATCCAGTCCTTCTGGTCTGGAGAGATGGGTAAACAGATTCTGGCAGCAACGCTGTTTGCGTTGGTGTTCGTGGGAGTGCGACCGCTGCAACCGGTTGCCTTGTTTGCCGGCTATCTGCTGGTTCTGGGCGTCGGAGCAAGTGCGCTCCTGCTGATGAAAAACAATCCGAAGCATTGAGCATTGAGGCGTTTATGGCGAGTACCCCGGCTGAATATATCCAGCACCACCTGCAGAACCTGACCTACGGCAAATTGCCGGCGGGTTACGAGCGCGCTGACGGCTCCGTGCTCGATCAAGCCACCTGGACCATCGCCCAGACCGGCCTCGAAGCCCGCGACATGGGCTTCATGGCCTTCCACCTGGATACCCTGGGCTGGTCGCTGCTGATGGGCGCGATCTTCATCCTGCTGTTTCGCAGCGCCGCCAAGGCGGCCACGGTCGGCGTGCCGGGCAAGCTGCAGAACTTCGTCGAGATGTGCGTCGAGTTCGTCGAAGGCGTGGTCAAGGACACTTTCCACGGCCGCAACGCCCTGATCGCACCGCTGGCGCTGACCATCTTCGTCTGGGTGTTCCTGATGAACAGCCTGAAGTGGATTCCGGTCGACTACATCCCCGGTCTCGCCAGCCTGCTGGGCCTGCCGGCGTTCAAGATCGTCCCGACCGCCGACCCCAACGGCACCTTCGGCCTGTCGCTCGGCGTGTTCATCCTGATTCTGTTCTACAGCGTCAAGGTCAAGGGCTTCGGCGGCTTCAGCAAGGAACTGGCGTTCACCCCGTTCAACCACTGGTCGCTGGTGCCGTTCAACCTGTTCCTGGAAATCCTCGGTTTGCTGACCAAGCCGCTCAGCCTCGCGCTGCGTCTGTTCGGCAACATGTATGCCGGTGAGGTGGTGTTCATCCTCATCGCGCTGCTGCCGTTCTACGTGCAGTGGACCCTGAATGTGCCCTGGGCGATCTTCCATATCCTGGTGATTCCGCTTCAGGCCTTCATCTTCATGGTACTGACCGTGGTGTACCTGAGTTCTGCACATGAGGATCATGGGCACGCCGAACTCGCGCCGTAACAGCTGAATCGTTCGAAACCTTTTTTGCTTTACCCAAGAAAACCTTAACCCCTTAGCTTCAGGAGCTTTACATGGAACTCGTCTACATCGCCGCCTCCATCATGATCGGTCTGGGTGCCCTGGGTACCGGCATCGGCTTCGCCCTGCTGGGCGGCAAACTGCTGGAATCCACCGCTCGTCAACCCGAGCTGGCTCCTCAGCTGCAAACCAAGACCTTCCTGATGGCCGGTCTGCTCGACGCCGTGCCGATGATCGGCGTTGGTATCGCGATGTACCTCATCTTCGTTGTCGCCGGTTAAGCATTTTTCCGGTTTGAGATGGGGTTCGCCGGGCGAGCCCCGTCGCCGTGGAATGACTCCCGCGTTGAACGAGATAGCACGAGGTAAATCGCAGTGAACATTAACTTGACGCTGTTCGGTCAAACGCTCGCCTTCGCTATCTTCGTCTGGTTCTGCATGAAGTTCGTCTGGCCGCCGATCACGGCTGCCATGACCGCACGCCAGAAGAAGATCGCCGAAGGGCTGGATGCGGCAGGCCGTGCGCAGCAAGACCTGAAACTGGCTCAGGACAAGGTGTCCAACACCCTGCGTGAGACCAAGGAGCAGGCAGCCCAGATCATCGAGCAGGCGAACAAGCACGCCAACACGATCATCGAGGAAGCCAAGCAGCAGGCACGTGTCGAAGGCGAGCGACTGGTCGCCGGTGCCCGCGCCGAGATCGAACAGGAAGTGAACCGTGCCAGGGACCAACTGCGCAGTCAGGTAGCGGCTCTGGCCGTCGCTGGTGCAGAGAAGATCCTGGAGTCCCAGGTGGACGCCAAGGTGCACAACGAGCTGGTCGAAAAACTGGCCTCCCAACTCTAAGCGAGGCAAGCGATGATCAATACCCAGACGCTTGCTCGGCCTTACGCGAAAGCCGCTTTCGAGTTCGCCAGTGCGGCAGGAAAGACCGAGTCCTGGTCGAAGATGCTCAACCTGGCCGCCATCGCTGTTGAAGTCCCAGAAGTCGCAGCGTTGCTGAACGACCCCCGCCTGACCAGCGAAAGCAAGGTCCAGGGGCTGGTGCGTCTACTCGGTGACGATACCGACGAAGCGTTCCGCAACTACGTCCAGAGCCTTGGCGAAAACGATCGCCTGTCGGTCCTGCCGACCGTGTGGGAGCTGTACGAGGACATCAAGGCGCAAGCCGAGAAAACGCTCGAGGCAGAAGTTGAAACCGCCTTCGAGCTCAGCAACGAGCAACTCCAAACTTTGGCTGCCGCCCTGTCGAAGCGGCTAGATCGCACCGTCAACCTCCAGCAGGCCGTGAATCCTGCGCTGATCGGCGGCGTGGTGATTCGCGCCGGTGACGTGGTTGTCGACGGTTCGGTCCGCGGCAAACTGAGCCAGTTGGCCGAATCGTTGAAATCCTGATTTGAGGGTCATGGCATGCAGCAACTGAATCCTTCCGAGATTAGTGAAATCATCAAGCAGCGCATCGAGAAATCGGATGTCGCTGCTCAAGCCCGCAATGAGGGCACCGTCGTCAGCGTGTCTGACGGCATCGTACGTATCTACGGTCTGGCCGACGTCATGTACGGCGAAATGATCGAGTTCCCCGGCGGCGTCTTCGGTATGGCACTGAACCTGGAGCAGGACTCCGTCGGTGCCGTGGTTCTGGGTAACTACCTGGGCCTGACCGAAGGCATGAGCGCCAAGTGCACCGGCCGTATCCTCGAAGTTCCGGTGGGTCCGGAGCTGCTGGGGCGCGTGGTCGATGCGCTGGGTAACCCGATCGATGGCAAAGGCCCGGTGAATGCCCAGGCTACCGACGCTGTCGAGAAAGTGGCACCGGGCGTGATCTGGCGTAAGTCGGTCGACCAGCCGGTACAGACCGGCTACAAGTCGGTCGATGCCATGATCCCGGTTGGCCGCGGTCAGCGCGAGCTGATCATCGGTGACCGCCAGATCGGCAAGACCGCCATGGCGATCGACGCCATCATCAACCAGCGCAACAGCGGCATCAAATGCGTCTACGTCGCCATCGGTCAGAAGCAGTCGACCATTGCCAACGTGGTGCGCAAGCTGGAAGAGCACGGCGCCCTGGCCAACACCATCATCGTCGCGGCTTCCGCTTCCGAGTCCGCTGCCCTGCAATTCCTGGCGCCTTATGCCGGTTGCACCATGGGCGAGTACTTCCGCGACCGCGGCGAAGACGCGCTGATCGTTTATGACGATCTGTCCAAGCAGGCCGTGGCCTATCGCCAGATTTCCCTGCTGCTGCGTCGTCCGCCGGGACGCGAAGCCTACCCGGGCGACGTGTTCTATCTCCACAGCCGTCTGCTGGAGCGCGCTTCCCGCGTTTCCGAAGAATACGTGGAGCAGTTCACCAAGGGCGAAGTGAAAGGCAAGACCGGTTCCCTGACCGCGCTGCCGATCATCGAAACCCAGGCCGGCGACGTGTCCGCGTTCGTTCCGACCAACGTGATTTCCATCACCGACGGTCAGATCTTCCTGGAATCGGCCATGTTCAACGCAGGTATCCGCCCGGCCGTCAACGCCGGTATCTCGGTATCCCGCGTCGGTGGCGCCGCGCAGACCAAGATCATCAAGAAGCTCTCCGGTGGCATCCGTACCGCCCTGGCCCAGTACCGTGAACTGGCTGCCTTCGCGCAGTTCGCTTCCGACCTGGACGAGGCCACCCGCAAGCAGCTCGAGCATGGTCAGCGCGTTACCGAACTGATGAAGCAGAAGCAGTATGCGCCGATGTCCATCGCCGACATGTCCGTGTCCCTGTATGCCGCCGAGCGTGGCTTCCTGAGCGACGTGGAAGTGGCGAAGGTGGGTGCCTTCGAGCAGGCCCTGATCGCCTTCTTCAACCGCGAGTTCGCCGAGCTGATGGCGAAGATCAACGTGAAGGGCGACTTCAACGACGAAATCGACGCGGGCCTCAAGGCCGGTATCGAGAAGTTCAAGGCCACGCAAAGCTGGTAAGCCGCAGCGGGCGCCGCGAGGCGCCCGCCTGCTAACCCGATAGGTGTCAAATGGCAGGCGCAAAAGAGATTCGCAGCAAGATTGCGAGCATCAAAAGCACGCAGAAGATCACCAGCGCCATGGAGAAGGTGGCGGTCAGCAAGATGCGCAAGGCACAACAGCGCATGGCGGCCAGCCGTCCTTATGCGGAGCGGATCCGGCAGGTGATTGGCCATCTGGCCAACGCCAACCCGGAGTATCGCCATCCGTTCATGGTGGAGCGTCCGGTCAAGCGTGTCGGCTATATCGTCGTGTCTACCGACCGTGGTCTTTGCGGCGGCCTGAACATCAACCTGTTCAAGGCGCTGATCAAGAACATGAAGGAGTGGCACGATCAGAAGGTCGAAGCCGACCTGTGCGTGATCGGCAACAAGGGCGCGAGCTTCTTCCGCAGCTTCGGCGGCAACGTGGTCGCGGCGATCGGCAACCTCGGCGAAGAGCCGTCGATCAACGATCTGATCGGCAGCGTCAAGGTCATGCTCGATGCCTTCCACGAGGGCCGAGTGGATCGCTTGTACCTGGTATCCAACAAGTTCATCAACACCATGACCCAGAAACCGACGGTCGACCAACTGCTGCCACTGGCCGCGGAAGAGAACGCCGAACCGGTCAAGAAAGGTCAGTGGGACTACCTCTACGAGCCGGACGCCCAGCAACTGCTGGATGCGCTGCTGGTTCGTTTCATCGAGTCCCAGGCCTATCAGGCGGTGGTTGAGAACGGCGCGGCCGAGCAGGCAGCGCGGATGATTGCCATGAAGAACGCAACCGACAACGCCGGTGAACTGATCGGCGACCTGCAACTGGTCTACAACAAGGCCCGTCAGGCTGCGATCACTCAGGAAATTTCGGAAATCGTCGGCGGCGCTGCCGCGGTTTAAGAACGGTTCAAATATTCAGAGGAACCAAACATGAGTAGCGGACGTATCGTTCAAATCATCGGCGCCGTCATCGACGTGGAATTTCCGCGCGATCTGGTGCCGAACGTCTATGACGCACTGAAAGTTCAGGGCGCCGAGACCACCCTGGAAGTCCAGCAGCAGCTGGGCGACGGCATTGTCCGTACCATCGCCATGGGTTCGACCGAAGGCCTCAAGCGTGGCCTGGACGTCAACAATACCGGCGCCGCCATCCAGGTGCCGGTAGGCACCGGTACCCTGGGCCGTATCATGAACGTCCTGGGCGAGCCCATCGACGAAGCCGGTCCGGTTGCCTGCGACGAGCAGTGGGGCATCCACCGCGCTGCGCCGAGCTACGCCGATCAGGCGGGCGGCAACGACCTGCTGGAAACCGGCATCAAGGTCATCGACCTGGTCTGCCCGTTCGCCAAGGGCGGCAAGGTCGGTCTGTTCGGTGGCGCCGGTGTCGGCAAGACCGTGAACATGATGGAGCTGATCAACAACATCGCCAAGGCGCACAGCGGTCTGTCCGTTTTCGCCGGTGTCGGCGAGCGTACTCGTGAAGGTAACGACTTCTATCACGAGATGAAGGACTCCAACGTTCTCGACAAGGTCGCGATGGTCTACGGCCAGATGAACGAGCCGCCGGGAAACCGTCTGCGCGTAGCCCTGACCGGCCTGACCATGGCCGAGAAGTTCCGTGAGGAAGGCCGCGACGTTCTGCTGTTCATCGACAACATCTACCGCTACACCCTGGCCGGTACCGAAGTGTCGGCACTGCTGGGCCGTATGCCGTCCGCGGTGGGTTATCAGCCGACCCTGGCCGAGGAAATGGGCGTTCTGCAGGAGCGCATCACCTCCACCAAGACCGGTTCGATCACCTCGATCCAGGCCGTCTACGTTCCCGCGGACGACCTGACCGACCCGAGCCCGGCGACCACCTTCGCTCACTTGGACGCGACCGTGGTACTGAGCCGCGACATCGCTTCCCTGGGTATCTACCCGGCCGTCGACCCGCTGGACTCCACCAGCCGTTCGCTGGACCCGCTGGTGGTTGGGCAGGAGCACTACGAGTGCACCCGCGGCGTTCAGTACGTGCTGCAGCGCTACAAGGAACTGAAGGACATCATCGCGATCCTGGGCATGGACGAGCTGTCGGAAACCGACAAGCTGCTGGTAGCCCGTGCGCGCAAGATCCAGCGTTTCCTGTCCCAGCCGTTCCACGTGGCGGAAGTCTTCACCGGCGCTCCGGGCAAGTACGTGTCCCTGAAGGAAACCATCCGTGGCTTCCAGGGCATCCTCAATGGTGACTACGATCACCTGCCGGAGCAGGCGTTCTACATGGTCGGCACCATCGACGAAGCCATCGAGAAAGCCAAGAAACTGTAACTGGCGCGCCCGTTCGCGGGCGCCGATCCAGCCTGACCGGCTTCGGCCGGGCGGGCTGATTACCGAGGCATAAGTATGGCTATGACAGTCCATTGCGACATCGTCAGTGCGGAAGAAGAGCTGTTCTCGGGCCTGGTGGAAATGGTCGTTGCCCACGGCAACCTGGGCGACATCGGTATCCTGCCGGGCCACGCGCCGCTGCTGACCGATCTCAAGCCGGGTCCGGTGCGGGTGATCAAGCAGGGTGGCGAGGAGGAGATCTTCTACATCTCCGGCGGCTTCATCGAAGTGCAGCCGAACATGGTGAAGGTTCTCGCCGATACCGCTACGCGCGCCAAGGACATCGACGAAGCCGCTGCTCAGGCTGCCGTCAAGGCGGCGGAGAAGGCGTTGCACGAGAAGGGCGCGGATTTCGACTACGGTTCCGCCGCCGCTCGTCTGGCCGAGGCCGCAGCCCAGCTGCGTACCATCGAGCAGCTGCGCAAGAAGTACGGCCGGCACTGATCGGCGAGCGACTTCATCGCGCACGAGTAAAAGGGTAGCCTTGGCTACCCTTTTTCTTTGGCTCTGTCTGAGTTGGCTGTTGCGGATAGACGTACCCCTGTAGGAGAGGGCGGGGACGCCGAGTCCATGCCCGCGAATATTCCAGCGCGCAAAGCTTCGCGGGCATGGCCCGCTCCTACGGATGTTCGGAACACCTCGACTCTTCGAGCAACACGCAATTGGGACAGAGCGTTTTCTTTTTCGTTAATCCGTCGCTGCCGGACGTAGCCGAATCACCCGGCGCTGATGCCACCGGGCCGCTCCCGGTCCACGACCTGTTCAGGATCCGCTCCCATGTCTCTCGATATCGTCATTCTCGCTGCCGGTCAGGGCACCCGCATGCGCTCCGCATTGCCCAAGGTGCTGCACCCGGTTGCCGGCAAGTCCATGCTCGGTCATGTCATCGAGACGGCGCGTGCCTTGCAGCCGGAGAGCATTCAGGTGGTCATCGGCCACGGTGCCGAACAGGTGCGGGAACGGCTGGCCGGCGACGATCTCAGCTTCGTCATCCAGGCCGAGCAGCTCGGTACCGGACACGCGGTGGCGCAGGCGTTGCCGAACCTGTCTGCCGAGCGCGTACTGATCCTCTATGGCGATGTGCCGCTGATCGAAGCCGAAACCCTGCAACGCTTGCTGCAGAAGGTCGGCTCGGAGCAGCTGGCGCTGCTGACCGTGGAGCTCGACGACCCCAGCGGCTATGGCCGTATCGTGCGCGATGAGCGCGGCGAGGTGCAGGCCATCGTCGAGCACAAGGACGCCAGCGCCGAGCAACGGACGATCCGCGAGGGCAACACCGGCATCCTGGCGGTGCCGGGCAGTCGTATCGGCGAATGGTTGGGACGCCTGTCCAACAGCAACGCCCAGGGCGAGTATTACCTGACCGACGTGATCGCCATGGCGGTGGCCGACGGCCTGCGCGTGGCCACCGAGCAGCCGCAGGATGCCATGGAAGTGCAGGGCGCCAATGACCGCATCCAGCTCGCCGAGCTCGAGCGCCACTACCAGCGGCGCGCCGCGTGCCGGCTGATGGCTCATGGCGTGACGCTGCGCGATCCGGCGCGTTTCGACCTGCGCGGCGAGGTCAGCGTCGGCCGCGACGTGCTGATCGACGTCAACGTGATCCTCGAGGGCTCCGTGGTCATCGAGGATGGTGTTTCGATCGGCCCCAACTGCGTGATCAAGGACAGCACTCTGCGCAAGGGCGCGATCGTCAAGGCCAACTCGCATCTGGAAGGCGCGGAACTCGGTGAGGGCGCCGACTGTGGCCCGTTCGCCCGCCTACGGCCCGGCAGCGTGCTCGGCACCAAGGCGCACGTGGGCAACTTCGTCGAATTGAAGAACGCCACCCTGGGCGATGGTGCCAAGGCCGGCCATCTGAGTTACCTGGGCGATGCCGAGATCGGCGCGCGAACCAATATCGGCGCCGGCACCATCACCTGTAATTACGACGGCGCCAACAAGTTCAAGACGGTGATGGGCGAGGACGTGTTCATCGGCTCCAACAGCTCGCTGGTCGCCCCCCTGTCGCTCGGCGACGGCGCCACCACCGGCGCCGGCTCGACCATCACCGACGATGTGCCGGCGCACACCCTGGCGCTCGGACGGGGGCGTCAGCGCAATATCGAGGGCTGGCAGAGGCCGACGAAAGCAGCTGCGAGCCGCAAGCCATAAAAAGCAGCTACAAGCTTCAAGCCATGAGCTGCAAGTAAAAGCAGAAGTCAGGCCAGGCGCTTTGCAATGGCCTGCATGACGGCCAGGCGGATGCTTTCCGGCACTCGCCCGAGCCGCGAGACGTCGGCCACTTCGATAGTGGCGATCTTGGCCGGGCGGACGACGGAGGCGGCGGGCAAGCCGGTTCCGGTCAGATCGGCAATCAGGACGTCATCCGGCCAACCCCGGTTTTCCGCGCTGGTGATCATCACCACCCAGAGCAGACCGAAACCTTCTTCGGCATTGCCCCTGGATACCACCAGGGCTGGCCGAGCCTGGCGAGTGGGTCGGTTGGTGTAGGGGAAAGGCACACGGACCACGTCGCCCTGTTCAAAGCTTGCCATAGGCTTGCTCGTCCGCTGCGGAATGCCATTCACCGAATGTCTTGAAAGGATCGTCCACCGAGGGTTCGTGGCGAACCTTGCTGAGAATGACGCGTTGATCCTCGACGATATACAGCAGCTCATCCCCTTCCTTGAGCTGCAAGGCAGCCCGCACCGCCTGAGGGATCGTCGTCTGAGCCTTGCTGGTGAGTTTGCTGGTGATCATGCTGCTCTCCAGAGGTAAGGAAAATCCTTTCAGGAGTCTGCAAGGGCGGCGGGGGGACGTCAAGAAAGCAGCTACAAGCCTCAAGCGGCAAGCTTCAAGGAAAAGCGAGAAAGCAGCTTCAAGCGGCAAGCCATGAGCTGCAAGAAAAAGCTTGACGAGATTTGGGCGCCAACCCGCACACTGATTCGCTTGCAGCTTGCAGCTTGCAGCTTGCAGCTTG
>NZ_JADDIX010000031.1:0-42065 GCF_015070855.1 Pseudomonas lopnurensis
GTGCTGAGCGCCAGCGGCCTTACTGCCGACAATTACGCCATCAGCTATACGGACGGCGCCTTGCAGATCATTGCAGCAGTTGTCGAACCGAGCCTTGTCGGCAGCAGCCAACCTTATGTCAGCGTACTGGCCTCCAACAGCCAAACCGTCTCCAGCGAGAGCAAACAACAGGCCCAGGAGCCCGAAGCGCTGACGCAGGACATGCTGGTCACCAACCCAATCGATGAGCGCCTGAATCTGCAGGTCATCAACCACGGCATCCGCCTGCCAGAAGGAATCTGATTCATGCGTTTCGTTCTTCCCCTGATCGGCGGTGCCGTTTCCCTGCTGTCGCTCTCCGTAATGGCTGCCACCCTGCCGGATGCCGGGCAGTCGCAACAGAATATCGACCAGCGTCCCCTGCAATTGCCTGGCAAGCAGCGCCTGGAATTGAACCTGCCGGATGCGCCCTCGACTAAGATGGACAAGAGCGGGCCGAGCCTGGCGATCAACGGCTTCACCCTGCAGGGCAACAGCGCCATCGCCAGCGAAGAGCTGCTGCCTCTGCTCGCCGAACTGCAAGGCCGCACGGTTGCGCTCGGCGAACTGCAGGCCGCGGCCAACCGCATCACCCTGGCCTACCGCGAGCGCGGTTATCCGCTGGCGCGTGCTTATGTGCCGGCGCAGGAGATCGACGGCGGCGTGGTGCAGATCGCGGTGATGGAAGGCCGTTATGGCGAAGTCGCACTCAACAACAGCGCGCGGGTTTCTGGCGCGGCACTCGCGCCTCTTTCCGACCTCAAGAGCGGTGATGCCGTGCGCGGCGCGACACTGGAACGCAGCCTGCTGTTGCTATCCGACACGCCCGGGGTGGAGGTGAAATCCACCCTTAAACCAGGCGCCTCGGTCGGGGCCACCGACCTGCTGGTGGACGTGCTGCCCGGCCCGCTGCTGTCCGGCTCGGTGGATGCCGATAACTATGGCAACCGCTTTACCGGCGAGTACCGTTTGGGCGGCACGCTCAACCTCAACAGCCCGCTGGGCTTGGGTGATCGCTTGTCGCTGCGCGCCATGGGCTCGGATGAAGACCAGCAATACGGGCGCATCGCCTACCAATTGCCGATTGGCCCCTGGGCCATGCAAGTGGGCGTGGCGTACTCGGACATGGACTACCAGTTGGCCAAGGATTTCGAGGATCTCGATGCCCATGGCAATGCGCGTATCACCAGTGCTTATGCCATCCAGCCGCTGGTGCGCAGCCGCGATTTCTCCCTGTATGCGCAAGTGCAGTTCGACGACAAGCGCCTGAAGGATGACATCGACCAGTTCGACAGCAAAAGCGACAAGCGCTCGCGCGTGGTCACCACGACGCTCAATGGCAACAGCCGCGACACCCTGCTCGGCGGCGGCGTTAACAGCTTCGCCGTGGCCTGGAGCCAGGGCAGCCTGAGTATCGACGGTGCTGCGGCCAAACGCGGCGATGACCTGACTGCCGGCACGCGCGGCCAGTTCCACAAGATCAACCCGAGCCTGGTGCGCCTGCAACGCCTGACGGACCGCTTCAGCCTGTACGGCCAACTGCAAGGCCAATGGGCCGACGGCAACCTGGACAGCTCGGAGAAGATCAGCCTCGGCGGTGCCTACGGCGTGCGCGCGTATCCGCAGGGTGAGGCGTCCGGCGATCAGGGCTGGCTGGCCAACCTCGAACTGCGTTACGCGCTGACCGATGCCTGGCAGCTCAGCACCTTCGCCGACCATGGCGAAGTACGCCTGAACAAAGACACCTGGAGCAACGGTGAAAACCACCGCAGCCTCTCGGCAGCAGGCATCGGCGCACGCTGGGCCGCCCACGGCTGGCAGATCAACACCGTCGCCGCCTGGAAGCTGGGCAATGCCGACGCACAAAGCGACGTCGAGCGCAGCCCACGGGTATGGGCGCAGGTGGTGCGGTTTTTCTAAGCAGCGGTGGACCACCATTCGGGGCGTCCTCCTGTAGGGTGGACGACGCTTTACCCGTCCACCGCTGCACGGCCGCAATGGTGGACAAAAAGCGCGCTGTCCACCCTGCGCCCGCCTGCGTCAGGTATCAGGCCCATTCGGCTTGCATGGCAATGGCCTAAAGCCATACCCTACTTCGCCACTGCGCGCTCGTACGCTCCGAGCCTGACCCGACGATTACCCTGGTATGACTTGTATGCGATTGGCTTGCCGCCTGTTGTTCGCATTGTCTGCACTTGCAGGTTCCTGCCTCGCCAACGCGGCGGCGGAGTTGCTGCCCTTTCAGGAAATTTCCGGCCTGCCATCGCGCAGCAGCCTGTCGCTGGGCGACACCCGCTACGATCCGCCGGATGATCTGCGCGGCGTGCCCTTTATCAGTGGCGGCTTGGCGCTGGACAACTTCGGCGGCCACGACGATCAGGCCCGGCTCGCCAGCGCCATCAATCTCCATGGCCTGCTTGACCAGAGCGACCTGCTGAGCCTGCGCAGCATGGGCTCGGCCGAGGAAGGCCATTACCACTGGGGCGCTTACCACCTGGCCGTCGGCCCCTGGGCCAGCCGGCTGGGCGTTATCCTCTCGGACCTGTCCTACGAACTGGGCGATCAGCTGGAAATACTCTCCGCCAAGGGCAAGGCCCGTACGGCCAGCGTCTTCGTCATCCAGCCACTGCTGCAATACCAGGCGTTCAGTCTCAAGGCCCGCCTGCAGTTCGACGACAAGCGCCTGCAGGACGAGATTGGCCTGCTCGGCATCGATAGTGAAAAACGCTCGCGCGTGCTCAACTATGCGCTCTCCGCCACTGCCCGTGATCAATTGCTGAACGACGCCTCGACCACCCTGGCGCTGAGCTGGAGCGAGGGCAGCCTGAATATCGACGGCTCGCCCTGGTCGCTAGTTGGCAAGGCCGATGCGGGCCGTTTCAATGTGCTGCGCGCCGACCTTGCGCGCCTGCAGCAACTGGGCGGACGCCTGGCCCTGTACCTTCGCGCCCAGGGCCAGTGGAGCGATGACAATCTGGACGACTCGGAAAAGCTCTATATCGGCGGCGTCTTCGGCGTGCGCTCCACCCACCAGACCGCCGCATACGGCGATAGAGGCTGGCTGGCCAGCGCCGAGCTGCGCTACGCCCTGAGCGACAGTTGGCAACTGGTCGCCTTCGCCGATCACGGCGAAGCGCGGGTGAATACACCTGGCCTGGCCACCGACACCGCGCCCCGTCGCCTCAGTGCAACGGGCTTTGGCGCAGGATGGTCGGATCGCAGCTGGAGCATCAGCGCGCTGGCCGGCTGGAAGGTCGGCGACCACCCAGCGCAGAGCGACACAGAGCGCCAGCCACGCATTTGGGCACAGCTGGCCTACAGCTTCTGAAGCCGGGTACCGCACGAAGGCACCATTGACCCTAATACGAGACGTACGCCGTACGCCCAGGCGTAGCCTGCCCGCCTTTCCCTTGGCGCCTAGGGCGGCGTAGAATCGAGGCATTTTCCGCCAGCCACCCTTCGGCGGACCTGTGAGCCCGGGCAGGCCGACGGAGATCCCGTCGCGCGCCATGCCATCTTGCATCGCGGCCATCTGCCGTCGAACTGCTCACCACACATCAATGCTTCCCTGATTAGCCGCAGGAACCGCCATGCCTGATTACCGCTCGAAAACCTCCACCCACGGCCGCAACATGGCCGGCGCCCGCGCCCTCTGGCGCGCCACCGGGATGAAGGACGAGGACTTCAAGAAGCCGATCATCGCCATCGCCAACTCCTTCACCCAGTTCGTGCCCGGCCACGTGCACCTCAAGGACATGGGCCAACTGGTGGCACGCGAGATCGAGAAAGCCGGCGGCGTGGCCAAGGAATTCAACACCATCGCCGTGGACGATGGCATCGCCATGGGCCACGACGGCATGCTCTATTCGCTGCCCAGCCGCGAGATCATCGCCGACTCGGTGGAGTACATGGTCAACGCCCACTGCGCCGACGCCATCGTCTGCATCAGCAACTGCGACAAGATCACCCCCGGCATGCTGATGGCCGCGCTGCGCCTGAACATCCCGGTGGTGTTCGTCTCCGGTGGCCCGATGGAAGCCGGCAAGACCAAGCTGGCCGCCCATGGCCTGGACCTGGTGGACGCCATGGTGGCCGCCGCCGATGACAGCTGCTCCGACGAGACCGTCGCCGAATACGAGCGCAGCGCCTGTCCCACCTGCGGCAGCTGCTCGGGCATGTTCACCGCCAACTCGATGAATTGCCTGGCCGAAGCCCTGGGCCTTGCATTGCCCGGCAACGGCTCGACGCTGGCCACCCACGCCGACCGTGAGCAACTGTTCCTGCGTGCCGGGCGCATCGCCGTCGAGCTGTGCCAGCGCTACTACGGCGAAGGCGACGAGTCCGTGCTGCCGCGCAACATCGCCAACCGCCGCGCGTTCGAGAACGCCATGACCCTGGACATCGCCATGGGCGGCTCGACCAACACCATCCTGCACCTGTTGGCCGCGGCCCAGGAGGCCGAGGTCGACTTCGACCTGCGCGCCATCGACGCGCTGTCGCGCAAGGTGCCGCAACTGTGCAAGGTGGCGCCGAACATCCAGAAGTACCATATGGAAGACGTCCATAGGGCGGGGGGCATCTTCAGCATCCTCGGCGAGCTGGCCCGCGGCGGCCTGCTGCACACCGACGTGGCCACCGTGCACAGCCCGAGCATGGCCGATGCCATCGCCCAGTGGGACATCACCCAGACCACCGACGAAGCCGTGCACACCTTTTTCAAGGCGGGCCCGGCCGGCATCCCGACCCAGACCGCGTTCAGCCAGGCGACCCGCTGGCCGAGCCTGGACCTGGACCGCGCCGAAGGCTGCATCCGCTCGGTGGAGCACGCCTATTCGAAAGAAGGTGGCCTGGCGGTGCTGTACGGCAACATCGCCCTCGACGGCTGCGTGGTGAAGACCGCCGGCGTCGACGAATCGATCCTGGTCTTCGAAGGCAGCGCGAAGATTTTCGAAAGCCAGGACGCTGCGGTGAAAGGCATTCTCGGCGACGAGGTGAAGGCCGGCGACATCGTCATCATCCGCTACGAGGGCCCGAAGGGCGGCCCGGGCATGCAGGAAATGCTCTACCCGACCTCGTACCTCAAGTCCAAGGGCCTGGGCAAGCAGTGCGCGCTGCTCACCGACGGCCGCTTCTCCGGCGGCACCAGCGGCCTGTCCATCGGCCATGCCTCGCCGGAAGCGGCGGCGGGCGGCGCCATCGGCCTGGTGCAGGACGGCGACAAGGTGCTGATCGACATCCCCAACCGCAGCATCAACCTGCTGGTGTCCGACGAAGAGCTGGCGCACCGACGCATCGCGCAGGACAAGAAGGGCTGGAAACCCGCCGCTCCGCGCGCGCGCAAGGTGACCACCGCGCTCAAGGCCTACGCCCTGCTGGCTACCAGTGCCGACAAGGGTGCGGTACGCAACAAGGCGCTGCTGGAGGGCTGATCGCAGTCTTGCAGGCGTCCGCAAGCCCGGCCTCCGTGCCGGGCTTTTTTCAGTTTGACGAAGCCTGCGGTAGGATGCCGCGCCTATCCATGAGGCCGCCATCCTACAGCCATGAGCCAAAACACCAGCGATATCGACAGCCTTCCCGCACATTTTTGGCCCATCCTCTGCGCACTGGTAACCCTGCACCCCGGGCAGGGCAAGAATGCGCTGCTCAACATCCTGCGCAAGCTGGGCGTGCGTTCGCCAAACGGTAAGGCGCTGGACAACGGCGGCCTCGGCGCCCTGCTGGACGAACTGCAACGACTCGGTCTGGTACGGCTGCAGACAAAAAACAACCAGCCGCTTTTCTGCCTCGCGCCCGAGCTTCGCAACCAGACGCTGATGCGATTACTCGCCCAGCCAGAGCATGTTCTGCTGCTCGCGGCGTTACGCGACAACCTGCCGACTCCCGATGCCTGGCAACGGCCCAGCCGGACTCGGCTCCTGCAGGAGCTGTGGCTGGACCTGCTGCTCGGCGATGCGCAGCATCTGGGGCTCAGCCTCATGCAGATGAATAGTCTCCTCTCCATCAAGGATATCGCCACGAGCCACCCCGTCCAGCAACTGCAGGCCGATGCCAGCGGGCAAGCCGTACTGCAGCGCCTGGACCGCGGCGTACGGAGCCTGCTGCTGGAAGATCACTTGGCATTGGCCAACCTGCTGACGACACCCGCCACCCTGAGCTATCGGATGGGCCTGCAGGAGGTCGACGGGCAGAACGTCGACTCGGGGTTGTGCCTGCAATTGCTGTTACAGGCCTTCTGGCGCGGAGACTGGCCGAACCTGCAGCGGTTGGGCCGGCACAACCTGGGGCTGCTCCAGGAAACCATCGACCTGTTGCTGAAGGGCCAGGTGAACGAGGTGCTGCGGTTGCTGCGCGCCTGGCTGGCAGATGTACGCAAGCAGACCAAGCAACGCAAGATCGATCTGCCCCCGGTTATCAATGGCTTGTATATCCTGGCCCTGATCGCCGAGAACGATCCGAAACAGCGCACGCCGCTCAAGCAGGCCATCAACCTGGGCATCAAGGAGCACTACGGCAGAGCCTACGCTGCACTTTCCCAGTTACTGGAGCTGCTGCAAAGCGGCAAACCCCAGGGCAGGCTGTCACGGCCCGATTCCCTGAGCGGCTTCGAAGGGCTGCTGCATGCCCTGGCGCTATACTGGCTGGACGATCCCGAGGCACGCAGCAGAGTCTGGTGCACAATCCTGCAGACAAGCCGTAATCAACTGGAACAGTACGGTTACGCCTGGCTCGCCGCCGAGTTCGATGCACTGATCGCCAGGCAATTCGGGATTCCTCGCCAACTGCCGGATTTCCATGGCGAACACGGCCTGCAACCGCTGGTCGGGCTGTACCAACGCCAGGAAAGCTGGCAACTCATCCTCAATGCCCTCGCCGGACTGAAGTCCGGGCAAGCAAGCACCACCGGCAAGGCTGCGAAGGGCAGTCGCCTGGCCTGGCTGATCCACATGAGCCGCTACCGTGGCCTGCACATCGAGCCACGGGAACAGAAGCTCGGCGCCAAGGGACAGTGGAGCAAGGGACGCCCGGTAGCGCTCAGCCGCCTGCTCGAAGATGCCGATAAACTGGACTTTCTCTGCGAACAGGACCGCCAGGCCTGCAAGCTGATCCGCACCGAACAGGTCTACTACAGCAAGGAATACAGGCTACCTGCGGGCCTGGCACTGCCGAAGCTGGTCGGCCATCCCGCCCTGTTCTGGGACGATGCACCGGATGTCCGCATCGATCTGCAGACGGGAGAAGCGCGCCTGCACTTGCAGTCGAGCGGTGGCCAGATCCACCTGAAGCTGGAGCCCGAAGGCATCGGCAGCGGCGAGCTGTTCCTGGAGAAACAGACCCCAACCCGCATGCTGGTCTACCCGATCACCCGGGAAGTCAGGCAGATTGCCGAAATTCTCGGCGACGGTCTCAGCGTTCCGCTGTCAGCCAAGGCTCAACTCATCGAGGCGATCAGTGCCATCGCTCCGCTGCTGCCGATCCACTCGGACATTCCCGAGCTGGCCAGCCATGTCGAGGAGATTCCTGCCAACCCGCTGATTCATGCGCACTTGCTGCCCCTCGGTGAAGGCCTGCGCCTGCAACTGCTGGTGCGGCCACTGACCGATGGCGGCTGGTTCCGCCCTGGGCATGGCAGCGGGCGCCTGCTGGGCGAACATGAAGGCCGCACCGTACAGGCGGTGCGCAACTTCAAGGCCGAGCGCGAACGCCTCAACCAGGTGCTGGATGTCTGGCCGGGCCTGGCCAATGCCGATAGCGACGGCCAGGAATGGCAACTGTACCGGCCCCAGGATGCCCTGCAGGTGCTCAGCGAACTGCAGACCATCGACGGCGAACTGCTGCAGTGCGTGTGGCCCGAAGGCGAGCGCATGCGCATCAAGGGGCATAGCGATATCCGCCAGTTGAAACTCGGCCTCACGCAGCAGGGCGACTGGTTCCAGTTGCAGGGCGGCATTACCCTGGACGACGGCAAGGTGCTGCAGTTGCGCCAGTTGCTGGAGCTGCTGCAGGCCAGCCCCGGTCGCTTCATCAAACTGAGCGACAACGACTGGCTGGCCATCGGCAACAGCCTGCGCAAGCGCCTCGACGAACTCGCCCACCTGGCCGAACGTATCAGCGATCAGGGCCTGCGCCTGAGCCCGTTGAGCACCCCGCTGCTGGCCGAACTGGCCGAGGAGGCCGGTGAATTCAAGGCCGGCAAGCAATGGCAGCAACACCTGCAACGCCTGCAATCGCTGCGTGATTACCAGCCAGCCGTGCCCAGCACCCTGCAGGCCGAGCTACGCGACTACCAGATCGAAGGCTTCACCTGGCTGGCGCGCCTGGCGCAATGGGGCGTCGGTGCCTGCCTGGCCGACGACATGGGCCTGGGCAAGACGGTGCAGACCCTCGCTCTGCTTCTGCTGCGCGCCCAGCAAGGGCCGCAACTGGTGGTCGCTCCCACTTCGGTGGCGCTGAACTGGATCAATGAAGCCCGCCGCTTCGCTCCCACCCTGCAGTTGCACGACTATCACCAACAGCGCCGCCTCGACGGCCTGGGCCCGCGTGATCTGGTGATCACCAGCTACGGCCTGCTGCAACAGGACAGCGAGGCCTTCGCCGCCGTGCGCTGGACCAGCGTGGTGCTGGACGAAGCCCAGGCGATCAAGAACGCCCAGACCAAACGCTCCCAGGCCGCCATGGTCCTGCAAGTGGAATTCCGCATGGTCGCCACCGGCACGCCGCTGGAGAACCACCTGGGCGAGCTGTGGAACCTGTTCCGCTTCATCAACCCCGGCCTGCTCGGCAGCCAGGACAGCTTCGCCGCGCGCTTCGCCAATCCCATCGAAAATGGCGACGCGGGCGCTCGCCGCGCGCTCAAGCAACTGATCCAGCCGTTCATCCTGCGCCGCCTGAAGAACCAGGTGCTCGACGAGTTGCCGGCACGTACCGAGATCACCTACAGCGTGCCGCTGTCCGACGACGAGGTTCATCAGTACGAAGCCTTGCGCCAGCAGGCCGTGGAAAGGATCAGCGCAGCCGGCGATCAGGAGAGCAAGCCACTGCAGGTACTGGCAGAGATCACTCGCCTGCGCCGCTTCTGCTGCCATCCCTCGCTGGTACTGCCAGGCTCGTCTTTGAGCAGCAGCAAACTGCTGGCATTCCAGCAAATCGTCACGGAACTTCTGGAGAACCATCACAAGGCCCTGGTGTTCAGCCAGTTCGTCGACCATCTGGGCATCGTCCGTACCTGGCTCGACCAGCAGGGCATCGCCTACCAGTACCTCGACGGCTCGACCCCGGCCAAGATGCGCCAAGCCGCGGTGGAGGCCTTCCAGGCGGGCCAGGGCGAGGTGTTCCTGATCAGCCTCAAGGCCGGCGGCAGCGGCCTCAATCTGACCGCCGCCGACTACGTCATCCACCTCGATCCCTGGTGGAATCCGGCGGTGGAGGACCAGGCCAGCGACCGCGCCCACCGCATGGGCCAGCAGCGCCCGGTGACCATCTACCGGTTGGTCACCGAAGGCACCATCGAACAGCAGATCGTCGCCCTGCACGGGCGCAAGCGCGACCTCGCCGACAGCCTGCTCGACGGCGGCGAGGTCAGCGGCAAGCTGGATGCGGAGGCGTTGCTGGCCCTGCTCAGGGAAAGCGGAACCCCAGCCACCTGAAATGTCGCTGCCGTGAACGCCGCCATTCACCCCGAACGTCCAAGACAGTCCACCAGGCGCGCCACTGAACCCAAAAGTTTGCCTGAACAGAATTACGACATCGTCTGGACGTATCTAAAGCTCCAGCTTGTAGCCGACGCCGTAGATCGAGTGAATCAGCTCCTGCTCCGGCGCCGCCTGTTCCAGCTTGCGCCGCAGGTTCTTCACATGGCTGTCCACGGTGCGGTCGGTGACCACCCGGTGGTCGTCGTACAGCCGATCCATCAACTGGTCGCGCGAATACACCCGCCCCGGCGTCGCCGCCAGGCAATGCAGCAGGCGGAACTCCACTGGCGTCAGGTCCAGTTCCACTCCGGCATAGCTGGCCCGATAGGTCGCCGCATCCAGCTGCAGACCGCCGCTGGCCTGCGGCGGGCGACGGCGCAGGATGGCGCATACGCGAGCCATTACCTCGCGTGGGCTGAACGGCTTGCAGATGTAGTCGTCGGCGCCCAGGTCCAGCCCCAGCAGGCGGTCCACTTCCTCGACCCGCGCGGTGATCAGCATGATCGGCACCTCGCTGAAGGTGCGCAGCTCGCGGCAGATATCCAGGCCGTCGCGGCTGGGCAGCATGATGTCGAGCAGGATCAGCGCCGGTTCGGCACGGCGCACCGCCGGCACCACGGCCAGGCCGTCGTCCAGGCAGCTGACCCGGTGCCCGGCGGCCTGCAGGTAGTCGCGCAGCAGGGCGGCCAGCTTGGGCTCGTCTTCCACTACCAGGATGTCGGCGGGGCTCAGCTCGTCGTTGCCCAGCATCAGCGGATCTCCTTCGGCAGGCTCAATTGCAGCCAGAGTCCGCCCAGCGGCGAGGGGCGGGCCTGCAGACTGCCACCATGGGCCTCGGCGATGCTGCGGCAGATCGCCAGGCCCAGTCCCGAGCCGCCACTGGCGCGGCCGCGCGAGGCTTCGCCACGGAAGAAACGCTCGAACAGACGCGGCAGGTCGGTCTCGGCCACCCCGGGCGCGGAGTCGAGCCAGTCCAGCACGATACGGTCGTCCTGCTCTTGTAGCCGGATGCGCAGTTGTCCGCCGGCGCTGGTGTAGCGCAGGCTGTTCTCCAGCAGGTTGCCGAGCAACTGGCGCAGACGCGCGGCATCGGCCATAACCGGCATGGCTGCCAGCGGCAACTGCAGCGCCAGGGTCAGGCCCTGCTCCTGGCAACGCGCGCTGGCGCCGGACAGAGCCTGCTGCAACACCTCTACCAGATCCTGCGGTTGCTTGCGGTAGGTCAGTGCACCGACATCGGCCAGCGACAGCTCATGCAGATCGTCGACCAGTTGGTTGAGCTGGCCGACTTCCTGCTGCAACGAGCGCAGCGAGTCGCCGTCGAGCTTGCGTACCCCGTCCTCCAGCGCTTCCAGCTCGCCGCGCAGCACCGCCAGCGGGGTGCGCAGTTCATGGGAGATATCGGCCATGAACTCGCGGCGCATCTGTTCGTTGCGCTCCAGGGTGTACGCCAGCTGATTGAAGTCGCGGGCCAGTTGCCCCACCTCGTCGTCGGACTGCACCAGCACCCGCCCGGCATAGTCGCCAGCCGCCAGCCGATGGGTCGCCGCCGCTACCTGCAACATGGGGGCCAGCAGGCGGCGGGTCGCCCAGCCTGCAGTCAGCGTGGCCAACAATAGGACCAGCACGGCGATAGCCAGGCTGGCTTGCAACTGACGCTGGAACAGGCGTTCACCGAGCGCTTCGGTGACGCTCTGGAACGGCGTCATGGTCAGCCAGCCGACGGTGGCGCCATCCACCACGATCGGCAAGCGCACGGCGTCCCGACCAACCACGGGCAAGCCTCTGACCCGCTGCTGTTCGGCATCCAGCAAGGCGATGCGAAATACCGCACCGGTCAGGTCGGATAACGGCGCCTGGCGGACCGTGCTGCTCTCGGGGTCCCAGTCGTTGGGGCGGGTCAGGTTGAACCAGGCATCCGGGTTGTCGCGCACGAAATCCCAGCTGCCGTGTTCGCGGTAGGCCGGGGCGAAGCGTGGATGGATGGATTCGAGGCGCGCCACGCCCAGTTCGTTGATATGGCCGATGAAGCCGCGAGTGAAGCTCCAGCTCCCGGCCATGGCCATGGCCAGGGCGACGAACAGCGTGGTGCAGAGTACGGCGAGGAACAGCCTGCGCGAGAGCGTGATCTTCATGGAGAGCCCGAACTGGGAACTGGGAACTGGGAACTGGGCATCTATTTAAGGCCGCCTGCCGCGCCCTGTTCAACGCCTCCTGCGCAATCTCCAAATTCTCTGCACATTTGTTGCGCAGCATCTCCAGCCTATAGACGCCGGTTGGAGAAAACGATGTTCAGCATGTTCAGCAAAATCATGGGTTGCCTGGCGCTGTTCGGGGCGCTTCTGGTGCTGGCCCTGTCCGGCCTGCCACTGCGCGCGCCGACCAAGGTCGATGCCGCGCCGGCGGTCGTCGAGGTCGGTGTCGTGACCCTGCAGCCGCAGGCCCAGCGCCTTACCAGCGAACTGCCCGGGCGTACCAAGGCTTGGCTGACCGCGGAAATCCGTCCGCAAGTCGGTGGCATCGTGCAGCAACGGCTGTTTACCGAAGGCGCCGAGGTCGAAGCCGGCGAGGTACTCTACATGATCGATCCGGCCACCTATCAGGCCGCCTTCGACCAGGCCCGCGCCAGTACCGCAGAGGCCCTTGCCGCGCTCGATTCGGCGCGGCTGAAGGCGGCGCGCTACGCCGAGCTGGTCAAGATCGACGCCATCAGCCAGCAGGACAACGAGGATGCCCAGGCCAGCCTGCAGAGCGCCCAGGCCGCCTATCAGGCCGCTCAGGCCGCGGAGAAGAGCGCGCGCATCGACCTGGCCTACACCCGCGTCACGACGCCGATTGCCGGTCGTGTGGAAAGCTCCAGCGTCACCCCGGGCGCGCTGGTCACCGCCAGTCAGGACACGGCGTTGACCACGGTGCAGCAACTCGATCCGCTGTACGTCGACATCACTCAGACCAGCGCGGAGGTGCTGCGTCTCAAGCGCGAACTGGCCGAGGGGCGCCTGAGCAAAGCCGGCGACAACGAGGCGCGCATCGTCCTGCGCCTGGAAGACGGCAGCGAGTACGCCCACGCCGGACGTCTGCAGTTCAGCGGCGCCAGCGTCTCGCAGAGCACCGGCAGCGTCACCCTGCGCGCCGTGGTGCCCAATCCGGATGGCCTGCTGCTGCCAGGCATGTACGTACGTGCGGTGCTGGAAGAAGCGGTGGACGAGCAGGCGCTGCTGGTGCCGCAGCGCGCCGTGACCCGCAGCCACAGCGGCGCCACCAGCGTGCTGCTGGTGGTGGACGGCAAGGTCGAGCAGCGCCAGATCGTGGTCGGTCGCAGCGTCGGCAACCAGTGGTGGGTGGGCTCCGGGCTCGCTGCCGGCGAGCAGGTCATCGTCGAGGGTGGGCAGAAGGTGCGCGTCGGCGATGCCGTACACAGCCTGGCCATCGCCCCGGCCGATGAGCAAGCGGCCGACCTGGCCGTCAACGCGGTACACTGAGGACGATTCCATGGCACGTTTCTTCATCGACCGGCCGATCTTCGCCTGGGTCATCGCCATCGTCATCATGCTCGGCGGTGCCCTGTCGATCAGCCAATTGCCGCTGGAGCAGTATCCGGATATCGCTCCACCGACCATCAACATCTCCGCCACCTACACCGGCGCCTCGGCCAAGACCATCGAAGACTCGGTGACCCAGGTGATCGAGCAACAGATGAAGGGCCTCGATGGCCTGGTGTACATGTCCGCCAGCAGCAGCTCGGCCGGCAGCGCCAGTATCAGCCTGACGTTCGCCACCGGCACCGACGCCGACGTGGCGCAGATGCAGGTGCAGAACAAGTTGCAGCAGGCCGAGTCACGCCTGCCGCAGGCGGTGCAGAACCAGGGCATCACGGTGACCAAGGGCGGCGGCGACTTCCTGATGATCGTCGCCTTCCAGTCGAGCAATCCGAGCGTGACCAACACCGATATCGGCGATTTCATCGACAGCCAGCTGCTCGACCAGGTCAGCCGCGTCGACGGTGTCGGCGAGGTACAGACCCTCGGTTCGGGCTATGCCATGCGCATCTGGCTCGATCCGGCCAGGCTGGAGCAGTACGCGCTGATGCCATCCGACATCAGCAGCGCACTGGAAGCACAGAACACCGAGGTGTCCGCCGGCCAGCTCGGCGCCCTGCCGGCGGTGGCCGGGCAGCAGCTCAACGCCACCATCAGCGCGCGCAGCAAGCTGCAGACGGTGCAGCAGTTCCGCGACATCGTGCTCAAGAGCGACAGCGACGGCTCGCTGGTGCTGCTTTCCGACGTGGCCCGGGTCGAGCTGGGCAACGAAAGCTACGATGTGGTCACCGCGCTCAACGGCAAGCCTTCGGCGGCCATGGGTATCAAGCTGGCCACCGGCGCCAACGCGCTGGATGTCGCGCAGGCGGTCAAGCTCAAACTCGCCGAGCTGGAGGCCAATTTCCCCGCCGACATGCAGCTGGAAACGGCCATTCCCTACGACACCACGCCCTTCGTCAGCCTGTCGATCGAGGAGGTGGTGCAGGCGCTGTTCGAGGCCACCGTGCTGGTGGTGCTGATCATGTACCTGTTCCTGCAGAACTGGCGCGCCACCCTGATTCCCGCCATCACCGTGCCGGTGGTGCTGCTCGGTACCTTCGGCGTGCTGGCGCTGTTCGGCTACTCTATCAACACCCTGAGCATGTTCGCCATGGTCCTGGCCATCGGCCTGCTGGTGGACGATGCCATCGTCGTGGTGGAGAACGTCGAGCGGGTGATGGCCGAGGAAGGTCTGTCGCCGCTGGAGGCCACGCGCCAGTCGATGGGCGAAATCAGCGGCGCGCTGGTGGGCATCGCCCTGGTGCTGTCGGCGGTGTTCATTCCCATGGCCTTCTTCGGCGGCTCCACCGGGGCGATCTATCGGCAGTTCTCGGTGACCATCGTCAGCGCCATGCTGCTCTCGGTGCTGGTGGCCATGAGCCTCAGCCCGGCGCTGTGCGCGACCCTGCTCAAACCCGTCGCCAAGGGAGAAACACATGAGGCGCGAGGCTTCTTCGGCTGGTTCAACCGCACCTTCGAACGCAGTGCGGCACGTTACCAGCGCGGCGTTGCCGGCGTACTGCGCCGCGGATCGCGCATGCTGGCGCTTTACGCACTGATCCTGGCGGCGCTGGCAGTTGGCTATGCGCACCTGCCCGGCTCCTTCCTGCCCGATGAGGATCAGGGCATGTTGATGGCCATGATCCAGCTGCCGGTGGGCGCCACCGACGAGCGCACGCAGACCGCCACCCAGCAGTTCATCGACTACATGCGTGCCCAGCCGGAGGTGGATTCACTGGTGACCATCACCGGCCTGGGGATGGGCGGCAACGCGCAGAACTCCGGCCGCGCCTTCATCAAACTGAAGGACTGGGGCCTGCGCGAAGGTGCCGAGCAGAGCGCTGTCAGTCTGGCCCGGCGGGCCACCGGCGAGCTGTCGTCGCTGCGCGATGCGAGCATCTTCGTGATGCAGCCGCCGGCCATTCGCGGCCTGGGCGAAAGCTCCGGCTTCAACCTGCAGCTCAAGGACGTCGGCGGCGTCGGCCACGACGCACTGATGGCCGCCCGCGATCAGTTTCTCGCCCTGGCCGCGCAGAACGACAAGCTGGTGGGCGTGCGCAGCAACGGCCTGGAGGATACCCCCGAATTTCAGGTTGCCATCGACGATCGCAAGGCCGGCGCTTACGGCCTGGCCCCCAACGACATCAACACCACCCTGGGCACCGCCATGGGCGGCAGCTACGTCAATGATTTCGTCTATAACGGGCGGGTGAAGAAGGTCTATGTCCAGGGCGAAGCCGATAGCCGCATGCAGCCCGAAGACATCGGCCGCTGGTACGTGCGCAACGACGTCGACGAAATGGTGCCTTTCAGCGCCATCGCCAGCAGTGGCTGGGACTATGGTTCACCGCTGCTGGAGCGCTACAACGGCAACGCCTCGCTGGAACTGGTCGGCGACCCTGCCGACGGTATCAGCTCGGGCGAGGCGATGGACGAGGTCGAGCGGCTGGTCGCCCAGCTGCCGTCCGGAATCGGCTACGAGTGGTCCGGGCAGTCCTATCAGGAGCGCTTGTCCGGCTCGCAGGCGCCGCAGCTCTACGCGGTATCCATTCTGTTCGTGTTTCTCTGCCTGGCGGCGCTGTACGAGAGCTGGTCGGTGCCCTTCGCGGTGATGCTGGTGGTACCGCTCGGGGTGGTCGGTGCGGTGCTCGGCAGTGGCCTGGCCGGACAGAACAACGACGTGTACTTCCAGGTCGGTCTGCTCACCACCGTCGGTCTGGCGGCGAAGAACGCCATCCTCATCGTCGAGTTCGCCAAGCAGTTGCAGGAGCAGGGCCAGGATCTGGCCAGCGCCGCCCTGGAAGCCTGCCGCCAGCGCCTACGGCCGATTCTGATGACCTCGCTGGCCTTCATGTTCGGCGTGCTGCCACTGGCACTCAGCAGCGGCGCCGGTGCCGGCGGGCGCCGGGCCATCGGCACCGGGGTACTCGGCGGCATGTTCAGCGCCACCGTGCTGGGTATTTTCTTCGTCCCGCTGTTCTTCGTTCTGGTGCGCCGCCTGGCCGCCCCTCGCGCACCGGCCGTCACTGGCGCAGGAGTAGAAGCATGATCCGTCCGTCTCGCCTGCCCCTGCTGCTGCCGGCCCTGCTGCTGGCCGGCTGCGTCAACCTGGCACCCGACTACCAACAACCGCAGGCGCCGATTCCCAGCCAGTGGCCGACCAGCGCCGAGCAGGGCCGTACCACAGTGGATATCGCCTGGCAGGATTTCTTTCTCGATGCGCGCCTGCGCCAGGTCATCGACCAGGCCTTGGCCAACAACCGCGACCTGCGCGTGGCCATCCTCAACGTGGAGAAGGCCCGCGCGCTGTACCGGGTACAGCGCGCCGAGCGACTGCCGACGCTGAATGCCGGTGCCAGCGGCAGTCACGACCGCACCCCAGCCAGCCTGAGCAGCAGCACCGGCGGCGCCAGCACCAGCCACCAGTACAGCGCCGAGCTGGGCCTGAGTGGCTACGAGCTGGACCTGTTCGGGCGCATCCGTAATCTCAGCGAGGCGGCCCTGGAAGACTACCTGGCGCTGGAGCAAACCGGTCGCAGCACGCGGATCAGCCTGCTGGCGGAGGTGGCCAATGCCTGGCTGACCCTGGCCGCCGATCGCGACCTGCTCCGGCTGGCCGAAGAAACGCTGACCAGCCAGCAGGCCAGCTACCAGCTGCTCCAGCGCAGCCATGTGCTGGGCAACACCTCGGGCCTGGCCCTGGCCCAGGCGCAAAGTACGGTGGAGTCGGCACGGGTCGACGTGGCGGCCTACCAGAGCCAGGTGCAGCAGGACATCAACACCCTCAACCTGCTGGTGGGTGCCAGCCCGAGCGAGGACCTGTTGCCCGCCGGGCTGACGCAAAGCAGCGCCGAGCTGCTGGAAATCCCCGCCGGCCTGCCTTCCAGCCTGCTGCAGCAGCGCCCCGACGTACTGGCTGCCGAGCACGCCCTCAAAGCAGCCAATGTCGATATCGGCGCCGCCCGCGCGGACTTCTTCCCCAGTATCAGCCTGACCGCCAGCGCCGGTACCAGCAGTGCGGCCCTGAGCGGGCTGTTCAAGGGCGGCAGCGGCGCCTGGAGCTTCGCCCCGAGCGTCAGCCTGCCGATCTTCGACGCCGGTGCCAACCGCGCCAACCTGAAGGCCGCCGAACGCGAGCGCGACATTCAACTGGCCACCTACGAGCAGACGTTGCAGAGCGCCTTCCGCGAGGTGGCCGATGTGCTGGCCGAGCGCGGCACGCTGCGCCAGCGTATGGAGGCCCAGCAGGCCCTGGTCGACGCCACGGACAAGAGCTACCGGCTGGCCGACGCGCTGTACCGCAACGGCGCCAGCAGCTACCTCGACGCGCTCGACTCCCAGCGCGAGCTGTATGCGGCGCGGCAGAGCCTGATCAGCCTGCGGCTCACCGAACAGAGCAACCGCATCGGCCTGTATCGGGTGCTGGGCGGTGGTATCGCCGAATAACGGGGCCACAGCGGTTCCCATCATTCTTGACCCAAGAGGAATAGTGCAATGAACAGAACCCTTATCGTCGGCTTGAGCATCGCCTTGTTGTTCGGCAGCCCGCTGCTGTCGGCGGCACCGCAGCCCCCCGCCGAAGCGCACCAGGAGCGAGGTGCTCAGGGTGGCGGCAAACAGCAGAGCCGGAGTGAAAGCCAGGGCAGGTCCGGGCAAACGCCGCAAAAGAACACGGCGACGAATCATGCGCAGCAACCGCCGAAGGACTTTTCCTCGGTACACCAGGCCTTCCATGAGCGCCGTGCGCAGATCGGCCGGGGTCCGGCAATTCCGGCTGGCGTCAATATCCAGAAAGGCAAGCCGCTGCCGCAGGGTTATGGCAAGCGACTGGATGCCAAGGCGCTGAACGGTTTGCCGAGCTACCAGGGCTACGAGTGGCGCCGGGTCGGCAGCGATATCGTGTTGGTCGCCGTCACCACCGGCATCGTCTACACCATTTTGCAGGGGGTGCTGAACTGACGTGACGCCGCATGGAAGCCGTCGGCTCGGCACAGCCTTGTCCGCCGAGCCTCCGCCGCAGACTCCGACTCGCCCACTATCGCAGCGCCATGGCTTCCGGCTCCCGCACCGGAGCCTGGAAGCCATCGCCTCAGAAGCGACGCCTCGTTGCCATCGTCGAGGATTGCTCGTAGCCTCGGGCGAACCCGCAATCCCGCTGCCAAGGGCAAGGCGCGTGTCATGCTGCGGGATCAACTGCGGGCGACCGAACAGAGAAGCCATCAACACCCTGGGCAAACAATACGGGGCACGGCGAATCCGCGTATTCGGCTCGGCGGCCAGGGGAGAGAAAAGGCCGGACAGCGATATCGATTTCCTGGTCGACTTCGAGCAGGGCTACGATCTGTTCGCTCAACGACTACCGCTGGCGGAAGGTCTTGCCAAACTGTGCGAACGCAATATCAGCCCGGTGCCGGAACATGAGCTGAACCGATACTTGCGCGATTCCGTCATCGATGAAGCCGTCGAGTTATGAGCAAGCAATGGCAGCAGCTTTGATGACGCTGAGCCAGCCCAGCCCTCCCGCCTGACCAAAAAGGGAACATGCACAAATGAACATGATTGGTCACTCCCGATAGCCCATCATCGATGGGCTTTTTATTGTTCTTGGGTTTTTCTGCCGAATCGGCAAACTGCGAAGACTCACGAAGTCGATAATTGAAACGTCTCGATATCCGCAATTTTCACAGCCAACCGGGAACTGGCCGAACCCTGGCATGGGGTAGAATTGCCGGCATTTACGCCATCAGGACAGGCACCCGCATCGGGTGCCCCAAGGGACTCCGCAATGCCCCTCGCCGCTTATGAAGCCAAAGTGCTTGCTGATGAAGCCGAACTCCGCAAACTCCAGAGCATGAAAATCGGCCTGATGAACGGCCTGCTCACCGGCCGCATCCGCGTCACCCCGCTGCTGGAGTCTGTCCAGCAGCCTGCGGCACAAACGGGAGCCTGATATGTCCCAACGCCTGCCGCCCCGCGAAACCCTCACCGTCGAGTTCAAGAGCGACCGCAAGAAGCTCTCCGATACCGACCTGATCGAGGCACTGATCTGCCTGGCCAACGCCGAGGGCGGTGAGCTATGGCTGGGCGTCGAGGACAACGGCACGCCCACCGGCCTGCATGCCGAGCATCGCCTGTTGGAGGGGTTGGCCGGGATGGTGGCGGCGCGCACGTCGCCATCGCTGTCCGTGCAGGCCGAGGCGGTTGAGGTAGACAGCGTGACGGTAGCGCGCATCCGCGTGCCCAAGGCCCGCGGCGAGGTGGCCACCACTGGCGGTGTTTACCTGCGTCGCCGCGTAAGGCACGACGGCACACCCGAATGCGTGGCCATGCTGCCCCATGAGCGGGCCAGTCGCGCCGCCAGCTTTGGCTTGATCGACGTGTCGGCCCAGCCGGTGGCCGGCGCCACCCTCGCCGACCTCGACCCGCTGGAGCGCGAGCGCCTGCGCCAGGCCGTGCAGCAGTACGGCGGCGACCGCGTACTGCTGGAGCTGGACGATGAAGCCCTGGATGGTGCGCTAATGCTTACCGCCCGCCAGCCGGACGGTTCGCGGATGCCGACCCTGACAGGCCTGCTGCTGGTGGGTCGGGAAACCTCGCTGCGCCAACTGGTACCCACCCATGAATTCGCCTTCCAGGTGCTGGCCCAGCAGGCGGTGCGCTTCAATGAGTTCCGCCGCTTTCCATTACTCAAGGCTCTGGACTGGCTGGAAACCAATTTCCGTCCCTACAACCCAGAGGAAGAATTGCAGGTCGGCCTATTCCGCGTGCCAGTGCCCAAGGTTGATATGGGCGCTTTCCGCGAGGCGGTGGCCAACGCCCTGATCCACCGCGACTATCACCGCCTCGGCGCGGTGCATGTGCGGCTGGAGGACGATGCCCTGGTCGTCAGTAACCCCGGCGGACTGGTGGATGGCGTGACCCTGGCCAATCTGCTTGTCACCGAGCCGCGCCCGCGCAACCCGACCCTGGCGGACGCCATGAAACGCATCGGCGTGGTCGAGCGCTCCGGGCGGGGCGTGGACAAGATCTTTCGCGGCATGCTCAAGTTTGGCCGGCCCGCACCCGATTATGGCTACACCACCGCCCAAAGCGTGGTGCTGCGCCTGCCCACAACCGAGGCGGACCTGGATTTCCGCCGTCTGGTGGTCGAGCACGAGCGCGCCACCAATGCGGAGCTGCCCATCGACAGCCTGATCGCCCTGGCCGCCCTACGCGCGACCAAGCGGGTCACTGCCGATGAGCTGGCCGTTCAAATACAGCGTGATACCGCGAGCGCCAAGCGCACCCTGGAAGCCCTGACCGAAGCCGGACTGGTGGAAGCGCACGGCTCCACCCGAGCACGCAGCTATACCCTGTCGGCTAGTCTGTATCAGGCCGTGGGCGATAAGGCCGCCTATACCCGACAAGCCGGTTTCAGCCCCATCCAGCATGAGCAGATGGTGCTGAGCTATGTGCAACAGCACGGGCAGATCAAGCGGGCCGAAGTGATGGGGCTGTGCCGGTTGTCGACCGACCAAGCTGCCAAGTTGCTGAAAAAGCTGAAGGACAACGGCGCCCTCGTTCAGCACGGCAAGAACCGGGGCGCTGTTTATTTCCTCAACGACGCGGAATGAGCCGGAATGAGCCGGAATGAGCCGGAATGAGCCGGAATGAGCTCTATTGAATGAGGCGCCCAGGCCGGCGACCTGCACGCCAATCTACTGGCTACGCTTGAAACGCGTCATGCCCGACTATGACCAATGCAAGAACTGGCTGGCCGAGCATGGCTCGAAGTGAAGGGAGCTTAGTTCTACCTCGACGACTACCCGTCCGAGTGGGCTGCATTGAGGCCACTGCCCCGAAGATCGCTGCGCGGTGCAACGCAGTATCGGACGGACATTAGGGGATAGACCACAATCTCTAGTAAATCGTGGTCCGTCCCCTAATACCCGCCGCTGCTGCAGGTGCCGACGCCGCTGCACTTCGGCCTGGGCTTCTCCTGGGCGCTGTTCGTGCCCATGCTGGTGATCTACCTGGTCACCTCGCTGGAAGCCATCGGCGACGTCACCGCCACCAGCAAGGCCTCGCGCCAGCCGGTGGAAGGCCCGCTGTGGATGCAGCGGATCAAGGGCGACGTGCTGGTCAACGGCGCCAACTCGCTGCTGGCCGGACGGTTCAACAGCTTCCCCAGCTTGATCTTCGCGCAGAACAACGGGGTGATTCAGCTGACCGGCATCGCCAGCCGCCATGTCGGCCTGTGGATCGCCCTGCTGCTGGTACTGCTGGGCCTGTTCCCGGCCGTCGCCGGGGTGCTGCAGGCGATCCCCGAGCCGGTGCTGGGCGGCACCGCGCTGGTGATGTTCGGCGCGGTGGCCGCCTCCGGCATCAATATCCTCGCCGGCACCCGGCTGGACCGCCGCGCCCTGCTGATCGTCGCGGTCAGCCTGGCCCTCGGCCTGGGCGTGTCCCAGGTGCCGGAGTTCCTCGTCCTTATGCCGCCGGCGCTGCGCACGGTGCTGGAGTCGGGCGTGGCCACCGGTGGCCTCTGCGCCCTGCTGATGAACGGGTTCCTGCCGGAAACCCCGCCCACCGGCAACTGAGGCGCATGCGGCGGGCCGCGCCGCAGCCAGGGCTCGTCTCTCCTCCCGAGCCCAACCTCAACCCGCCATCCGATCAGGCCGCCTGCCAACAGGCGTCACCCGGCCGGATAACCATTCGTCGATTGGCGCATCGCCTGGCTTAACGGCCACCGGCAAATACCAGGAGATGGATGCCCATAACCTTCCATATCCGGCTTTTGCCCACAGATCCTTGCTTTTAAAAATGTATACAAAGAGCTGGCACATGCAGCAATAAATTGTCTACATTGTTCGGCACAAGAACAACAGCGAGAACTCCACCATGACAGTCCCATCCGCAAGCACCCCTTCGGAGAAGCGTCCGGAAGACGAGAACCTCGGTACCGTCGCCAATCTGGCCTACGGCCTGCAACACGTCCTGACCATGTATGGCGGCATCGTCGCGGTGCCGCTGATCGTCGGTCAGGCGGCCGGCCTGTCCTCCGCCGACATCGGCCTGCTGATCGCCGCCTCGCTGTTCGCCGGCGGGCTGGCCACCCTGCTGCAGACCATCGGCCTGCCCTTCTTCGGTTGCCAGCTGCCGCTGGTGCAGGGCGTGTCCTTCGCCGGCGTGGCGACCATGATCGCGATCATCGGCAGCGACGGCGCCGGAGGCATCCCCGCGGTACTCGGTGCGGTGATTGGCGCCTCGCTGATCGGCCTGCTGATCACTCCGGTGTTCTCACGGATCACCAGGTTCTTCCCACCGCTGGTCACCGGCATCGTCATCACCACCATCGGCCTGACGCTGATGCCGGTCGCGGCGCGCTGGGCGATGGGCGGCAACAGCCAGGCGCCGGACTTCGGCAGCATGGCCAACATCGGCCTGGCCGCCTTCACCCTGGCCACCGTGCTGCTGCTGAGCAAGCTCGGCAGCGCCAGCATCTCGCGGCTGTCGATCCTGCTGGCGATGGTGATCGGCACCCTGGCCGCAGTATTCTGCGGCATGGCCGACTTCTCCGGCGTGCTCGATGGCCCGCTGCTGGCGATGCCGTCGCCACTGCATTTCGGCATGCCGGAATTCCACGTGGCGGCGATCCTGTCGATGCTGATCGTGATCATCGTCACCCTGGTGGAAACCTCGGCGGACATTCTCGCGGTCGGCGAGATCATCGGCACCAAGGTCGACTCCAAACGCCTGGGCAACGGCCTGCGCGCGGACATGATTTCCAGCAGCCTGGCGCCGATCTTCGGTTCCTTCACCCAGAGCGCCTTCGCCCAGAACGTCGGCCTGGTGGCGGTGACCGGGGTGAAGAGCCGCTACGTGGTGGCCACCGCCGGGCTGATCCTGGTCACCCTCGGCCTGCTGCCGGTGATGGGTCGGCTGATCGCCGCGGTGCCGACCGCGGTGCTCGGCGGCGCCGGCATCGTGCTGTTCGGCACCGTGGCGGCCGCGGGCATCCGCACCCTGGCGCAGGTCGAGTACCGCAACAACATGAACCTGATCATCGTCGCCACCTCGATCGGCTTCGGCATGATCCCGATCGCCGCGCCGAGCTTCTATCACCACTTCCCGGCCTGGTTCGAGACCATTTTCCACTCCGGCATCAGCTCGGCGGCAATCATGGCGATCCTGCTGAACCTGATCTTCAATCACCTCAAGGCCGGCAACTCGGACCAGCAGTCGGTATTCGCCGCCGCCAGCGAACGCACCCTGCGCTACCAGGACATCGCCGCGCTGCACGACGGCGATCACTTCCACGACGGCAAGCTGTTCGATGCCCAGGGCCACGAGGTGCCGGTGCTCGGCGCCGACGACCACGGCGCGCCGCCGCCCGCACCGCGCACCAACGCCAGCAAGATGGCGGCGGCCAGCACCACCAGTGGTTGATCGCCGTCGCCAATCCCCCTGAAACCGAAACGGCCCGCCGCACCCGCTGCGGGCCGTTTCGTTCGGATGGCCTTCCAGCGCATCGTTGCGGCAACCTCGGCGCCCGGCCGCGAGTCGAATGGCCTATGCTGGCTGGCTCGACCAAGAGGAAGACACCCACATGCGCATCGGTCTGATCGCCGACACCCACGGCCTGCTCCGCCCCGAGGCGCTGGCGACACTGCAGGGCTGCGCGCGGATCATCCACGCCGGTGACATCGGCAAGGCGGCGGTACTCGACGGCCTGCGGGCGATTGCGCCGCTGGACGTCATTCGCGGCAATATCGACACCGACGACTGGGCGATGGCGCTCCCCGAGCGGCTGGACCTGCGCATCGGCGGCTTCGCCATCCACGTCCTGCACGATCTCAAGCAACTGGCTTTCGACCCGGCCGCCGCCGGCATCGACGTGGTGGTCGCCGGCCATTCGCACCAGCCGCGGATCGAGCGGCGCGACGGCGTGCTCTACGTCAATCCGGGCAGCGCCGGCCCGCGGCGCTTCAAGCTGCCGATCGGCCTGGCGCTGCTGCGGCTGGAAAACGCCAGCGCCGACGCCGAGCTGCTGCCCCTCAGCTGACGCCCATGTAGCGCCCGGCGCGGTGGTTGATCGCCAGCACCAGGTTCAGCGCCACCGCGCCGAGCACCGACAACAGCACCTTGTCCGCCGGTACGATGAACACCGCCGCCAGCACGATCAGCGCGTCGATGCCCATCTGGAAGGTGCCGGCGCGCAGGCCGAAACGCTCCTGCAGGAACAGCGCGAGGATGTTCACCCCGCCGAGGCTGGCGCGGTGGCGAAACAGGATCAGCAGGCCGACGCCGATGACGAAGCCGCCGAACACCGCCGCGTAGACGAGGTCGAGCGCGGCGAAGCGCACCCATCGAGGCGTCAGCTCGGCGAACAGCGATACCAGCCCCACCGCGCAGACGGTGCGCAGGGTGAACGCCCAGCCCATGCGCCAGATCGCCAGGGCATAGAACGGCAGGTTGAGCAGGAAGAAGGCCGGACCGAACGACCAGCCGGCCAGGTACTTGAGCAGGAAGGCCAGCCCCACGGTGCCGCCGGTCAGCAGCCCGGCATGGCTGTAGAAGGCGATCCCGAGGGCGACCAGGGCGGTGCCGGTGAGCAGCGCCAGGCCGTCTTCCCACAGCGGGTGGCGGACGAAAATCGCGGCGACGCGCTCGGCTTGCGCGGCTTCGGATTCGGTTGGTTGCATCGGGGTGGTCTCGTTACGGCAGCGGCGGGTAGGATGGAACAGGCCGCGCACAGCGCACTGGGCGCGGATCAAGGCATGGCTAAGCGGGTCAGCGTCGTTCCCAGGTTTCGAAGCGATAGGCCGGGGCATCGCCCTCGGCCGGATGCGCCTGGCTCGCGACACGCAGCCATTCGGCCTCCTGAAACTCAGGAAAGAAGGCGTCGCCGTCGGGAGCTGCATCGATACGCGTGAGATACAGGCGTTGCGCGCGCTCCAGCGCCTGGGCATACAGCTGCGCACCGCCGATCAGCATCAGCTCGTCGACGCCCTGCTCGTACGCCCATTGCTCGGCACGGACCAGCGCAGCGTCCAGGCTGGTGAAGGTTTGCGCGCCTTCGAGCTGAAGATCCGGCTGGCGGCTGACCACCAGATTGAGCCGGCCTGGCAATGGACGGCCGAGCGAATCCCAGGTCTTGCGACCCATGATGATCGGCTTGCCCAGCGTCATGGCCTTGAAGTGCTTGAGATCGGCCGGCAGGTGCCAGGGCATGATGTTGTCACGGCCGATAACATGCCGCTCTGCGAGCGCGGCGATCATGGCGAGGGGGAGACGGGTCTGGTTCATGGCGGCGAGCATAGCAGAGCGCCGGGCCGTCCTGCAGTGCCAGCCGTTCGTCGGCTTCATCAGGCTGCGATGCAACAGGCAGCGCAGCGTCCAAGTCCGGTCACGCAACTGGCTCAGGCTGTGACGTTCCAACCCGAGGAGATGCCGACATGACCCGCAAAAGCACCGCTTCCCTTCGCCGCTGGCTGACCGCCTGCAGCCTGCTGCTGCCACTCGCCGGTTTCGCCGCCCCGGCCGAAAACACCTCGAAGCATGCCGAGCGCGACGAACCGACGCCGCTGGTCATCGCCCACCGCGGCGCCAGCGGCTATGTGCCGGAACACACCCTGGCCGCCTATGCCCTGGCGGTCTTCCAGGGCGCCGACTACATCGAACCGGACCTGGTGATGACCCGCGACGGGCAGATCGTCGCCCGCCACGACAACGAGTTGGGACTGACCACCGACGTCTCGCAGCGCCCCGAGTTCGCCGACCGCCGACGCACCCAGCGGGTCGACGGCGTCACGCTCGATGGCTGGTTCAGCGAGGATTTCACCCTCGCCGAATTGAAGACCCTGCGCGCCATCGAGCGCATCCCGGCGATCCGCCCGGGCAATGCCCGCCTCGACGGCAGCCTGGAAATCCCGACCCTGCAGCAGATCATCGACCTGGTGAAGACCCTGCAGCTCAGCCAGGGCCGGCGCATCGGCCTGTACCTGGAAACCAAGCACCCGACCCACTTCCAGCAGCTCGGCCTGGCCATGGAGCAGCCGCTGCTGCGCATTCTCACGCGCAACGGCTACGTCGGCCGGCAAGCGCCGGTGCACATCCAGTCCTTCGAGGTGGACAACCTCGAAACCCTCAGCCGCCTGAGCCAGCTGCGCCTGGTGCAGTTGCTCGGCTCCGGCCAGCCCTATGACCAGCAGGTCCGTGGCGGCGAGCTGAGCTACGCGCAGATGGCCACCCCGGCGGGGCTGAAAGCGATTTCCCGCTACGCCGCCGGCGTCGGTCCGGAGAAGGGCTACGTCATCCCGCGCGATGCCAACGGCGACCTGGGCGCGCCGACCCGCTTCGTCGCCGATGCCCACGCCGCCGGGCTCAAGGTGCACCCCTACACCTTCCGTGCCGAGAACGCCTTCCTCCCGACCGATCTGCGCAGCAGCGACCAGCCGGCCGAGCGCGGCAAGATCGCAACGGAAATCCGTGCCTTCCTCGACGCCGGCATCGACGGCCTGTTCATCGACCAGCCGGATATCGCCGTGCGCCTGCGCAACGAAAGGTGACGACCAGAAAGGCAATGGGTGGGCCTGGGACGGCCGCCCATTGAGTTACGCTTTGTTGGCGACTTTCTGCAGGTTTTCGTGAATCTTGAACAACACGATCAGCAGTTCGCACCAGACGCGCGTGCCGATCAGGCCGAACACCAGGATGCCCAGCGCCTGGAACAAGGCGCCTGCGAACAGGGTGGCGACGGCACCGACCACCACCGAAATCAGCCCCAGCCAGTAGATCAGCGTGATGATCTTCGGGGTGAGCATAGCGTCGAAGAAAAACAGGTCTTTCATGAAGATTCCTTTTCGAAGGCGTGATGACAGGCCCGAGGCGCCAGCGCCTCTTGCCGATCCGTGGCAGGTGAAACGGCCCTGAGGCCGCCCGATCGCAATCGGAATGCGGATTCTAGCCGTCTGCGCCGCAGCATCCAAGCCTGCCCGGGGCGGGCCGGACGGCACTGCAATTCCCCCGGCCCGCCTCGGCGGGTATGCTCGGGGCTCCGCCCTGCCACGAGACGCCGCGTGACCGATTTTCAGTTGCCCGCCCTCAGCCCCCTCGACCGCCTCTGGCTGACCGAAGCCGTGCGCCTGCGCGAAGAGCATGCCGGGCCGCTGGAGGACGAGGAAGCCAATCGTCAGGCCCGTGCCCTGGGCGGCGACCTGCCGGCCCTGATCGAACACCGCGCGCTCTGGCTGGCACGCCGCGACGGGCTGCTCGAGGCCCTGCGGCATTGGCGCCAGGGCGCGCGGCTGGGCGGCATCGCCCTGGCAGTGCTGGCTATGTTCACCGGCGCCGGCCTGGCCTGGGCGGCACTGGGCGACGGCCAGCGGCCGGTCAACGTGTTCTGGGCGCTGGGCAGCCTGCTCGGGCTGAACCTGCTGACCCTGCTCGGCTGGCTGCTGGGCTTGCTGCTCGTCGGCGACAGCGGTGGCGCGCTGGGACGGTTGTGGCTCTGGCTCAGCGAAAAGCTGGCACGCGACGCCCGCGCCGTGCAACTGGCCCCGGCGCTGCTCGCCGTGCTGCAGCAGCGTCGCCTCGGCCGCTGGCTGCTCGGCCTCGGCGTGCACGGCCTCTGGCTGCTGGCGATGACCAGCGCCCTGCTCACGCTGCTCGCCCTGCTGGCGACGCGGCGCTACGGCTTCGTCTGGGAAACCACCATCCTCGGCGAAAACGCCTTTATCACGCTCACCCAGTCCCTCGGCGCGCTGCCGACGCTGCTCGGCTTCGGCGTGCCGGACGCCGAGCAGATCCGCGCCAGCGGCGCGTTGGGCAGCGGGCTGGAAAACGCCCGGCAGAGCTGGGCCGGCTGGCTGGTCGGCGTGCTGCTGGTCTACGGCCTGCTGCCGCGGCTGCTGCTCAGCGGCCTGTGCCTGTGGCGCTGGCGGCGCGGACGCGCGGCGCTGCGGCTGGATCTGCAATTGCCCGCCTACCGGCTGCTGCGCGAGCGCCTGCAGCCGGCCAGCGAGCGCCTCGGCATCAGCGATGCGGCCCCGGCGCAGCTGCACGCAGCGACCGCCGGCGCACGACTGAATGGCAGCGAGGGTGCCGTGCTGGTGGCCGTCGAGCTGGATGGCAGCCGCCCCTGGCCGCCGGCCCTGCCCCAGGGCGTCGCCGATGCCGGCATCCTCGACGAGCGCGAGCAGCGCCGGCGCCTGCTCGACCAGCTCACGCGCTTTCCGCCGGCGCGCCTGGCCATCGCCTGCGATCCACGGCGCTCGCCGGACCGCGGCACCCTGGCGCTGCTCGGCGAGCTGTCGCGCTGCGCCGCCAGCACCCGCGTCTGGCTGCTGCAGGCACCGCCGGGCGAGGCGCTGGACAGTGCCCGCCTGGAGGACTGGCACCAGGCCCTGGATGCCCTGGGCCTCACACATTCGAGCTGCGCGCCGCTGGGCTGGCTGGAGCACGGCCATGACTGATCATGCGAGCGGCAAGCTTCAAGCCTCGAGCTGCAAGGAAAGAATCCGTAGGGTGGATGACACTCCTTTCGTCCACCGCAACCCATACAGGCGAGGTGGATGGGTAAAGCGTCATCCACCCTACACGGCCAGCCGCAGTCCCGTAGCGATCGCAGGGCGGGTGCAACCCGTCGATGCGGAGTCGCCGTACGCCAGGGTTGGCGGGTTGCACCCGCCCTACGGATTCGGTGGAGGCTTCTTATGAGCGCGCCCCTGAAACTCGCCGTGGTCGGCCACACCAATGTCGGCAAGACCTCGCTGTTGCGCACCCTGACCCGCGACATCGGCTTCGGCGAGGTCTCTCACCGCCCCAGCACCACCCGCCACGTCGAAGGCGCGCGGCTGTCGGTGGACGGCGAACCGTTGCTGGAGCTCTACGACACGCCGGGCCTGGAAGACGCCATCGCCCTGCTCGACTATCTCGAACGCCTGGAGCGCCCCGGCGAACGCCTCGACGGCCCGGCGCGCACCGCACGCTTTCTCGACGGCAGCGAGGCGCGCCAGCGCTTCGAGCAGGAGGCCAAGGTGCTGCGCCAGCTGCTGACCAGCGACGCCGGGCTCTACGTGATCGACGCCCGCGAGCCGGTGCTGGCCAAGTACAAGGACGAGCTGGCGGTGCTCGCCGGCTGCGGCAAGCCGCTCTTGCCGGTGCTCAACTTCGTCGCCCAGCCCGGCCATCGCGAAGAGCAATGGCGCCAGGCCCTGGCCCGCCTCGGCCTGCATGCGCTGGTGCGTTTCGACAGCGTGGCGCCGCCGCTGGACGGCGAGCGGCGCCTGTACGAAAGCCTGGCGCTGCTGCTGGAGCAGGCGCGGCCGAAGCTGCAGCGGCTGATCGACGATCACGAGGCCCAGGCCGAAGCGCGCCAGGCCAGCGGCCAGCGGCTGATCGCCGACCTGCTGCTCGACGTCGCCGCCTGTCGCCGCAGCGTCGCCGCGCAGCCGGAGCTGGAGCGCGGCGCCATTGGCGAACTGCACGATGCGGTGCGCGTCCGCGAACAGCGCTGCGTCGAGGCGCTGCTGCGGCTGTACGCCTTCCGCCGGGAGGATGCCGAGGCCCGTGACCTGCCGCTGCTCGACGGGCGCTGGGGCGACGACCTGTTCAACCCGGAAACCCTCAAGCAGCTGGGCGTGAAGATCGGTGGCGGCATGGCCGCCGGGGCGGCTGCCGGCGCCGGTGTCGATCTGATGGTCGGCGGCATCACCCTCGGCGCCGCGGCATTGTTTGGCGCCCTCGCCGGCGGCGGCGCGCAGACCGCACGGCACTATGGCAACCGCCTGCTCGGCAAGCTCAAGGGCCAGCGCGAACTGACCGTCGACGACGCCGTGCTGCGCCTGCTCGCCCTGCGCCAACGCCAGTTGCTCGCGGCCCTGGCCACCCGCGGGCACGCCGCGGTCGAGGCGATCCGCCTGAACACGCCGCAGGACCAGACCTGGCGCGAGGGCAAGCTGCCGGAAGCCCTGCAGCGTGCCCGCGCGCACCCCGAATGGTCATCACTGAACCCCGCCGCCCGCCTGCANGGACGGCGAACGCCAGATGGCGCTCGACGCGCTGCAGGCGGAACTGCGCGATTCGGTTACGTAGGGCGGGTGCAACCCACCGATCGTGCGGGATGCCAGCTCCATATCGGCGGGCTTCACCCGCCCTACACCTGCAAACCGTAGGGTGGGCTTCAGCCCACCATTTCACCCGGTCGCCGCGCCGCGCTGCCGTCCGCCACCGGCGAGCGGCCGATGCGCAAGGTGCACAGCGTCGCCGCCACGATCAGCAAGCCGCCGGCCCAGCCCATCGGCTCGAGCCGCTCGCCCAGCCAGAGCCCGGCGATGATCGCGCCGAACAGCGGCTCGGAGCCCATCAGTAGCGATACCCGCGTCGCGCTCGTGCGCCCGAGGGCGAGGTTCTGCGCATAGAAGGCGAACAGAGTGGCGAACAGCACCAGATACAAAGCCGCGGACCAGAACGCCGTGCTTTGTGGCAATGCCGGCAGGCCGTCCGGCATGGCCAGCCCGAGCAGCAGGCAGCTCGTGCCGACCACCCCGCTCTGCACAGCCGTCAGCGCCAGCGGCGGAATCGCCCGATCGGCGGTGAGCCGACGGGTCAGGCATACCAGCAGGGCCCGCAACAGCGCCGCCAACAACATCAGGCCATCGCCGAGGTTGAGCGCCAGCTCGGGGCCCCCGGTCAGCAACCAGACGCCCGTCAGCGACAGGCCGCTCGCGAGCCACAACCCGCCGCCGGGACGCTGGCGCAGCAGCGCCCACTCCACGAACGGTGTGATCACCACGCACAGGCTGATCAGGAAGGCCGCGTTGCTGGCGCTGGTCAGCAGCACGCCGTACATCTCGCAGAGGAAGATCGCCAGCATTACCAGCCCCAGCGGCACGCCCGGACGCAGCGCGCGACGCCCGGCGCCGCGCAGCTGCGGCAGCAGGATCAGGAACGTCAGGCCGAAACGGATCGCCAGGAAACCCAGCACCGGATAGAACAGCAGCGCCTGCTTGGCCACCGCATAGCTGCTGCCCCAGATCAGCGCCACCATCAGCAGCATACCGTCGGCCAGCCACAGCCCCCGCTTCATTGCGCCTTTCATCATCCGCCCCCGGCTCAATGATCAGACGCTGATTGTCGGACCTGCCGCAGCGATCGATAATCCGGCGAAACAGCACAGGACCTGTTCCGCATGGGAACGAATGACAGCACAGCCCTGCTGCCCTACATGGCGGTGTTCGTGCGGGTGGTCGAGGCCGGCAGCTTCTCCGGTGCCGCGCGCTTGCTCGGCAGTACCCCTTCGGCCGTGAGCCGCCAGGTGGCGCGGCTGGAGCAGGCATTGGCGCTGCGCCTACTGGAACGCACGACCCGCCAGCTGCGCCTGAACGAGGCCGGAGCGGAGTTCTATCAGCATTGCCGGACCATGCTGGAAGCGGCGGAGGCCGCCGTGGCCATTGGAGAGCGACTGATGAGCAGCCCGCGCGGGCTGGTGCGCCTCAGCGTGCCGAAGGCCTACGGCAAGTTCGTCGTCAGCCCGCTGATGCCGGGGTTCCTGCAGCGCTACCCGGACGTCGACGTGCAGCTGCGGATCGACGACCGCAGCCCGGACCTGATCGAGGACGGCTTCGACCTGCTGGTACAGGTCACCGACAACCCACCCGAGGGCCTGGCCGGCAAACCGCTCGGGCCGGTGCGCCAGCTGCTCTGCGCCAGTCCCGAATACCTGCAGCGCCACGGCGAGCCGCAGCACCCGCAGGACCTGCTGCGTCACAGCTGTCTATATCTGGGAGAAACGGCCGGAGACAATCGCTGGCACCTGCGCCGCGGCGACCAGCAGGAAACGATCACGGTGCACGGTCGCTATATCAGCAACCACAGCGAAGCCCGGCTGCAGGTGGCGCTGGCGCATCTGGGCATCACCTGCCTGCCACACTTCACCGCCGCCGCCGCGCTGGCCGACGGCCGTCTGCGCGAGGTGTTGCCCGAATGGCGCTACACCGGCTCGTACCAGGGCGCGGCCTGGCTGCTGTGGCGGCAGAACCGCCACCTACCGCCGAAACTGCGCGTGCTGATCGACTACCTGAGCGAGGCGCTGGCGCCGGCTTGAGCGGCAATCGAAACGGTTCGGAAGGCCCGGCCTATGCGGGCGTGCCTATTGCTGCTCCGGTGGGCACCCGCTGCCTTTGTGGAAGACCCGGCCCGGGGCGATGCTCTTGAAGCCGTAGGGTGGGCTTCAGCCCACCGCGCGGGGTGGCATGCTCCAAAGGGGGGGCTGGTGGGCTGAAGCCCACCCTACATGCTGAAGAGGCGCCGCCCTAGGCACGCGCGCCTCAGCGCTCCTTGCTACCCTCGACTTCCTCGGCCATGCGCGCCAGGCCCAGGTGGCGCACGTCGGTGCCGCGCACCAGGTAGATCACCAGTTCGGCGATGTTGCGCGCATGGTCGCCGATGCGCTCCAGCGAGCGTAGCGCCCAGATCACGCTGAGCACCCGGGAGATCGAGCGCGGGTCTTCCATCATGTAGGTGACCAGTTCGCGCAGGGCGGTCTTGTATTCGCGGTCCACGGTCTTGTCGTACTGCGCCACCGACAGCGCCAGTTCGGCATCGAAGCGGGCGAAGGCGTCCAGCGACTCCTGCACCATCCTGCGCACCTGGTCGCCGATGTGGCGCACCTCGACGTAACCCTTGGGCGACTCGCCCTCCTCGCACAGCTGGATGGCGCGGCGGGCGATCTTGGTCGCCTCGTCGCCGATGCGTTCGAGATCGATCACCGACTTGGAGATGCTGATGATCAGGCGCAGGTCGGAAGCCGCCGGCTGGCGGCGGGCGAGGATGCGTACGCATTCCTCGTCGATGTTGCGCTCCATCTGGTTGATCTGGTCGTCGATCTCGCGCACCTGCTGGGCCAGGCCGGAGTCGGCCTCGATCAGCGCGGTGACCGCGTCGTTGACCTGCTTTTCCACCAGCCCGCCCATGGCCAGCAGGTGGCTGCGCACCTCCTCCAGCTCGGCGTTGAACTGCTGGGAGATGTGTTGGGTGTGGTTGTCTTTGTTCATGGTTCGCTCCGCGAAAGCTGCAAGCTTCAAGCTGCAAGCTTCAAGTTGTTCTCCGGGGTCACTCTTGCCGCTTGTGGCTTGCAGCTTGCCGCTGCTCTTAGCCGTAACGCCCGGTGATGTAGTCTTCGGTCTGCTTCTTCGCCGGGTTGGTGAACAGCGTATCGGTATCGCCGTACTCGATCAGCTTGCCCATGTACATGAACGCGGTGTAGTCGGAGACCCGCGCGGCCTGCTGCATGTTGTGGGTGACGATGACGATGGTGTACTTGGCCTTGAGCTCGTAGATCAGTTCCTCGACCTTGAGCGAGGAAATCGGGTCGAGTGCCGAGCTCGGCTCGTCGAGCAGCAGCACTTCGGGCTGCACGGCGATGGTCCGGGCGATCACCAGGCGCTGCTGCTGACCGCCGGAGAGGCCCAGCGCCGATTCGTGCAGGCGGTCCTTGACCTCGTCCCACAGCGCCGCGCCCTTGAGCGCCCATTCGACGGTCTCGTCGAGCACGCGCTTCTGCTTGATGCCCTGGATGCGCAGGCCGTAGACCACGTTCTCGTAGATGCTCTTGGGGAACGGGTTGGGCTTCTGGAACACCATGCCGACCCGGCGGCGCAGGTCGGCGACGTCCTCGCCCTTGCGGTAGATGTTGTGGCCGTCGAGATTGATCGCGCCCTCGATGCGGCAGCCGTCGACCAGGTCGTTCATGCGGTTGAAGCAGCGCAGCAGGGTCGACTTGCCGCAGCCGGACGGGCCGATGAAGGCGGTCACGCGCTGCCTGGGGATGTTCATGCTGACGTTGTACAGCGCCTGCTTCTGCCCGTAGAACAGGCTCAGCTCAGGCACCTCGATGGCCACCGGCTCGCTGGCCAGGTCCAGGCTGCGCTTGTCGCGTCCGAGTGCGGAAATATCGATGGAATGGGTAGTCGGTTGCATGTGCTCACTCCGTTCGCAGCTGCAAGCTGCAAGCTACAAGCCGCAAGCTCAAGCCGGCGCGCCTCACTCTTCTTGAGGCTTGCCGCTTGAAGCTTGCAGCTGCTGTTTAATGGTCCAGCGCTTTGTATTTCTCGCGCAGGTGGTTACGGATGTAGATCGCGCTGAAGTTGAGCGTGGCGATCACCAGCACCAGCAGCAGCGCCGTGGCGTATACCAGCGGCCGCGCCGCCTCGACGTTGGGGCTCTGGAAGCCGACGTCGTAGATATGGAAGCCCAGATGCATGATCTTCTGATCCAGATGCAGGTAAGGGTAGTTGCCGTTGAGCGGCAGGTTCGGTGCCAGCTTGACCACGCCGACCAGCATCAGCGGCGCCACCTCGCCGGCGGCGCGGGCCACGGCGAGGATCAGGCCGGTCATCATCGCCGGGCTGGCCATCGGCAGCACCACCTTCCACAGCGTCTCGGACTTGGTTGCGCCGAGGGCCAGCGAACCCTCGCGGATCATCCGCGGGATGCGCGCCAGGCCTTCCTCGGTGGCGACGATGACCACCGGCAGGGTGAGGATCGCCAGCGTCAGCGAGGCCCACATCAGGCCGGGGGTGCCGAATACCGGCGCCGGCGCGGCTTCGGGATAGAACAGCCGGTCCAGCGAGCCGCCCAGCACGTAGACGAAGAAGCCCAGGCCGAACACGCCATAGACGATCGACGGGACGCCGGCAAGGTTGTTCACCGCGATGCGGATGACGCGGGTGAGCAGGCCCTGCTTGGCGTATTCGCGCAGGTAGACCGCGGCGATCACGCCGAACGGAGTGACGATCACCGCCATGATGAGGGTCATCAGCACGGTGCCGAAGATCGCCGGGAACACACCGCCTTCGGTATTGGCCTCGCGCGGCTCGGCGCTGACGAACTCCCACAGCTTGGCGAAGTAGAAGCCCAGTTTGTCCAGGGTCGACATGGCGTTCGGCTGGAAAGCGCGGACCACCTTGCCCAGGGTGATTTCCTGCTCGCGGCCATCGGCGGTGCGCACGACGATGCTGTCGCGGTTGAACTGCTGCTGCAGGGCGACCAGTTTCGCCTCCAGGCCCTGGTATTCGGCGTCCCACTGGGCGCGCTCGGCATCCAGTTCCGCCTGGGCCGCGGCATCCAGCCGGTCGTCCAGTTCCAGTTTGCGGGTCTTCAGGCGCAGGCGCTCCAGGCCGTGGTTGATGCGGCCGATCTCGACCTTCTCCACCCGAGAGATCTGCGCGTGCAACTGGTCGACGCGCTCGATACGCCGCTGCAGTTCGGCCCAGGCGCCCTCGCCTTCGGCGACCAGTTGCCCGGCTTCCTTCACGCTCAGCAGATAACCGTAGAAGTTGCCCCATTCGCGACGCTCGAGGACCATCAGCTCGGCGGGTTTGCGCGGCTCGCTCAGCCACTCGCCGACGATCCAGGAGAAATCGGCGCCGTAGACTTCGCGATTGCCGACCTTGAGCAGCTCGCGGGTCATGAATTCGCCGCCTTCGACGTTCACCGGCAGGCCGCTGGCCGCCAGCCGCGCGCGCGGCACCTCCTCGGCCTGCACCACCTCGCCGGCCAGCACGCGCGGCTCGTCGCCGGGCACCTGATACTCGGCGACGATCACATCGGCCGGCCAGAAGTGCGCCAACCCGCGCACGGCAATCACCGCCAGCAGACCCAGGGTCATGATCACCGCGATGGACACCGCACCGGCGTTCATCCAGATCCAGGGTGTACCGCTCTTGACCCAGGTGTTCAACGAATCCTTTTTCACGGATCGATACCTTTTTGCGAAATCTCGTCGCGGCCGCTGGCGACCGCGCTAGCGCCCGCCCGCAGGCGGGCCTCGTTTACAGGCTGGCGTACTTGCCGCGCAGGCGCTGGCGGATCAGTTCGGCCAGGGTGTTCATCACGAAGGTGAACATCAGCAGCACCAGGGCAGCGAGGAACAGCACGCGGTAATGGGTGCCGCCCACCTCGGATTCGGGCATTTCCACCGCGACGTTGGCGGCCAGCGTGCGCATGCCTTCGAAGATGTTCACTTCCATGATCGGCGTGTTGCCGGTGGCCATCAGCACGATCATGGTCTCGCCCACGGCGCGGCCCATGCCGATCATCAACGCCGAGAAAATGCCCGGGCTGGCGGTCAGCAGCACCACGCGGGTCAGCGTCTGCCAGGGCGTGGCACCGAGGGCCAGCGACCCCAGGGTCAGGCTCCGGGGTACGCTGAACACCGCATCCTCGGCGATCGAATAGATGGTCGGGATCACCGCGAAACCCATCGCCAGGCCGATCACCAGGGCGTTGCGCTGGTCGAACGGAATGCCCATCTCGTTGGACAGCCACAGGCGCATGTCGCCGCCGAAGAACCAGTTCTCCAGGTGGCCGCTGATCTCCAGCGAGCCGAAGCCGACCAGCAGGATCACCGGGATCAGCAGCACCGCTTCCCAGCCGTCCGGCACCGCCAGGCGCACGCCTTGCGGCAGCCGGCTCCAGGTCCAGGCGGCGAAGAGGATGCCGACCGGCATCAGCAGCAGCAGGCTGAAGATGCCCGGCAGATGGTTCTCCAGGAACGGCGCGAGGAACAGCCCGGCGAAGAAGCCGAGGATCACCGTCGGCAGCGCCTCCATCAGTTCGATCACCGGCTTGACCTTGCTGCGCAGCGAGGGCGCCATGAAGTAGGCGGTGTAGAACGCCGCGCAGATCGCCAGCGGCGCGGCCAGCAGCATCGCGTAGAACGCCGCCTTGAGCGTACCGAAGGCCAGCGGCGCGAGGCTCAGCTTGGGCTCGAAGTCGCTGTTGGCGGAGGTCGACTGCCAGACGTAGTCGGGTTCCGGATAGCTCTCGTACCAGACCTTGCCCCACAGCGCACTCCAGGAGATTTCCGGGTGCGGGTTGTCGATCACGAAGCGCTGCAGGCCCTGGCCCGACTCCACCAGCAGGCGGGTGGCGCGCGGCGACAGGGCGGCCAGCGCGGCACCGTCGGCGACCTGTTGCGTGACCAGCGTGCGATGCGCGGTGCTGTGGAAGATGCCCAGGCGGCCGCCGTCGTCCAGGGCGAGAAAGCCCTTGCGGCGCTCTTCCGGCAGGATCTGGCGGATCGGGCTGCTGCCCAGCTGGAAGTTGCGCACGTTCTTCAGTTCGGCCTGGCCATCGGCGCCACGCACCATGAACCACTGGCCGATGGCGCCCTTGGAGTCGCCGACCATCAGCGAGATACCGCCCAGCAACGGGCTGACGCTGGTGATTTCGCTGTTGTCGCCGACCAGCTTGTAGCGGCCGTTGAGCTGCTTGCGGCGCAGGTCGAAGACATCCGCGCTGGCCTTGCCGCTGACCGCGTAGAGCCACATCTGCCGCGGATCGACCAGCAGCTTGCGGATCGGCTCGGCCAGTTGCGGCAGGTTCAGGCGCTCCTGCTCCAGGCTGACTTCGCCGGTCAGCAGGTTCTCGCTGCTGGCGATGCGTTGGGCATGCAGCGAGGTGCCGGTGGCACCGGCGACCAGCAGGGTCTTGCCGTTGAGGCTGACGGCCGCCTGCTCGATCGGACGGCCTTCGGGATCGAGCTGCAGCGGCTCGTCGCCGAAGGGATAGGCGAGTTCCGGCGTGATGGTCTTCTGGTTGTTCGGGTAAGTGATCCGGTAGTTGTGTTCGACCACCAGCGCCTGGCCGTTGTCCAGGCCCAGCACCAGCCGGCGCGTGCCGGGCGTGTCCTGGCCCACCGAAACGATATGGCTACCGGCGGGCAACGGCAGGGCCCTGCTGGCCAGCAGTGCGCCGTCGCGAAGGCCGAAGAAGCGCGCCTGGCCGTCGCTGCCCAGGCGCAAGGCCACCTGGTTCTGTTCCTCGATGGCCAGCAACAACGGCTCGCCGGCGTCGGCCAGCCAGGCCGGTTGCTGGGCCGCGCGGGCCTCCAGCTCGGCGCCCTGGAACATGGGCAGTACGACCTGCGCCAGGTAGAAGAAGATCAGGGTAATGGCGCCCAGCACGGCCAGGCCGCCGACGGACACGTACCAGCGCGCCAGGTGGTCTTTCAGCGCACGGATACGGCGCTTGCGCTTGAGCGCCGGCGTATTGAAGTCCAGCCGTTGCACATCGGAATTCGCGGTCATGTTCTCTATGTCGTTCATGCCAGGGTTCCTGGGCCTGAAGCGGCCCTTCGGGACGCCTAATCTAGTTCAGCCGTGTGACAGAAAAATTACAGCGAGGTGACGCGCCGAAGCCCGCCAGCGCGAACCGCGTGGCGGGCATCTGCGCGAGGCCGGCGTGCACGCCGCCGGCCGTTGCGCGAGCCTTAGAACCTGTTTACGATTTCGCGAGCTAGAGTCCTGCAAGGCAAAAACAGGCGAGGAAGCGGAGTTTACGAGTGTAAATGAGCATTCCGAGCCTGTTTTTAACGCAGCAGGGCCGACGCGCAGCAGATCGTAGGCAGGTTCTTAGAGACCCAGGTCCTGCAGGGTCTTATCCACCACCTTCTTCGGCAGCGGGATGTAGCCGTCCTTGACCACCACGTCCTGGCCCTGCTTGGAAAGCACCAGCTTGAGGAACTCGGTGTCGATCGGGCTCAGCGGCTTGTTCGGCGCCTTGTTCACGTAGACGTAGAAGAAGCGCGCCAGCGGGAACTTGCCGGCCAGGGCGTTCTCTTCGCTGGCCTCGAAGGCTTCGCCGCCCTTGGACAGCGGCACGGCACGGACGCTGGAGGTCTTGTAGCCGATGCCCGAGTAACCGATGGCGTTCAGGGTGCTGGAGATCGACTGCACCACCGAGGCCGAGCCCGGCTGCTCGTTGACGTTGGATTTGAAGTCACCCTTGCACAGGGCTTCTTCCTTGAAGTAGCCGTAGGTGCCGGACACCGAGTTACGACCGAACAGCTGGATCGGCTTGCTCGCCCACTCGCCGGTCAGGCCCAGCTCGCCCCAGGTCTTGATGTCCTGCTCGCCACCGCACAGGCGGGTGCTGGAGAAGATCGCGTCGACCTGCTCGATGTCCAGCGACTTGATCGGGTTGTCCTTGTGCACGAACACTGCCAGGGCGTCGATGGCCACCGGCACGGCGGTCGGCTTGTAGCCGTACTTCTCTTCGAAGGCCTGGATCTCGTTGTCCTTCATCGGGCGGCTCATCGGGCCCAGGTTGGCGGTGCCTTCGGTCAGCGCCGGTGGTGCGGTGGAGGAACCAGCCGCCTGGATCTGGATGTTGACGTTCGGGTAGCTGCGCTTGAACTCTTCGGCCCACAGGGTCATCAGGTTGGCCAGCGAGTCGGAACCGACGCTGGAGAGATTGCCGGAAACCCCGGACGTCTTCTCGTAGTTCGGCAGCGCCGGATCTACCGCGGCAACCGCGCTCGCGGTGCCCACGCCAGCGGCAACGAAGGTCAGGGCCGCCATCAAACGATTCAGTTTCATACCATGCTCCTAGCAGGTGTGTGCTCGAGTGTGTTGGAACGGGGGCCAGTATCTGCAGGCCGTATGAACACTCTATGAAACCAGTGTGACAATCTGGTGACGGCGGGCAAAACACGGCTGCGCCGGTCGCTGCCTGGGTACGCAGCCGTTATACTCGGCCCTCGCCCGCCCTAGCGCAGGCTTTTCGCGCCAGAAAAACAATCGCCGCGAGTCCGACCGATGAAAGAATACGAACAGGAAGATCCGATCCCCCAGGGCGACCTGGCCCTGCAGCTCACCGCCTTGCCGCGGGAGACCAACGGTTTCGGCGATATCTACGGCGGCTGGCTGGTCTCGCAGATGGACCTGGCCGGCACGGCCATGGCCAGCCGCGTGGCGGCCGGGCGGGTGGCGACGGTGTCCATCGACCGCATGGCCTTCATGGTGCCGGTGGCGGTTGGCGCGCAGCTTTCCTTCTACACCCAGACGCTGGAAGTCGGTCGCAGCTCGATTCGCATGCTGGTCGAGGTCTGGAGCGACGACCCGCTGTCCAGCGAATGGCGCAAGGTCACCGAGGCGGTCTTCGTCTTCGTCGCCATCGACGGCAGCGGCCGCACCCGGCCGGTAGCGCCGCGGCGCTGACCGACGCCCGGTTCGAGGTGAAGAACCCGGCCACGATCGGCCCGCCGTTCCGGGTGCCTATGGCGTTTGGGGTTGCGGCAGGCCGGGTGAGCACCGAAGATCCTGACTACCTGCACCGTTGGATGTATCCGTGACCGCCCTTCTGCTCGCCCTCTGGCCCCTGTTCGCCCTGATCGTCGCCGGCTATTTCCTGCGCCTGCGCACGTTTCCCAATGAAGCCTTCTGGCCCGGCGCCGAACGCCTGAACTACTTCATTCTGTTTCCCGCCCTGCTGTTCAGCAGCCTGGCCAGCGCGCCGCTGGACAACCCCGCCCTGCCGCGGCTGGCCGCCGCCGTGATGCTCGCGCTGGGCCTGGCCTGGGGCGCCCTGCTGATCTTCAAGCGCCTGTGCGGCTGGCCGGCGGCGCGCTTCGGCGCGCTCACCCAGGGCGCCCTGCGCTTCAATACCTACCTGGGGCTGGCGGCGGTCGGCAGCCTGTTCGGCAAGGAAGGCCTGGCGCTGGCGGCGTTGATGCTGGCGCTGATGGTGCCGACGGTGAACATCATGTCGGTCTGGGCGCTGACCGCCGAGCGCGGCGTCAGCATGCGTTCGCTGCTGCTACCGATCATGAAGAATCCGCTGATCCTCGCCTGCCTGGCCGGTGCGCTGGTCAATCTCTCCGGTCTCGGCCTGCCCGGCGGCAGCGATCGCCTGCTCGGCCTGCTGGCCGCCGCCAGCCTGCCGCTGGGCCTGCTCTGCGTGGGCGCGGCGCTGAAGCCGCAAGAGCTCGGCGGGGAGATTCCGGCGCTGGGCTGGAACAGCGCATTGCGGCTATTGGTGGTGCCGTTGCTGGCCTACGCCGTGGCGCGCCTGCTCGGCCTGCCGGAGATGGAAACCACCATCCTGGTGCTGTTCTTCGCCTTGCCCACCGCCCCCACTGCCTATGTCCTGACGCGCCAGCTCGGCGGCGACAGCCACCTGATGGCCGGCATCATCACCCTGCAGACCCTGCTGGCCGCGGCGAGCCTGCCGTTGCTGTTGATGCTGCTGAACGGCTGATGCCGTTTCAGCGAACCACCTGGGACTTGAGCAGCCGCAGCAGGCCAACGGCGATGGCCACGCCGAGCGCCAGCAGGACCAGCATCGGCCCCGGATGCCCGACCAGTTCCTGCAACCACACCAGTCCCTGACGCACCACGGCGATGCCGAAGCGCATGCGCCCGGTGTCCTCGACGAGATAGGCGCCCTGCTGCCAGATCTCGTAGGCCGCGTGCAGCGGCAGCAGCGCCAGCGGCAGTAGCAACAGGCACAGCCAGTAACCGGTACGCCGTCGTGGGCCCAGCAACCCCCAGGGCTGGTAGAAAGCGCGGATCAGCTGGAAGAAACAGAACGAGTAATAGGCCGTCAGCAACACGAAAAAGCCGCTGCCCAGCGATGGCTCGGCCAACGCCGCAAGGATCGTGACGCCGCCCAGCAGCAGGCTGAGCAGCGCCCAGGCCGCGAAGAATATGCTTTTCATTCCCTGTCCTTCACCGTCGGTTCGCGGCAAATGCACATCGGAACAGAAATTTCCGGGCGATACGCTCAACCGCTTCACGGAAACAGGGTGAAGCGATCGGCGTTTCCAGTGATGGTGCCCGGGACGCCATTGCTTCGTGATGGCTCGCTCGGTGTGCGGAGCGCACCCTAGGTCGCCTGCCTCATCAGCATCCGTTGGAACATTCTGAGTACGTTGGGTTGAGCAGCGAAGCGACGAAGCCCAACACGCTCGTGCCGATCCCTGTTGGGCTTCGCTGCGCTCAGCGCCAACCTACCC
>NZ_JADDIX010000031.1:42122-78237 GCF_015070855.1 Pseudomonas lopnurensis
GGACGCTCAGAACACCTCGACAATTCGAGCAACACGCAATTGGGACAGCGCCTAAAACAGACTGAGCTGGTCCACCGGCTCGGAGCCTGCGTCTGGCGCGTCGACAGGACGCTTCAGCACCCCCAATGCCAACCGATCCGCCAACCCCGCCGCGCGCTCGGCGCGAGTGACCACGGCCTCCTTCAGGCGCTCCGGCAATGCCCAGATCTCCACCTTGCGCTTGGCACGAGTGATACCGGTATAGAACAGCGCACGCGTCAACAGCGGACTGGGCTGGTCCGGCAGCGCCAGCAGCACCTCGGCGAATTCCGAGCCCTGGCTCTTGTGCACGGTCATGGCGAAGGCGCTGTCGTGGCTCGGCAGCCGCGCCGGGGCGAAGCCGCGAAAGCCGTCGTCGCCCTCGAAGAACACCCGCAGGCCCTGCCCGGTCTGCAGGCACAGGCCGATATCGCCATTGAACAGGCCGAGGGCATAGTCGTTCTGCCGCACCATCACCGCGCGCCCGGGGTACCAGCGCTCGCGCGCCGGGACGCCGAGGCGGCGTTTGAAGCGCGCCTCCAGCGCCTCGTTGATGCCGGTCACGCCAAAGGCGCCCTCGCGCTGGGCAGTCAGGGCGCGAAAGCCGTTGAAGGCATCGAACGCAGCAGCCGGGTCCGCTAGCCGGGCAGCCTGCAGATACCGCGCGTAGCCCTGCTCCAGACGTTCGATCAGTGCCGCCGGGCCGGGTGTGGCGTTCCAGGCGAGATCGGCGCGGTGCTCCTGCAACAGCGCCACGGTGCCCTTGGCATCACCTGCATTGATGCGCCGCGCCAACTCGCCGATGCCGCTGTCGCCGGCAAAACGATGGCTGTGGGTCAGCAGGACCACCGCATCACCCAGGCGCGAACGGGGCGTTTCGCTGGATACGGGCTGGCCGGTGATACGTTCGAGCTCGCTCGCGGCCCGGGCATCGAAGCCGCGGCCTTCGCAGAGTTCGGCGAACACCGCGCCCGCTTCCACCGCGGCCAGCTGATCCTTGTCGCCGAGCAGGATCAGGCGCGCCTTGGGCGGCAGCGCGGCGACCAGCTTGGCCATCAGCGCCAGGTCGACCATCGACGCCTCGTCCACCACCAGCACGTCCAGCGGCAGCGGGTTGGCCGCGTCGTGCCGTACCCGTGGACTGTCGCCGCGGCTGCCGAGCAGGCGATGCAGGGTACGCGCCTCGTCCGGCAGCGCGGCCTTGATCGTGTCGCTGACCGGCAGCTCGGCCTTGGCATTGCGGATCGCTTCGGCCATGCGTGCCGCCGCCTTGCCGGTGGGCGCCGCGAGACCGATGGCCAGGCGCTCGCCGCCGGGCTGTTCCAGCAGCGCCGCCAGCAGCCGCACCACCGTGGTGGTCTTGCCGGTGCCGGGCCCGCCGGAGATCACCGCCAGCCGGCGCCGCACCGCCTGCGCCGCGGCCAGGCGCTGCCAGTCCGGACTCTGCCGGTTGAAGGCGAACAGTCGCGCCAGGCTTTCGCCGAGCCGTGCCTCGTCCACCTCCGGCACATCCGCCGCACGCGCCAGCAGTTGCTCGGCCAGTTGCTGCTCGTAGGCCTGGTAGCGGGACAGGTAGAGCCGATTGCCGACCAGCGTCAGCGGCGCGTATTCATCAGGCGCGCCGACCAGCGGCGAAGCGCCCAGTTGCGCGCGCCAGTCGTCGAGGGACGGCAGGGCGAAGTCGTGCTCCGGCCACGGCCGCTTGCCGGCCAGGCGCGCCAGCGGCAGGCAGACGTCGCCCTTGCCCAGCGCCTCGCAGCACAACGCCGCGGCGACCAGCACGTTATCCGCAGTCTCCGGTTCGAGGCGCTGCAGGCTGGCAATGAAGGCGCGCTCGAGGGCGCCGAAGGGCAGGTCAAAGGTCATGGGCTGCTCCGATTCCGTCTGTACGTAGGGCGGGTTGCAACCCGCCGGACGTGCTTGATGTCCGCTCCATGGCGGCGGGTTGCACCCGCCCTACGAGGGACGCATGCGAGCTTGCCGCTCCGCGCCGACCACACGCCAGGGCTGGATGATCCGCCTCCGTCATCAGAGGGCCTGGCTCGGGTGGGCTGAAGCCCACCCTACGGACTGTGGGCTGAAGCGGAGCGCCGCCCGGCCCACTCTTCGCCCTGAAGCCCGCCCTACACGATGATCGGGCATCATCACTGGCCCTCCTCGAACAACCGATCCAACGCATCGAGCAGCGCATCGTCCGGGCGGGCGAAATACACGCCGGCCTCGGGCATGCCGCGCAGGAACAGGTAGAAGGCCCCACCCAGCTGCTCGTCGCGAAAATCCGCCAGCCGCTGGCGCAGGAAGCGCCGCAACGCCACCAGGTAGATCAGGTATTGCAGGTAGTAGTGCTCGGCAGCCAGCGCCTGCAGCAGGCGCTCGCCGCCGTAGTAGCCGGCGTCCGGGCCGAGCCAGTTGGACTTGTAGTCGGCGATGTACCAGCGCCCATCGTGCTCGAAGGTCAGGTCGATGAAGCCCTTGAGAAAACCCTTGAGGCTGTCGAATTCCAGCCGCGCCGCCGCTTCGCGCAAGGGTGCGGCCAGGCCGTTGGCCGGGTCGCTCAGCAGCGCCCGCAGACGGGTGACGTCGAGCTGGCGTACCGGGAAGGTGAAGCCCAGCTCCGGCAGGCGTCGCGCCGGCTGCAGCACGGCCAGGCTCAGGCCGCTGCCGTCGAGATCGGTATCCAGCACCCGCTGCAGGTGCTCGCTGGCGATGGCCTGCCAGTCCAGCGGCAGGCCATGGGCTTTCAGCGCCGGTTCGACCAGTTCGGCCAACGCGCCCTTGCCGCGCGCCCAGTCCTCGAGGATGGCGTGCAGGCAGGTACCGGCGCGGGCGCCACGCGGGAAGGCGAAGAAGCCGCTGCCCGGCTCGCCGGCATCGGGCATGGCCAGGGCGTCGCGGTCCGGCGCTTCCATGTGCATGCCGGCGGCCAGGCCGGAGAAGCTGCCGACCCGCCAGGCGCTGTGCAGGCTGCGCTCGAGTTGCGCGAGCCGTTGCGGCGCGGCGGCACGCTGGGTGCCCTCGGTGCTCGCCTCTCGCGCCTCCAGCGGCAGGCAGGCCATGCTGCCCCGGCTGTTCGACACCAGGCGTTCGATTGCCGTGCGCAGGCTGGCGCCATCGAGCCCGGCCAGGTGCGGCCCCAGTTCGGCGAGGGCATCCTCGCCGGGCAGGTCGCGGCCGTGCAGCAGCCAGGCCAGGGCGCTGCTGTGCAGGCCCTCGTCCGCCAGGCTGCCGTCCTTCTTCGGCTTGCACAGGCTGACCGGCCCCCAGTGCAGCCACAGCCGGTCGCGGGCGCGGGTCAGCGCGACGTAGGCCAGGCGCAGCTGCTCGGCGAATATCTCCTGACGGGCACGTTCGAGATTTGCCTCCAGCTCGCCACTGCCCAGGTCCAGCAGCGGCTGGCCGTCTTCGTCATGGCAACGGGCGCTGTCGCGGTTCTTGCCCAAGAGCTTGCCGTCCCAGAGGAAGGGGCAGAACACCAGCGGGTATTCCAGGCCCTTGCTGGTATGGATGGTGACGATCTGCACCCGCTCGGCATCGCTTTCCAGGCGCAGCAGCGCGTCTTCGCCGCCGCTCTCACTGCCGCGCTGGGCATTGAACCAGGCCAGCAGCGGTTCCAGCCCCGGGCGCAGCAGGCTTTCGGCCTGCAGCAGTTCGCCCAGGTGCAGCAGGTTGGTCAGCCGCCGCTCGCCATCCACCCGCGCCAGCAGCCGTTCGGCCACCGCCTGCTCGTCGAGCCAGGCGCGGAACACGCGCATGAAGCCCTGTTGCTGCCAGAGCTGGTGGTAGCGCTCGGCGGCTTCGCGCTCGGCATCCCACTGCTGCTGGTCGTCCTGGCAGCGCGCCAGGTCGGCGGCGCTGCGGCCCAGCAGGCGCGTGGCCAGGGCGTAGCGCAGCAGACCCTCGCGACCCGGTTCGGCATAGGCGGCAAGCACCGCGGCGAGCTCCGTGGCCTCCTCGCTGCGCCAGACGCTGTCGCGCCCGCGGCGTACGCTGGGCACGCCACGCGCGGCCAGTTGCTCGGCGACCATCGCCGCCTGGCGATGGTTGGCCACCAGCACGGCGATATCGCCGCCCTTGAGCGGAGTGAAACTGCCGTCCTTGTCGAAGCCGGCGTGACCCTCGGCGGCCGCGGCCAGTTGCAGGGCGATGCGCCGAGCCGTGTCGCAAGCGGCCAGCTGCGCGGCCTCGGCCTTGCCCAGCGGGTCGTCGCCGAGCCAGACCAGCGACAGCGGCGCGGCGTCCTCTTCCTCCACCAGGCGCAGGCGGGCGCGCGGCTTTTCGGCGGCCCCCACCGGCGGGTATCGCAGGTCGCTCTGGGCGAACGGCTGCGGGTGATTGAACAGGCGGTTCAGCGCCTCGATCAACTCGGGCGTCGAGCGGTAGTTGGTCGGCAGGTTATAGGGCCGGTCGGCCTGCTGCCGAGCGCTGAGGTAGGTCGCCAGATCCGCGCCACGGAAGGCGTAGATCGCCTGCTTGGGATCGCCGACGAAGCACAGCGAAGCCTCGCTGCCGCGGGTGTAGATACGGTCGAAGATGGCGTACTGGATCGGGTCGGTATCCTGGAACTCGTCGATCAGGGCCAGCGGGTAGGTGACGCGCAGCGATGCCGCCAGGTCCTCGCCTACCGGGCCCTGCAGCGCCTCGTTCACGCGGTTGAGCAGGTCGTCGAAGGCCAGCAGCCGTTGCGCCGCCTTGCGCTCGGGCAGCTCGCGATCGAGCCGTTCGAGCAGCGCCACCTGCAGGGCGACCAGGCGCTGCTTGCCGGCCGGCATGGCCTCGGCCAGTTGGTCAGCGAGCGCGTCCAGCGCCTCGGCCAGCTCGCACAGCGGTGGCTCGAAGCCTTTCTTGCAGGCCTTGGCCAGGGCCCGCGCACCGAACTTGAGCAGGCCATCCGGCGCATCGAACATGGCCGCCGGATCGGCGAAGTAGGCCTCCAGCTCGCCGTGCCAGAGGGCGAACTTCGGCGTTTTGTGCGTGCTCTGGCTGAGCCCGCCATGCGCGGCCAGCTCGACGACCCAGGCGCGACCGGCCTGCTGCCAGAGCAACGCGGCGCGCCGCCAGGCCGCCTCGACGGCGGACAGGTCGGCCGGCGCCGGCAGCGCGCGCGGCTCGACGCGCAGGTAGGGCTTGCCCAGATGGCTGCGCAGCCGCTGGCGCAGCGACAGCGGGGTGATCCGGCTTTTGGCGAGGAAGCGCGCCCAGGCCGGATCGGCGGCGGCCAGCTCGCTACGCCAGGCATCGGCGAGCAGCGCGTCGATGATCTCGCGGTCGTCGGCGGTCAGCTCGCTGTCGAAATCGCCGCCGGCCTCGAACGCGGCGTCCTGCAGGGCGCGCTGGCAGAAGCCGTGGATGGTGAAGATGGCCGCCTCGTCGAAACCGTGCACCGCCAGCAGCAGGCGCCGCCGCGAAGCCTCGTCGGGGTAGCGGGCGTGCAGTTGGTTGAGGAAGCCGTCCGCGCTGGGCGTGCCCTCGTAGACCGCCAGCAGGTCGGCCAGGCGCGCACGGATACGCTCGCGCAGTTCGGCGGTGGCGGCGGTGGTGTAGGTGACCACCAGGATCTGCCCCACCGACAGCTGGCGCTCCAGCAGCAGGCGGGCATACAGCGCGGTGAGCGTCCAGGTCTTGCCGGTGCCGGCGCTGGCCTCGATCAGCGAACGGCCGTCGAAGGGCGAATCGAGCAGGTCGAGACTCATGCGTCTTGCTCCTCGTCCGGGGCCAGGGCATCCAGGGCCGGGCCGATCAGCCGTTCGGCGAGCGCCTCGAAGCGCTCGTCCAGCGGATCGCGATCGCGGAAGGCCAGGGCGTTCCAGGGATCTTCGCATTCGCCGGCGATGGGGCTGAACTCGGCGCCGAGCCAGGCTTCGCGGGCGCGCTTGCGGGCGGTTTCGATGGGTTCGCCGCGGGCCGGGTTGCGATAGCCACGGGCGAAGGCGTGGCTGCTGCGCGGCAGCAGCGGCAGCGGTTCACGGATGGCGCTGCGGTAGGCGGCCAGCCAGGGTTCGAGCAGCTCGGCGGCATTGCCGAGCGCTCCCAGTTGCCAGTCGCCGGTCGGCGACAGCAGCAGGCTGTTGCGCTCGATGCCTGGCGGGGCGGACAGATTGAGCAGCAGATGGCGCAGCCAGAACGGCGCCAGGTCCCATTCGCCGAGGCGGCCCAGTTTCCAGCCGAACAGCCCGCTCGGGGTCACGCCGTCGAGCCAGCCGTGGACGCGTACCCCGGCCAGGGTGATGTCGATGGGCAGCGGCTCGGGCGCCGCCTCGGGGCGCAGCTCGAACAGCCGCGGGGCGAAGGCGCGCACCGGCCCGCGCAGCTTGCCCCACAGCGCCTGTCCCAGCTCGCCCGGCGGCAGCCAGCCGGCGGCGCAGGCCATGCGCCGTTCGTCCTCGTCGCTCCAGCCGTGTTCCAGCGCCTGCAGCGAGAGACGCCGCAGGCCGTTCCAGGCCGGCATTTCCAGCTCGAACGGCTCGTCGCTGGCCAGCGCCTCCTGGGCGTCGGCCAGGCGCAGGCCGAGGCGCTGCTCCAGCAGGAAACGCGGCGGATGACGGAAGCACTGCAGCAGTTGCGACGGCTCGACGGTCAGCCAGGCCTCGTCCGGCTCGGCGAGCAGGCTGGCGAACGGCTGCGGAGCCTGCTCCGGTGGCGCCGCCAGGCGCTGGGCGGCGCGGAACCAGGGAGCGGAGAAGCCGACGCGGGGAACCCCGGCGAAGTTGCCGGGCGCGAAGGGTTGCAGCGGATGCGCCACGACGATCCGCTGGCTTGCCTTGCGCCCGTCGGTCAGCGGCGTAGCGGTGAGGTCGACCGCTTCCAGCACCTCGCTGAGCAGCACCGACGGCGGCAGTACGGCGTTGTCGCGCGGATCGCGGCCGACGTAGGACAGATACAGCGCCTCGCGCGCCGAGAGCAGGGTTTCCAGCAGCAGGTAGCGGTCGTCCAGCCGCCGCGCGCGGTCGCCGCGGCGCGGATGGCGGGCGATCAGGTCGAAGCCGGCCGGCGGGTTGCGGCGCGGGAAGGCGCCGTCGTCGAGGCCGAGCAGGCAGACCAGGCGGAACGGCAGGCTGCGCATCGGCACCATGGTGCAGAAGGTCACCGCGCCGGTGAGAAAGCCCGAGGCGCCGCCGCCCTGCTGCAGCGCGGCGCTGAGCTGCTGGTGCAGCAGTTCCACTTCGATCGGCCGTTCGAGGTCCGCCGCCCGCGCCTGTTCACGCAGCGCGGCACAGGCCTGGGACAGCAGCAGCAGGGTGTCGCCCGCCTCGCGCTCGTCGAACAGGCTGTCGATCAGCAGTTGCAGGTCGTCGGCCCATTGCGCCAGCGGGCGCGGCCGCGCCAGTTGGTCGGCGAGCTGGCCGAGGCGCTCGACGAATTCCACCAGCCGCCCGAGCAGTTGTCCGCGTGCGCCTTCCAGGGCATCCAGCGGCCAGTGCTCGCCGAGCAGCGGCGCGGCATCGCCGGCCAGTTGCGGCGGCGCGGCGAAACCCAGCAGCAGGCGATCCAGGCCCTGACGCCAGGTGAACGCGGCCTCGTCGGGAAGACCGAGCGCGGCACGCTGGCGGCCGTCGCGCCCCCAGCGCACCCCCGCCTCGCGCAGCCAGTCGCGCAGCAGCGGCAGATCCTCGCTCTCGATCCCGGCGCGGCGGGCGATGGCCGGCTGCTCCAGCCAGGCGAGAATCTCTTCGGCGGCGAAGCGGCTCTGCGAGATAAGCAGCAATTGCAGGAATGCCTCGATCAGCGGCACCTCGGCACGCAGGCTGCGGTCGGCCAGGCTGTAGGGCACCCGTGGCACCCCTTCGCGAACGGCGAACACCGCTTCGATAAAGGGCGCGTAACGCTCGATATCAGGCGTGAGCACCACCACCTGGTCCGGGCTCAGCGCCGGATCGGCGGCGAAGCGGGCGAGCAGTTGGTCGTGGAGGATTTCCACCTCGCGCAGCGGCGAATGGGCGATGTGCACTTCCAGTGAGCGGTCGTCATCCGCCAGCGTCATGCGCTCGTCCGGCAGGCGGGTGCGCAGGCGCAGGATGTCGTGCTGCAGGGCATGCAGCAGGCTGTCGTCGCGCAGGTCGTCATCCTCGGAATAGAGCCCGATCTCCTGGCCGTCGAGGCTGAACAGCGCATCGAAGAAATCGCGGCCCTGCTTGCCGAGGCTGGCGAGCAGCGGATGGCCGACGTCGAGGTACCAATCGTCGACCCCGGACGGCTGGGGCGCTGCTGCGCTCCCCAACCGCCCGGCTGAAGGCGGCTGCTTCGCCAGCTCGCGGATATCGCGAATCTCGCCCCAGGCCTCGCGGCTCGGGTTGAGCGCGCAGACCACCACGTCGATATGCCGCGCCAGGCCATCGAGCACGCGCAGGTGGTGCGGCGGCAGGCTGCTGATGCCGAACACCAGCAGCCGCTCGGGCAGTCCGCTCAGCGCTTCGTCGCGGTAGAGCCGCTGCAGCAGGTCGTCTAGCAGGCGCGCCCGGTGCGGGTGGCCATCCTTGGTCAGCTCGCCCCAGAGCAGCGCCTGCCAGCTTTCGTCGGGGCCGAGGTCGAGGGTTTCACCACGCTCCCAGGCGGCCAGCCAGTCGTCGCGATAGAGCAGGTACTGGTCGAAGGTGTCGGCGATTTTCGCCGCCAGGCTCAGGCGCCGGCGCTCGTCGCCGCCGCCCAGGTATTGCGCCAGGCGCGGCGCCAGCGCCAGGTTGGCCGGCTCGCACAGCCAGCCGTAGAGGCGCCAGGTCAGAGTGGCCGGCGCGAATGCCGATTGCTCCGGCAGGCTGCCGAGCACCGCGCGGCTGAGGTCCCAGACGAACCGGGCCGGCAGCTGGATTTCCAGCTGCATGGCGATGCCCTGCTTGCGCGCCAGCTCCAGGATCAACCAGCGGCCCATGCCCTGGCTCGGCACCACCACCAACGCCGGGGCGAAGGGCTCGGCGAGCGGCTGGGCGAGCAGCGTGGTGGCCAGTTCGCCCAGGGTTTCCAGGTCGGGAGCATGGTAGAGGCTGAGCATGGGTGCACCGCTGAGAATAGGATTCGATAGGTTACAGGCCACCTGCCGCAGGAGCGAGAGGCTGGAGGCTGGATGGCCGTTGTGGATAACGCTATGGCGCGATTGCCAGTCTGCCATGCCCGTGCGACAGGACCAGTCGCGCTTCGTACGATGACAAATTCGTGAACGGCCCCTGCCCCGTGGGGTCAACCGGATATCCCGCGAGCGTTCCTGTGCCGGTTTCGGCGCAGCCTTTGTCGTTGCCGCTCGCCGGACTGCTGGAGAATTGTCCGACATGCTGACGTTGCTGCACCTGCTTTCCTCCATCGCCCTGCTGGTCTGGGGTACGCATATCGTGCGTACCGGGATCATGCGGGTGTATGGCTCGCACCTGCGGCGCTTGCTCGGCCACAGCATGGCCAACGCGCCGCTGGCCTTCAGCGCCGGGATCGGCGTTACCGCGCTGGTGCAGAGCAGTAATGCCACGGCGCTGCTGACGATTTCCTTCGTCGCCCAGGGCCTGATGGCACTGCCTACCGCGCTGGCGATCATGCTCGGCGCGGATGTCGGCACCGCCCTGATGGCACGGGTGCTGACGCTGGACCTGTCCTGGCTGTCGCCGCTGCTGACGCTGGTCGGGGTGAGCCTGTTCCTCTCGCGCAAACAGACCCGCGCCGGCCAGCTCGGCCGGGTGCTGATCGGCCTGGGGCTGATCATCCTCGCGCTGCAGTTGATCGTGCATGCCGCCGAGCCGATCACCGAAGCGCGCGGCATGCAGGCGCTGTTTTCCTCGCTGGCCGGCGACACCCTGCTGGCAGTGGTGGTCGGTGCGCTGTTCGCCCTGCTTTCCTATTCCAGCCTGGCGGCGGTATTGCTGACCTCGACGCTGGCCGGCGCCGGCCTGATCAGCCTGCCGGTGGCGCTCGGGCTGGTGATCGGCGCCAGTATCGGCAGCGGCATCCTCGCCTGGCTGAATGCCAGCCTGCAGCCGGCTTCGGCGCGCCGGGTGGCGCTGGGCAGCCTGCTCTACAAGCTGGCGGGGCTCACGGTGCTGCCATTCCTCGGGCCACTGGTGGCCTGGATGGATACCCTCGGCTACAGCGCGCAAACGCAGGTGATCGCCTTTCACCTGGCCTACAACAGCCTGCGCTGCCTGATCCTGCTGCCCACCGTCAATCCGATGGGACGGCTCTGCGAGCGCCTGCTGCCCGAGCGGGTGCAGGACAACGGCGTCGCCCAGCCACGCCATCTGGACCCTGCCGCCCTGGACATGCCGAGCCTGGCGCTGGCCAATGCGGTACGCGAGACCTTGCGCATCGGCGACCTGGTGGAGCTCATGCTGGCGCGCCTGCTCGAAGCGCTGCGCGAGGATCGCCCGGAGCCCGGCGAAGAGATCCGCCGCCTGGATGACGACGTCGATGCGCTCTATAGCGGCGTGAAGCTCTACCTGGCGCAGATGCCGCGCGAGGACCTGGCCGAACAGGAAGGCCGGCGCTGGGCGGAGATCATCGAACTGGCGATCAACCTCGAACAGGCCGGCGACATCATCGAGCACATGGTCAGCAAGGTGCAGAACCTCAAGACCTCCAAACGCCGCTCCTTCTCCGACAGCGGCCTGGAGGAGCTCGGCCAGTTGCACGCCCTGCTCAGCACCAACCTGCGCCTGGGGCTGTCGGTGTTTCTCTCCGGCGACTCGCACAGCGCGCGGCAGCTGCTGCAGCACAAGCGCCAGTTCCGCAAGCTGGAGCGCGAGCTGGCCCATTCGCATGTGCATCGCCTGCACCGGCAGGTGGTGGAAAGCATCGAGACCAGCGCCGCTCATCTGGAGCTGATCGCCGATATGAAGCGGCTCAACTCGCTGTTCTGCAGCGCGGCCTATGCGGCACTGGAGAGCCAGGGTGGCAAGGGCCACGCCGCCGAGGCGGGCCGCGACAGGCTGCCGGTAGAGCAGCATCTGCCCGGCAAGCCTGCCTAGGGCGTAGGAGCGGGCCATGCCTGCGAACGCGGGCGATGCACTCGCATGGCTGCCCTTCGCGGGCATGGCCCGCTCCTACGAGGGCCGATTCGTGCGGCCCGCCCCTCCAGGGCAGAGAAAAAACCCCGGCGATGCGCGAGCACGGCCGGGGTTGGAGGGCGCGATCAGCGTTGCTTGCGCCGCCGCTGCATCCAGACGATCAGGCCGAACAGCAGCAAGCCGGGAATCCACATGATTTCCTTCACCCAGCGATCGGTCGGCGCGCGCACCGAGAGGATCTCCTGGTCGAATTCCAGCCCCGCCTCGGCCGCCGGGCTGCCGAAGGTGACGCTGTCGACCAGCAGCTTGCCGTCCTGCTCGTAGGTCATCAGGCCGATCTTCTCCAGCTTCTCCTCGCCGGAGGCGCCATCCGGGATCGCCAGCAGCAGGACGAATTCGCGCGGATCGCCCACCGCGTCCTCGCCGCGTACGCGCAGGCGCAGCTGGCTGTCCTCGTCCACCCCGCCCAGGGCCTCGACCAATTGCGCCGGGGGGATGTCCTGGTAGGGGTCGTGGAGCATGTCCATCCAGAACCCCGGGCGGAACAGGGTGAAGGCCACCAGCAACAGCAGCAGGCTCTCGTACCAGCGGCTGCGCACCAGGAAATAGCCCTGGGTGCCGGCGGCGAAGATCAGCATCGCCAGCGTGGCCACCAGGAAGATCAGCACGCCGTGCCAGAAATCCACGCCGATCAGCAGCAGGTCGGTGTTGAAGATGAACAGGAACGGCAGCGCCGCGGTGCGCAGGCTGTAGTAGAAGGCGGTGATGCCGGTCCTGATCGGATCGCCCTTGGACACCGCCGCCGCGGCGAACGAGGCCAGGCCCACCGGGGGCGTGACGTCGGCCATGATGCCGAAGTAGAAGACGAACAGGTGCACCGCGATCAGCGGCACGATCAACCCGTTCTGCTGCCCCAGCGCCACGATCACCGGCGCCAGCAGGCTGGACACCACGATGTAGTTGGCGGTGGTCGGCAGGCCCATGCCGAGGATCAGGCTGAGGAACGCGGTGAGCAGCAGCATCAGCAGCAGGTTGCCCATCGACAGCAGCTCGACCAGATCGGCCAGCACCAGGCCGACGCCGGTCTGCGACACCGCGCCGACGATGATGCCGGCGGCCGCGGTGGCGATACCGATGCCGATCATGTTGCGCGCACCGGCGATCAGGCCTTCGCGCAGGTCGATCACGCCATCGACGAAGGTGCCGTCGCGGTGGTTGCCGTCACGGCGCAGCCAGGACAGCAGCGGGCGCTGGGTGAGCAGGATGATCACCAGCATCACCGACCCCCAGAACGCCGACAGGCCGGGCGACAGCCGCTCGATCATCAGGCACCACACCAGCACCACCACCGGCAACAGGAAATGCAGGCCGGACAGCAGCACCGGGCGCGTCTGCGGCAATTTTTCCAGCGGCATGTTCGGGTCTTCATGGGGCAGCGGCGGGTTGCTCGCCGCCACCTTCAGCAACCCCAGGTAGACCAGCGCCAGCAGACCGCCGATGACCCACAGCGCGGCATCGCCGAGCGCCGGCTTGAGCCAGCCGAGACCGTAGTAGACCCCCAGCGACAACCCGGAAATCAACGCCGCGCCGAAGGCGAAGCCGATCAGCCGCTGCATCCACGGCTTGGCCACGCTGGCCCGCGGCAGCGCCTGCAGGCCGAGCTTGAGCGACTCCAGATGGACGATGTAGATCAGCGCGATGTACGAGATCAGCGCCGGCAGGAAGGCATGCTTGATCACCTCGACATAGGGGATGCCGACGTATTCGACCATCAGGAAGGCCGCCGCGCCCATCACCGGCGGCATGATCTGGCCGTTGACCGAGGAGGCCACTTCCACCGCGCCGGCCTTTTCCGCCGAGAAGCCGGTGCGCTTCATCATCGGAATGGTGAAGGTGCCGGTGGTGACCACGTTGGCGATCGACGAGCCGGAGATCAGGCCGGTCATGCCGGACGCCACCACCGCGGCCTTGGCCGGACCACCGCGGAAATGCCCGAGCATGCTGAAGGCCAGCTGGATGAAGTAATGCCCGGCGCCGGCGCGTTCGAGCAGCGCGCCGAACAGCACGAAGAGGAAGACGAAGCTGGTGGAAACGCCGAGGGCGATGCCGAACACGCCTTCGGTGGTGATCCATTGATGATTGGCCAGCGCGGTGAAACTCACCCCGCGATGGGCCAGCAGGCCGGGCATCCAGGGGCCGGCGACGCTGTAGACCAGAAACACCAGCGCGATGATCGCCAGCGGCGGGCCGAGCGCGCGGCGGGTGGCCTCCAGCAGCAACGGAATGCCGATGCAGGCGGTGAGCAGATCCATGCTGGTCAGGTTGCCGGGGCGCTGCGCCAGTTGCTCGTAGGCGATGAACAGATAGGCGGCACTGGCGGCGGCGACCAACCCCAGGGCGATATCCAGCAACGGTACCCGGTCGCGCGGCGAACGCTTGAGGGCCGGGTAGGCGAGGAATGCCAGCAGCAACGAGAAGGCCAGGTGGATCGAGCGGGTCTCGGTGTCGTTCAACACGCCGAAGCCGAGGACGAACGGCAGCGGCGAGGCGATCCACAGCTGGAACAGCGACCAGAGCAGCGCCAGCCCGGCGATGACCGCGGCCATCGGCCCCGCCGGCAGGCGCGCACCGACATCCTGGGCGATCAGTTCCTCGGTGGAAAGGTGTTTGTCTTGCATGAATTGAGGCCTGTTTATGCAGTAACGGAAACCAGAAAAACCCGTGGCCATTCGGCGCACGGGTTTTTCAGGCCAAGGCATCGACGGGGGACGCCATCCGTCAGGACGGCGTCCCGTGCCTTACAGCCAGCCGCGTTCCTTGTAGTACCGCTCGGCGCCCTCATGCAGCGGCGCGCTCAGGCCGACTTCGATCATCTCTTCCGGCTTGAGGTCCTTGAACGCCGGGTGCAGACGCTGGAAGCGCTCGATGTTCTCGAACACCGACTTGACCAGCTGGTAGACGACTTCGGCGTCGACCTTGCTGGTGGTCGACAGCACGGCCTTGCCACCGATGGACTGGGTCGGCTGGTCGTTGCCCTTGTACAGGCCGCCGGGGATCTCGGCCTTGGTGTAGTAGCTCTTCTCTGCCAGCAGCTTGTCGATTTCCGGGCCGGTGATCGGCACCAGCACCGCGTCGACGGTGGTGGTGGCTTCCTGGATCGCGCCGTTGGGGTGGCCGACGAAGTAGGTCATGGCATCGATGTTGTTGTCGCCCAGCGCGCTGGCCTGCTCGGCCGGCTTCAGCTCGGCGGCGAGGGAGAACACCGACTTGTCCCAGCCCTTTTCCTTCATGATCTCTTCGAGGGTGTCGCGCTGGCCGGAACCGGGGTTGCCGATGTTGACGCGCTTGCCCTTGAGGTCGTCCAGCCCCTTGATGTTGGCGCTGCGACGCGCGAGCACGGTAAAGACTTCGCTCTGCAGCGAGAAGACCGCGCGGATGTCGTCCATCTTCCCTTCCTTCTCGAAGGGGGCGACACCTTCCATCGCCTTGAACTGATGGTCCGACTGCATGATGCCGAAGTTGAACTCGCCACTGCGCAGGCCGTTGACGTTGGCCACGCCGCCGCCACTGGCCGGCGCGTTGCACTTGAGGTTCTCGGCGTTGCGGTTGACGAAGCGGCAGATCGATTGCCCCGCCACGTAGTAGACCCCGGTCTGACCGCCGGTGCCGATGGTGACGAACTTCTCTTGCGCCTGTGCCACGCCGCTCAGGCCGGTTCCCGCCAAAGCAGCGGTAAAGATCCATGCCAAGGATTTGCCTTTCATGGATGCACTCCTTCTGGTTGTTTTCGAATGTCCGGCATCCCTTGTGAGTCTGCGCGGTGGGAGGAGTCTAGCAGCGTTGCGGGCAATGGACAGCGCCATGCCCGATTGTCCGCCCCGTCCCCGAAACAACGCGCTTGCGTTGGATGGGCAATACGGGAAGCGCACCAGGATGGACGCAGCATTCCGTGCAGGACCGGACTGCCAGCGTTGTAATGTCGTTTTCCCGCCCATCGACGGACTTGTTCTCTTCACCCCATAAAGGCAAACTGCCATCATTCGCACGCTTGCGAAAAGCTGCTTTTACCGCTCAGGACGCAAGGGGCCTGAAAGCCAGGGCGCCCGCCGTGGCATCCTGCCGGATATACCCCACCGCGGGCGTCTTTTTCGTTGTCGGTCAGGCGCCGACAGGATGACATGGGACCGTCATGAAACTTGCATAGCGTACTGCGCCGCAGCGAAACCCCGATGCAGACCGAAGAAACACCCGACTGCGGAGCAACCGTTCAGCTACACGAGCGCACCCGCCATTCATTCGACGTCGCGGGACCTCGGACAGCTTCGCCGCTGCCTGTGGCCTGCTCGCATAGCTGGATAGCACCGCAGTGCCGACAGCAGCAGCGCAACAGTCGATGAAATAGCTCACAGATAAGAGGGCAAGCGTTCATCGCGCCCAACACAAGAGTGCTGCCGAGCCCGTTGCCGGGCCGATGAATACAGCACCGACATTTGCCTCGCGTTAACGGCCCCCCTTACCCATGGGAGATAGCATCACATGCGAGCGAACCTGCCCGTCACTGGTCGCGAAATCAGCGTCAGTGACCATGCCAACATCCTCTCGACCACCAACCTGAGCGGCGAAATCACCTACGCCAATCAGGATTTCATCGAACTCAGCGGCTTCAGCGAAGCGGAATTGCTGGGCCAGCAACACAACATCGTGCGCCATCCGGATATGCCGTCGCAGGCCTTCGCGGAGATGTGGCAGTGCCTGCGCGCCGGGCATTCATGGATGGGGCTGGTGAAGAACCGCTGCAAGAACGGCGACCACTACTGGGTCAGCGCCTTCGCTACCCCGGTCAGCCGCAACGGCAAGGTGGTGGAATATCAATCGGTGCGCACCCGGGCGCAACCGGCGCAGATCCGCGCCGCCGAGGCGCTCTACGCCCGGCTGCGCGAGAAGCGCAAACCAGCGGCGCTGCGCAGGATCCGCCTGGGCGTGCGCGCACGGGTCGGCCTGCTGGCCGGTCTCGGCGTGGCGTTGGGCGGTGCGGCCGGCGCCGTGCTGGGCGGGGTGCCCTTGCTCGCGGCCTTACCGGGCATGCTGCTCGGTGGTCTCGGCGCTGCGGTACTGAGCGGCGTGGCGCTCGCGCCGCTGCAGCGGCTGGCGCTGCAGGCACGCCAGATCGGCCATAACCCGGTCAGCCAATGGCTCTATACCGGCCGCCGCGACGAAATCGGTGAAATCGCCTTCGCCATGAAGCTGCTGGAAGCCGAAGCCGGTGCCATGGTCGGGCGCATCGCCGACTCCAGCCGTCAGCTGAGCGGCCACGCCTGCGAGCTGCTCGCTGCGATGCAGAGCAGCACGCAAAGCGCCTCGCGCCAGCAGCAGGAAACCGACCTGGTCGCCACCGCGATCAACCAGATGACCGCCAGTGTCCAGGAGGTCGCCCTGAATGCGCAGCGCACCGCCGAGGCGGCGTCGCGTGCCGATGGCGAGACGGCCAGCGGCCGGCAGATCGTCAGCCTCACCGGCAGCAGCATCACGCGCCTGGCGGACGATATCCAGCAGGCCGCCGAGGTCATCCATCAGTTGGAAAGCCATAGCCAGGAAATCAGCCGTGTGCTCGAGGTCATCCACGGCATCGCCGAGCAAACCAACCTGCTGGCACTCAATGCCGCCATCGAGGCGGCGCGCGCTGGCGAGCAGGGCCGCGGCTTCGCGGTGGTCGCCGATGAAGTCCGCGGGCTGGCATTACGCACATCGTCCGCCACCGCCGACATCAAGAAAATGATCGCCACGTTGCAGGCCGGCGCACAGAATGCGGTACAGGTGATGCAGCGCAGCCGCGAACAGGCGCAGAACAGCGTCGGCCATGCCGGCGATGCCGAGCATTCCCTGCATGACATCAACAGCCGGGTCAACGAAATCAGCGAGATGAGCAGCCAGATCGCCGCTGCAGTGGAACAACAGAGCACCGTCAGCGAGGAGATCAACCAGAGCATCGTCAGCATCCGCGGCAGCTCCGACCATCATGTGGCGACCGGATTGCGCAGCCAGGAAGGCGCCTCGGACGTAGCCCGCCTGGCCGACGACATGCAGGAACTGGCGCAGCAGTTCTGGGGGCGTCGGCGCGCCTGACTAGGCAGCGCTCGGCGCAAAGCGCACCCGCACCAGCAGGCCGCCCAGCTGTCCTGCTTCCAGCCCGATGGTGGCCCGGTGGGCACGACTGATCTCGCCGACGATCGCCAGCCCGAGCCCCGCACCCTGGCCGCGGCTGTCACGGCGGTAGAAACGCGCGAACACCTTGTCGCGTTCGTCCGCGGGAATCCCCGGCCCGTCGTCCTCGACTTCCAGCACACCCGGGGCGCACACCCGCAGCACCACGTTACCGCCCACCGGCGTATGCGCCAGGGCGTTGTCGACCAGGTTGCTCAGCAGTTCGCTGAGCAGCGTCGGTTCACCCTTGATCCACACCGGCTGTTCCGCTTCCAGCGCCAGCGCCACCCCGCGCTCGTGCGCCAGCGCGGCCATCGCCAGGCCGAGCTCGCGGGCCAGCTGCGACAGGTCGAGGCGCTGGGCACCGCCCTCGGCCACCGCCTGCGCGCCACTTTCGATGCGCGCCAGCGAAAGCAACTGGTTGGCCAGGTGGATGACCCGGTCGGTGGTCTGTCCGGCCTCCTCCAGGGTGCTGCGCCAGGCCGCCGGATCGGGCTCACGCAGCCCCAGCTCGATGCGCGCCTTGAGCGCCGCCAGGGGTGTGCGCAATTCATGGGAGGCATCGGCGATGAAGCGCGCCTGGCGCTCGAACTGCCCGCGCAGGCGCTGGGTGAAATGGTTGAGCGCCGCCACCAGCGGACGCAGCTCGCGCTGCACATTGCTCAGCGGCAACGGCAGCGGACGCAGGTCGTCCGGTGCACGCGCCTCCACCGCCTCGCTGAGCCTGCCCAGCGGCCGCAGCGCGGCGCTCACCGCCAGCCACACCAGCAGCAGGGCCGCCAGCGCCAGCAACCCCATGCGCCAGAGCGTATCGGTCAGCAGGCTGCGCGCCATGCGCTCGCGGGCACCCTGGGTCTCGGCCACGCGGATTTCCGCGGTGCCGTTGAGGCGGGGATCGCTGAGCGGTTGCAGCAGGCTGACGACACGCACGCCCTGGCCCCGGTAGACGCCATCGTAGAAGCGCGCCAGGGCCGGGTAGTCGTCCGTGCGCGGGGTGCCGGGCGGCGGTGCCGGCAGGTTCTCGTAGCCGGAGATCAGCCGCCCCTGGTGATCGTCCACCTGGTAATAGATACGCCCGGCGCTGTCATAGGCGAAGGTATCCAGCGCTACGTAGGGCACATTGGCGCGCAGTTGGCCATCGGCGCTGACCAGCCCCTCGGCGATGGCCCGGGCGGACGCCAGCAGGGTGCGGTCGTAGGCGGTATCGGCGACGGCGCGGCCATTCCAGTAGGCGCTCCAGCCGCTGAACAACAGCAGCAACGCCAGCAGGACCGCCAGACGACGCAGCAGCCGTCCGCGCAGGCTGCCGACCTCAGCCATCGGTGGCCTCGAGCAGGTAGCCCAGGCCACGGAAGGTGACGATGCGCACCGGCTGGCCCTCGAGTTTCTTGCGCAGGCGGTGGATGTAGATCTCGATGGCATCGGCGCTGGCGTCCTCGTCCAGGCCGAAGAGCTGCGCCGCGAGCTGGTCCTTGCTCATCACCCGTCCGGGGCGGGCGATCAGCGCCTCGAGCACGCCCTGTTCGCGCGAGGTCAGCGCCAGCGTTTCGCCGGCCAGGGTGAAACGCCGGGCGTCCAGGTCATGGGCCAGCACGCCGCAGCGCTGCTGGCGCTCGCCGCCACCGACGCTGCGCCGCAGCAGCGCCTTGACCCGCGCCTCCAGTTCGGAGAGTTCGAAGGGCTTGGCCAGATAGTCATCGGCCCCGAGATTCAGGCCGTGGACACGATCGCTGACCTCGCCGCGGGCGGTGAGCATCAGCACCGGCAGGGTCTTGCCGCGCGCGCGCAGCCGCGCCAGCACCTGGAAGCCATCCAACCGCGGCAGGCCGACATCCAGGATCGCCAGGGCATAGTCCTCGGTGGCCAGCGCCAGGTCGGCGGCCACCCCGTCCTCCAGCAGATCGAGCGTCCAGCCGGCGGCGCGCAGCGCCTGGGCCACGCTGGCGGCCAGCTGGGGATGGTCCTCGACCAGAAGAATCCGCATTGCCTGTCCTCTCTACGAACGGAGCGCAAGTGTACCGGCTGCCAGCTTTCATTCCTGAAAGCTTGGCGAAAGCTTGGGCGCCTAGGATCGCCCACAGGTGGCTCGATCCACCCACGGCAATGTTGCCGTCACAACAAAAACAATAGCGGAGATACCCCCATGCTGACTGCCGTCAGATTCTCGGGCCTACCGGCCCGTCTCGCTCTCGCCGTTACCACCGCCTCGCTGACGCCGCTGGCCCAGGCCGCCTTCATCGAAGACAGCAGCGCCACGTTGCAGGCCCGCAACATCTACTTCAATCGCGATTTCCGTGAAGACGCCGGCCAGTCCAAGCGCGAGGAATGGACGCAGGGCTTCATCCTCGACGTGCGCTCCGGCTTCACCGACGGCAGCGTCGGCTTCGGCCTCGATGCGCTGGGCATGCTCGGCATCAAGCTGGATTCCGGGCGCGGCCGCAGCGGCACCGACCTGCTGCCGGTGCACGACGACGGTGGCACCCCCGACGACTTCAGCCGCCTGGGACTGACCGCCAAGGCCAGATTCGCCGAGACCGAATTGCGCTATGGCACGCACATTCCGGAAATGCCGGTGGCCATGGCCAGCGACAGCCGTACCCTGCCGCAGGTGTTCGAGGGCGCATCCCTCGTCTCGCAGGACGTCGAAGGCCTGACCCTGACCGGCGGCCGCCTGGACCAGGTCATCGACCGCGCCTCGACCGGCGGCCAGGACCTGCAGTTGAACAACAAGAACAACCGCTTCGCCAGCGCCGCCGAGGCCGACCACCTGAGCTTCGCCGGAGCCGACTACGCATTCGCCGAGAACCTCTCCGGCCGCTACTACTTCGCCGAGCTGGACGATGTCTACCGCCAGCACTTCTTCGGCCTGCTGGCGGTCAGGCCGCTGGGCGAGCATTCGGCGCTGAGCGCCGACCTGCGGCTGATGGTCAGCGACGACAGCGGTGCGGCCAACGCCGGACGGATCGACAATCAGGCCTGGAACGGCATGCTCGGCTACCGCCTCGGTGGCCACAAGGTCAGCGTCGCCTACCAGCGGATGAGCGGCGATACCGGCTACGCCTACCTCGACGGCAGCGACCCGTTCCTGGTCAACTTCGTGCAGATCAACGACTTCGCCAACGCCGACGAGCGCTCCTGGCAGGTCCGCTACGACTACAACTTCGCCGCCATCGGCATTCCCGGCCTGACCTTCCTGACCCGCTACATCTCCGGCGATGACGCGCGCATCGCCGGCAGCGACGCGCGTGGCAGCGAGTGGGAACGCGACCTCGAACTCAAGTACGTGGTGCAAAGCGGCCCGCTGAAGAACGTCGCGCTGCGCATGCGCAATGCCATGTTCCGCTCCGATTTCGCCCGCGATGCCGACGAAAACCGCCTGATCGTCAGCTACAGCCTGCCAATCTGGTAACCCGAACGAACGCCACAGGAGAGCGCTCCATGAAACCCATCATCCTCCTTGCCGCCCTGGCCGCCTGCCTGCCGCTGGCCGGCCCTGCCGCCGCCGCCGATGAACCGCGTCGACCGGAATGCATCGCCCCCGCCGCCCCGGGCGGCGGTTTCGACCTGACCTGCAAACTGGCGCAGAGCGCGCTGGTGCAGAGCAAGCTGCTCAAGGCGCCGATGCGCGTCACCTACATGCCCGGCGGCGTCGGTGCGGTGGCCTACAACGCGGTGGTCGCCCAGCGTCCGTCCGAGGCCGGCACCATCACCGCCTTCTCCAGCGGCTCGCTGCTCAACCTGGCCCAGGGCAAGTTCGGCCGCTTCGACGAAAGCGCGGTGAAATGGCTGGCCGGCATCGGCACCAGTTACGGCGCCATCGCCGTACGCGCCGATTCGCCCTACCAGAACCTCGACGACCTGGTCGCCGCGATCAAGGCCGACCCGGGCAAGGTGGTGATCGGTTCCGGCGGCACGGTGGGCAGCCAGGACTGGATGCAGACCGCGCTGATCGCCCGCGCCGCCGGCATCGACCCGCGCACGCTGCGCTACGTGGCCATGGAGGGCGGCGGCGAGCTGGCCACCGCGCTGCTCGGCGGGCACATCCAGGTGGCCAGTAGCGACATCGCCGACTCGGTGCCACACATCGAGAGCGGCGACATGCGCATCCTCGCGGTGTTCTCCGAGGAGCGCCTGCCCGGCGAAACGGTGGCCAGCATCCCGACCGCCAAGGAGCAGGGCTACGACGTCATCTGGCCGGTGATCCGCGGCTTCTACGTCGGCCCCAAGGTCAGCGACGACGCCTATGCCTGGTGGAAGAACGCCTTCGACCAGCTGCTCGCCTCGGACGACTTCGCCAAGCTGCGTGAGCAGAGAGAGCTGTATCCCTTCGCCATGACCGGCGACGAACTGGATGCCTACGTGAAACAGCAGGTCACCCGGTACAAGCAGCTGGCGCAGGAGTTCGGCCTGATCCAGTAAACCGGCCCACGTGAGCCAGCGCAGGGAAGCGCTGGCAACCCATCGGCCGAGATCCGCAACGACTACCGCCTGGAGCACCTGGCTCCCGGAAGGGCGCTGCCCCGGGAAAGCCACACACCACGAGGAACTCTCCATGTATCAACGCCTATTCGGTCTGGTGCTACTGCTTGCTTGCGCGGGCCTGGGCATCGTCGCCTGGGGCTATCACGCGCCCTTTTCCTACGAACCGGTGGGACCGCGCGCCTACCCGCTGCTGCTGCTGGTATTGATGGGCCTGGGTGCGATCTACCTGCTCGCCAAACCGGCCAGCGCCACCGCGCATGCGGATGAGCCGCCCATGGACCGCCACGTACTGCGCAAGGTGATCGGCTGCGTGGTGATATTGATGGTCTATGCCGCGCTGTTCGAACGCTTGGGCTTCATTGCGGCCAGCATCCTCTTCGGCGTTGCCATGGCGCGCCTGTACGGAGGCACCTGGCTGGCAAGCGCGGCCTCCGGCCTGATGCTGGCCGTCGGCCTGTACCTGCTGTTCGACAAAGCCCTCGACGTACCCCTGCCGCTGGGCATCCTGTCCGCCCTGGAGAACTGAACCATGGAAACCTTGAGCTACCTGGGCCAGGGCTTCGGCGTCGCCCTGAGCCCCTACAACCTGTTCACCGCCCTGTGCGGCACCCTGATCGGCACCGTCGTCGGCCTGCTGCCGGGCCTGGGCCCGATCAATGGCGTGGCGCTGCTGATCCCCATCGCCTTCGCCCTCGGCCTGCCGCCGGAGAGCGCGCTGATCCTGCTCGCCGCGGTATACCTGGGCTGCGAATACGGCGGACGGATCTCTTCGATCCTGCTGAACATCCCCGGCGAAGCCTCGGCGGTGATGACCACCCTCGACGGTTACCCGCTGGCGCGTCAGGGCAAGGGCGGCATCGCCCTGTCCATTTCTGCCTGGAGCTCCTTCGTCGGCGGCCTGATGGCCACGTGCGGCGTGGTGATCTTCGCCCCGCTGCTGGCGAAATGGGCGGTGGCCTTCGGCCCGGCGGAATATTTCGTGCTGATGGTGTTCGCCATCGTCTGCCTGGCCGGCATGGCGGGGAACAAACCGATGAAGACCGCCATCGCCGCCTGCATCGGCCTGTTCCTCTCCTGCGTCGGCATCGACTCGAACAGCGGCGTCTACCGCTTCACCTTCGGCAGCCTCGGCCTGGCCGACGGCATCCAGTTCGTGGTGCTGGTGCTCGGGTTGTTCTCCGTCAGTGAAATCCTGGTACTGCTCGAGCGTACCCATCACGGCCAGAAGGCCATCGAAGCCAAGGGCCGCATGCTGTTCAGCCTCAAGGAAGGCGCCTCGGTACTGGCCACCAACCTGCGCAGCGGCGCGGTCGGCTTCGTCCTCGGCATCCTTCCCGGCGCGGGTGCCACGCTGGCCAGCGCGGTGGCCTACATGAGCGAGAAGCGCCTGGCGCACAAGGACAACAAATTCGGCGATGGCGACCTGCGCGGCCTGGCCGCCCCGGAAACCGCCAACAGCGCCTCGGCCTGCGGCTCCATGGTGCCGATGCTGACGCTCGGCGTGCCCGGCTCGGGCACCACCGCGGTGATGCTCGGCGCGCTGACGCTGTACAACATCACCCCCGGCCCGCTGCTGTTCCAGAACCAGCCGGAGATCGTCTGGGGCCTGATCGCCTCGCTGTTCGTCGCCAACCTGATGCTGATCCTGATGAACGTGCCGATGATCAAGATCTTCACCAAGATCCTCGCCGTGCCCTACTGGGCGCTGGTGCCGGCCATCGCCATCATCACCTCGATCGGCGTCTACGCGGTGCACGCCACCACCTTCGACCTGTTCCTGATGATCGCCATCGGCATCGTCGGCTACATCCTGCGCAAGATGGACTTCCCGCTCTCGGCTATCCTGCTCGGCTTCATCCTCGGCGGGCTGATGGAGCAGAACCTGCGTCGCGCGCTGTCGATCTCCAACGGCGAGCTGGGCATCCTCTTCGCCAGCCCGATCACCTGGGGCGTCTGGACGCTGATCGCAGCGATGATCGCCCTGCCGATCTGGCGCGCCTGGCGGGCCCGCCGCCAGCGGCTGGCGCAACCGGTGAGCGTCTGAAGAACGGCCTTGTAGGGTGGGTTCTACCGCCGCTGGTGGGCTGAAGCCCACCCTACGCCACCCCCGGCACCTAACGCGGCCTGGTAGGGTGGGCTTTAGTCCACGCTGACAGCCACTGGTGGACTGAAGCCCAACACCCTCTGGGCCTTGCAACCCCAACACCTAACGCAGACATAGCCTAAGGAAAAGCAGTGACCGCAGCCCCTACCGCACGCCGCCTGCCGAGCTGGTGGCCGACCCCGCTGGTCGGCGCCGCCGGCGGCTGGCTGGCTGGCCTGGCCGACTGGCCGCTACCCTGGATGATCGGCTCGCTGCTGGCGGTGATCGCGGTGCGCTGCAGCGGCTGGCTGGTGACCGAAGTACCGCGCGGCCGCCAGGTCGGGCAGTGGATCGTCGCCAGCGCCATCGGCCTGCATTTCACCGGCGAGGTGATGGTCGAGGTGCTCAGCCACTTCGGCGTCATCCTCGCCGGTGCGCTGATCACCCTGCTGCTCGGTGGGATCGGCATCGTCATCCTGCTGCGTAGCGGCAGTGACCGCGCCACGGCGTTCTTCGCCAGCATGCCCGGTGGCGCCAGCGAGATGGTCAACCTGGCCAGCCGGCACGACGCCGAGCCGGCGCGGGTCGCCGCGGCGCACAGCCTGCGGTTGCTGCTGGTGGTGCTGATCGTGCCGGCGCTGTTCACCTGGCGCCTGCCGCCGATGCCGCCACCACCGGCGGCACCGGTGAGCTGGCCGTGGCTGCTGGCGTTGCTGGCCGCTGGCGGCCTGCTGGCACTGCTCTGGCAACGCCTGCGCCAGCCCAATCCCTGGATGCTCGGCCCGCTGACCGCCTGCGCGGTGGGCAGCGTCGCCTTCGACCTGCACCTGGGCCTGCCCGGCTGGGCCGGCGCGCTCGGCCAGTGGCTGATCGGTTGCTCGCTGGCCTGCCATTTCGACCGGGCGTTCTTTCGCAGCGCCCCGGCGTTCCTGCTGCGCATCCTGGCCTTCACCCTGCTGGCGATGCTCGCCGCCGCCGGCCTGGCCGAAGCGCTGGGCTGGCTGGCGACGCTGGACGAAACCTCGCTGATGCTGGGGATGATGCCCGGCGGCATCACCGAGCTGTGCCTGACGGCCGAAGCGCTGCAGCTGTCGGTGGCGCTGGTCACCGCATTGCAGGTGCTGAGGCTGTTCCTGGTGATGTTTCTCGCCGAGCCGCTGTTCCGGCTCTGGCAGCGGACCGTGCCTTGAGTCGCTGCGCGGCGGGATTTGAGGGTGCTGTTCGATTCGGTGCTAAACCGATTACCGAGTGCGCTGATAACCAGCAACCAACCCGCCCTTCACCCAAAGAACCAGTAGCACACCCCGATCGCCGCCACGATACCGGCCAGGTCCGCCAGCAACGCGCAGCCCACCGCATGCCGTGCACGCTGGATACCGACCGCGCCGAAATACACCGCCAATACGTAGAAGGTCGTCTCGGTACTGCCCTGCACCGTCGCCGCGACCAGCGCCGGGAAGCTGTCGACGCCGTGGTTCTGCATGGTCTCGATCAGCATCGCCCGCGCCGCGCTGCCGGAGAACGGCTTGACCAGCGCAGTGGGCAGGGCATCGACGAAGCGGGTGTCCCAGCCCAGCGCCTCGACCAGCCAGCGGATACCGTCGAGGCCGAACTCCAGCGCCCCGGAAGCGCGCAGCGCGCCGACCGCCACCAGCATGGCGATCAGATAGGGCAGCAGGTTTTTCGCCACGTCGAAGCCTTCCTTCGCGCCTTCGACGAAGGCCTCGTACACCGCCACCTTGCGCAAGGCGCCGACGAGCAGGAACGCGATGATCAGGCCGAACAGGGTCAGGTTTCCCAGCAGTGACGACAGCGAGGCCAGCGCCGTGGCCGACAGCCCGGCCAGCAATGCCATGAAGCCACCCAGCAGCAGAGCGCCGGGCACGAAATAGGCCAGCACCACCGGGTCCCACAGGCGCAGGCGCTGCACCAGCGCGACCGCCAGCAATCCGGCCAGCGACGAGGCGCTGGTGGCCAGCAGGATCGGCAGGAATACCAGCGTCGGGTCATCGGCGCCCTGCTGCACGCGGTACATGAAGATCGACACCGGCAGCAGCGTCAGCGAGGAGGTGTTGAGCACCAGAAAGAGAATCTGCGCGTTGCTCGCCACCGTCGGTAGCGGGTTGAGTTCCTGCAAGGCGCGCATGGCCTTCAGGCCGATGGGGGTGGCGGCATTGTCCAGGCCAAGGCCATTGGCGGCGAAGTTGAGCGTGATCAGCCCCAGCGCCGGGTGGCCCGCCGGCACCTCCGGCATCAGGCGGCGGAACAGCGGGCCGAGCAGGCGCGCCAACCATTCGATCAGCCCCGCCTTTTCGGCGATGCGCAGAAAGCCCAGCCACAGCGTCAGCGTACCGAACAGCACGATCATCACTTCCACGGCCAGCCTGGCCATGGCGAACAGGCTTTCCACCAGCGCGGCGAACACTGCGGGGTCGCCGCCGATCAGCCAGCGCCCCAGCGCGGCCACCGCAGCCACCAGAAAAAAGCCCAGCCAGAGGCCGTTGAGCATGTCGTTCTCCCATCAAAGCTGGCCGCGATGATAGCGGTGCGGGCGCATGCCGGTCACCCGCGCAGCCAGTTGGATGAATAGGATGGGAGAGGGGGGCCACCGGGGTCCGGAACCGGTCGCCAGCCAGGCGATGTCGAAGCGCAGGATCCAAGCTCAACGGACACGGTACAGCACAGGGCCTCGGCTGCGCCCGATCGGCGCGCGATCGATGCTGCTCGCCGGAGATGGCAACGATGTCCACCTCCGGCAGCAGTACTGCCGAACCCGGCCCACTGTTGGAGGCACTCCCTGTACCCCTAGGTCGCTTCGCCAGGCAAAGCAACCCGACCCCCTGGTTCACCCCGTTGCGGGGAAGCTGAGCGCGCAGGCGATCCTGAGAACGCTGCGCGACTCGGGATCATCTTCGGCAAGGCGCGAACACGATCCTGAAATCTGGCATCCCATGCCCCTGAAGCTCCTCGCAGTGCAGCCGCCCTTCACGGGCGGCTATCGATCGCATCAGATTCGCGGCCCACGTCCACGGCCGAAGATCAGCGATGCCACGAACAGCACCAGGAAGACCACGAACAGGATCTTGGCGATACCCGTGGCGGTCCCAGCGATACCACCGAAGCCCAGTACCGCGGCGATGATGGCGATGATCAGGAAGGTAATGGCCCAACTCAGCATGGTGTTACTCCTCTCGGTTCAGGAACGGTTCTCAGCGGATCAGAACAGCCTGATCGGCATCGAATTTGTTGCGCCTCCCTGCTGGTTCGCTCACACATCCCCTTCGCTGCTCAGAACACCCAACGCTGTTCGACCTGCGCCCGGTAGTAATCGGTTGCTCGCGGTTGTTGCCCGGTCCGCGTGAGCTCTACTGGTTGAGCGTCATACAGCCCGATTCGTTCCGCGGAATTCTGTTGCGCCTGGCTGAGCGGTTGCGACATCGGCCGTTCGGCCCCCATGATCAGCATGACCACCGCAGCAGAGAGGAAACCCTTGCTGGCCAATGAAAAGCGGGCTTGGCGATTCATCCTCAACTCCTTCTAAGCATGGCGAACTTGTCGATGGGTTCGTTGCAGGCCTCGTGCCAGGCAATAACTGAGAAATATTTCCTTTATTTTCAATAAGTTAATCGATACCTTCGACTCGCTTCGCCACTTAATTTGCACGAGCTGCCCTTTCGCTTCGGGCGTTTTGCACGAACGCTCAGTGCCGACTCCGCTTCACCTGGCGCATGCGCTCATGGCAGGCGCGAAGCTTCGGCAGCTCGATGGCCAGCATGGCCCGCACATCGGGCTCGGCATCCGGCAGAGCGTCTTCGAACGCCTGGAGGATGCGCTCTTCGGTCTGCTCCAGTTGATCGACGTAGGTGGTATCGTGATTGCCGACATGCGCGCGGGTATCGGCGTACAGTTCGTGCATGCGGCCGAGCAGCGTGCCGCCCTGGGCCGGCTGCTCGTCGCTGGCCGCGACCTTGACCGCCAGCGCCTGGATTACCTGGGTCTTGGCCTGGGCCATGTCGCGGAACAGATGCTGCAGCTCGACGTCCTTTACTTCCTCGGCGGCATGCTGGTAGAAACGCTGGCCATCGCGAGTAACCTCGATGAGCTCGTTGAGCTGATTGATGGCTTGGTTCATGAGTCCTCCTGCACGGCTGGTTTGCGACTGGCGCCCCACCTGCGGCGATGAGCGCGCCGGATAACAAGGGATCGCAAGCCCCGTGCCAGTGCGGTCGCAGCCGCACGCCACGCAAAATCAGGCACTTGCGCGCCGCAGCCGCGCGGCCGGGTGTGCAGCATGCAGGAAAGGCTTTTCCCCACCGTGCAACTTGCAAGACTTTTCATAGACTAAAACACTCGCCAACAGCGCAACGGAGCAACGGCCGGGCGCGAGGCGACGCCACACTCAGAAGTTTTTGCCAGCGCAACTGACTTCGCCTTAGCTGATGGGAGCTTCCATGGACCAAACGACGGACAACGGCGGACGCATCCTTCTGGTGGATGACGAAGCGGCGATCCTGCGCACTTTCCGCTATTGCCTGGAGGACCGCGGCTATACGGTGATGACCGCCGCCAGCGCGGCGCAGGCCGAAGCGATCCTGCAGCGCCAGGTATTCGACCTGTGCTTCCTCGACCTGCGCCTGGGCGAGGACAACGGCCTCGACGTGCTGCAGCAGATGCGCATGCTGGCGCCCTGGATGCGGGTGGTGATCGTCACCGCGCATTCGGCGGTGGATACCGCGGTGGATGCCATGCAGGCCGGCGCCGCCGACTACCTGCTCAAACCGTGCAGCCCCGAGCAACTGCGCCTGTCCGCCGCCAAGCAGCTGGAAGTCCGGCAGATGGCCGCGCGCCTGGAGGCGCTGGAAGGCGAGATGCAGCAGCGCAGCGATGCCCTCGGCTCGCACAGCCCGGCGATGATGGCGGTGCTGGAAACCGCCCGCCAGGTGGCCGACACCGATGCCAACATCCTCATCCTCGGCGAATCCGGCACCGGCAAGGGCGAACTGGCGCGGGCCATCCACACCTGGAGCCGGCGCTCGAAGAAGGCCTTCGTCACCATCAACTGCCCATCGCTGTCGGCCGACCTGATGGAAAGCGAGCTGTTCGGCCACAACCGCGGCGCCTTCACCGGCGCCACCGAGAGCACCCTCGGCCGGGTCAACCAGGCCGACGGCGGCACGCTGTTCCTCGACGAGATCGGCGACTTCCCGCTGGCATTGCAACCCAAGCTGCTGCGCTTCATCCAGGACAAGGAATACGAACGCGTCGGCGATCCGGTGACCCGCCGCGCCGACGTGCGCATCCTCGCCGCGACCAACCTCAACCTCGAGGAGATGGTCCGCGAGGGCAAGTTCCGCGAGGACCTGCTCTACCGCCTCAACGTCATCACCCTCAACCTGCCACCGATGCGCGAGCGCCCCGAGGACGTACTGGCGCTCGCCGAACGCTTCCTGGCTTCCTTCGTGAAGAATTACGGACGCCCGGCCCGCGGCTTCAGCGACACCGCGATCGCCGCACTGAAGGCCTATCGCTGGACGGGCAACGTGCGCGAACTGCGCAACGTGGTGGAGCGCGCGAGCATCATCTGCCCGCAGCAGATGATCGAGGTCAGTCATCTTGGCCTCGGCGAGCAGACCTCCAGCAACGCGCCACGGGTGGGCGAGCCGATGAGCCTGGAGGCGCTGGAGAAGGCCCACATCGCCGGCGTGCTCAGCACCAGCGATACCCTCGAACAGGCCGCACGCATCCTCGGCATCGACGCCTCGACCCTCTATCGAAAACGTAAGCAGTACGGCTTATGAAACTCCAGATGAAGCTGAGAACCCGGCTGTTCCTGGGTTTCTCGGCGCTGATGACGGTGGCCCTGCTCGGCCTGCTGCTGGCGCTGGTCAGCGTGATGCAAATGGCCAAGAGCCAGGAACAGCTGATCCGCAACAATTTCGCCATCATCGAAATCAATCAGCAGCTGCGCCAGGCGCTGGGCAACCATCTGATCGTCCTGCTCAGCGAGCAGCGCAACGACGAAGCGCTGGCTCCGGTGCGCCAGGCGTTCCAGCAGACCCTCGAGCGTGGCATCGCCGAGGCCACCGACGACGGCGACCACCAGGCATTCCAGGAGATCGCCAGCGCCTATGCCGACTTCCTCGAGGAACTGAACGCCTCGAGCCACCTGAACTGGACGCTGCTGGAAGACAACGCGCTGAGCCAGTCCTTCAATCGGGTGCGCGGCCTGATGGCCGACATGCAACGCAGCTCATACGACAAGATCCGCGATACCGAGCTGCGCAGCCGCGACCGCGCCGCGCTGCTCGCCGGTCTGCTCGGGCTGACCGCCATCGCCGTGCTGCTGATCGGCTTCATCACCGCGCACAGCTTCGCCCGGCGCTTCGGCGAGCCGATCGAACGCTTGTCCGCCGCGGCGGACCAGATCGGCCGCGGCGACTTCAACATCGAGCTGCCGCGCCCGCCGATCGCCGAACTCTCCTCGTTGAGCCGCCGCTTCGGCCTGATGGCGCAGGCCCTGCATCAGTTCAAGCAGACCAACGTGGAAGCGCTGGTCAACGGCCAGCAGCGCCTGCAGGCGCTGCTCGACAGCATCGACGATGGCCTGCTGATCATCGACCGCGAGGGTCGCCTGGAACACGCCAACCCGGTGGCGCAGCGGCAGTTGGCCTGGGAAACCGAACACCTGGGCTCGACCCTGGGCGAGGCGCTCGACGATCCCGAGCTGGACAATGCCGCGCGCCAGGTGCTGGATGACAAACCCTTGTCCGATCCGCCGCAGGACCTGATCATCGAGGCCGACGGCGAACGCCGCCTGCTGGCCTGGCGTATCAGCCCGGTCAGCCATCTCGACGGCAGCATCAGCGGTGCGGTGATGGTGCTGCACGACGTAACCGATCAGCGCACCTTCGAGCGCGTGCGCAACGAATTCGTGCTGCGCGCCTCCCACGAACTGCGCACCCCGGTCACCGGCATGCAGATGGCCTTCAGCCTGCTGCGCGAGCGCATGCACTATCCACCGGGCAGCCGCGAATCCGACCTGTTCGACACCGTGCACGAGGAGATGCAGCGCCTGGTCCGGCTGATCAACGACCTGCTGAATTTCTCCCGCTACCAGAGCGGCCAGCAGAAGCTGGAACTGGAGCAGTGCGACATTCCCAAACTACTCGAGGAGGCCAGCCAGCGCTTCGAGGTCGCCGCGGCCGAGCAGGACGTGCAGTTGAAGCTGGAACTGCAACTGCCGCTGCCGACCTTGCTGCTGGACCGCCAGCAGATCGAGCGGGTGCTGGACAACCTGCTGAGTAATGCGCTGCGGCATACGCCCAAGGGCGGCGAGGTCCGCCTGCTGGCGCGGCACCATGGCGAGCGGATGATCCTCAGCGTCGAGGACAATGGCGAAGGCATTCCCTACAGCCAGCAGGCGCGCATCTTCGAGCCGTTCGTGCAGATCGGCCGCCGCCGTGGCGGCGCCGGGCTCGGCCTTGCCCTGTGCAAGGAAATCGCGCAGCTGCATGGCGGCCGCATCGGCGTGCACTCGCGCATCGGCCATGGCACCATCTTCTACGTCGCGCTACCGATCTGATCGGTGAGCCCTCGCCAACCCCACGGCTCGCAGTGATGGTAGGTTGGGTTGAGCCTGCGAAGCCCAACATACGGTGCATCGGGCAACACACCGGCTGCGCCATTGTCTTCTCGCAGCCGCATATGGCTTGACGTCGGTGTGTCATGTTGGGCTTCGTCGCTACGCTCCTCAACCCAACCTACGTGGCGCCCTGCGAACCGCGTAGTTGCCTAGCGACCCTCGTTGAGTACCTGCAGCAGCGCGGCAGTCTCGGCATCCGGCTCNGCCGTCGAAGCGAGCCGGCCGGTATTTCATCTGGAATGCGGCGATCACGTTGCGCGTCTCCGGGTCCAGATGCCCATGGCGCGGCACCTGGTAGCCCTGCTGCGCCAGCGCCTGCTGGAACCAGTCGATCGCCGGCACGCCGGTGGCTGCGTAGTGCGCCCGCTGCGCGGCCAGCGCATCGGCGGCCGGCCAGGGCACCAGGCCGGCATCGGCGAGACGCTTCCAGGGAAACAGCGGACCGGGATCGACCTTGCGCTGCGGGGCGATGTCGCTGTGCCCGATGATCGCCCCGGGCTTGAGGCCATGGCGCGCCATGATGTCCTTGAGCAGCACCACCAGCGCATCGATCTGCTGCTCGGAATAGGGATACCAGAGCCGCCGCCCGTCAGCGCTTTCGACATAGCCGCGGTTGACCAGCTCGATGCCGATGGAACTGGAGTTCAGCCAGGTTCGCCCGTTCCATTGACTCTCGCCGGCATGCCAGGCACGGCGATCCTCGTCCACCAGGCGGTAGATGGTCGCCGGCGACTCGCCGATCAGATAGTGGCTGCTCACTTCGCGCTGGGTGAGCAGCTCCAGCGAGCGCCGCAGATCGCTCGAGGTGTAATGCAGCACGATGAACTGGACGCGGCTGTCGTGACCGGCGGAGGGATGGCTGGTATCGATCCGCGAACCGGCGGCGCAGCCGGCCAGCAACAGGATCATCAGGGCGAGAGTTACGGTTTTCATCGGGGCAACCTCTGTGTCGACGGCGAAATGACGCAGATGGGTGGATCGTGCGGCGCGCTACCGGACGTCGGGCTGGCGCCAGCGTGACTGCGGGCAGACCGGCGATTATACCCGTCGAATTCCAGTGCCTGTTCCCGTTTCATCGCGAACCGCATGGCCGCGAGAAGGATTTCGCAGGTGCCCTCCGGGTTCAGCCGGGCGGGTTACATCCCACGAGCGCAACCGTTTGCTGCGAGCAGGCGGTCAGGCCGTCGCGATGCGATTGCGCCCGACATCCTTGGCCCGGTAGAGCGCATGGTCGGCGCGTTCGAAGGCGCGCTCCGGCGTATCGCCGACGGCGAAGGCGCTGAGTCCGGCCGACAGCGTGACCTGTACCCGCTCGCCCTTGAAGTGGAACGGGCAGGCCTCGATCGACTGGCGCAGCACCTCGAGCAGTTGTTGCCCGGCCTCGGCGGTCGTGCCGGGCAACAGCAGGACGAACTCCTCGCCGCCGAAACGGGCGATGAAATCGGTCTTGCGCAGGCGCTTGCGCAACTCGCCGCCGATGATCTTCAGCACCCGGTCGCCGGCCAGGTGGCCATAACCGTCGTTGACCCGCTTGAAATGATCGACGTCCAGCACCGCCAGCAGCAGATCGCCGCCGTGGCGCTGCCAGCGCGCGAATTCCAGATCGAGCCGTTCGTTCCAGGCGGCGCGGTTGGGCAATCCGGTCAGGGTGTCTTGCAGCGCCTTCTGCCGCTGCTCTTCCAGATTCCCGCGCAGGCTGCGCGCGGCCTGCTCCAGGCTGCCGACGCGGCCAACCAGCTGCTGCAGACGCTCGCCGAGGGTGCGTTCGTGCTCGCTGCGCTGGCGCTCATAGCTGTCCACCGTATCCAGCAGGCCGTCCAGACGCGCCTGCACCACCTGCTTGAGGCTCGGCAGATCGGTCGCCTGGCGCATGCTGCTCTGCAGCCCGCCGACCTGCTCGCGCAACTCGGCATCCAGCGCCTGCGCGGCCTCGCGGTTCTGGGCATGGCCTTCGTGGGCAGCGAGCAGATTGTCCTGCATGGCCGCCAGGCGCTCGTTCAGGGTCCGCAGGTAGTTCTCGAACTCGCGCTGGCCCAGATCGCTGACCGCGATCATCAGCACGGCGAGGTCGTCCAGTACCGGCACCAGTTCGTACCAGTTCAGGCCACGCTGGATACGCTCACGCAGCGTCTGCAACTGTGGCTGGTACTGCTCCGGCAGATGCATGCCATCGAGCAACCCGTTGAGCGTGGCCTCGACACGCTCGGCAACCACGCTGTAGGCGGGCTCCGGCGATACCGGCAGGGCATGCTCGGCATCATTCACGGTCTCCTGCGGCGCCTCGCTACCGACAACCTCCTCGTCCTGCTCCGGCGGGTCGACAGGCAGCGGCGCAAGCAGCGGCGGATCGACGGACTCGAGGACGGGACCGGCCTCGCCGGCATCCGGCATTGGCTCCAGCGGGACAGCCGCCGGCGACTCGGCGACGACGGCGCATTCGCCCGCAGCGGCCAGCGCCAAGGCGGCAGGCTCGGCCACGGCGGGCTCCGCCAGAGGCTCGCCACGGCCGCCGAACAGACGCCGTAGCAAACCGCCCCGCTGCACAGCCGAATCGATCTGCAGGCTCAGGGCCTGCTCCTGCAACACGCTCAGTTCGCTCAACAGCGCGGGAATTTCGCACAGCTGAGCCGCGCGCTGGTCGAGCTGTCGGGCGAAGCGCTTGAGCGGCTTGCGCAACTCGGCCGGCAACGGCAGCGCCTGCAGGTGGGCGACCAGCCGGTGCAGCGCCTCGGCGAGCTGCACGGCCCGTTCCTGCCGGTTGCGCTCGGAGTCCAGCACGGCCTTTTCCAGGCGCGGCACCAGGTTGCTCAGGCCGTCATCCAGATCGCCGTCGCGGAGGATTTCACGCATCTCCTGCAGGCAGCGCTCGACCGCCGCATCGGCGCCTTCGACGGCGATGCTGCTGCGCACCAGGCTGCGCCGCAGCAGGTCGACGCGCTGTTCCCAGCGGGCCTCCAGCTGTTCCTGCTGCTCGACGAGCTGCAGGTATTTTTCCCGCCAGCGCTGGGCTTCGTCGTTCATATCGGCTCGCCCGTGGGCACCGGCAACGCATCGCCCTGCAGCGCATCGGGCAGACGAATCTCCACCGCCACCGGCAGGTGATCGGAAATCGGCTGCGCCAGCACGTCGACGCGCTCCAGGGCCAGGCTCGGGCTCAGCAGGATATGGTCCAGGCAGCGCTGCGGCCGCCAGCTGGGAAAGGTCGCCTCGACCTGCGGCGCGAGCAGACCCAGGTCGCGCAGAGGGGAATTCTCCAGCAGGTCGTTGGCATGGGTGTTCATGTCACCCATCAGCACCTGATGGCGGTAGCCGCCGATCAGTTCGCGGATGTAGGCCAGCTGGCGCGTGCGTGTACCGCCGCCCAGCGCCAGATGCATCATCACCACCACCAGCGCATCCGGCCCCTCGCCGAAACGCAGCAGGATGGCGCCGCGCCCGGACGGCCCGGGCAGTGGGTGGTCCTCCAGGTCCTGCGGCTCGAGCCGGCTGAGCACGCCGTTGCTGTGCTGGGCGAAGCGTCCGAGATTGCGGTTGAGCTGCTGGTACCAGTAGGGGAATGCGCCGAGCTGGGCCAGATGCTCGACCTGATTGACATAGCCGGAGCGCATGCTGCCGCCATCGACTTCCTGCAGGGCGACCAGATCGTAGTTGCCGAGCAGTTCGCCGATGCGCTGCAGATTGCCGGCGCGGCCGGGATGTGGCAGCAGGTGCTGCCAGCTGCGGGTCAGGTAATGGTGATAGCGCTCGGTGCTGATGCCGACCTGGATGTTGAAGCTGAGCAGCCGCAGGCGCCCGTCGGCCGGTAGGCCGCTGCTGGCCAGACAGTGCGGGTTGATCCGCGCCTTGCCCGGTCCGGCGAGGCGCGGTGCGCTCCAGCGGCGCAGCATCGTCGCTTACCGCGCTGAGCGTTCTTTTTCGATGAGGAAGTCGGCGACTTCCAGCGCACGTTCGGGGCCGCCGGCCGAGCCGAGGTCGAAGCGGTACTTGCCGTTGACGATCATGACCGGCACGCCGGTGATCTGGTACGCCATGCCGAGCTTCTTGGCCTGCTCCACCCGGCTGCGTACGCCGAAAGAGTTGTAGGTCTTGAGAAACGCCTGCTTGTCGATGCCCTGTCCGACGAGGAAATCGGCCATCTCCTCGGGCGTGGCGAGCTTCTTGCGCTCCTGGTGGTAGGCGGCGAATACCGCGTCATGCACCTGCGGCTCGACGCCCATGGATTCCAGGGTGATGAACAACTGGCCGTGGGCGTTCCACAGGCCGCCGAACATCGCCGGGATGCGCTTGAATGCCACGTCGTCGGGCAACTGCTTGGCCCACGGATTGATGATCGGCTCGAACTGGTAGCAATGCGGGCAACCGTACCAGAACAGCTCGACCACCTCGACCTTGCCCGAATCGGCGACCGGCACCGGACTGCTCAGCTCGACATATTCCTTGCCGGCCTGGAACTCCGCCGCCTGGGCCACCCAGCCGAACAGGCTCGCTGCAGCGAAAACGGCAGTGAGTAGAAGATTGCGCATGAAGTACTCCTGTTAACGACGAACCGATGGCGCAACAGGCTGCAGCAAAACGCCAGGACTCGCCAGCATTTTTCAGCGATCGCGCACCGGTGACGGAATAATTGTAGCGAGCCTTAAAACAAAAGGCTCTGTCCCCATTGCGTGTTGCTCGAAGTGTCGAGGTGTTCTGAACGTCCGTAGGAGCGGGCCG